>NZ_CP058258.1:20000-620000 GCF_013394695.1 Streptococcus sp. oral taxon 061
TAATTTCATTTATTACGAACAATAATAATTAATTTATAAAAAATATTTAGATTATGCTAATTTTTTGTATTTTTAAAAATCAAAAGTTAAAGAATTCCCTAATCTTTTCTAGTGTTAATTCTTGATAAAATGGGGTTTTTTTCTTATAATAAATTGTAAGATATAATTGTGGGTGAGAGTCCCGCCACGTATATGAGAAAGGACGAGCCTTTTGGCTCAGACGAAATTTTATTATGACTTCAGTAGTTGTTGTAGGTACCCAATGGGGTGATGAAGGTAAAGGGAAAATTACAGATTTTCTTTCAGCTAATGCGGAAGTGATTGCTCGTTACCAAGGTGGTGACAATGCAGGTCACACAATTGTTATTGATGGAAAGAAATTTAAATTGCACTTGATCCCTTCAGGTATTTTCTTCCCAGAAAAAATTTCTGTAATTGGCAATGGGATGGTTGTAAACCCTAAATCTCTTGTGAAAGAATTGTCTTATCTGCATGAAGAAGGTGTTACAACAGATAATCTTCGAATTTCTGATCGTGCGCATGTTATCTTGCCTTATCACATTGAATTAGACCGTCTTCAAGAAGAAGCTAAGGGTGATAACAAGATTGGGACTACAATTAAAGGAATTGGTCCAGCCTATATGGACAAGGCAGCTCGTGTTGGAATCCGTATCGCAGATCTTTTGGATAAAGAGATTTTCCGTGAACGTTTAGAACGCAATCTTGCTGAGAAAAATCGTCAATTTGTAAAATTGTATGATAGCGAACCTATTTCATTTGATGATATTTTTGAAGAATATTATGAATATGGTCAACAAATCAAGCAATATGTAACAGATACTTCTGTTATCTTGAATGATGCACTTGATAATGGCAAACGTGTTCTCTTTGAAGGAGCTCAAGGCGTCATGTTAGATATTGACCAAGGTACTTATCCATTTGTTACTTCATCAAACCCTGTGGCTGGTGGTGTGACAATTGGTTCTGGAGTAGGTCCAAGCAAGATTGACAAGGTTGTAGGTGTTTGTAAGGCCTATACAAGTCGTGTAGGAGATGGTCCTTTCCCAACTGAGTTGTTTGATGAAGTGGGAGAACGCATTCGTGAAGTAGGTCATGAGTATGGAACAACTACTGGTCGTCCACGTCGTGTGGGCTGGTTTGACTCAGTTGTTATGCGTCATAGCCGTCGTGTTTCTGGTATCACAAATCTCTCTTTGAACTCTATCGATGTTTTGAGTGGCTTGGATACAGTAAAAATCTGTGTAGCTTATGATCTTGATGGTCAACGTATTGATTACTACCCAGCTAGTCTCGAACAATTGAAACGTTGCAAGCCAATCTATGAAGAATTGCCAGGTTGGCATGAAGATATTACTGGAGTACGTACTTTGGAAGATCTTCCTGAGAATGCACGTAACTATGTACGTCGTGTTAGCGAATTGGTGGGTGTGCGTATTTCAACATTCTCAGTAGGTCCTGGTCGTGAACAAACAAATATTTTAGAAAGTGTTTGGTCATAGGAGATTTTTTAAGATTTGTTTAAGACAGGTCGGATATACTATAGACAGTTACAAGAAGACCTCCTAACTTGTTGTAACAAATTTCCTAAACTTTTCTTTTTCATAATAATCTCCCTATAAAGTCACCGCATTCGGTGGCTTTTTTTGTCAGCTTTTAAGTCATATTTAGGTGGCTTCTTTACTTTTAAGACAAAGAAAAAAACAGTGAGACAGAAATCTTTAGACCAACTCTCGATTTGGTACACCCAGATCTGTGAGGTTTCAACATTTGGGTAAATTTGTTAAAGTTGTGAATTGAGAAAAGAAGTTTTGGTAAAAAAACTTTTTGAATTCTCAAATACCAACAAATCGTTCAATTTGCCATCACATCAAAGGCGCATAACTAAGAAAAAATGAGGTTGGGATTTCTGATCCCAGCCTCTTCAGTGAACTATTTTCTTGAGAATTTGTAAGTTAGACAAACTTGAATTTTTTCTGAATCAGCTTACTTGATTATCTGATTTATCACTTTGAAATTGCTTCATTTCGTGCATAAAAGCATCTGCTTTTAGTTTGCCTGTGATGATACTGACTCTGACTAGCTTATTTAGTTTTTTTTCATGTCCTTCTAAAAAAATAGGATTTCTAATTTTTATGCTTAACTTTACGCAATTAAAAGGACGCTTTATAATGGTTATTTGTTCGATATCTTGAAGTCCAAATTGATAATGTAATAGGCTGTGGCCTCTACTGCTATAGGTATAATACTGAACAATATTGTTTTTATAAATTTCTAATTTTACTCCATTTATGAAGAGATAATACCCCATAAACCATATAAGGAGGGGAGCATAAATCAGCGCTACTGCCATAACAATTTTGTCTGCAAAATCAGTATTGTAAGTCATCAGACGCTTTAGAATCCAGAGAATCATAACAGATATAGATATCATGGATGGTCCCCCTACTCTATTAAATGTATCTTTATATGGAAACATCAAGGTAAGTTTTGGTTCATCCTGTAAAAATTCTAATTGCATTAGTTACCCTTTCATCTTGTTTATTATTTAAATCTCAGGATAATCATCTCTTGGAGACTTATAGTTAAAAATCTTCCGACAGATCTGGACATTCTGTATCAGTTGTCTCCATTACTCTCAGTTCATGATTTCTAGTGTTTCTCTAAATTTTGCTACCATTATACTCTTTTTATAACATTATTTCTACAAACCAGAGATTGAATACTATCTAAAGTTGGTTTCTGCAAATATTATAGAGCTCTTTTTTTGTCTAGGAAAACATGCTATAATGATAGAATTGATAGCTAGGAAGAGAGAAGAGATGAATTACACGCTTGAAGAAAAAGAAGCTTTTATGAGAGAGGCCTTAAAAGAGGCAGAGATTGCTTTAGAGCATGATGAAATCCCGATTGGTTGTGTAATTGTCAAGGATGGAAAAGTCATTGGGAGAGGACACAATGCGCGAGAGGAGTTGCAACGGGCAGTCATGCATGCGGAAATTATGGCTATAGAGGATGCTAATTTGAGCGAAGAGAGTTGGCGTTTGCTCGATTGTACGCTTTTTGTGACCATTGAGCCTTGTGTTATGTGTAGTGGGGCAATTGGTCTCGCACGGATTCCAAACGTGGTCTACGGGGCTAAAAACCAGAAATTTGGCGCTGCTGGAAGTTTGTATGATATTTTGACGGATGAGCGGCTCAATCACCGTGTGGTTGTTGAAACAGGCATTTTAGAGAGTGATTGTGCAGGGATTATGCAGGACTTTTTCCGAAATCGACGTAAAAAATAATTTCTCTTTAAAAACAGAAGGGAATGTGGTATAATAACTAGTGGAGCAACAGTTCTGCGTGAAGCGGGTCAGGGGAGGAATCCAGCAGCCCTAAGCGAGTGTGAATTGTGTGCTCTTTTTTCGTGCTTTTTTCGAATAAATAAGATAAAATAGCCTAGAATAAAAGATTAAAAAGAGGAATAATATGAAAATTCGTGGTTTTGAATTAGTTTCTAGCTTTACAGATGAAAATTTGCTACCAAAGCGTGAGACAGCGCATGCAGCTGGGTACGACTTAAAGGTTGCGGTGCGTACGGTTCTCGCTCCAGGAGAGATTGTTCTCGTCCCAACGGGTGTTAAGGCTTATATGCAGCCGACTGAAGTGCTCTATCTCTATGACCGTTCATCAAATCCTCGTAAGAAGGGCTTGGTCTTGATCAACTCTGTTGGCGTTATTGATGGGGATTATTATGGAAATCCGGGAAATGAAGGCCATATCTTTGCTCAGATGAAAAATATTACCGATCAGGAAGTTGTTCTTGAAGTTGGAGAACGTGTAGTTCAGGCTGTCTTTGCTCCATTTTTAATTGCAGATGGAGATGAGGCAGACGGAGTTCGTACTGGTGGATTTGGATCGACTGGGCACTAAGATGAAGATTATTTTTGTACGTCACGGGGAGCCAGATTATCGTGTGTTAGAGGAGCATGCTTATTCCGGATTTGGAATGGATCTAGCTCCCTTATCTGAGAAGGGAAGGAAACAGGCTCAGGACCTTTGCCAAAATCCCTTGTTCCAATCAGCTGATCTGCTAGTAGCTTCTTCAGTGACACGAGCTTTAGAAACGGCTTCTTATCTTGCTAGTGCTATTGGATTTCCTTTGAGAGTGGAGCCATTATTGCATGAATGGCAAGTCTATGAAAGTGGCGTAGAGAATTTTGAAAAAGCTCGTACTCTATTTCTAGAAAATAATGGCTCCTTACCTCCTAATAGTCCTATTCAATATGAGACAGCTGAGGAAATGAGGTCTCGGTTTCTAAAATCTATGCGCAAGTATCGAGACTATCAGACAGTCGTTGTTGTCACTCATCGAATGCTCATGCGCCAGTTTGTGCCAAATGAGAAGATTGATTTTTGCCAAGTGATTGAGTGTGAGATAGAGATATAGAAAGAAGCACAATGAAATGAGTTATAAGGATTTTCAGGCTTTTAGCGCCGAGAATTGTCGAGGGTATAAGAAGATTTTTGAGATTAGTATTGGAGGGTTTCTTTACCTAGCATTTCTCCCTGATGCCTATCATAAAATTCTGTGTATTTCTTCAGACTACATGTCAATCATTGATAGCGAAAATGGGCAAGTAACACCGATAGACGGAGATTACGATGAGGTAGAGTTAGTAGCCATGTGTGAGGGATATGATTCACCTATCCCTATCGCTGGTCAATACGGTGGATATCTCCCTCTGGATAATGGCAAAGACATCAGAGTGACAATGGATAAAGACCAATCTGAAGATTATCCGATTTTAACCATTTATTGGGAAAAAGATAAGGAAGATAGAAGTCAAATCTATAAAGGTTATTTACCCTATATTTTTGGATTTAGCCCTGATGGTCAGTATTATGTCCATGCGGATGATGGCGGGCTTACTGTTTTGAAAAGAAATAGTCATTAATATAAAAATTAATAAGAGATTTTAAAATGAGAGGATTAGAATTATAGCAAAGAAAAAAGCGACATTTGTGTGTCAAAATTGTGAATATAATTCACCTAAGTATTTAGGACGTTGTCCAAACTGTGGAGCCTGGTCTTCTTTTGTAGAAGAAGTTGAGGTCGCAGAAGTCAAAAATGCGCGTGTCTCCTTGACAGGTGAGAAAACCAAGCCTATGAAATTGGCTGAAGTAACTTCTATTAATGTCAATCGAACTAAGACTGAGATGGAGGAGTTTAACCGAGTGCTTGGTGGAGGTGTGGTGCCAGGAAGTCTTGTCCTCATTGGTGGGGATCCAGGGATTGGGAAATCAACCCTTCTCTTACAAGTATCAACCCAGTTGTCTCAAGTAGGAACAGTTCTCTATGTCAGTGGGGAGGAGTCTGCTCAACAGATCAAACTTCGTGCAGAGCGCTTGGGGGATATTGATAGTGAGTTTTATCTCTATGCCGAGACCAATATGCAGAGCGTTCGTGCAGAAGTCGAACGTATCCAGCCGGATTTCCTTATCATCGATTCGATTCAGACCATTATGTCTCCTGAAATTTCAGGGGTACAAGGCTCGGTTTCCCAAGTACGTGAGGTGACAGCTGAACTCATGCAGCTGGCCAAGACTAATAACATTGCCATCTTTATCGTCGGTCATGTAACCAAGGAAGGAACCTTGGCTGGTCCTCGTATGCTGGAGCATATGGTAGATACCGTGCTTTACTTTGAAGGGGAACGCCACCATACCTTCCGTATCTTAAGAGCAGTCAAAAATCGTTTTGGCTCGACTAATGAGATTGGAATCTTTGAGATGCAGTCAGGTGGGCTAGTAGAGGTACTCAATCCAAGCGAGGTCTTTCTAGAAGAACGTTTGGATGGGGCAACTGGTTCGTCAATCGTTGTGACTATGGAAGGGACACGTCCGATTTTGGCGGAGGTGCAGGCCTTGGTGACACCGACTATGTTTGGGAATGCCAAGCGAACTACAACTGGTCTTGATTTCAATCGTGTTAGCTTGATTATGGCTGTTTTGGAGAAACGGGCAGGTTTGCTCCTCCAAAATCAGGATGCCTACCTCAAATCTGCAGGTGGCGTCAAATTGGATGAGCCTGCCATTGACCTTGCGGTAGCAGTTGCTATTGCATCAAGTTACAAGGATAAACCAACCAACCCTCAGGAATGTTTTGTGGGAGAGTTGGGCTTGACTGGAGAGATTCGGCGTGTGAATCGTATCGAACAACGAATCAACGAAGCTGCTAAGCTTGGATTTACAAAAATCTATGTACCAAAGAATTCTTTAACTGGAATCAAGCCACCTAAGGAAATTCAGGTGATTGGGGTGACGACTATTCAGGAAGTCTTGAAAAAGGTGTTCTCTTAATAGTTATGGTCAGTTTTAGATGACTAATTATTTTATTGCTAACAATTATTAAAACAAGGAGGAATTTCTGATGAAATTTTCTATGGACAGTCAAATGCAATTTCCTTTGGTAGAGTTGTCGCTCAACCAAGGAGAAACAGTCTTTATCCAGCGTGGAAGCATGGTCTACCATACACCCAATGTAAGTCTCAATACCCAGCTCAATGCTAGCGGATCTGGTTTGGGACGTTTTGTCAAAGCTGTAGGGCGTTCAATGGTTTCTGGTGAAAGTACCTTTATCACTCAAGCTGTTGCTGAGTCTGACAACGGGAATCTTGCTTTAGCACCAGATACTCCTGGTCAAGTGATTGCTCTTGAGATAGGTGAAAAGCAATATCGATTGAATGATGGAGCCTTTCTAGCTCTTGATGGTACAGCTTTCTATACAATGGAGCGCCAGTCTATTGGGAAAGCTCTGTTCGGAGGGCAAGGCGGTCTCTTTGTGATGACTACTCAAGGTCAAGGAACTCTTTTGGCCAATGCTTTTGGTTCGATTAAAAAAATTGAACTACAAAACCAAGAAGTAACGATTGATAATGCTCATGTGGTGGCTTGGAGCCAGTCTTTGGACTATGATATTCACCTAGAAAATGGTTTCTGGCAGTCTATTGGTACAGGCGAAGGAGTGGTGAATACCTTCCGAGGTAGCGGTGAGGTCTATGTACAAAGTCTCAATCTTCAAAGCTTTGCAGGCTCACTTAACAAGTATATCCAAAAAGGTTCATAATAATAAAAAAACTAGGACAGAAACCCAAGCTAGACGCTGGATGTCTCTGTCCCAGTTTTTTTATATGAAAGTTAACAGCTGACAAGACAAAGAAAAGATGGTAAGATAGGAGATAAATAATTTGGTGTTCAAATTATCTGGCAGACTAGAAAGTGAGTTGTCATGTCCTATTTTGAAAATTTTTTAAAAGCCAATCAAGCTTATGTAGAACTACATGGAGATTTGCATTTATCCATTAAACCTAAGACCAAGGTTGCAATCGTAACTTGTATGGATTCGCGTCTACACGTTGCGCCAGCTCTGGGGTTAGCTCTGGGAGATGCCCATATTTTACGGAATGCGGGTGGTCGAGTGACTGAGGATATGATTCGTTCACTTGTAATTTCTCAACAACAAATGGGGACAAGAGAAATTGTGGTTCTTCATCATACAGACTGCGGGGCTCAAACCTTCAATAACGAGGATTTTCAAGAGCACCTAAAATGTGAATTGGGAGTTGATGTATCTGGGCAGGACTTTTTACCGTTTCAAGACATCGATGAGAGTGTTCGAGAGGATATGAAATTGCTGCGAGAATGCCCCTTAATTCCAGATGATGTTATTATTTCAGGAGCTGTTTACGATGTGGATACAGGTAGTATGAGGGAGATATACTAACTTTCTAATTAAAAGTTTCTGGAGTAGCATGAAGTAGGATGAGAAGGTTGACAAGTTTCTCCTTTGATATCACTAATATAAGATAGCATAAGATAAGAGTATAAAAGTCTGCTCTTGTCTTATTTTTTATTGAAAAATCGAGAAAAAAGCGCTACAATGGTAGATGGAAAAATGTTGTGAAAAACACAAGTGATACATAAATACCGGAGGAAATCATGTCTTTTTCTGATTTAAAGCTGTTTGCCCTTTCTTCAAATAGAGAATTGGCAGAGCGTGTGGCGCAAGAGATTGGGATAGAGTTGGGAAAATCGACTGTTCGTCAATTTTCAGATGGAGAAATTCAAGTTAACATCGAAGAATCTATCCGTGGGAAACATGTCTTTATCTTACAATCAACTAGCTCACCTGTAAATGACAATCTACTAGAGATTTTGATTATGGTTGATGCTTTGAAACGTGCCAGTGCAGAATCCGTCAACGTTGTAATGCCTTACTATGGTTATGCGCGTCAGGATAGAAAGGCTAGAGCGCGTGAACCAATCACTGCAAAACTCGTGGCAAATATGCTTGAAGTAGCTGGAGTAGATCGTTTGTTGACAATTGATTTGCACGCTGCACAGATTCAAGGATTCTTTGATATTCCTGTTGATCACTTGATGGGTGCTCCTTTGATTGCGGATTACTTTGAGCGTCGTGGTATGGTTGGTTCTGACTATGTTGTTGTCAGTCCAGACCATGGTGGTGTCACTCGTGCTCGTAAATTAGCAGAATTCTTGAAAACTCCGATTGCGATTATTGATAAACGTCGTAGCGTAGACAAGATGAATACTAGTGAAGTGATGAACATCATTGGTAAGGTTGAAGGTAAAACTTGTATCTTGATTGACGATATGATTGATACAGCCGGAACCATTTGTCACGCGGCAGATGCACTTGCTGAAGCTGGAGCTGTTGAAGTTTACGCAAGCTGTACACACCCAGTTCTTTCAGGGCCAGCTATGGAGAACATCCAAAAATCAGCTATTAAAAAATTGGTTGTTTTGGATACTATCTACCTACCAGAGGAACGTTTGATTGATAAGATTGAGCAAATCTCTATCGCTCATCTTTTAGGCGATGCAATCATCCGTATCCACGAAAAACGTCCTCTTTCTCCATTGTTTAGTATTGAGAAGACTATTTAAATTTACAGTTGAGGAAATAAAAAAACGCTTATAAATTCAGAACCCTATCGCTCACAGAATTCTGTATTGTTCGGAGTTTAAATGTTTTTGTATCAATTGTTTCAAGAATATTATTTGATTTTTTAAATTAGAATGAATTTTACTTATTTTTTACCAGAAAAAAATAAATTTATTTTTAAAAAAGCTTGACAACTTAAATATATGTGATATAATCTGATTAGTGAGGTAATCCCTCATGAAATAAATTTTAAAAAAAAGAGGAGATAAAACAATGAAAAAAGTTTTATTATCATCAGTAGCAGCACTTGCTGTATTCGCATCAGCAGCGCCAGTATTTGCCGAAGACGGAGCATATGGACTTGGAGCAACTCGTTGGTCAAACGAATCAGGTGTTTGGGTTGACAACAACGATGTAGCAGCAACTCCTGACCAAATTAAAGAGTACAACGACAAAGACCTTGGTACTAAGTCTGAACAATGGACTCGCGACGCTAACAAACTTAAAAAAGGTGAACACCTTAAAGTTGACAAAGGTGACGCTGCTAAAGCTGCAGACCAAAAAGCTGCAGACCAAAAAGCTGCAGGTCAAAAAGCTCCAGCAGCTGCAGGTCAAAAAGCTCTTCCTAAAACAAGTGCAGTTAAATAATTCATTTGTTTAATGAAGTAACCAATCACTGAAACTTGGTTTCAGTGATTTTTTTGGTAAATAATGAGGGAGAAAATAATGAGTGAACATTCTAGGATAAAAAAATCACCCATTGGTAAAATAATAGCTTCCATTCTTACATTCGTTGTCATTGTTTTTGGTGGTTTCTTTGTTTATAATAGCTTCCTAGCTCCAAAACCAGATAAACAAAATAATGTTACTGATGTAAAAGTTACTCAGGAAGCTCCTAAGCAGACCTATACTGTTAGTGCAGAAGAAAAGGAATATCTCGCTAATAAATTTAAAGGCTTGCTCGCAACAAACTCTGAAACGGTTGGTTATGTATATATTCCTGGCACACAGTTAGATGAACCGGTCGTTCAAACAACGGATAACGCAACTTATCTAGATAAAACGTTTGAAGGTGTGCATCAACCTCTAATGGGAGCAGTCTTTATGGATGCTGATAACAAGAAGGATTTTAGTGATCGTTTAACATGGTTATTTGGTCACGCTAGAGGAAGTAAAGTACCTGACCATCGTATGTTTAAAGACGTAAATTACTTCAGTAGTCAAGATTATTTCGATAAACATCCTTATGTAGTCATTGAAACGCCGGAAAGAAAGTACTATTATGAAGCCATTGCAGTGGTTATAGTTCCAGAAACAACAGCGTTTTATCGTACTTCTTTTGAAGATGACGCGGATTTTGAAAAGCAATTGACAGCTATTTATGACGAGGCAAAAGTTAAGAAACCAAATGTTAAGGTGTCTCCAAAAGATAAATATATGGTTCTGTCAACTTGTCTTGAAGAAGATGATACGATTCGTACAAATATTTACCTTCGACAAATTCCTGATTCAGAGATGACTGACTTTGTCAAACAACATGGTGAAGAACTTCAGTATAAACCAACAAGATAATAAAATTAAAAAAACTATATGAATCCTCTTAAAATTAAATGAAATAGTTTAATTTTGGGAGGATTTTTTGATTTTGATTTTTATAGTAAATTTCTGCAAGCCTTTTCAAAATGTGCTATACTGATGAAAAGGAGGGTTTCTATGACTCAAGAATTTATCAATCCAAGTGATGGAGTGGTCCGTCAGTATCTAGCAACCAGTAAAACTCTAGCTGTAGTAGGCTTATCCGATCGTGAGGAAACCACTAGCAATCGAGTGACTAAAGAAATGCAGGATCGTGGCTATAAAATTATTCCAGTTAACCCTAAAGCTGCAGGTAGCGAGATTTTGGGAGAAAAGGCTTATGCCAGTCTAGCTGAAATTCCTTTCCCTGTAGATATCGTCAATGTATATCGTCGCAGTGAATTTTTACCTGATGTAGCACGAGACTTTCTCAAGGCGGATGCTAAGATTTTCTGGGCACAACTAGGACTTGAAAGTTTGGAAGCAGAAGAAATCTTGCGTGCTGGGGGATGCGATGACATCGTGATGAACCGTTGTATTAAGAGAGAACATACACGTTTAATTCTTGAACAATAAAAAGGTAGCTGATGGGCTACCTTTTATGTTGTACTCAATGAAAATCAAAGAGCAAACTAGGAAACTAGCCGCAGGCTGTACTTGAGTACGGCAAGACGACGTTGACGTGGTTTGAAGAGATTTTCGAAGAGTATTAGAAAATGCCGATGAGTGTTTGCATACCAAGACTAGTCAGGATGATGGCAATCCAGCAAAGGGCTCCAAGAAGAATGGATTTTCCACTGGATTTGATCATAGCAATGAGGTTGGTTTTGAGACCAATAGCACTCATAGCCATGATGATGAGGAATTTGGAGAGTTGTTTGAGAGGTGAAAAGAAGCTATTGCTGACACCGAAAGATGTGAGAAGAGTAGTTAGCAGAGAAGCTAGGATGAAGTAGAGAATGAAAACGGGGAAGATTTTTTTAAGCTTTACTCCTTGGTTGTTTCCTTGTTGACGGCTCTGCCAGTAGGAGAGGAAGAGAGTAATAGGGATAATAGCCAGGGTGCGTGTCAGTTTGACAATAGTAGCAGATTCGAGAGTATTGCTTTGGTAAAGACTATCCCAGGCGCTAGCTGTGGCTGTTACAGAGGATGTATCGTTGACTGCAGTACCCGCAAAGAGAGCAAAACCTTCGTTGGAAAGATGGAGCCAAGAACCTAGAGTTGGAAAGATAAGAGCTGCCAAGACATTGAAGAAAAAGATAACAGAAATGGCTTGGGCTACTTCTTTTTCCTTGGCGTGAATAACAGGAGCAGTCGCTGCAATGGCAGAACCGCCACAGATAGAAGAGCCTACCCCAACCAAAGTAGCTAGCTTTGTATCAAGGTTAAAAAAGCGTTGGAAAAAGAAAGCTATAATCAAAGCAATTGAAATAGTTGAGAGGATGACAGGAAGGGAAGATTTTCCAACTGCGAAAACTTGTGAGATATTGAGTCCAAACCCAAGCAAGATAACAGCATACTGAAGCAATTTTTTGGAGCTATAAGTCAAACCAGCATCCAGTTGTTTATAGGGAGTGAGAAAGGGGTAGAGAATCATTCCGATAAAAATGGCGAAAACAGGTGCTCCCACAACAGGCAGAAAGCCTCCTAAAACCCAAGAAATGATAGATATAATAAGACAGGCTAACAGTCCTGCCCAATTTTTTGATAGAAATGACATAAAAACCTCCGAAAATAAATACTCCTTATTATAATCTTATCTGTCAGAAAAGTAAAATAGAAAGTAGGAATAAGGTTGTAAATTAACGGAATTTTGCGGTCAGAGAGCTTTTGTAGTATAATAGATATATGTTCTTTGATCAAGGAGGATATATATGGATTTAACCAAACGCTTTAATAAACAATTAGATAAGATACAAGTTTCCTTGATTCGTCAATTTGACCAGGCTATTTCAGAGATTCCTGGTGTCTTGCGATTGACCTTGGGAGAACCAGATTTTACAACGCCAGATCATGTCAAGGAAGCTGCAAAGCGAGCCATTGACCAAGATCAATCCTACTATACAGGGATGAGCGGTTTGTTGACATTGCGTCAGGCGGCGAGTGATTTTGTAAAAGAGAAATATCAGCTAGATTATAATCCAGAGAATGAAATTTTGGTCACAATTGGTGCGACAGAGGCTCTATCAGCTACTCTGACAGCTATTTTGGAGGAAGGAGACAAGGTTCTCTTGCCAGCTCCTGCTTATCCTGGCTATGAGCCAATAGTTAATCTAGTTGGTGCAGAGATTGTCGAGATTGATACGACTGAGAATGGTTTTGTCTTAACTCCAGAAATGCTAGAAAAAGCGATTTTAGAGCAAGGTGACAAGCTCAAGGCAGTTATTCTCAACTATCCAGCTAACCCTACAGGAATTACTTATAGTCGCGAGCAATTAGAAGCCTTGGCAGCTGTTTTACGTAAGTATGAGATTTTCGTAGTCTGTGATGAAGTCTACTCAGAATTGACCTATACAGGGGGAAATCATGTATCTTTGGGGACTATGTTGAGAGATCAGGCAATTATCATTAACGGTCTTTCTAAATCCCATGCCATGACAGGTTGGCGTTTAGGTTTTATCTTTGCACCAGCAAACTTCACAGCTCAACTCATCAAGAGTCATCAGTATTTGGTAACTGCTGCAAACACCATGGCGCAACATGCTGCGGTGGAAGCATTGACAGCTGGTAAGAACGATGCAGAATCCATGAAGAAGGAATATATCCAACGTCGGGACTACATTATTGAGAAGATGACTAAGCTTGGGTTTGAAATCATCAAGCCGGACGGTGCTTTTTATATCTTTGCTAAGATTCCGGCAGGCTATAATCAAGATTCTTTTGCTTTTCTGAAGGATTTTGCCCAGAAGAAGGCTGTTGCTTTTATTCCTGGTGCTGCCTTTGGTCAGTATGGAGAGGGCTATGTTCGCCTATCTTATGCAGCTAGCATGGAAACCATCAGAGAAGCTATGAAACGACTTGAGGAGTACATGAGAGAAGCATGATTCAATCGATTACGAGTCAGGGTTTAGTACTTTACAACCGAAACTTTCGAGAGGATGATAAGCTTGTTAAAATCTTTACAGAACAGGCAGGCAAGCGCATGTTTTTTGTGAAGCATGCTGGTCAATCCAAACTAGCTCCGGTTATTCAGCCTTTAGTCTTGGCCCATTTTCTCCTAAAAGTCAATGACGATGGACTTAGTTATATAGAAGATTATCATGAGGTGAAGACTTTTCCGAAAATCAATAGTGACCTCTTTGTTATGGCTTATGCGACCTACGTTGCGGCCTTGGCAGATGCGAGTTTGCAGGATAATCAAGAAGATGCTCCCCTATTTGCTTTTTTGCAAAAGACTTTAGAGCTGATGGAAGAGGGTCTGGATTATCAAGTTTTGACCAATATTTTTGAAATTCAAATATTGACACGTTTCGGAATTAGCCTTAATTTTAACGAGTGCACTTTTTGTCATCGTGTGGGGCAAGCCTTTGACTTCTCCTTCAAATACGGGGGTTGTCTTTGTCCCGATCATTACCATGAAGATGAGAAACGATGTCATTTAAATCCCAATATTCCTTATCTGCTCAATCAATTTCAAGCCATTGATTTTGAGACCTTGGAGACTATCTCACTTAAGGCCGAAATCAAGCAGGACTTGCGCAAGTTTATGGACCAAATCTATGAGGAATATGTCGGCATTCATCTGAAATCAAAGAAATTTATTGATTCCCTAGCCGACTGGGGACAACTACTGAAAGAGGAAGACAAATGAAAAAAATCGCAGTTGATGCAATGGGTGGCGATTACGCACCACAAGCTATTGTAGAGGGAGTTAATCAAGCCCTTGCTGACTTTTCAGATATTGAAGTCCAACTTTATGGAGATGAAAGCAAAATCAAGCAATATCTAACAGCTACAGAGCGAGTTAGTATTATCCATACTGATGAAAAAATCGACTCAGAGGATGAGCCTACAAAAGCCATTCGCAAGAAGAAAAATTCCAGCATGGTATTGGCAGCTAAGGCTGTCAAAGATGGAGAGGCAGATGCAGTTCTTTCTGCAGGAAATACAGGTGCCTTGTTGGCAGCGGGATTCTTCATCGTTGGTCGTATCAAAAATATTGATCGACCTGGATTGATGTCAACATTGCCAACTATAGATGGAAAAGGCTTTGATATGCTTGACCTTGGTGCTAATGCAGAAAATACCGCCCATCACCTTCATCAATACGCTATCTTAGGTTCCTTCTATGCTAGAAATGTTCGTGGTATTGAAAAACCTCGTGTAGGTTTGCTTAATAACGGGACAGAGAGTAGCAAGGGAGATTCACTCCGCAAGGAAGCCTATGACCTATTAGCTGCTGACGAGAGTCTGAATTTCGTCGGAAATGTGGAAGCGCGTGATTTGATGGATGGTGTTGCTGATGTAGTCGTAACAGATGGTTTCACGGGAAACGCTGTGCTCAAAGCTATTGAAGGGACTGCTATGGGTATCATGGGCTTGCTCAAAAATGCTATTGTAGGTGGCGGTCTTAGAGCCAAGCTAGGTGCTTTCCTTCTTAAGGATAACCTCAGAGGTTTGAAAAAACAGCTCAACTATTCAGATGTTGGAGGTGCGGTCTTGTTTGGTGTTAAGGCGCCAGTAGTTAAGACTCATGGTTCAAGTGATGCCAAAGCTGTCTATAGCACAATACGCCAGATTCGTACCATGCTCGAGACAGATGTAGTTGCCCAAACTGCGCGTGAATTTTCAGAGGAATAAGGAGAATAATATGACAGCTCAACAAATTTTTGACCGTATCGTAACCATCATTCAAGAGCGTCAAGGAGAAGACTTTGTCGTAACCGAAAACTTGAGTTTAAAGGATGATTTGGATGCTGATTCAGTAGATTTGATGGAATTTATCCTAACCATTGAGGATGAATTTGGAATTGAGATCAGTGATGAAGAAATTGACAACCTCCAAAGTGTCGCAGACGTATTAGCCATCATTAAAAATAGAATATAAGAAAAAGCAACATGCTGGCCATGTTGCTTTTTTGATTGTGTGGAGTTTGAATGATTATGGTCTGGTTATCTAAATAGTCTGATTTGATTTTTTTCTAAACGTTTTAGAACGAAGAATACGTTTACGTTCGTAAAACATTTGATTTCTGCTTGTTTTTGTGTTAGAATGAGGCCAAGTAATACGAAAGGCGAACAAGAAAATGTCCAGTAAACTTATTTATACGGGAAAAGCTAAAGATATCTATACTACAGAAGACGAACATGTGATTAGGTCCGTTTATAAGGACCAGGCTACCATGCTGAATGGTGCTCGTAAAGAGACCATCGAAGGCAAAGGTGTGCTCAATAATCAGATTTCGTCTCTTATTTTTGAAAAATTGAATGCTGCGGGTGTGGCTACTCACTTTATCGAACGTATCTCTGATACCGAACAATTGAACAAGAAGGTTTCAATCATTCCTTTGGAGGTTGTGCTTCGTAACGTGACTGCGGGTTCTTTCTCAAAACGTTTCGGTGTTGAAGAAGGTTTGGACTTGAAAACTCCAATCGTTGAATTTTACTACAAAAATGATGAGTTGGATGATCCATTTATCAATGATGAGCATGTCAAGTTCTTGGATATTGCCAATGATGAGCAAATTGCTTATATCAAGGAAGAAACGCGTCGTATCAATGAATTGTTGAAAGATTGGTTTGCACAAATTGGTCTTCGTTTGATTGACTTCAAATTGGAATTTGGTTTTGATAAGGATGGCAAGATTATCTTGGCAGATGAATTTTCACCAGATAACTGCCGCCTTTGGGATGCTGAAGGGCACCATATGGACAAGGATGTTTTCCGTAGGGATTTGGGCAGTCTAACGGATGTTTATAAGGTTGTGTTAGAGAAGTTGCAAGACTTGAAATAAGTTGTTTGAAACGGGAAACCTTCGTCTTTCAAGTAAAAGGACTCAGGCTGAAAAGGTCTACTAGACCTTTTCACTCCGTCGTGATCTTGGTAGCTTGACAGATGTTTATGAAGTTGTATTGGAAAAATTGCAGGGCTTGAAGTAAAGTTCTGCTTGGTCGTCACTACAATCTTTAAGTAGAAATAGATAAAGGAACTAAAATGGATAAACGTATTTTCGTTGAGAAAAAAGCTGATTTTCGTGTCAAATCTGACTCTTTGGTAAAAGAATTACAGCATAATCTTCAGTTGAAAACTTTGAATGATCTTCGGATTGTTCAGGTTTATGATGTTTTTGGTTTGGCAGAGGACTTGTTTGCGCGTGCGGAAAAACATATCTTCTCTGAGCAGGTGACCGATACTGTTTTGGATGAAGCTACGGTTAAGGCTGATCTTGAGAAGTATGCTTTCTTTGCTATCGAAAGCTTGCCGGGTCAATTTGACCAACGTGCGGCATCTTCACAGGAAGCTTTGCTGTTGTTGGGTAGTTCAAATGATGTAACAGTGAACACAGCACAATTGTACTTGGTTAACAAGGATATTGATGCGAATGAGTTGGAAGCTGTCAAAAATTATCTCTTGAACCCAGTTGATTCTCGTTTCAAAGACATCACTGTTGGTATTGCCAAACAAGAATTTTCTGAGTCTGATAAGACCATTCCAAGCTTGGATTTCTTTGAAACTTATACGGCAGAAGATTTTGCACAGTATAAGGCTGAGCAAGGATTGGCAATGGAAGTGGATGACCTTCTCTTCATCCAAGATTACTTCAAATCTATTGGCCGTGTGCCAACTGAGACTGAGTTGAAGGTGTTGGATACTTACTGGTCTGACCACTGCCGTCACACAACTTTCGAGACTGAGTTGAAAAACATCGACTTCTCAGCTTCTAAATTCAAAAAACAATTGCAAGCAACTTATGACAAGTATATTGCCATGCGTGATGAGTTGGGACGTACAGAAAAACCTCAAACCTTGATGGACATGGCGACTATTTTTGGCCGTTATGAGCGTGCTAATGGTCGTTTGGATGACATGGAAGTGTCTGATGAAATCAATGCCTGCTCTGTTGAAATTGAAGTGGATGTCAATGGTGTCAAAGAACCATGGCTTCTTATGTTCAAGAATGAAACCCACAACCACCCAACTGAGATTGAACCATTTGGTGGAGCGGCTACTTGTATCGGTGGTGCCATTCGTGACCCATTGTCAGGTCGTTCATACGTTTACCAAGCTATGCGTATCTCAGGTGCTGGTGATATTACAACACCAATTGCTGAAACTCGTGCTGGTAAATTGCCACAACAAGTGATTTCTAAAACAGCGGCTCACGGTTATTCTTCATACGGTAACCAAATTGGTCTTGCAACAACTTACGTTCGTGAATACTTCCACCCAGGTTTCGTTGCTAAGCGTATGGAGCTAGGTGCAGTTGTCGGTGCGGCTCCTAAGGAAAATGTTGTCCGTGAGAAACCTGAAGCAGGTGATGTGATTATCTTGCTCGGTGGTAAGACTGGACGTGATGGTGTCGGTGGTGCGACAGGCTCTTCTAAAGTTCAAACGGTTGAATCTGTTGAAACAGCTGGTGCTGAGGTTCAAAAAGGGAATGCCATCGAAGAACGTAAGATTCAACGTCTTTTCCGTAATGGGGAAGTGACCCGTCTGATCAAGAAATCAAATGACTTTGGTGCTGGTGGTGTCTGTGTGGCTATCGGTGAATTGGCAGATGGTCTTGAAATTGATCTAGACAAAGTGCCATTGAAATACCAAGGCTTGAACGGTACAGAAATTGCTATCTCTGAATCTCAAGAGCGTATGGCCGTAGTGGTTCGTCCAGAAGATGTAGATGCTTTCGTTGCAGCATGTAATAAAGAAAATATTGATGCTGTTGTCGTTGCGACAGTGACTGAAAAACCAAATCTTGTCATGCACTGGAATGGTGAAACCATCGTTGATTTGGAACGTCGTTTCCTTGATACAAACGGTGTACGTGTGGTTGTAGATGCTAAGGTGGTTGACAAGGATGTCAAGCTTCCAGAAGAACGTCAAACATCTGCTGAAACACTTGAAGCGGATACTCTTGAAGTCTTGGCTGACCTGAACCATGCCAGTCAAAAAGGGTTACAAACCATCTTTGATAGTTCAGTTGGTCGTTCAACAGTCAATCACCCACTCGGTGGTCGCTACCAAATCACACCAACGGAAGCTTCTGTACAGAAATTGCCAGTCCAACATGGCGTGACAACAACTGCTTCTGTTATGGCGCAAGGATTCAACCCTTATGTAGCAGAATGGTCTCCATATCATGGCGCTGCCTATGCAGTAATCGAAGCAACAGCTCGTTTGGTTGCTACTGGTGCAAATTGGTCTAAGGCTCGTTTCTCTTATCAAGAATACTTCGAGCGTATGGATAAACAAGCAGAGCGTTTTGGTCAACCAGTAGCTGCTCTCCTTGGATCCATTGAAGCCCAGATTCAACTTGGTTTACCATCTATCGGTGGTAAAGACTCTATGTCTGGTACCTTTGAAGAATTGACAGTACCACCAACCTTGGTTGCTTTTGGTGTGACAACTGCAGATAGTCGTAAGGTTCTTTCTCCAGAATTTAAAGCTGCTGGTGAAAATATTTACTACATTCCTGGTCAAGCTTTGGCACAAGAAATTGACTTTGATCTTATTAAATCCAACTTCGCTCAATTTGAAGCTATCCAAGCAGAGCGTAAAGTCACATCTGCATCAGCTGTCAAATATGGTGGTGTGGTTGAAACTCTTGCCCTTGCAACATTTGGTAACCATATTGGTGCCACTGTAAGCCTTGAAAATCTTGAGACTGCCTTGACAGGTCAATTGGGTGGATTCGTCTTCACATCTCCTGAAGAGATTGCAGGTGTTGCCAAGATTGGACAAACCGCAGCTGACTTTACACTTACTGTCAACGGTGTAACGCTTGATGGGCACAAACTTGACAGTGCCTTCCAAGGTAAATTGGAAGAGGTTTACCCAACTGAATTTGTACAAGCTACTGAAATCGAAGAAGTACCTGCTGTGGCATCTGATACTGTGATCAAAGTTAAAGAAACAGTTGAGACACCAGTGGTTTACATCCCAGTATTCCCAGGTACTAACTCTGAGTACGATTCAGCTAAAGCCTTTGAAAAAGAAGGTGCAAAAGTCAACTTGGTACCATTTGTAACACTTAATGAAGAAGCAATTGTCAAGTCTGTTGACACCATGGTTGACAATATCGAAAAAGCTAACATTATCTTCTTTGCAGGTGGTTTCTCAGCAGCGGATGAACCAGATGGATCAGCTAAATTCATCGTGAACATCTTGCTCAATGAAAAAGTACATGCAGCCATTGATAGCTTCATCGAACGCGGTGGTTTGATCATCGGTATCTGTAACGGATTCCAAGCCCTTGTTAAATCAGGTCTTCTTCCATATGGTAACTTTGAAGATGCAAGTAGCACGAGTCCAACCCTCTTCTACAATGATGCCAACCAACACGTGGCCAAGATGGTGGAAACACGTATTGCCAACACGAACTCACCATGGCTTGCTGGAGTAAAAGTTGGTGACATCCATGCCATCCCAGTATCACACGGTGAAGGTAAGTTTGTCGTGACTGCTGAGGAATTTGCGGAACTTCGTGACAATGGTCAAATCTTTACCCAATACGTTGACTTTGATGGTAAACCAAGCATGGATTCTAAATACAATCCTAACGGATCTGTAAATGCGATCGAAGGTATCACAAGTAAGAACGGTCAAATTATTGGTAAGATGGGTCACTCAGAACGTTTCGAAGACGGTCTCTTCCAAAATATTCCAGGAAATAAAGACCAACACCTCTTTGCGTCAGCGGTTAAATACTTTACTGGAAAATAAAAGGTATACAAAATGACATACGAAGTAAAATCTCTTAATGAAGAATGTGGTGTTTTTGGTATCTGGGGCCACCCAGATGCTGCCAAATTAACCTATTTTGGCCTCCATAGTCTTCAGCACCGTGGTCAGGAGGGGGCAGGGATCCTCTCCAATGATCATGGACAATTGAAGCGTCATCGAGATATGGGGCTTTTATCAGAAGTCTTCAAAAATCCTGCTAATTTGGATAAATTGACAGGAACTGGAGCTATTGGACACGTGCGTTATGCGACTGCGGGAGAAGCTTCTGTAGACAATATCCAACCTTTCCTCTTCCGTTTTCACGATATGCAGTTTGGTTTGGCTCACAATGGGAATCTGACCAATGCAGAATCTCTCAAGCAAGAATTGGAACAAAGAGGGGCAATCTTCAGTTCAACCTCTGATTCAGAAATCTTGGCTCACTTGATTCGTCGTAGCCACAATCCAAACCTGATGGGCAAAATCAAGGAAGCACTCAGTCTTGTCAAAGGTGGTTTCGCTTATCTCTTGATGTTTGAAGATAAGTTAATTGCAGCGCTTGATCCAAATGGTTTCCGTCCTCTGTCAATCGGGAAAATGGCGAATGGAGCAGTTGTCGTTTCCTCTGAAACCTGTGCCTTTGAAGTCATTGGTGCTGAGTGGATTCGTGACGTGAAACCAGGCGAGATTGTCATTATTGATGATAATGGCATCCAGTATGACAGCTATACAAACGATACTCAGTTGGCAATCTGTTCCATGGAGTATATCTACTTTGCCCGTCCTGACTCGAATATCCATGGTGTCAATGTCCATACGGCTCGTAAGAGAATGGGAGCTCAATTGGCACGTGAGTTCAAGCATGAAGCCGATATCGTAGTTGGTGTTCCAAATTCCTCACTCAGCGCAGCGATGGGCTTTGCGGAAGAATCAGGGTTGCCAAATGAAATGGGTCTTATCAAGAACCAATATACGCAACGGACATTTATCCAACCAACTCAAGAATTGCGTGAGCAAGGGGTTCGAATGAAATTGTCTGCCGTTTCTGGTGTCGTGAAAGGCAAACGTGTGGTCATGATTGATGACTCGATTGTGCGAGGAACAACATCTCGTCGTATTGTCCAACTTTTGAAAGAAGCAGGAGCGTCAGAAGTACACGTTGCCATCGGTAGTCCTGCTCTTGCCTATCCATGTTTCTACGGGATTGATATCCAGACACGTCAGGAGTTGATTGCGGCCAATCATACCGTTGAGGAAACTTGCCAAATCATTGGTGCGGATAGCCTGACTTATCTTTCGATTGATGGCTTGATTGACTCTATTGGGATTGAAACAGATGCGCCAAATGGCGGTCTCTGTGTGGCTTACTTTGATGGGAAATATCCAACTCCTCTCTATGACTATGAAGAAGAATATCGTAGAAGTTTGGAAGAAAAAACGAGTTTTTACAAATAAAATTCCCCATTGAAGGAAAGGAAAAGGAATAAACAAATGACAAATAAAAATGCTTATGCGCAGTCTGGTGTGGACGTTGAAGCGGGTTATGAAGTTGTTGAACGTATCAAAAAACACGTGGCACGTACGGAGCGTGCAGGTGTTATGGGAGCTCTCGGTGGCTTCGGTGGTATGTTCGACCTTTCAAAAACAGGTGTCAAAGAGCCTGTTTTGATTTCAGGTACAGATGGTGTCGGTACTAAACTCATGCTTGCTATCAAGTACGACAAACACGATACCATCGGTCAAGACTGTGTGGCCATGTGTGTTAACGATATCATCGCTGCAGGTGCGGAGCCCCTTTACTTCCTTGACTATATCGCAACTGGTAAAAATGAACCAGCTAAATTAGAGCAAGTCGTTGCTGGTGTTGCAGAAGGTTGTGTGCAGGCTGGTGCAGCCCTTATCGGTGGCGAAACAGCTGAAATGCCTGGTATGTATGGTGAAGATGACTATGATTTGGCTGGGTTTGCTGTCGGTGTTGCAGAAAAATCTCAAATCATTGACGGTTCAAAAGTAGCTGAAGGGGATGTGATTCTTGGACTTGCTTCAAGCGGTATCCACTCAAATGGTTACTCACTTGTTCGTCGTGTCTTTGCAGATTACACAGGTGAGGAAGTTCTCCCAGAATTGGAAGGGAAGAAACTTAAAGACGTTCTTTTGGAACCAACTCGTATCTACGTCAAAGCAGCTTTGCCACTCATCAAAGAAGAATTGGTCAACGGAATTGCCCACATCACAGGTGGTGGTTTCATCGAAAATGTACCACGTATGTTCGCGGATGACTTGGCTGCTGAAATTGACGAAAGCAAAGTGCCAGTTCTTCCAATTTTCAAAGCTCTTGAAAAATATGGCCAAATCAAACACGAAGAAATGTTTGAAATCTTCAACATGGGAATT
Organism: Streptococcus sp. oral taxon 061; assembly: GCF_013394695.1. Taxonomy (NCBI): domain Bacteria; kingdom Bacillati; phylum Bacillota; class Bacilli; order Lactobacillales; family Streptococcaceae; genus Streptococcus; species Streptococcus sp. oral taxon 061. The sequence goes on from NZ_CP058258.1 coordinate 42,821, forward strand.
GGTCTCATGCTTGCGGTCAAACCAGAAAATGTGGAACGTGTCAAAGAACTTCTTGACGAACCTGTTTATGAAATTGGTCGGATTGTCAAGAAGACAGATGCAAGTGTGGTGATTAAATAATGACTAAAAGGCTTGCTGTTTTTGCCTCTGGTAACGGCTCAAACTTTCAGGTGATTGCAGAACAATTTCCAGTAGAATTTGTCTTTTCAGATCATCGGGATGCCTATGTACTTGAGCGTGCAGAGAATCTTGGGGTATTATCCTACGCTTTTGAACTCAAGGAGTTTGAAAACAAGGCAGACTATGAAGGAGCCATCGTCGAACTCTTGGATGAACACCAGATTGACCTCGTTTGTCTCGCAGGCTACATGAAAATCGTCGGGCCAGCCTTGTTAGCAGCTTATGAAGGTCGTATCATCAATATTCACCCGGCTTATCTCCCTGAATTTCCAGGTGCTCATGGCATTGAGGATGCTTGGAATGCAGGCGTTGCTGAGAGCGGTGTGACTATCCATTGGGTGGATTCTGGTGTTGATACTGGGAAGGTCATCAAACAAGTCCGAGTGCCCCGCCTTGAAGGGGATACCCTTGATACTTTCGAGACTCGCATCCATGAAGCGGAGTACAAGTTGTATCCAGAAGTGTTGGAACATTTGGGAGTGGAGAGGAAGAAATGATTATGGACCAATACTATATGGAGTTAAAGAATAAGTTATCTAACAGACCAATCCTACTGGATAATACAAATGATTTTCTTTTTGTTTTAGTAAATACAGTGAAAGCCATGATAGAAAATACTGATAAAAGTCAGCTTTCAGAGTTAGATAAAATTTTAGACGGTGTCACAAGTCAAGAATTAAAACTTGCCTATGATTTTTGTCAAGGGAAATTCGGTCAAGCAGGTTTTTCTTATCGTCGGCACCCGAATTATTTTTATTTGTCCAGTTTAATTGCGACTTTTCCAGAATTTGAGTTGTCTAAGGCAGACCGAGATTACCTCAAAGGAATCATAAATTTTGATAACTACCTTTTATATGAGTTAGATTAGTCTTTAATCACCTCAAAATCCTATTTATTCAAAAGGAGAAAAAATGACAAAACGAGCACTTATTTCAGTCTCAGACAAAGCGGGTATTGTTGAATTTGCCCAAGAACTAAAAAAACTCGGTTGGGACATCATCTCAACTGGTGGTACTAAAGTTGCCCTTGACAATGCTGGGGTGGAGACCATTGCTATCGATGATGTGACTGGTTTCCCGGAAATGATGGACGGTCGTGTGAAGACCCTCCACCCAAATATCCACGGAGGGCTTCTCGCTCGTCGTGACTTGGATAGCCACTTGGAAGCAGCTAAGGATAATAATATCGAACTTATCGACCTTGTTGTGGTAAACCTTTACCCATTCAAGGAAACGATTCTTAAACCAGACGTGACTTACGCTGATGCGGTTGAAAATATCGATATTGGTGGTCCGTCTATGCTTCGTTCAGCAGCTAAAAACCACGCTAGCGTAACAGTTGTGGTAGACCCTGCTGACTATGCTGTTGTTCTTGACGAATTATCAGCGAACGGCGAAACAAGCTACGAAACTCGCCAACGTTTGGCAGCGAAAGTATACCGTCACACAGCTTCATACGATGCCTTGATTGCAGAATACTTCACAGCTCAAGTGGGTGAAACAAAACCTGAAAAACTTACTTTGACTTACGACCTTAAGCAACCAATGCGTTACGGTGAAAACCCTCAACAAGACGCTGACTTCTACCAAAAAGCTTTACCAACGGATTATTCGATTGCATCAGCGAAACAACTTAACGGTAAAGAATTGTCCTTTAACAATATCCGTGATGCTGATGCCGCTATCCGTATCATCCGTGACTTCAAAGATCGTCCAACCGTGGTGGCTCTCAAACACATGAATCCATGTGGGATCGGTCAAGCTGATGATATCGAAACTGCTTGGGACTACGCTTATGAGTCTGATCCAGTGTCTATCTTTGGTGGTATTGTCGTTCTCAACCGTGAAGTAGATGCTGCGACAGCTAAAAAGATGCACGGCGTTTTCCTCGAAATCATCATTGCACCAAGCTACACAGACGAGGCGCTTGAAATTTTGACAACCAAGAAGAAAAACTTGCGCATCCTTGAGTTGCCGTTTGATGCTCAAGATGCTAGCGAAGTGGAAGCAGAATACACTGGTGTTGTTGGTGGTCTCCTCGTTCAAAACCAAGACGTTGTTAAAGAAAGTCCAGCTGACTGGCAAGTAGTGACCAAACGCCAACCAACTGAAACAGAAGCGACAGCTCTTGAGTTTGCTTGGAAAGCTATCAAGTACGTCAAATCAAATGGGATCATCGTGACCAACGACCACATGACACTTGGTGTTGGCCCAGGTCAAACCAATCGTGTGGCATCTGTCCGCATCGCTATTGACCAAGCTAAAGACCGTCTTGACGGTGCTGTTCTTGCTTCGGATGCCTTCTTCCCATTTGCGGATAACGTGGAAGAAATCGCCAAAGCAGGTATCAAGGCCATCATCCAGCCAGGGGGCTCTGTCCGTGACCAAGAATCCATCGAAGCGGCTGATAAATACGGCTTGACCATGGTCTTCACAGGCGTGAGACATTTTAGACATTAAGAAAATAAAAGGGAAGAAAACAGTTTCTTTCCTTTTTTTGCTTAAAAAGCGAAACGAAACAAGATTAAAACGAACGTTTATGGTATAATATTGGTAAATAATTCGCAAAAGAGGTTGTAAGATGAAGCTGTTAGTTGTCGGCTCAGGTGGTCGTGAACATGCCATTGCTAAGAAGTTGCTTGAGTCAAAAGACGTTGAAAAAGTCTTTGTAGCTCCTGGGAATGACGGGATGACTCTGGATGGTCTGGAATTGGTGGATATCTCTATTTCCGAACATTCTAAATTAATTGAGTTTGCAAAAGCCAACGATATTGCTTGGTCCTTCATTGGTCCAGATGACGCCCTTGCGGCTGGTATTGTGGATGATTTCAATGCGGAAGGTCTCAAAGCCTTTGGTCCGACAAGATTGGCAGCGGAGCTGGAATGGTCCAAGGATTTTGCTAAGGAAATCATGGTCAAATACGACGTTCCGACAGCAACCTATGGCACCTTTTCAGATTTCGAGGAAGCTAAGGCTTACATCGAAGAAAAAGGCGCTCCAATCGTCGTCAAGGCAGATGGGCTGGCTCTTGGGAAAGGTGTCGTCGTTGCGGAGACAGTCGAGCAAGCAGTTGAAGCCGCTCATGAGATGCTTTTGGACAATAAATTCGGTGATTCAGGCGCGCGCGTGGTTATTGAGGAATTCCTTGAAGGAGAAGAGTTCTCTCTCTTTGCCTTTGTCAATGGGGATAAGTTCTACATTATGCCAACGGCACAGGACCACAAACGTGCCTACGATGGCGACAAGGGCCCTAACACTGGTGGGATGGGTGCCTATGCGCCAGTTCCTCATTTGCCACAGAGCGTGGTTGACACAGCGGTTGACACCATTGTCAAGCCAGTCCTCGAAGGTATGATTAAAGAAGGTCGCCCTTATCTTGGTGTCCTTTACGCGGGGCTTATCCTGACAGCTGATGGCCCTAAAGTTATCGAGTTTAACGCTCGTTTCGGAGATCCTGAAACGCAAATCATCTTGCCTCGTTTGACATCTGATTTTGCACAAAATATTACTGATATTTTGGATGGCAAAGAGCCGACCATCACTTGGACGGACAAGGGTGTGACACTGGGTGTGGTTGTCGCATCAAACGGCTACCCACTCGCTTATGAGAAGGGTGTCAAGCTTCCAGCCAAGACAGAAGGCGACATCATCACTTACTATGCTGGTGCCAAATTCGCTGAAAATTGCCAAGACCTCCTCTCAAACGGCGGACGCGTCTACATGCTTGTCACAACAGCAGACACCGTCAAAGATGGCCAAAACATCATCTACAATGAACTCAACAAACAAAACACAGAAGGCCTCTTTTACCGAAAAGATATCGGTAGCAAGGCCATAAAAGATTAACAGATACTAACTTTGTCATGGCGAGCGAAAGCGAGCCAAACTAAGATAATGGTTGCCGTGGTGAAAAGACCAGAACAGCATCTGTTCTGGTCGGGGGAAACTTTGAGACCTTAGGCTCAAAGTTTAGGAATGAAACCGAAGGTTTGCTTCCGTCCCCACCACCTAAGACCATTATCAAAAAAGAAAAGGATATTATTAACTATGAAACCAGTAATTTCCATCATCATGGGCTCAAAGTCCGACTGGGCAACCATGCAAAAAGCCGCTGAAGTCCTCGACAACTTCGGTGTCGCTTACGAAAAGAAAGTTGTCTCTGCTCACCGGACACCAGACCTCATGTTCAAACATGCCGAAGAAGCACGCAGCCGTGGCATTAAGGTCATCATCGCAGGTGCGGGGGGCGCGGCTCACTTGCCAGGTATGGTAGCTGCTAAAACTACCCTTCCGGTCATTGGTGTGCCAGTCAAATCTCGTGCCCTTAGCGGGGTGGATTCTCTCTACTCTATCGTTCAGATGCCGGGAGGCGTACCTGTTGCGACAATGGCTATCGGTGAGGCTGGAGCGACTAACGCTGCCCTCTTTGCCCTCCGCCTCCTCTCAGTAGAAGACGAAACCATCGCGACTGCACTTGCTAATTTTGCTGAAGAACAAGGAAAAATTGCAGAGGAGTCTACAAATGAGCTCATCTAAAACAATCGGAATTATCGGTGGTGGTCAGCTGGGTCAGATGATGGCCATTTCTGCTATCTACATGGGGCACAAGGTTATCGCGCTGGATCCTGCGACGGATTGCCCGGCCTCTCGTGTGGCAGAAATCATCGTGGCCCCTTACAATGATGTAGACGCTCTTCGTCAGTTGGCGGACCGCTGTGATGTTCTCACTTATGAATTTGAAAATGTGGACGCCGATGGTCTTGATGCTGTTATCAATGATGGGCAACTCCCTCAAGGAACGGACTTGCTCCGCATTTCTCAAAATCGCATTTTTGAAAAGGACTTTCTCTCAAACAAGGCCAAAGTCACCGTTGCACCTTACAAGGTTGTGACCTCAAGTCAAGACTTGGCAGATATCGACCTATCGAAAAACTATGTCCTCAAGACGGCGACCGGTGGTTACGATGGCCATGGTCAGAAGGTCGTTCGTTCGGAAGCAGACTTGGAAGAAGCCTATGCACTAGCTGATTCAGCAGACTGTGTCTTGGAAGAATTTGTCAACTTTGACCTTGAGATTTCTGTCATCGTGTCAGGAAATGGCAAGGATGTGACGGTTTTCCCAGTTCAGGAAAATATCCACCGCAACAATATCCTGTCTAAAACCATTGTTCCAGCACGTATTTCAGCCAGTTTAGCAGAAAAAGCCAAAGCCATAGCAGTACGAATCGCTGAACAACTCAAGCTGTCTGGAACGCTTTGTGTAGAAATGTTTGCGACGGCTGATGATATCATTGTCAACGAAATTGCCCCACGTCCACATAACTCAGGACACTACTCGATTGAAGCCTGTGACTTCTCACAGTTTGATACCCATATTCTCGGTGTTCTAGGAGCACCATTGCCAGCTATCCACCTGCATGCCCCAGCAGTCATGCTCAATGTCCTCGGCCAGCACGTCGAGGCCGCTGAAAAATATGTCACAGAAAATCCAAGCGCTCACCTCCACTTATATGGTAAACTAGAAGCAAAGCACAACCGAAAAATGGGACATGTGACTTTGTTTAGTGATATGCCGGATAAGGTTGAGGAATTTGGGAAAGGGATTGATTTTTAAGTGAAAATAGCGATTCTAGGACTTGGAGTCATCGGGACCACTTATGCCTATGCCTTTCAAAAAGCAGGTCATCAAGTGGAACACGTACTGAGAGATAGTAAGAAAAACAATGCACCTAAGGAGTTGTCAGTTGATCTGCTAGATGGTCGTTATCATTCCAAAGGTGAGAACAAGCATGATACCTATGAGGTTCATGTGGCAGAAGCTGATTCGGAATATGATTTTATTTTTCTCAGTGTGCGTCATGGACTTGTCAAAGAAGCTGTGGAGACCTTGCGAAAAAACAATATCAAAGGCACCCTTGTTTTCTTCTGTAATTTCTGGGATACTCGAAAAGAGGTCCAAGAGTGGGCAGGGGATTACGACTATATTTTGGCCTTTCCGACAGCGGGTGGTCACATGCAGGAGAACCATTTGGATGGAGTCTTGTTTGATCATTTAATGCTAGAAGGTGAGCAAAAAGCACACATTTCTAACTATGCTGATCTGACGGCTTTACTAGTTTCTGCAGATTTGAAGTGGGAAGTGCCTCATGATATGGTCGAGTGGATTTGGATTCACATGGCGATTAACGCAGGTGTTACTTCGACAGCTGCGCGTTCGGGAAATCTGGAAAATCCAGAACAGCTGGCTTTGAACTTGATGAATAGTTCTTCGGAATTATCATTGGCCATCAAGGCCATTCGAGAGGCTTTGAAAGTCGTAGAAGCGCGTGGCGTGAATTTGAAGCTTTACAAAGCTGAACTCTTACCTTACAAAATTCCCGCTTGGATAGCCGGCAAAGCCATGAAAGTCATGTTTGCTAAAAATGAGCTGACCCGAAAAATCATGACCTTGCACAATGATAAACAGGACATTTTTTACTGCTGTCAAAGTGTTTATCAGACTGGTCAGGAGTTAGGTGTGAAAATGCCTATTCTGGAAGCAAATATGAAGGGAATTTCGATTTAGGAGGTCTTATGATTCAACTCATTGTCAACGCATTTGTTGAAAAAGAAAAGACGGGAGCAGTCGTCGAAGTCTTGTATGCTAGTAGCGATCACGAAAAAGTGAAAGCTAAGTATGAAGAGCTGACTGCTCAATATCCTGAAAACTATTTAGCTATCTATGATGTCCCGATGGATACGGATTTGAATACACTGGATCATTATCCGTCAGTGTGGATTGGGAAAGAAGAATTTGAATAAAGTGATTGCCAGTTGCTAACTGATGTGAAACATCAAAAGAAAGGAAAATTAAACATGATCGAACGTTACTCTCGCCCAGAAATGGCGAACATTTGGACTGAAGAAAATAAATACCGTGCTTGGCTTGAGGTGGAAATCTTGGCGGACGAAGCATGGGCTGAGTTGGGAGAAATCCCTAAGGAAGATGTGGCTTTAATTCGCGAAAAAGCGGACTTTGACATCGACCGTATTTTGGAAATTGAGCAGGAGACGCGCCACGATGTGGTTGCCTTTACACGTGCGGTTTCTGAGACGCTTGGTGAAGAGCGTAAGTGGGTTCACTATGGTTTGACTTCTACTGACGTGGTAGATACGGCCTATGGTTACCTCTACAAACAAGCCAACGACATCATCCGTCGTGACCTTGAAAATTTCACCAACATCATCGCTGACAAGGCGAAAGAACACAAGTTCACCATCATGATGGGTCGTACCCACGGTGTGCACGCTGAACCTACAACTTTTGGTCTAAAATTGGCGACTTGGTACAGCGAAATGAAAAGGAATATCGAGCGTTTCGAGCATGCGGCTGTTGGTTTGGAAGCTGGTAAGATTTCTGGTGCGGTTGGTAACTTTGCCAACATCCCACCATTCGTTGAAAAATACGTCTGCGACAAATTGGGTATCCGTGCTCAAGAAATCTCTACACAGGTCCTTCCTCGTGACCTTCACGCTGAGTACTTTGCAGTTCTTGCTAGCATCGCAACTTCCATCGAGCGTATGGCAACAGAGATTCGTGGACTTCAAAAATCTGAACAACGTGAAGTGGAAGAGTTCTTTGCGAAGGGTCAAAAAGGGTCTTCAGCAATGCCTCACAAACGTAACCCTATTGGTTCTGAAAACATGACAGGTCTTGCGCGTGTCATCCGTGGTCACATGGTGACAGCTTATGAAAACGTAGCCCTTTGGCACGAACGTGATATCTCTCACTCATCAGCTGAGCGTATTATCGCACCAGACACAACAATCTTGATTGACTACATGCTCAACCGTTTCGGAAACATCGTTAAGAACTTGACAGTCTTCCCAGAAAACATGATCCGCAACATGAACTCTACATTTGGTCTTATCTTCAGCCAACGTGCCATGCTTGCTTTGATTGAAAAAGGTATGACTCGTGAGCAAGCTTACGACCTTGTACAACCAAAGACTGCCCAATCATGGGATAACCAAGTAGACTTCAAACCACTTCTTGAAGCAGATCCAGAAGTAACTTCACGTCTCACTCAAGAAGAAATCGACGAGATCTTCAACCCAACATATTACACCAAACGGGTGGATGACATCTTCGAACGCATCGGTTTGGGTGACTAATTATAAAACAAAAAAGCGAGATTATATCTCGCTTTTTATTTGTGCTTAATCTTTTTTCTTGCTAAGTCCATATGCTGTGAGAGCAGCCATAAGACCTGTAGCAATCAACCATTCTGAACCTTGGCTTCCTGTCTCAGGAAGTTTATTTTCTTTTGCTACAGGAGCTGGTCCTTGAGGAAGTGCTTTGTTTTCCTTAGCAGGAACAGTTTCTGGAGCTGGTACATTTGGAATTTCTAATTTCGGTTTTTCTTCTGCAACAGGAGCTGGCACATTTGGAATCTCTAATTTTGGTTTTTCTTCTGCAATTGGAGCCGGTATATTTGGAATCTCTAGTGCTGGTTTTTCTTCCGCTACAGGAGCTAGTCCTTTTTCATCTCCCACATGCGTTACAGGAGTTCCGATTTCGATGATTTGAGCAACTGGTTCTTGAGCGACAACACTTGTAACCAATGTTTTAACTTCGCTTCCGTCAGCAGCAGTAGATACAGAATAGAAATGACTACGACGTCCCTTAACGCCTTCGGTTACTACACGAGTTTCTCCCTTAGGTAAGGAATCAGTTTCACGAGTGATAGTTGTAAACGGAATTTCTTCGTCCTCGATGACAACACGTGGTTTTGCATCTGCCACAGGAGCAACTCCTTCTTCGTCTCCGACATGAGTGACAGGAGTTCCAACTTCAACAACTTGGTTGACAGCTTCTTTTGTGACTTTTTCTTCAAGAACTGTTTCGGTTTCTTTACCATTTTCAGTAGTAACTGAGACGTAGATTGTACGTTCGCCTTTGGCACCTTCAGTGACAACTTTTTCTTGTCCTGCTGGAAGGTTAGGATTTTCCTTCTTGACAGTCTCAAATGGAATTTCTTCCGTTCTTGTGATAAGCTCTGGTCGATTTTCAACGTTGGCAGCAACTTCATTTTCGTCAAGACTTCCTGAGTGAGTTGCAGCTGGTTTGAGGCCAAGTCTTGCAGCTTTAAGGTTGGCTACAAGCGTATCCAACTCAGCTTGTTTATTACGGTTGAGATTGTAGTTCAGAGCATCTTTAGCAGCCTTGAGAGCATCGAGGCTTTCTGTGCTATATCCTTCTAAGTTTTCAGGGATTTTAGCAAGTTCCTCACGTAGAGCCTTGTAGTCAGCACGGAAGTAGTCTTTGTTGTGGTCTGCAAAGGCAGTCATGAGTTCAAAGATTTCTTCTTCCTTGTACTCAGCTTGAGGTTTGTCTGCCCAGATGGCTAGCATACTACCAGTTGTTGGAAGATTGACTTCCGGATACTTGGTTGAAGCTAGTTGCTTGAATGGTACTTTTTCAGTATTTTCAATTGCTTTTGATAGAGGGTAGGCTTCGTCATTTTTATGATTGCCTAGAACATAGTACCAGTCTCCGTTAGTGTTAAGGATTTTGTAACCCTTACTTGCTAGATATTGAGGAGATGCAAGGTTGTAACCCCACCAGCCTTTAGACCAGTAAGAGATGATGACATCTTTATCAAACTCAACATCGTCATTATCATCGTAGTAGAAGCCATCGTTAAAGGCCATTGGCTGTAAGCCTTTTTCTTTAGCCATAGCAGCTAGACTATTTGAGTACTCAGCAAATTTACCATAGAGGCCATACCACTTGAGGTAGTACCAACCTTGAGCATTGGTAGCATCATTGGCATACTCATCTGTACCATAGTTAAAGATCTTAGTCTTACCTGCAAAGAAGTCCATGTACTTGCCAATAAGGGCTTTTGTAAAGTTCATTGCTTCTTCGTTTTCAAGGTCCATGGTTGTTTTTGAAACTTTATCAAAATTAGCTTGAGGGTTTGCGATGCCTAATTTTTCCATAGCGACAAGCATAGCATCCATGTGACCTGGGCTGTTGATAGCAGGGATGAGCCCGAGACCCTTATCTTTAGCATACTGGATAAGTTCAGTAATTTCAGCTTGGCTCAGAGTAGTTCCATTTGGATCATCGTAGTAAGCTTTTGTTCCTTCAATGATGGCATTTTTTACATCGTCGCTTGCATAGGTCTTGCCGTTTGCGGTGATCGTCATGTCATCCAAAAGGAAGCGAAGTCCGTCATTTCCAAGGAGGAGATGAATGTCAGAGTAACCAAGTTCGCTAGCCTTATCTACGATACGTTTGAGTTGATCTAAAGTAAAGTATTTACGGCCAGCATCGATAGAAATGACTTTATCTTTAGCAACTTTTTCAACTTCACGTTTAGCTTCTTCTTCTTTTTGAGCTTCAGGAGTGAAGGTCAAGTTGCTAACGGCTTCTTGGAGTTTTGCAATTGCTTGGTCAATGCTATCTTGTTCAGCACGGCTAAGGTTGCTATCAAGAGAACGAATGGCTTTTTCAGCTTCTTTAACAGCTGTTACGCTTTCGGCTGTATAGCGACTAAGGTCTGTTGGAACTTCTTTAAGAGCTTGTTCAGCAGACTCGTAGTCGGCAGCGAAGTACTCAGCGTTAGAGTTTGCGAATTGACGCATAAGCTTGAATAGGCGAGATGGAGAGTAGCGTGCAGATGGAGTATCGGCCCAAGCAGCTACCATACCACCGATAATAGGAATATCCGCACCTTCAGTTTTTGGAACAGAAGTAATCGGTGTGCTCTTAATACCATTCAAACCTTGGTCCAGGTTATACCAACCTTGCCCGTCAGCATTACGTCCGAGAACATAGTACCAAGCATCATTAGTATTGAGGATTTGGTGTCCTTTTTCAGATAGAAGTTTAGATGAGGCAACATCGTAACCGCCCCAACCACCAGTCCACATAGACACGATAATGTCTTTATCAAAGGTACCGAAAGTAGTATCACTATTATAGTATATACCGTCGTTAAAGGCCATTGGTTTCAGACCATGAGATTTGACGATATGAGCTAGGTCATTAGCATAGGCGATAAATTTATCATAACCCTTATCTGGGAAGCCATCTTCTGGATACCATTTATAGGCTTGAAGCACACTCCAACCTTTGGCATCAGTAGCATCGTTAGCATACTCATCCAACCCGATATTGAAGATTTCAGACTTTCCAGCAAAGTAAGCAGCGTATTTATCAATCAAAGCTTTTGTAAAGGCAACTGCTTTTTCATTATCAAGGTCAACAGTACGTGCAGATTCTTTACCAAAGTAGTTGAAGTTAGGTTTTTCAATACCAAGTTCTTTCATGGCATTAAGGATAGCATCCATGTGACCTGGGCTATTGACTGTTGGGATAAGTCCAATTCCTTTATCCTTAGCATAACTAATCAAGTTAGTCATTTCACTTTCGGTTAAATGATTACCGTTTGGATCATTGTAGTAGGCATTTGTTCCATTTTCAATAGCACGTTTAACATCGTCGCTTGCGTATGTTTTGTCCCCTACAGTTAGAGACATATCATCAAGCATGAAGCGCAAGCCATCGTTTCCTACTAGGAGATGAAGATCAGTGTAACCATAGTGTTTGGCTTTATCGACGATTTCTTTCAGTTGTTCAGGAGAGAAGTATTTACGCCCTGCATCGATTGAAACGATTTTCTTTTTAGCCAGTTTTTCATTGACTTGAGCTGCTTTCTCTGTAGCGACTGCGGGTGCTTCGACCTTAGCAACTTCTTTGTTTTCTTCTTTTTCTTTTTCAGATTCTGTCTTTTTAGCTTCTTCAGTGATTTCTGCCTTAGCTGGAGCTACTTCTGTTGCAAGAGGCTCTTCGACGGCAGGTGCAGAAGCAACTTCAGCTTTTGGAGCTTCAGTAGTTGTTACTGGAGCGGCTGGAGACGCTTGAGCTACGTTTTCTGTTGTTGGAGTAGTCTCGAGCTTTTCTTCACTCGTTGGTGGAGTGACTTCTCCAGTAGTTTGGACAGCAGACTGATTCTCTGTTGTAGCAGGCACAACTCCGTCAGCAGCAACAGCTTGAGCCTGAAAGGCAAAGCCAATCAATACAGAAGCTGCCCCGATTGCATATTTACGAATAGAGAAGCGCTGTTTATTTTCTGGTTTCATTAAAAAACCTCCCTTTTGAATTTTTGATAGCGTTTTCACATACTAATCCTATTGTATGTTCTAACTAAAATAAAGTCAAGTTTTTGAGGAAATTACTATAAAAAATAGAATAATTTATAAATTAAGATATATTTTTCTAGTTTTGACTATTTTTTAGTAAAAAGGTTACTAATTATAGAATTACCTGAAATACTGTTCTCAAGAAAGGGAGCTAATGCTATAATGGGTATATAAAAAACCTGAGGCAACAGCCTCAGGTTTTTTAAAAATTAGTGATCACGGTCACAAGAGATGAATTTAATTTTGTAGAAATCAGAACGTTTATAAGTTTCGATGTATTCCAAAACTTGACCGGTTGCTTCAAGCTTAGTTGTCTTAGTTTGGAAGACAGTTGGAAATTTAGTGTCGATTCCTAAAATAGAAGCGGCATGTTCTGGAGTCGGAAATACAATTTCGTTAATTTCTTCAAAATGCTCGTCATTCATGTGAATGTGGTAGTCCAATTTGAAACGAGTATAGATAGAACTATAGTATTCAAGATTTGGATAGTTGGCATTGATGTATTGTTCAGGAATGTATGAACTATGATAGATATAAGTGATACCGTTTGTTTCACGAACACGTTCAATCTTGTAATAGAATTGATCGCCACGTAGGCCAAGTTTTTCTAAATATTTAAGATCGTTTCCGCGTTCGATAGAAAGAACAGTTACTTTATCATCTTTGGTTTCGAAGATTTCTACATCAGAAAATTCAACGAGTTTATGCTTGCGGGCACGAGCTACGAAAGTTCCTTTACCTTGTTGACGAACAATGTATCCGTCTTTAGCAAGGTCATTCAAGGCACGAACTACTGTGATTGAACTAACATCATACATGGAAATCAATTCTGCTTCAGTGTAGAACTTATCTCCACTAGCAAATTGACCAGAAATAATCTTATTTTTTAATTCATCTTTAATGTATTGATACTTTGGAATTGCCATAATTTCACCTCATTTTTTCCTTCTCCACATATGATTTTAACATAAAATCGGGGAAAATAGTAGAAAAGCACTTAAAAAAATTAAACTATCAGAATAAGAAATTAGAATACAAATAAATAATTCGTGTTTTGCTCCTTGTTTTAGTTAGTTATTCAGAATGCTGATTTTATGGGATTTGTGGAGATTTTTAGAAAAGATTCAGTAAAAAAATAGAAAAATTTTAAAGAAAATTTCAAAAACTATTGACATTATTCCCCGATTGGTTTATAGTTGATATAACAATAAATGAAAGCGCAAACTTTTCGCTTTTAGGGGAGGAAGAATGGCAAGATTTGAAATTAAAGATGATTTCTATCTGGATGGGAAACCATTCAAGATTTTGTCTGGGGCCATTCACTATTTTAGAGTTCCTGCGGAAGATTGGCATCATTCATTGTACAACCTCAAAGCATTAGGCTTCAATACAGTTGAGACTTACGTCGCTTGGAACATGCATGAACCTGTTGAAGGACACTTTAATTTTGAAGCTAATCTTGATTTAGAGAGATTTCTTCAAACTGCACAAGATTTGGGCTTATATGCAATTGTACGTCCTTCTCCATTTATCTGTGCAGAGTGGGAATTCGGTGGTTTACCCGCATGGCTCTTGACCAAGGAGATGAGAATTCGGTCATCTGACCCGGCTTTCATTGACATGGTTGGTCGCTACTATAATCAGTTGCTTCCGCGTCTAGTTCCGAGATTATTGGAAAACGGTGGGAACATTCTCATGATGCAAGTAGAAAATGAGTATGGTTCCTATGGCGAGGACAAGACCTACTTGAGGGGAATTCGACGTTTGATGGAAGAACGAGCAGTTACTTGTCCGCTTTTCACATCAGATGGACCATGGCGAGCAACTCTTAAGGCTGGAACCTTAATTGAGGATGATCTCTTTGTGACAGGGAACTTTGGTTCCAAGGCTACTTATAATTTCTCGCAGATGCAAGAATTCTTTGATGAGCACGGCAAGAAATGGCCACTCATGTGTATGGAATTCTGGGATGGCTGGTTCAATCGATGGAAAGAACCAATCATCAAGCGTGAACCTGAGGAATTAGCAGAAGCTGTCCACGAGGTTTTAGAGCAAGGCTCTATTAACCTTTACATGTTCCACGGTGGAACGAACTTTGGTTTTATGAATGGTTGTTCAGCTCGAGGAACCATTGATCTACCACAAGTAACATCTTATGATTATGACGCTCTTCTTGATGAATCTGGAAACCCAACTGCTAAATATTTTGCAGTGAAAGAAATGATGGCGACTTACTATCCTGAGTATCCGCAATCTGACCCGCTTTACAAAGAGAGTATGGAAGTTGAAAACATTCCACTGGTCGAGAAAGTTTCTCTTTTCGAAACCTTGGATAGCCTGACAAGTCCGATTGAAAGTCTCTACCCTAAGAAAATGGAAGAGCTGGGACAAGGTTACGGATATCTACTCTATCGTACGGAAGCAAGTTGGGATGCGGATGAAGAACGCATTCGAATCATTGACGGACGCGATAGAGCTCAACTCTTTATCGATGGTAAATGGGTGGCAACACAGTACCAAACAGAAATCGGTGAAGATATCTTTTATCAAGGTAAAAAGAAAACGCTCTCTAGATTTGACATCCTTATTGAAAATATGGGGCGTGTCAACTATGGACACAAATTCTTAGCAGATACACAGCGAAAAGG
Organism: Streptococcus sp. oral taxon 061; assembly: GCF_013394695.1. Taxonomy (NCBI): domain Bacteria; kingdom Bacillati; phylum Bacillota; class Bacilli; order Lactobacillales; family Streptococcaceae; genus Streptococcus; species Streptococcus sp. oral taxon 061. The sequence goes on from NZ_CP058258.1 coordinate 57,841, forward strand.
GATTCGCACAGGTGTTTGTAAAGATTTGCATTTCTTGCTCAACTGGGAACACTATCCACTTCCATTAGATAATCCTGAGAAGATTGATTTTTCTAAAGGATGGACAGAAGGGCAACCAGCCTTTTACGCCTTTGACTTTGAAGTTGAGACTCCAAAGGACACCTATTTAGATTGTTCTGAGTTTGGTAAAGGGATTGCCTTTGTCAATGGTCATCATCTAGGACGCTTCTGGAACGTTGGTCCGACCCTATCTCTTTATATTCCACATAGTTACCTCAAAGAGGGTGCCAACCGCATCATTATCTTTGAAACTGAAGGGGAGTACAAAGAGCACATACATTTAACTAGTAAACCTACATTTAAACACATAAAGGGGGAAAACTTATGACAATAGTAGGATGCCGTATCGATGGACGTTTAATCCACGGTCAAGTAGCCAATCTTTGGGCTGGGAAGCTAAATGTTTCTCGCATTATGGTTGTAGACGACGAAGTTGTTAACAACGATATTGAAAAGAGTGGTTTGAAACTTGCTACACCACCAGGTGTAAAACTTAGTATCTTGTCGGTTGAAAAAGCGGCAGCGAATCTTCTTGCTGGTAAATATGATAGCCAACGTCTCTTTATCGTGGCTCGTAAACCAGACCGTTTTCTTGGTTTGGTAGAAGCAGGTGTTCCGCTTGAAACTCTCAATGTCGGCAATATGTCGCAAACACCAGAAACACGTGCTATCACTCGTTCTATCAACGTAGTTGATAAAGACGTGGAAGATTTCCGCAAATTGGCGGAAAAAGGTGTTAAACTTACTGCTCAAATGGTTCCAAATGATCCAGTTTCAGACTTTTTGAGCTTATTAAAATAGGAAAAAATTTTTAGGAGGTCATTGTTATGATACAATGGTGGCAAATTTTACTTCTCACTTTGTACTCAGCTTATCAAATCTGTGATGAGTTGACGATCGTTTCTTCTGCAGGTTCGCCTGTATTCGCTGGTTTCATTACTGGTTTAGTCATGGGAGATTTGACAACTGGTTTGTTTATCGGTGGTAGCTTGCAGTTGTTCGTACTTGGGGTAGGTACCTTCGGTGGTGCTTCTCGTATCGACGCAACTTCTGGTGCGGTTCTTGCGACTGCTTTCTCAGTTTCACAAGGAATCGAAACAGACCTTGCGATCACTACAATCGCTGTACCAGTAGCAGCACTTTTGACTTACTTCGACGTACTTGGTCGTATGACTACAACATTCTTCGCTCACCGTATTGATGCTGCGATCGAACGCTTTGACTACAAAGGAATCGAACGTAACTATCTTCTTGGTGCAGTTCCTTGGGCTCTATCTCGTGCCCTTCCAGTATTCTTCGCCCTTGCTTTCGGTGGAGAATTCGTACAAGGTGTTGTAAACCTTGTTAAAGAATACCAATGGGTTGCAGACGGTTTGACTCTTGCAGGTCGTATGCTTCCAGGTCTTGGATTCGCTATCTTGCTTCGTTACCTTCCAGTTAAACGTAACCTTCACTACCTTGCTATGGGATTCGGTTTGACAGCTATGTTGACTGTACTTTACTCATACGTAACAGGTCTTGGTGGAGCAGTTGCTGGTATCATTGGCACTCTTCCTGCTGACGTTGCTGAAAAAATTGGCTTTGCTAACAACTTCAAAGGATTGTCTATGATCGGTATCTCTATCGTAGGTATCTTCCTTGCGGTTGTTCACTTCAAGAACAGCCAAAAAGTTGCTGTAGCAGCACCTTCTACACCATCAGAAAGTGGGGAAATTGAAGATGACGAATTCTAATTACAAATTAACAAAAGAAGATTTTAATCAAATTAACAAACGTAGCTTGTTCACTTTCCAATTGGGATGGAACTACGAACGTATGCAAGCATCAGGTTACCTTTACATGATCTTGCCACAATTGCGTAAAATGTATGGAGATGGAACTCCTGAGTTGAAAGAAATGATGAAAGTTCATACTCAATTCTTCAACACTTCACCATTCTTCCACACAATCATCGCTGGTTTTGACCTTGCCATGGAAGAAAAAGATGGCGTTGTCTCAAAAGACGCGGTTAACGGTATCAAGACAGGTTTGATGGGACCATTCGCTCCTCTTGGAGATACAATCTTTGGTTCACTTGTACCTGCTATCATGGGATCTATCGCTGCAACAATGGCTATCGCTGGTCAACCTTGGGGTATCTTCCTTTGGATCGCAGTTGCAGTAGCGTATGACATCTTCCGTTGGAAACAGTTGGAATTTGCATACAAAGAAGGGGTTAACCTTATCAACAACATGCAAAGTACTTTGACAGCTTTGATTGAAGCTGCATCTGTACTTGGTGTATTCATGATGGGTGCTCTTGTAGCAACAATGATCAACTTTGAAATTTCATACAAATTGCCAATCGGTGAAAAGATGATTGACTTCCAAGACATCTTGAACTCAATCTTCCCACGTTTGCTTCCAGCAATCTTCACTGCATTCATCTTCTGGTTGCTTGGTAAGAAAGGCATGAACTCTACAAAAGCTATCGGTATCATTATCGTGCTTGCCTTGGCTCTTTCTGCTCTTGGTAAATTTGCACTTGGAATGGGCGCATAATTTATGACTAAATCATTGATTTTAGTGAGCCACGGTCGTTTCTGTGAAGAACTTAAAGGTAGCACAGAAATGATTATGGGACCACAAGACAACATTCATGCGGTGGCTCTTCTTCCAGAAGATGGACCAGAAGAATTTACTGCTAAATTTGAAGCTGCTATTGAAGGATTGGATGATTTCCTAGTCTTTGCAGATCTTCTTGGTGGAACACCATGTAACGTGGTGAGCCGTCTGATTATGGAAGGTCGTGACATTGAACTTTATGCAGGAATGAACCTTCCAATGGTTATTGAATTTATCAATGCAAGCCTAACAGGCATTGATGCGGACTATAAGAGTCGTGCTTCAGAAAGCATTGTGAAAGTTAATGATTTATTGGCTAGCTTCGATGACGATGAAGATGAATAAGATGTCACAAACCATCTTATAAAAAATATACATGGGAATGGGAGCGACTCCCATTCCCATGTTTTCAATCATGAAACAATATTAGATTAGAGGTTTTCAATGCTAGATTATACAAAAGAAGATTTGCTTGAGTTGGGAGCAGAGATCACCACACGCGAAATTTACCAACAACCAGATGTTTGGAAGGAAGCTTTTGAATCCTATCAAGCCCGCCGTGATGAAATTGCCGCATTCTTGCAAGGGATTGCAGCTAAACATGACTACATCAAGGTTATCCTGACTGGTGCTGGAACTTCAGCTTATGTAGGCGACACCTTAGTTCCATACTTCAAGGAAGTCTATGACGAACGTAAATGGAATTTCAATGCTATTGCGACAACAGATATCGTTGCAAACCCACAAACTTATTTGAAAAAAGACGTGGCGACTGTTTTGGTATCATTTGCACGTAGTGGAAACTCACCTGAGAGTGTAGCAACAGTTGACTTGGCAAAAGCTTTAGTTGATGAGCTTTATCAAGTAACAATCACATGTGCGGCTGAAGGGGAATTGGCTCTTCAAGCACATGGAGATGATCGTAATCTATTGCTCTTGCAACCTGCAGCTTCAAATGACGCTGGATTTGCAATGACATCAAGCTTTACTTCTATGATGTTGACAGCACTTTTGGTCTTCGATCCAACTGAATTTGCTGTTAAAGCTGAACGTTTTGAAGTGCTTTCTAGTCTTGCTTGTAAAGTTCTTGACAATGTGGCAGATGTGAAAGAATTGGTTGACCTAGACTTTAATCGAGTAATTTACTTAGGTGCAGGTCCATTCTTCGGGCTTGCTCATGAGGCACAACTGAAAATTTTGGAATTGACTGCTGGTCAGGTTGCGACAATGTATGAAAGCCCAGTTGGCTTCCGTCATGGTCCAAAATCTCTTATCAATGAAGATACTGTAGTTTTAGTTTTTGGTACTACGACAGACTATACTCGTAAGTATGACTTAGACTTGGTTCGTGAAGTTGCAGGGGACCAAATCGCTCGTCGCGTTGTTCTCTTGAGTGATCAAGCCTTTGGTCTTGAAAACGTTAAGGAAGTAGCACTTGGCTGTGGTGGAGTTTTGAATGACGTTTACCGTGTATTCCCTTATATTGTTTATGGTCAATTATTTGCTCTCTTGACTTCACTTAAAGTTGGCAACAGACCTGATACACCATCACCTACAGGTACAGTAAACCGCGTCGTTCAAGGTGTCATTATTCACGAATTTAAATAATAAGGAGAGAAGGATGAAAGCATACACAGAACGTGTATTTGGGAAAGTGGATGACAAGGATGTTGTCGCTTATCGCTTTGAAACAGAAGCAGGCTACCAACTAGAAGTCATGACCTATGGTGCAACGATTCTACGCTATGTAACTCCTGATAAGGCTGGTAATTTTGCCAATGTTATCCTAGGCTTTGATGATTTTGACAGCTATGTAGGTAACAGTCCTAAACATGGAGCGAGTGTAGGACCAGTTGCAGGTCGTATCGCAGGTGCGACATTCGAATTGAATGGGAAAACCTATGAACTCGAAGTCAACAACGCTAGCAACTGTAACCACAGCGGTTCGACAGGTTGGGATTCTAGCTTGTTTGAATTGGTTGAAGTCAGCGACCATGGTTTGACTCTTTACACAGAAAGAACAGACGGTACAGGAGGTTTCCCTGGAAATCTTAATATCTGGATCAGCTACCACTTGGAAGAAAATGGTGCTTACGAAGTTAGCTATAAGGTGACGACGGACCAGGATACCTTGGTCAATCCGACCAACCATAGTTACTTTAACTTGTCTGGGGATTTCACTCAGACGGTTGATCGCCATGTTTTCCAACTGAATACAGAAGGTATTTACCCAATCGCTCCTGACGGTGTACCTGCAAAAACTCCAGATGCTAACCGAGATGTAGTCAAACATATCTACAATGGTGCCTTGTTGAAAGATATCTTTGCAGACGAAGATGAACAGATTCAACTCGTATCTGGATTGGACCATCCATTTGCTCTTCCTGCAGGACATGATAATGCTGGTTTCCTCTATGACCAAGCTTCAGGTCGCTTCCTGCTCTTCAAGACAGAAGCATCTTGCTTTGTAGTCTACACAGCTAACTTTGTGGATGAGAGTGTCATGATAGCTGGTCAACCAATGATTCAACATAATGGGATTGCTCTTGAGGCGCAAGCCTTACCAGATGCTATTCATAGTGATCTTAAAAATCAAGTTATCCTCAAAGCAGGTGAAACTTTTACCAGCAAAACTCGTTACGAAATCGTTGTTAAATAATAAAAATTCTCTGAAGTCATAGGATTTCAGAGAATTTTTTCTTATTCTTCATCTGGCGTGAGAATCATCGGAATGATGATTGGTTCACGTTCAGTGTTTTCGTAAAGGAATGGTCGAATGGCGTTTACGATAGCACCGTTGACTGATTGGACGCTAGCGTCCTTGTTTTTCAAAGCGATACGAATAGCATTGAAAAGGATGCGTTGGCTTTGACGGATCAAGTCGCCAGATTCGCGCATGTAGACGAAACCACGACTAAGGATATCTGGTCCAGAAATAATCATCTGAGACTCAAAGTCTACCGTTGCGACAGCAAGTACAACACCATCTTCGGATAGGTCTCGGCGGTCTTTTAGGACTGCAGCACCGATTTCACCAATCCGATTTCCATCGACGTAGATATCTTGAGCATTGAAATGACCAGCGATACGAGCAGAGTTTGCAGTAAGGGCAAGGACATCACCATTGCTCATGATAAAGATATTGTCCTTCTCAACTCCAGTATCTACGGCAAGTCCAGCGTGGACTTTTTGCATGCGATATTCACCGTGGACAGGCATGAAGTATTTTGGTTTGATGAGGCGGAGCATAAGTTTTTGTTCTTGCTGACCACCGTGTCCAGATGTATGGATGTTGTTAATCTTACCATGGATAACTTCAACACCAGCTTCAGAAATGATGTTAATCAGCTTGTTGACGCTAGTGGTGTTTCCTGGAATTGGGCTAGATGAGAAGATAACCGTGTCACCAGGCTGGAGTTGCACCTGACGGTGAGTTCCGTTAGCGATACGAGAGAGAGCAGCCATAGGTTCACCCTGGCTACCCGTACAGAGGATAAGAATCTCACCCGCAGGGTAATCTTTGATTTCATTTGGCTCGATGAAGGTTCCCTTAGGAGCTTTGATGTAGCCAAGCTCGATTCCGTTAACAATGGCTTTCTCCATAGAGCGTCCAAAGACAGCAATCTTACGCCCTGTTTTGACAGCAGCATCAGTCGCTTGTTGGAGACGGAAGATATTTGAGGCAAAGGATGCAAAGATGATACGTCCTTCGATACCTTGGATAATCTTCATGATAGACTGACCAACGACCTTTTCAGAGTTTGTAAAGGTTGGCACTTCAGCATTTGTCGAGTCTGAGAGTAAGCAAAGCACTCCGTCTTCACCTAGGGCTGCCATACGGTGCAAGTCTGCAGGTTCACCAACTGGTGTAAAGTCAAACTTGAAGTCACCCGTACAAACGATTTTCCCTTGAGGGGTGTGAATAACGATACCCAAAGGCTCTGGAATCGAGTGGGTTGTTCTAAAGAAGGTTGCCTTAAGATTTTTAAAGGTCAACTCAGTATTGTGGTTGATTTCGTGAAGTGTAGCGTTGCGCAAAAGTCCGTGCTCTTCGAGTTTTCCACGGATCAAAGCGAGAGCTAGTGGACCTGCATAGATAGGGATATTTGCTTGCTTGAGCAAGAACGGAATCCCACCAATATGGTCCTCGTGTCCGTGGGTAATCAAGAGAGCCTTGACGCGGTCGATATTTTCGACAATGTAAGAGTAATCAGGGATAACGTAGTCGATACCAAGAAGATCATCCTCGGGGAATTTAATCCCTGCATCAACGATGATGATTTCGTCTTGGTATTCGATTCCGTATGTATTTTTACCGATTTCTCCTAGACCACCAATGGCAAAAACGCCCACTTCTTCTGGTTTAAGAGTATAGGCCATATTAGAACTCCGTAATTTCGAATGCGCCAGTTTCTTTTTCGTAGTCTAGCAATTTGTCTGACAAGAGCTCGATATATTCAACGTTGAATTCTGGACGGTTTTTTTCAACAAGTTCACGGGCAATGATACGTCCCTCAAGTTCTGAGTTAGCATCAATGTCTAAGTAAAGTGAGCGTGTTGTTTCACGACGTGGGCTACGGTCTTTAGTTTCTTGATAAAAAACTTTGTAAATCATGTGTTTCCTTTCTGTTTTCAGGTCAGCTGTATTCAAAAAATTACCAGCTTGAAGCTGTTTGTTTCTATTTCATTTTCTGCCTGTATTGACCTTGATTCGTTACAATTATCTCAATTATAACATAAAAAGGGGAATTAGTAAAAGCAGGAAACATGAAAGTAAGGAGCTTGAAATGTGTTTCATTGTGCCCGATACAAGTATTTGAAGACTTTGGAATCAAGTGCTATAATAAAGTTAGAAAAGAGGTTTTTCCTTATGAAGGAGGGCAGGATATGTTTCAACTAGCTATTATCATTCGTCTTCTGGCCTTTGCGGTATTCGTTGCCTGTGTTTACGGAGGAAATGTTTTGTATACTCGGCTAGAGTATCGGAAAGCCAAACTCATTTGGAAGATTGGTTTCGTGACTCTGTATTCGTTTTTCCTTCTCCTGGTGACCTATGTGGTCTGGTTTGTGTTTTACTTTGGTTTGAATTCTTGAGTGCTTGTCCTGTCTATTTGGCAGGACAATTTTGTTTCAAAACAAAGAAAATTCCCATGTGTCAGCTTTTGTAGTATAATAGTAAGCAGACAAAAAGATAGGAATGTGTTATGAAAGTATTAGCTTTTGATACGTCCAGCAAGGCTCTTTCTCTAGCCATTTTAGAGGACAAGCAGCTTCTGGCCGAGACTATGATCAATATTAAGAAAAATCACAGCATTACCCTCATGCCTGTCATCGATTTTTTGATGGCCAGTCTAGATTTGACACCTAGAGATTTGGATCGAATCGTAGTAGCAGAGGGACCGGGTAGCTATACAGGTTTGCGAATTGCAGTAGCAACTGCTAAGACTTTGGCTCATACTCTAAACATTGAGTTAGTGGGGATGTCTAGCCTTTTAGCCCTGGTACCGAGCCGGCAGCAAGGTTTGGTTGTCCCTTTGATGGATGCGCGTCGCAACAATGTTTATGCAGGATTTTATGAAAATGCCCAACCAGTCTTTCCAGAAGCGCATCTATCTTTTGAAGAGGTGTTAGAAAAAGTCAAGGATGCTGAGCAGGTAACCTTTGTTGGAGAAGTTGGAGCCTTTGTGGATCAAATCCAAGAACAATTGCCACAAGCTAACTACCAAGAAACCATACCAAACGCAGCGAATCTAGCTCTTTGGGCCTGGGACAAGGAAGCAGACTCCTTGCACGACTTTGTGCCGAATTACCTCAAGCGTGTCGAAGCTGAGGAAAACTGGCTTAAGAATCATGCCGAGTCCGGCGAGTCTTACATTAAACGCCTATGGTAGGAATCAAACGAATCCAACAGCAACCTGACTTGGCTCAAGCTATCTATGCTGTTATGGTAGATGTTTACCCAGTCAGCCCTTGGACGCTGGAACAAATCCAAGCAGACCTGTCTCAAGACCAGACTTGGTATGCTCTAGCTTATGATGGGGCAGAAGTGATAGGTTTTCTAGCAATTCAGGAGAATCTTTTTGAAGCAGAAGTCCTGCAAATCGCTGTCAAGAAAGCCTATCAAGGACAGGGGGTAGCTTTAGCCTTGTTTGCAACATTGCCGACAGACAAGGAGATTTTCCTCGAAGTTAGAAAGTCAAATCACCGAGCGCAAGCATTTTACAAGAAAGAAAAAATGGCGGTCATCGCTGAGCGAAAAGCCTACTACCATGATCCAGTTGAGGATGCCATTATCATGAAGAGAGAAATAGATGAAGGATAGATATATTTTAGCATTTGAGACATCCTGTGATGAGACCAGTGTCGCCGTCCTGAAAAACGACGATGAGCTCTTGTCCAATGTCATTGCTAGTCAAATTGAGAGTCATAAACGTTTTGGTGGCGTGGTGCCAGAAGTGGCTAGCCGCCACCATGTTGAAGTCATTACAGCCTGTATCGAGGAGGCGTTAGCAGAAGCAGGAATTACTGAAAACGATGTGACAGCTGTGGCGGTTACCTACGGACCGGGCTTGGTTGGAGCTTTGCTAGTTGGCTTGTCAGCTGCCAAGGCTTTTGCTTGGGCTCATGGTCTTCCTCTGATTCCTGTGAATCACATGGCTGGTCACCTCATGGCGGCTCAAAGTGTGGAACCCTTGGAGTTTCCTTTGCTAGCCCTTCTAGTCAGTGGTGGACACACAGAGTTGGTCTATGTTTCTGAAGCTGGTGATTATAAGATTGTTGGGGAGACCCGTGATGATGCAGTTGGTGAAGCCTATGATAAGGTTGGACGTGTCATGGGCTTGACCTATCCAGCAGGTCGTGAGATTGACGAGTTGGCTCATCAAGGTCAGGATGTGTATGACTTCCCACGTGCTATGATTAAGGAAGACAATCTGGAGTTTTCATTCTCTGGTTTGAAGTCTGCCTTTATCAATCTTCACCACAATGCCGAGCAAAAGGGAGAAAGCTTGTCCAAGGAAGACCTATCTGCTTCCTTCCAAGCAGCTGTCATGGATATTCTCATGGCAAAAACCAAGAAGGCCTTGGAGAAATATCCTGTTAAAACCCTAGTCGTGGCTGGTGGTGTAGCAGCTAACAAAGGTCTTAGAGAACGCCTAGCAGCCGAAATTACCGATGTCAAAGTTATCATTCCGCCTCTGCGCCTCTGTGGAGACAATGCAGGTATGATTGCCTATGCCAGCATCAGCGAGTGGAACAAAGAAAACTTCGCAGGCCTGGACCTCAATGCCAAACCAAGTCTCGCCTTTGATACCATGGAATAAAGAGTCAGCTTGAGGCTGACTTTTTTGCTAAAATATTTTATAATATGTTAAAAAAGGAAAAGTTTTACGAATAGAATAGTAAGGGGAGTTTGGCCATGATTGAAAAAATGGAATTGGGAGAATTTTACAAGGAATTGCGTCTGGCGAGAAAACTCAAGCAGTCAGATGTTGCTTGTGATGGACTGACAGCATCCCAGCTATCCAAGTTTGAACTAGGGCACTTTTCGTCTTATGCTGTCCTTATTTCATAATTTCATAGTATAGGAGAAAATAAAATGAAAAAGATAATCTCACGCTACTACTTGTTTATAGCTATTCTACTTGTCATTGCTGACCAGTTCTTGATTCGTCTGGTTTTACACAGCGACCTTGCTGCAGGTCTATCTGACTTTGCCTATTATTTGTCAGATATGATGTTGAATTTTCTTGTGGTTTTGCTTGCTATTATTGTTATGGTTTGGTTAGGTAAATGGCAGAAAATCAGCAGCAGAAAATTTAAGGGTTCCTATCTTTTCTATTCCTTTTTAGCTCTTCTTGCTTTTGTTATTTGGAATTTCGTCACATTTTTTATTTTCCCACCTACTAAAAATGAAATTGCTTATCAACTGGATGTTCCTACTTTTACAGGAGCTACGGCATTTTTGATGTATTTTTTCTATCCTGTAATTGCAGGTCCCATTTTTGAAGAGATGATTTATCGTGGATTGGTGATGACTGCTCTGGAGAAAGGAAAGAAATGGGGACTGGATGTGCTTGGTTCGGCTGCTTTGTTTGGGATCTTGCATATTAGTAACCACGGTTGGGTTTTAACAGACTTTTTCTTCTATATGGGTGGCGGTCTCATATTTGCAGTCTTGTTTAGAGTGACAAAGTCCATTTATTGGCCTATTGGACTGCATATAGTTTACAACGGCATTGGCCAGACTCTCCCCTTGCTGTTTTAGAGTTTCTGCCAATCATAAAAACAAAAGAACTGACTAGCTAAGTATTATAAATAAGACTGGTTTTTCAGTCTTTTTTATTTTGGCTGTCTGTTACTAATTTTTGATCAATTCTTTGTTTCCTCAAAATTCAGAGAACAAATCTCAAAATGTAATCGAAAAATCCAAAGTTTGTCAGTCTGAGACTTTTTTTGTATAGTAGATATATGAAATTTACAAAAATAATCAGTGGTTTGCTTGCTCTTGGAGCTTTATTGCTTTGTATGTCAGCTTGCCAGCATATTCCAAAGACACAATTGATTCTATTTGAGTCACTGTCATTCAATATGCCCCTCAAATCTCTTGAAAAAGTGTTTGGAGAAGCTGATGAAGTGATAGAAGAAACGGAAACCGCCTATCGGGACACTTGGCATGCAAGGGATCCTTATTTCTATAAAACAGGGCGGCTTTTCTATCATTACGAAAATATTGCATTGAATGGTTATACAGGTCGAGCAGATTTCACATTTTCAAAATCACATCGCTTGGAAGAAGCGACAGTTCATATTCCTGTAGCTTCAAAAATGGAGCAACAAGTAGCGCTCTACAATTTATCCCAGACTATAAAAAAAGAAATTGAAGCTCTTCCGACTTTCAAATCCGTAACTACCGAGACAGTAGGATTATACGATGATGGCTATCGCTATAAAGTCAAATTGCAAGGCCAAAGGAGAGAGCTCTGGGTTGATGTCTACCCGATAGAAAATGAATATACTGAAAAAAATGAAGGCTATAAGTATAGAATTCGAATTGATCAATTTCTCATGTATCCATAATGAACCATACTGTTCAGGGGCTGATACTTGCTATTAGTTTCAAATTCCAGACTGTTTTCTCCTCTTTGAATGTGTTATAATAATTTTTGCTGTGACTGTCTGGAAAGTAGTTGATAAAGTAATGAATAGTGAGGAGGTTTATGAAAGAAAAAGGATTTTGGGAGGGTGTACAAGCAGCTGTGCCGACGGCTTTAGGTTATATCAGCATCGGTCTTGCTTGTGGGATTATCGGTTCTCCCTATGTAACACCTGTGGAAATGGGCTTGATGAGCCTCTTTGTCTATGCTGGGAGCGCCCAGTTTGCCATGATAGCCTTGATAGCAGTTCAAGCACCTGTGGCAGCCATTGCTATGACGGTCTTTTTGATTAATCTACGTCTCTTTTTGTTGAGTTTGCATGCTTCGACCTATTTCCGTCATACCAGTCTCTGGCATAATATCAGCATGTCTAGCCTTTTGACCGATGAAACCTATGGGGTCTTGATGGGAGAACGGGTTCATACGGATAAGGTCAACCCTATGTGGATGCATGGAAACAATCTCAATAGCTATATTTCTTGGTTTTTGGGAACAGTTGTCGGAACCGCTCTAGGTGGCCTTTTGCCAAATCCGGAAGTTTTTGGTCTAGATTTTGCCCTAGTGGGGATGTTTATCGGGATTTTCACTTCCCAGTTTCAGATTATGCAAAAACGGATTCCCTTACGGAAACTCTTCATCATTCTGGGAGTTGTTGCTGTTTCCTTTTTTGTGCTCTTGACAGTAGTGTCTCAGTCGCTAGCTGTCCTATTTGCGACCTTGTTGGGTTGTACCATGGGGGTGATTTTGGATGGTCAGTAAGTATATTTTAATGGCAATCGTCTTTTCTGGCTTGGTGACTTGGATTCCGAGAATGATTCCTTTTATCCTTGCCAAGTACAAGGGGTTGCCACCTATCGTAGAGCGCTTTTTGAAATTTCTCCCAGTCTCTGTTATCTTTGCCTTGATTCTTTCAAGTGTGGTGACAGGAAAAGCTGGAAGCTTCCCGCAGATAAAATGGCTAGACTTTCTAGCAGTCTTCCCAACAGCCTTTGTGGCCTTTCGTTACCGTAATCTGGTGGGGACGGTTCTCTTTGGAGTAGTCTTGATAGCAGTCCTACGTTTGGTCTTTTAATCAGCCATAAAGAAAACCTATCACAAATATAGAAATCATATAATGGCGCGATCTCATTTTTTCTGTTAAGATAAGAATGTATTTTATTTTGGAGGAATTATCATGAAAAAAATCGTTAAATATTCATCACTTGCTGCTCTAGGGCTTGTTGTCGCAGGTGTATTAGCAGCTTGCTCAGGTGGTGAGAAGAAAGATGCTGCAACTAGCGAAGCAACATCTGGTAAGAAAGAAATTATCGTTGCAACCAACGCTTCACCAAAACCATTTAACTATGAAGAAAATGGTGAGTTGACTGGTTACGAAATCGAAGTTGTTCGTGCTATCTTTAAAGACTCTGACAAATATGATGTCAAGTTTGAAAAGACAGAATGGTCAGGTATCTTTGCAGGTCTTGACGCAGATCGTTACCAAATGGCAGTTAACAACATCAGCTACACTAAAGAACGTGCAGAAAAATATCTTTATGCAGCACCAACTGCCCAAAACCCTAATGTCCTTGTAGTGAAGAAAGATGACAACAGCATCAAATCACTTGATGATATCGGTGGAAAATCTACTGAAGTCGTACAAGGAACAACATCAGCTAAACAGCTGGAAGAATACAACAAACAACACGCAGATAATCCAACTGTCCTTAACTATACAAAAGCTGATTTCCAACAAATCATGTCTCGCTTGAGTGACGGTCAATTTGACTACAAGATTTTTGATAAAATCGGTGTAGAAACAGTTATCAAAAACCAAGGTTTGGATAACTTGAAAGTCATCGAACTTCCAAGCGACCAACAACCTTACGTGTACCCACTTCTTGCAAAAGATCAAGATGAATTGAAATCATTTGTTGACAAACGCATCCAAGAACTATATAAAGACGGAACTCTTGAAAAATTATCTCAACAGTTCTTCGGTGGTTCTTACCTCCCAGCAGAAGCGGACATTAAATAAGCTTTTAAATCATCCATTCTCTCGTAGGTGGATGATTTTGTAACTTTTAGACATATAGTTTCAAACTATATGTCTGCCTATCTAATAACAATTTGCTAAATCAAATAAAGTATGAGATACTATTACGGTATTATTTTTAAAGGAGAAAGAATCATGAAAATCAAAAAATGGTTAAGCGTAGCAGCGATTGCTACAGTAGCAGGCCTTACACTTGCAGCTTGCGGAAATTCAGACAAGAAAGCGGACAATACAACTACAGTTAAAATTGCAACTGTTAACCGTAGCGGTTCAGAAGAAGCGCGTTGGGATAAAGTCCAAGAATTGGTTGAAAAAGACGGAATTAAATTGGAATTCACAGAGTTTACAGACTACTCACAACCAAACAAAGCAACTGCTGATGGTGAAGTAGACTTGAACGCTTTCCAACACTACAACTTCTTGAACAACTGGAACAAAGAAAACGGTAAAGACCTTGTAGCGATTGCAGATACTTATATCTCACCAATCCGCCTTTACTCAGGTAAAAACGGTGAAGAAAACAAGTATACTAAAGTGGAAGAAATCCCAAATAACGGTGAAATTGCAATTCCAAATGATGCTACTAACGAAAGCCGTGCCCTTTACCTTCTTCAATCAGCAGGTTTGATTAAATTGGATGTTTCAGGAACTGAACTTGCTACAATCGCAAACATCAAAGAAAATCCAAAGAACTTGAAAATCACTGAGTTGGACGCTAGCCAAACAGCTCGTTCATTGACTTCAGTTGATGCAGCTGTTGTAAACAACACTTTTGTTACAGAAGCAAAATTGGACTACAAGAAAGCACTCTTTAAAGAGCAAGCTGACGAAAACTCAAAACAATGGTACAACATCATCGTTGCGAAAAAAGATTGGGAATCATCACCTAAAGCTGATGCAATCAAGAAAATTATCGCAGCTTACCACACTGACGAAGTGAAAAAAGTCATCGAAGAAACTTCAGACGGCTTGGATCAACCAGTTTGGTAATAAAAACAGGGAGGTGGGAGAGATTTTTCCACCTCTTGCTTTTATATAGAGACTAAAGAAAAGGAACATCCACTTGTATTGATTCCAAAGGTACAAGTCCTAGTAGAAAGGTAGAGAGAAAATGGTTTTCCCTAGCCAAGAAGAACAAATTGAAAAGTTTGAAAAGGATCATGTAGCGCAGCATTACTTTGAAGTTTTGCGTACCTTGATTTCTAAAAAATCAGTCTTTGCCCAACAAGTTGGTCTGAAAGAGGTGGCTCGTTATCTAGGCGAAATCTTCAAGCGCGTAGGTGCAGAGGTCGAGATTGACGAGAGCTATACAGCACCTTTTGTCATGGCGCATTTCAAAAGTTCACGTCCAGATGCCAAGACTATCATTTTCTACAACCATTATGACACAGTACCAGCAGATGGTGATCAAGTTTGGACAGAGGATCCTTTTACACTCTCTGTGCGTGATGGCATTATGTATGGACGCGGGGTTGATGATGACAAGGGGCATATCACTGCTCGACTCAGTGCGCTGAGAAAATACATGCAAGATCACGATGATCTTCCAGTCAATATCAGCTTCATCATGGAAGGGGCAGAGGAATCTGCCTCTATGGACTTGGATAAATATTTAGAAAAACATGCGGACAAACTTCGTGGTGCAGATTTATTGGTCTGGGAACAAGGAACAAAGAATGCCTTGGAACAGTTAGAAATCTCTGGTGGGAACAAGGGGATTGTAACCTTTGATGCCAAGGTCAAGAGTGCCGATGTGGATATCCACTCTAGCTATGGAGGTGTTGTGGAGTCAGCGCCTTGGTATCTCATTCAAGCCTTGACCAGTTTGAGGGCTGCGGATGGGCGCATTTTAGTTGAAGGCTTGTACGAACATGTGCAGGAGCCTAATGAACGTGAGTTAGCCTTGATTGAAACCTATGCCCAACGCAATCCAGAGGAAATTAGTCAGATTTATGGCTTGGAATTGCCACTTTTACAAGAGGAACGTACAGCCTTTCTCAAACGGTTTTTCTTTGAACCAGCATTCAATATCGAAGGAATTCAGTCAGGCTATCAAGGCCAAGGGGTTAAAACGATTTTGCCAGCAGAGGCTAGTGCCAAGCTAGAAGTCCGTTTGGTTCCTGGCTTAGAACCCCATGATGTTTTGGAGAAAATCCGAAAACAACTAGACAAAAACGGTTTTGATAATGTAGAATTGTACTATACCTTGGGTGAGATGAGCTATCGAAGCGATATGAGTGCACCATCTATTCTCAATGTTATTGAGCTGGCCAAGAAATTCTATCCACAGGGCGTATCGGTCTTGCCAACAACGGCTGGGACAGGTCCTATGCATACGGTATTCGATGCCTTAGAAGTACCCATGGTTGCCTTTGGTCTAGGAAATGCTAATAGCCGAGACCATGGTGGAGATGAAAATGTGCGAATCGCCGATTATTACACCCATATTGAATTAGTAGAGGAGCTGATTAGAAGCTATGAGTAGAGATATTATCAAATTAGATCAGATCGATGTGACTTTTCACCAAAAGAAAAGAACCATCACAGCGGTCAAGGATGTGACCATTCACATCCAAGAAGGAGATATCTACGGAATTGTAGGATATTCTGGAGCAGGGAAATCAACCCTAGTTCGTGTTATTAACCTTTTGCAAAAACCATCTGCAGGTCGAATTACCATTGATGATGATGTGATCTTTGACAACAAGGTTACCTTAACTGCGGAGCAATTACGCCATAAACGTCAAGATATTGGGATGATTTTCCAACACTTTAACCTTATGAGCCAGAAAACAGCAGAGGAAAATGTAGCCTTTGCTCTCAAACACTCTGGACTCAGCAAGGAAGAAAAGAAGGCTAAAGTAGCTAAGTTGTTGGACTTGGTGGGCTTGGCTGACCGTGCCGAAAACTATCCTTCACAACTATCTGGAGGTCAAAAGCAACGTGTGGCTATTGCGCGTGCCTTGGCCAATGATCCAAAAATCTTGATTTCGGACGAGTCAACTTCAGCTCTGGATCCAAAGACAACGAAACAGATTTTGTCACTCTTGCAAGAATTGAACCGTAAACTAGGTTTGACCATTGTCCTGATTACACACGAGATGCAGATTGTCAAAGACATTGCTAACCGTGTAGCAGTCATGCAGGATGGTCGTCTGATTGAAGAGGGTAGCGTTCTTGAAATCTTCTCAGATCCTAAGCAACCATTGACCCAGGACTTTATCTCAACGGCGACAGGTATCGATGAAGCTATGGTCAAGATTGAGAAACAAGAAATCGTAGAGCACTTATCTGAAAACAGCATTTTGGTACAACTCAAGTATGCAGGCGCTTCTACAGATGAACCACTTCTGAATGAATTGTACAAGCACTACCAAGTAACAGCCAATATTCTTTATGGAAATATTGAAATTTTGGATGGCACTCCTGTTGGTGAACTTGTGGTTGTCTTGTCAGGGGAAAAAGAAGCCTTGGCAAGCGCTCAAGATGCCATCCGTCAGGCTGGTGTGCAACTAAAAGTATTGAAGGGAGGACAGTAAGATGGCAGAATTGATTAAAGCATACTT
This sequence comes from Streptococcus sp. oral taxon 061, assembly GCF_013394695.1. NCBI lineage: Bacteria > Bacillati > Bacillota > Bacilli > Lactobacillales > Streptococcaceae > Streptococcus > Streptococcus sp. oral taxon 061. Next base: position 75,261 of record NZ_CP058258.1, read on the forward strand.
ACCAAACGTCTACAAGATGGGTTGGTCTGGTCAAGCTGGCTGGGGAACAGCAATCTACTTGACCCTTTATATGACGGTTCTTTCCTTCATCATCGGAGGTTTCCTAGGGCTGGTTGCAGGGCTTTTCCTTGTCTTGACAGCTCCAGGTGGTGTCTTGGAAAATAAAGTTGTTTTCTGGATTTTGGACAAGATTACCTCTATCTTCCGTGCGGTGCCATTCATCATTCTCTTGGCTGTCTTGTCACCCTTCTCTCATCTAATCGTAGGGACAAGTATCGGGCCAAATGCGGCTATTGTACCCCTATCTTTTGCAGTCTTTGCCTTCTTTGCTCGTCAAGTACAGGTGGTATTAGCTGAGCTAGATGGTGGTGTCATCGAGGCAGCTCAAGCTAGTGGAGCTACTTTCTGGGACATCGTAGGTGTTTACCTATCAGAAGGTCTACCAGACTTGATCCGTGTGACAACTGTGACCTTGATCTCACTAGTCGGTGAAACAGCTATGGCGGGAGCGGTCGGAGCAGGTGGTATCGGTAACGTAGCTATCGCTTATGGATTTAACCGTTTCAATCATGATGTGACAGTCCTTGCGACGCTCATCATTATCCTGATTATCTTTACAATTCAGTTTTTGGGAGACTTCTTGACCAAGAAATTAAGTCATAAATAAAAAGAGCCATTCGGCTCTTTTTATTTATCTTTTATGTGTCAACTTCTTACTAAGTGCTTGTCCAATCAGGGCGCCAAGTAAAGCACCAATGAGGACACTTGCGATAAAAAGTAGGATATTACCGAGATTCGGTGAGACCATAATGCGGTCAATATAGTCCTGAGATTTCCCACGAGCTACTAGAGTTGCTATATAAGCTTGAGGGGTTATCCACATAAGTAGAATGGGACCGGTGGTGCCAAAAGCAAATACTAGGAAGGAAAGAAGGTTCTTGACCTTATCCTTGTAATGACCAAGATGGGCGATGCCATCCGCTGCAAGTCCACAGATGATTCCTGGGAGAAAGGCTCCAGCACCATGCTTGCTCCCGAGGAAAAAGAGAGAGATAACGAGCCCAATCGTTGTAATCGCTCCAAAGCGAGGCACTTTTTCTAAAAGAATCATATAGACGCTACCACCTACAAGAGCAGAAAAGGCAGGGGCATAAAACATATTTCCAGTGTGGTCGATAAGGTTTCCTAGTAGAACCCCCACTCCGATACAGAGAAAGTAGACAAGGGCAGCCACAAGAGTTGTCAAGATATTCTTTTTCATAAGTTCTCCTTCGTATATCTGATGGTTTTCATTGTATCATGCCTGGCTTAGATTGTAAATACTGGCCGATATTTGCTATTTGTCCGGAAACTAGATGAAAGAGGAATAGACTAAAGCTATTTCTTTACTCCTCTGACTGTCCCAATCCTTTCATTTATGGTAAAATAGGACTATTAAGTTATAAAGAGGATTCCCTATGAAATTACAAAAACCAAAAGGAACGCAGGATATTTTACCTGCTGAGTCTGCCAAGTGGCAGTACGTTGAAGGCTTTGCGCGTGAAATTTTCAAACGCTACAACTATGCAGAAGTGCGTACCCCTATTTTCGAGCATTATGAAGTCATCAGTCGTTCTGTTGGAGACACAACCGATATCGTAACCAAGGAAATGTATGATTTTTATGACAAGGGTGACCGCCATATCACTCTCCGTCCAGAAGGAACAGCTCCAGTCGTTCGTTCTTATGTGGAAAACAAACTCTTCGCACCAGAAGTGCAAAAACCAAGCAAGTTCTACTACATGGGGCCAATGTTCCGCTATGAGCGTCCACAAGCAGGTCGCTTGCGTCAATTCCACCAGATTGGTGTGGAGTGCTTTGGCTCTAGTAATCCAGCTACAGATGTGGAAACAATCGCTATGGCAGCCCACTTCTTGAAAGCAATCGGTGTTCAGGGTGTCAAACTGCATCTAAATACTCTTGGAAATCCTGAGAGTCGTGCGGCCTATCGTCAAGCCTTGATTGACTACTTGACACCGCTCAAAGATAGCTTGTCTAAGGATAGTCAACGTCGTTTGGAAGAAAACCCTCTCCGTGTCTTGGACTCTAAGGAAAAAGAAGACAAGGCAGCAGTGGAGAATGCACCATCTATCTTGGATTACCTCGATGAAGAAAGCCAAGCCCACTTTGATGCTGTGCGTCAGATGCTGGAAAATCTTGGAGTAGACTATATCATCGATACCAACATGGTGCGTGGTTTGGACTACTACAACCACACGATTTTTGAGTTTATCACTGAAATCGAGGGTAATGAATTAACAGTCTGCGCAGGTGGTCGCTATGATGGCTTGGTTGCTTACTTTGGTGGTCCTGAGACTGCTGGTTTTGGGTTTGGACTTGGTGTAGAACGTCTCCTTTTAGTTCTTGAAAAGCAAGGTGTAGCACTCCCAATCGAAAACGCCCTAGACGTTTATATTGCTGTTCTTGGTGAAGGAGCAAATATCAAGGCTTTAGAGTTGGTACAAGCTCTTCGTCAACAAGGCTTCAAAGCAGAGCGTGATTACCTTAACCGCAAACTCAAAGCACAGTTTAAGTCGGCTGATGTCTTTGGAGCTAAGACACTTATCACTCTAGGAGAGAGCGAAGTTGAAAGCGGTCAAGTGCAGGTCAAGAACAACCAAACTCGAGAAGAAGTAGAAGTTTCTCTTGAAGCTATTAGTAAAAATTTCTCAGAAGTATTTGAAAAATTAGGCTCTTAATAGTAAAGTAATGAACCAGGGTTTTATTCCTGGTTTTTATTTAATAAAAAATCCGACCATTGAAGACTATTTTTATATAAAAAGTTGGGAAAACTGGAATATTATTAAAAATAGCTTGTAAACGAATTCAAAAAATGCTATGATATATTTGATTAATTAAGAGGAGTCAACCATGAATTATTTTAAAAAGAACACGATGCGCGTGTTTGCATTTTTGGGTATAATCGTGTTATCTTTGACGGTACTGACAACAGTATTTGCAGCTGATGTTACAGACTATACCAATAAAACATCAATCACTGTTGATGGTCAACCATTGACATCTGACACTCAAATCGGAACAGGTAAAGTTTTGGAAGCAACCAATACCATTTCTTTCCCTGATACTCAACAAATTAAGGAAGGCGATATACTGGTACTTGACCTTCCTAAAGAATTGGGCTTGATTACTAAGCTAGAATTTCCAATTACTCATAGTAGTGGTGAAGTGATTGGGAATGCTGTGACAGATCCAAGCACTCAAAAAGTAACGATCACATTTACAGATTATTTCTCTAAGAATTACAAAGATAAGGTAATGTCTTTGAAATATTCTGTGCGTCCAAATGTAACGAACTTACCAGAATCTGGTAAATATACTTTCCAATTCGGGACAGAAAAATATACCCTCAATTACAATAAAACAGACGGTGAAGCTGGTGACTATGAAATGAAGTATGGTTACCAAGATTCAGAAAATCCTAATCGCATCAAGTGGCGTGTTGTTTTGAATGCTGTTCAAGATAAATTGAACAACATGGTCATTAAAGATGACTTTAGCGATAGTGGACAAGTCTTGGTGGAAAGCTCTTTCCGTGCGGTTCGTTATGCAACGCAACCAGAGAAGATTCCAAATGAAGCAGCACTTCTTAAACTGGAACCAATTGATAACTTTAGCAAAAAAGCTGAATTTACTCGAAATGCGGATGGTAAAATCACAGGGTTCACCATTAACTTTGGTGACAACTGGAACTGGGCAATGTACATTGAGTACACAACAGAATTAACTTCAGAACTTCCAAAAGGTACTCAAGTTGCCAATGTTTTGGAATGGTCAGCAAGTAACTTCCAAAAATCTCGTTCAGTCAGTGCATTGACCCGTTTAGAAACAGGTTCAGGTGAGGGTAGTGGAGATAAGACTACTACGACCACAACAACCACAACGACAACTTCTACAACTACAACGACAGAAGAACCAACGACAACTTCTACAACGACAACGACAGAAGAACCAACGACAACTTCTACAACGACAACGACAGAAGAACCAGCGACAACTTCTACAACGACAACGACAGAAGAACCAGCGACAACTTCTACAACTACAACGACAGAAGGTCCAGCGACAACTTCTACAACTACAACGACAGAAGAACCAACGACAACTTCTACAACGACAACGACAGAAGAACCAGCGACAACTTCTACAACGACAACGACAGAAGAACCAACGACAACTTCCACAACCACAACGACAGAAGAACCAACGACAACGACTACGACAACCTCAAAACCAGACGTTCCTGGGACAACTACTACGGAGGAGAAACCAAAACTTCCTCAAACTGGCGAATCTGTAGGAACTGGCTTGGTATTTGCCGGAATCGTCATCTTATCAGGCACAGTTGTATTGAAACGTAAATATTCTAATAAGTAATAGTTGAGTTTCTTTAGATAGGGGAGAGCATGGCTCTCTCCCTTTTTTAAAAAAGTAGATATTATGGAGTATTTAGATGAAACTATCAATTCTTATCACTCTTTTAAATGAAGAATTAGTTCTCGCTCAAACACATAAAGCCATCTCTGAGAAGTTAGAGAGTATGATTTTATCGGAAGAACTATCTGACTACGAAATTCTCTATGTGGATGACGGCAGTAGCGATAGCACACTAGAATTAATCGATGCTATTGCCAATGAAAACCCACGGGTCAAGTATATCAGCTTTAGTAGAAACTTTGGACGCGAGAGTGGAATTCTTGCTGGTTTTAAGTATGCGACTGGTGATGCAGTTATGGTGATGGATGGTGATTTGCAACATCCGCCCTACCTTATCCCTCTCTTTGTAGAAGCTTATAAAGAAGGATATGACATCGTCAGCGGTCAGAGAACTCGAGAAGGGGAGTCATTTGTAGGAAGCTTCTTTGCTCGTAGTTTTTATAAATTCTCGAACCATTCCATGGATGTCAAGTTAACAGACGGGAAATCTGAATTACGACTCCTCAGCAAGAGAGCTGTGGATGTGTTTGTTTCGCTGCCTGAGTACAACCGATTTAACAAAGGGCTTTATGAGTGGATCGGTTTTAAAGAGAAGGTTATCCCTTATAAAAACGAAGTGCGTATAGCAGGGAAAAGTAAATTCGGCTTTAAGAAGTCTATGAACTATGCTTTCCAGGGGATTATCTCATTTAATGATCGTCCTCTTAGGATTTGTATCCAATTTGGATTTGTCAGCATGGCTCTGTCTCTTCTCTACATTGTTTATGAATTTTGTAAGTTTATCTTCTCTTCCGACTATACGAGTGGCTATTTCACTACAATAGCAGCTATCATCTTGTTTAGCAGTGTTCAGCTGATCTTCATCGGTGTGCTTGGAGAGTATATCGGAAAGATTTATTACGAGGTGAAGCAACGTCCTCACTTTATCGTCGCGAAAAGCAATATTGACCATGCTGAAAAAGATAAGATTGGTTAAGAAGATATAGGAGAAAACAAACATGGATAAGTGGTTAACGCGTTGGCAAGAGTTAAAAGGGAAACACCCTAAAGCCTTGCTTTATACGATAAGTTCCTTACTACCGATGACCATCATGCTGGTTGTTTGGTTCTTCATGGGTAGCTATCCCTTTGGGAATAAAAGTCTGATGGCAGTTGACTTTGGTCAGCAGTATATCAGCTTTTTTGGCTTGCTTAAAAATGCTGTACTTACAGGCGATTTGAGTAGTCTGACTTATTCCTTTACCAAATCTCTCGGTGGAGATATGATAGGGGTTTTAGGCTATTACTTGATGAGTCCCTTTAATATTTTTTATATTATTGTTCCCTTCAAACATTATGGTTTGGCAGTCTTTCTGACCATTTGGCTCAGATACGGCGCAATCGGACTTTCTTTCTCTCATTTCCTGATTAAGCGCTATAAAGGTGCAGAATCACGTGTGTGGTTGGTGCCTTTATTTGCAACAGCCTATGCTCTTTCAGGCATGCTCGTTTCTTATCAGATGAACGTCATTTTCTATGATGCCATGATTATGCTACCGCTCGTTATCGTTTATCTGGAAGAGATCTTGGATGGAGGAAGACCCTATCGTTATGCCTTTATTTTAGGACTAACAGTCTTTCTGCAGTTCTATATGGGGTATATGATTTCGATTTTTATCGTCCTATACTCTTGTTATTATGTTTCACCACGCCTCTCTATCCAGGGAACTCTGAAGCAAAAGATGAAACACTTCTTGAGTCCTTTGGTAAAAACATTTGCCTTCTCTGTCATTGGGGTTGCTACGGCATCGGTGTTGATTGTGCCAGTTTTCTATAATCTCCTTGAGAGTAAGGGGCAAGTTGGAGATGCCATGAAGTTCTCCTTCGCCTTTCAGATCAATCCTGTGGATATCCTGTCTAAACTGGCTATCGGTGGTTTTGATACTGCCTCAGGCTGGTCAGCTGGACCTAATCTTCCAAATATCTACATAGGTGCTTTAGGATTTCTAGGTTTTATCCTCTACTTTACATCGAAGGATATAGCTAAGGAAAAACGTTGGGCTGCAGGAGCAGTCACCTTCGTCTTCTTCCTTTCCTTTGTCAATGAGTTTGTAAGTAAAATCTGGCATATGGGACAAAATCCAGCTGGATTCTTCTTCCGTTTCTCATGGTTATTCTCGTTCTTTATGCTCGTTTTAGCCTATCAGGTAGTTAAGGGACAAGTAGAAATTTCTCGCAGAGGGAAGCTGCTTTCAGCTGTGTTACTAGTTTTATCAGCAATTTATCTCTATACAAAGAAATTCACCTATCTTCCAAAAACACAGCCAGAAGCATTGACTCAATTTCTAACAAAGAATGTTATTGGATTTTGGATTTTACTATTAGCTATCACTGCAGCTTGCTCTTATCTCTATTGGAGTCGTTCTCGTAAAGATCCTAAAGTGAAAAAAATGGTGCTATTGATAGCTGGGGCTGTCGTCCTTCTTTTAGGCATTCTTCTCCAAACAGGTTATCTCTTATCTCAGGTTGTATTAACCTTGTTGGTTTACTTGGCGGTTATCTTCTTACTGCGCTCAAGAATGACAAGATTAGCCATTCTTGCCTTATCTACCCTAACAATCTTTGAGTTGGGTTACAACGCTTATCTATCTCAAGCAACCTTTGGGTATGCGGATGTAGATAAGTTTGTAGATGCAACGGTATCTGTAAAACAAGTGACAGATGATGTTCAGAAACAAGCAGACCAACCATTCTATCGAATCGCCTCCACCTTTGCCTATTCAAAAACAGTGCCATCGCTTGTTTCCTACCCAGGTTTAAGTACCTTTAGTTCTAGCTTAGAGCGTACGACCATGGATCAATTCGCCTACATGGGTGATCAAGGGATTAATGCGGCGACAGAGTATGAAAATGGGACCCTCTTAACAGATGCCCTATACGGTGTTCGCTACTATATGGATGTCAAGGATCTGGATCCTACAGAGAAAGAAGCTCATCCTGAGAGAATGTATTTCACTCGTTTTGCTAGCCGTTTTGATATGCACCGTTATTTCACGCGTAAGGTCTATGAAGATGAGCGCTATATTGTGTATGAAAATCCCAATTCGTTCCCATTAGCCTATGGAACAAATGATTTAGTAAGAAATATCAGCTTCGGTAAAAACAACGCTATTCAAAACCAAAATATCATTCTCAACTCTATGGAAGGTGCGAAAAAAGACGAAGAAAATTACCTCGATTATTTCAAGCCCCTAGCCTATGGAGATGTCGAAACAGAAAATCTTACTGAGGAAAATGTCGACAAAGAAAAAGGAACCGCAGTTTACAAGCGTGTAGATTCTTCTAAGGATGCAATTGTTCGCTACCGAATTACTCCTCGAACAGATTTAACTTATTACTTCTTCGTACCTGCAGGTCTAAATACAGAGAAAGATTACTCTGTCCTTCTGAACGGCAAGTGGTTCACTCATTCCAAGAGAAATACGCAACGTCAACTATGGCAAATCGCTGACAATGCAGAGAATCAAGAGTCTGTACTGGAGTTCCGCTTTAAAACAGACAAGGTTGACCTTTCAAACGCAGGAGTTTACCGCGCAGAAATCAGTCAAATTCAAAGTGCTTTAGAAAAAAGGAAGGCACAAGGTCTACAAGTTGAGAAATTCTCGAATACTCATATCGTCGGTTCAGTGAATATTACTGACGACAGTAAATATATGATGACTTCTATCCCTTATAGCGAGGGTTGGAAGGTGAAAGTAGATGGTAAGGATGTACCTGTGACAAAAGCATGGAACAGCTTTATTTCCTTCCCGATTACTTCTGGACAACACAAAGTAGAATTTGTCTTCTCACAAAAAGGAAGGGTTACAGGTGCTGTATTGACTCTCATCAGTCTAACAACGCTTTATATTGTCAGAAGAGATTACAAAAAGGATGATAAAAACCAGCTGAAAGAAAGTCAATACGCTCCATCAGCTGACTAAGCAATCTTTTATCAACTATAAAAAAATACGGTCAGGAATGGTATCCTGACCGTTTTCTTTTGCAAAATGACAAAAATATTAAACTTTTTGACAAATATACTTGTCAAAAATAAAAAGATGTGTTACAATGAAATCAAGATAAAGAACAAAGGAGAAAAAAGACATGCTAAAAAATCGTCTAAAAGAGCTTCGGGCTCGCGATGGCCTGAATCAAACCGAGCTGGCCAAACTAGCTGGCGTGTCCAGGCAAACCATCAGTTTGCTAGAACGGGATGAGTACACGCCATCCATCGTCATTGCCCTGAAGATTGCTCAGATATTCCATGAGCCAGTCGAGTCAGTCTTTCGCTTAGAGGAGGATGAGTGATGAACAAGTATAAAGTGATTTATTATCTATCTATAGTTGTGTTTATCGTAAATCTTTTGGCTATGATTGGAAGCCTATTTGGTTGGTTTACCATCGTAGAAGGCAAGTACCTCTTCTGGAATAATATAGTGCTACTATTAGTCTTTAGATGGGTAGAGAAAAAAATAAAGTTTAAAGAACTCGTAAAAGGAGAAAAGTTATGAAAGAGTTTTTAGCAGGTTTTCAAGTCGATACTGAGAACAAAGAACTTGCCGGTGTTTGTGCAGGTTTAGGAAACTATTTTAACATTCAAGCCAACATTGTTCGTTTGGTGACAGTCTTCTTGTTTCTCTCTTCGACGGAGATTGGGATTATAACCGTGACTCTCTATGCTTATCTAGCAGGTTGGCTTGGGAATGAGCCCTTGGGAGATGGAGCGAAGAAAGCAAGAAACCAAGCTATTCTCTTACTTGTTGTTTGTTTGCTTTTGGTGTCGCTTGGAGCAGAAGGTTTGACAGCTATTTTTGAATCGGGGAAATCCTTTGGTCAATGGTTGTCTGGCTTGTTTTAGAAAGAGGTTAAAATATGGAAAAGAATCACATAATTTTTGCACTGAAACTTTTTATTATAGGAGCTTTATTAGGAATACTTGCCGGAGCTCTTGGAGTTAAACCTTTAGGTATTAGTCAAGAGCAAGTAATCCCTGTCTTGTTCTCAATCTTTTTTGGTCTAGGGCTGATTACGGCAATCCTAACATTTTATTTCACTAGAAAAAGTCATCAGGCTTATCAGAATTATCAACGAGAAGAAGAGGATGAAGGAAATGAGCAAGACTACCTTGCTACGTATCGCTTCTTAGATTATGCTACAGTAGCTTGGAATGTTTCCCAAATTAGTATGCTATTCTGTATGCTTTTAGACTTAGGAAGATTCGGCATATCAGCAACATCCTTACTTTTGATAGTTGTAAGTATTTGGTCGGGTGTTTACTGCCTAAAAATCACTAGCAAGATTCGTAACTATAAACTTTCTGTTATGGCCACACCCAAGGAAGTTTTGGAATACCTGGACACTTATGATGAGGGAGAAAAACAGGCTGAGATGGAAGAAGCTTACTTGATCTTGTTCAAGGTCAATCAAATCCTCATTCCTGGCATCTATGTTGTCTTAGTAGTACTATCTGTAGTATTAGGACAAGTACAGTTGGTTGCTCTACTCGTAGCAGTTGTCATCCATTTGTACACGAATGTTGCACAGTTGCGCAAAACAAAACGTTATTTCAAATAGGAGAATATTATGAAAACACTTAAAAATATCGGCTGGTATAGTCTTACTTTCTTATCATTTATTATGATTTATAGTTTTATTCAGGGTGTAGGTGTGGCGGCGATGAAGTTGGGAGCACCTGACTACGTTTTTGTCCCGGTATATGTCTTATTGGCAGGAATTTTCACCTTTGTTACCTACAAGTGGTATAAGACAGGAACCGTTACGATTGAAAAAACAGCCCTCAACAAATACATCTGGTTGCCTGCCTTGGTATGGGCCCTTGTCATTGTTGCCCAATTCTTTTTGCCAAATGATCCATCAGTCAATCAACAGACGGCAGAACAATTGACTCATAATCAACCTCTCTTCGCTTTCTTCATGATAGTTGTCTTTGCGCCCCTGACAGAAGAGTTAACCTTTAGAGGTATGCTAGCTCGTTATGTCTTCCCTCAACAGGATAACATCAAGCAGACAGCTCTCTTTCTACTAGTAACAAGCATCATCTTTGCCCTCGTTCATTTCCCTGGAACTCCACAACAATTCCTAGTGTATGGTTCCCTCGGTTTGAGCTTGGGGTTGGCTTATATCAGCAAGGGTGGACTGGCTTACAGCATTGCTTTACATGCTTTAAATAATTTAATCGGATTTTTAATGATAATCATGCTATAATAGACTCAGGAGGAAGTCATGAAACGAGTGATATTATTAGCAGTGATTCAGGCAGTTGTTCTTTTCTTTATCATTGGAGTGCTTGCCTATGCTTTAAAAGGGGATTTCTTTTATAACTATTTAGCAGTAATCTTCGCACCAATCGCAGGTATTATGCGATTTGCGACGGCTTATGCAACGGAGATTGTTCTCCCTAAAAAGGCGGCAGAGATTGCGGAAAAGCGTAAAAAATAAAGAAAACCTAAATCCAGCGAATAACTTTGCTGGATTTTTTCATTTATAGCAGGATTCTTCTCAACTTTTCTGATGATTTTCATGAAGAGCCTGCGCTTTTATGGTAAAATAGTAACAGAATAAAAGAGGAGAGAAAACATGAAACGTAGTATGTATGCTGGTCGTGTTCGTGAGGAGCACATCGGACAAGAAATTACCTTGAAAGGATGGGTTGCCCGTCGTCGTGACCTTGGTGGTTTGATATTTATCGACCTTCGCGACCGTGAAGGAATCATGCAGTTGGTTATCAACCCAGAAAAAGTATCTGCAGAGGTGATGGCAACAGCTGAAAGCCTTCGTAGTGAATTTGTCATCGAGGTGACTGGTCAAGTTGCTGCACGTGAGCAAGCCAATGATAAGTTGGCGACTGGAGCAGTTGAGCTGAATGTAACAGCTCTTACTGTGCTTAACACAGCCAAAACAACACCATTCGAAATCAAGGATGGCATTGAAGCAAACGATGATACGCGTCTACGTTACCGTTACCTTGACCTTCGTCGTCCAGAAATGTTGGAAAACCTTAAACTTCGTGCCAAGGTAACTCATTCTATCCGTAACTACTTGGATGAGTTGGAATTTATCGACGTAGAAACACCATTCCTTTCTAAATCAACGCCAGAAGGGGCGCGTGACTATTTGGTACCATCTCGTGTTAATAAGGGCCATTTCTATGCCCTTCCTCAAAGTCCGCAGATTACAAAACAGTTGTTGATGAATGCTGGGTTTGATCGTTACTACCAAATTGTTAAATGTTTCCGTGACGAAGACTTGCGTGGTGACCGCCAACCAGAATTTACTCAGGTCGACTTGGAAACGTCATTCTTGACTGAGCAAGAAATTCAAGATATCACAGAAGGCTTGATTGCGCGCGTGATGAAGGAAACAAAAGGCATAGAAGTAACACTGCCATTCCCTCGAATGAAGTATGATGATGCTATGGCTCTTTATGGTTCTGACAAGCCTGATACTCGTTTTGAGATGTTGCTTCAAGACTTGACAGATCTTGTCAAAGGTGTTGATTTCAAAGTCTTCTCAGAAGCTCCTGCGGTTAAAGCCATTGTCGTCAAAGGAGCAGCAGACAACTACTCACGTAAAGACATTGACAAGATGACTGAAGTAGCCAAACAGTACGGTGCCAAAGGTCTTGCTTGGGTCAAGGTTGTTGACGGTGACTTAAACGGTCCAGTTGCGAAATTCTTGACTGGTATTCAAGGCGATTTAACAAGTGCGCTTGGTCTTGAAGATAAGGACTTAGTTCTCTTTGTAGCTGATACACTTGAAGTGGCCAATGCAACACTCGGTGCCCTTCGTGGACGTATTGCCAAAGAGCTTGGCTTGATTGATACTGACAAGTTCAACTTCCTCTGGGTTGTTGACTGGCCAATGTTTGAATGGTCTGAAGAAGAAGGTCGTTACATGAGTGCGCACCATCCATTTACTCTTCCTCAAGCAGATACTGCTCATGAACTAGAAGGTGATTTGGCTAAGGTTCGTGCCATTGCCTACGACATCGTCTTGAACGGTTATGAACTTGGTGGTGGTAGCCTTCGTATTAACCAAAAAGAACTCCAAGAACGCATGTTCAAGGCCCTTGGATTCTCAGCTGAAGAAGCCAATGACCAGTTTGGATTCCTTTTGGAAGCCATGGATTATGGATTCCCACCACACGGTGGCTTGGCTATCGGACTTGACCGCTTTGTAATGCTCTTAGCAGGCGAAGAAAATATCCGTGAAGTCATTGCCTTTCCTAAGAACAACAAAGCAACTGACCCAATGACCCAAGCACCATCAACAGTGGCTCTTAAACAATTAGAGGAACTCAATCTACAAGTAGAACAAGATGAAACAAACGAAACTAACTAAAAAGTGGTACCATTATCTGCGCCGTTTTGCTTATCGGGTGAAGATTTTACGTGTTTTGCAAAGTATCTCCCGAGAAAAATACGATGAAAAAATTTCAGCTTCTCTGGTATATGGTTTTCTATCAGCAGTAGCCGTCAATTTCTTCTTCCAACCAGGACACGTTTATTCAAGTGGAGCAACAGGTTTAGCTCAGATTATCTCAAGCCTTAGTAACTACTGGTTTAATTTCCATATTCCAATTTCTGTAGCTTTCTATTGTATCAATATACCACTCATGATTTTAGCTTGGCGCCAGATTGGGCATAAGTTCACGATATTTACCTTTATCACGGTATCCATGAGCTCGCTCTTTATCCAATTTGTGCCAGTGGTGGTCTTGACAGAGGATCCCATCATCAATGCTCTCTTTGGTGGGGTAGTCATGGGACTTGGTATCGGTTTTGCTTTACGCCATAACATTTCCAGTGGTGGAACGGATATTGTCAGTCTTACCATTCGTAAGAAGACAGGACGAAACGTCGGAAGCATCTCCTTCCTAGTGAACGGGACAATCATGCTGATTGCAGGCTTGACCTTTGGTTGGAAATATGCCCTTTATTCCATGATTACGATCTTTGTCTCAAGCCGTGTAACAGATGCAGTTTTCACCAAACAGAAACGCATGCAGGCCATGATCGTCACTAGCAATCCAGATGCAGTGATTGAGAAAATCCACAACAAATTGCACCGTGGGGCAACGATGATCCATGATGCTGAAGGAACTTATAACCATGAGCGTAAGGCAGTTTTAATTACGGTTATCACTCGTGCAGAGTTCAATGATTTTAAACAGATTATGAAACAAGTTGATCCGACAGCCTTTGTATCGGTCTCAGAGAATGTTCATATTCTTGGACGATTTGTCGAAGTTGAAAACTAGTTGTTCAGGTAAATAGAATACAAAAAAACCAACTCAAAATAGAGAGTTGGTTTTTTATTTTTCAACGATTTCGTGTGCAATCACCTGACGATAGCAGATTTGACGATTCTCTTTGACATCATTAATGATTTGCAGAATGGTTTCAAATGAAGTTCGGCCAAGAGCAAGGCTATTGATATCAACATAGGCAGCTAGATTCAATCTTGGATTCACCGAATCAAAGCTTAGAACAGGAACATCAAGCTGGTGTTCGTTGAGGTAGTTACAGACACCTTCAGCTAAGAGGCTATCTGTTGTAATAATAGCATCGGTCTGAGGGTCGTGTTTAAAGAGTTGTTTACTAAAGTTATAGCCCTTTTCTTCTAGAAACTCGTCTGCAAAGAAGGTACGTTGACTATCAAGAGGTAGATCGTGTTCTTGAAGTGCTTGCTCGTAACCTGTCAGACGATCCTGGGTAACGAAGAGCTTCTTGGTACCACCAATGAAAGCAATGCGACTGCATCCTTTTTTGATGAAATATTCGGTCGCATCAAATCCGGCTTGGATGTTATCATTATCAACAAGCGGAATAAAAGGAGAAAGTGATTTTCCAAGAATGAGGAAGGGGAATTGCTCATCGACAACTAGTTGCACCAAGGGATCATTTTCTTGAGCATACAAGAAGATAAGCCCATCCACACGCTTTCCGTAGACCATTTGTGAAATGGCGTTTAAACGCTCTTTCTCATCCTTACCAGTCGCAATCTGAATGGCATAGTGATTTTCCGAGGCAACCTGTGCAATCCCTCTAAGAACAGAAGGGAAGAAAGGGTTTTGGTAGAAAACGTCTGAGTCATCTGGAAGAACCAAACCAATGACTTGCGTATAACTGCTAACGAGACTTCGAGCATTTAGATTAGGATGATAATTGAGTTCTTTCATTGCTTTTCGAACTCGTTTTTTGGTTTCGTCACTAATGGTTGATTTGTTTTGAATAACACGGGTTACGGTTGAAGGTGAAACTCCTGCAGCCTTGGCCACGTCTTTAATCGTAACAGGCATAATAATCTCCTACTTTTGGTAGTCTGGATCACGATAATGAGTCTTATAAAAGATAGTGACCAGGTATAGAACAAATAAAATGTTTTGAACAGTAATCAAAGTTGCCATATTCTGTCCCAAAAGACCTAGAATCAAGGTAATTAAAGTTGGCAATCCTAAACAGTTCAAAATAAAATGATAGCACTCTTTATAGGTCTTAAATGAGAAGAGACGAGATTTTTTCGTAAAGTAGAGCAGAAGGCTAGCGCCTAAAGCTACAATGAAAAAATTAAGTCCAAAGAGGAAACTAGCACCTAAGACCAGGAAGAGGCTGATATAGACGCGGTTCTGTTGATACCAGTCTTTTGAAATAGCCTGAGTCAAGCTTTCCTTGCTTTGGAAACTATCAGTTGTGATAGCATGATAGCGAATGCTGGTTAGTTCTTTTCCTTGCTTACTGATGACGAGTTGCTCAGGTTCAAAATGAAGGAGCAATTCCTTAGGGAAGTTTGAACTAGAAGTATCTCCAATTTGAACAGAAGCTTGATGAGGAGTTAAACCCGTATAGCTTAGTTTACCATCTACAATCTTGGCGTTCTTAGCTAGATCCTGAACGACTCCGTCCGTCAATGGAGCATAGACATCATCGATGAACGTCTCTAAAGGATAGGTTTCCTGAGAACTGTTCTGGATAGCAATAGGCACCATGGATAAGCTAATCAAGAAAATACTGGTAAAAATCAGTTGAAACCAGTTTAGACCAAAACGATGAGAGAGGGGCTTACGAAATCCCCAAATACTATTAAAATAAGAAAACGGATATGGTAACATAAATCTCTTTCTATAGGCATTTTCTATACGAGTATTATATAGAGAAATGTTTTTTATTTCAAGCGGGGATAGTAGAATCCTTGATAAAAGTGAATGTTTGTTATGATTCATCCACTAACTAACAAGGAAATCTCAGCAAGCTCATGTTTCTCACCAGACAATCGATGTACAAGTTCAAAAATGAAAAAGGGTGGCGAGGGTATATTACCCCTTGTCGCCACCGCTTGTAAGTCCTGAAACGAAGTTCTTTTGCAAGAAGAAGAAAAGTGTACAGATTGGAAGAGCGATGAGGATGGCACCTGCTGAGAAGTAGGCAATCTTCAAGTTCTTCGCATTATTGACGAAGGTTTGTAGACCAACGGCAACTGTAAAGTATTCTTTTTCACGAAGCAAGAAACTAGAGAGGATATAGTCTCCAAAAGGTCCCATGAAAGCCCAGAGTGCTTGTACAGCCACCATTGGGCGAACAAGAGGGAGAACGATTTGCCAGAAGCGGCGGAAGTGTCCTGCACCATCTAGTTTTGCAGACTCATCAAGAGACATTGGCACGGTGTCAAAGTAACCTTTCATCAACCAAGCATTCATAGGGATACCACCACCGACGTAGAGGAAGATGAGGAACCAGCTATGGTTAAGGGCATTCAACATGAGGGCCATAACGAAGAAGGCAGTCAAAGCGGCCATTGTTGGCACCATTTGGATAATCAAGAAGAAGACCAAACTTTGCTTACGAGCCAAGAAGTTGTAACGGCTGTAGGCATAACCAGCAAGTACGATAATACTTGTCTGAACGACCATAGTGACCAAAGCGATGATCAAGGTATTAAGGTACCATGTGCCGTACAAGGTTTCTGTAAAGAGCCCTTTGAAGTTATCAAGACTAAAGTTGACATTGCCGTCGAGTTTAAAGGCCACAACGTTACCAGCCTTGAAGGCTGACATAATCGTGATTAAAAGTGGATAGATAATGACGATTGAAAGTCCAATCAAGTAGAGGTAAGTGAGGGTTTGAGTCAGTCTACGTTTGAGTTTGATTGAGTTATTCATCTTAGACGTCCTCCATATCAAATGCGTGTAGTTTCTTGAATGCAATCATAGAAATAGAGATGACAATGATTGAAATAATCAAGGTAACGGCAGCTGCCATAGAGTATTGAGGAGCTGTACCAGTTGTCAAACGGTAGATCCATGAGATCAAGATATCTGTTGAACCAGCTCCACCACCGACACTACCAGGACCACCACCATTGAAGAGGTACATGATAGAGAAGTTGTTAAAGTTGAAGGTGTATTGGCTGATCAAAGTAGGTGCCGCAACAGCCAAAATCATTGGGAAAGTAATGTTGCGGAATTTTTGCCAAGCGTTTGCACCATCGATATAAGCTGCTTCGTACAAGTCGTTTGGAATAGACTGTAGGATACCGAGAGTCAAGACATAGATATAAGGGAATCCAAGCCAACCTTGCATCATAATCAAGGCAACCTTAGTCCAAGTTGGGTTTGTCTTCCAAGGGATAAGTGCTCCATCTAGGAAAGGAAGAACCTTAGCAAAGAGAGGGATAACTTGAGTATTGATAGCTCCGACACTATCGTTGAACATGTTTGAGAATGTCAAGATAGTGATGAAGGCTGGAACAGCCCAAGGGAGAAGGAAGATAACACCAAAGATACGTTTTCCTTTGATGAATGGTTGGTTAGCAATAATAGCTGTAAAGATACCGAGTACGATTTGCAAAGTAGATGCAGATAAAGCCCAAATAATAGTCCAAGAAAGAACAGAACCGAAGGCTGAACGGAAGGTACTCAAGCTCCAGATGTTTGTGAAATTAGTCAATCCAACCCAATCCAACAATTTATTTGGTGGTAAATGTTGGAAATCA
Source organism: Streptococcus sp. oral taxon 061 (assembly GCF_013394695.1). Taxonomy (NCBI): domain Bacteria; kingdom Bacillati; phylum Bacillota; class Bacilli; order Lactobacillales; family Streptococcaceae; genus Streptococcus; species Streptococcus sp. oral taxon 061. The sequence continues at coordinate 92,787 of NZ_CP058258.1, forward strand.
TAGTTGGTAAAGGCAATCATCAAGGTTACAATAACTGGGAAGATGATAGCAAATGTCATGGCAACATAAGATGGGATGATGAGTAAGTATGGGAACCCATTTTCATAGATTCCTTTAATCATATCCTTCAATGTCAATGGGACAGGAATGCCATTATTAATACGTTTTGCAATAGTGTGAGCGTCTTTAATATTGAGAATATAAAAGGCTAGGTAAACAATTACAAAAATAGAGTGGAATGCACCACGAATCAACATGAAAAGAGAGTTGTCACGGCCAGGTTTTTCACCGAGCGTGATCAAGTTGCTCAATTCTGGTGCTGCAAGTACTATAAAATAGAGGACAAAAGCCACTGTTACAGCAAGGAAGATAAAACCTTTAGCTTTTTGTTTGTTGTAGATTTGTCCCAACCCAGGAATCAATGAAAGCAAGGCTGCTTTTTTTGGTTGTTGTTCCATGAGTGCTCCTTTCATAAGATACGAGCTCTGGGCTCGATGCTAATCAGCAAGTTTGTTGAAAACATTGTCAGTGTATCTAAAAATCAAGGGAGATGTTTAAATTATCTCCCTTGAATCAATCAATTAGTTACCAAATTTTTGTTGGATTGTTTCTTTGATCAATGTTACAGCATCATTAGCAGCTGTTTTAGCATCTTTCTTACCGCTTACAGCGTCAAAGAGCATTGTTTTAGCTGGGTCCCAAACTGTTGACATTTGAGAGATGTTTGGCATTGGTTGAGCGTTTTGGAACTGTTTGATAACAGCTGTAGTCAACTCATCGTTTTTACCTTCAGCGTAAGCGCGAGCTTCAGTATTAGCTGGGATTTCGTTAGTTGCATCGTAGAATGCTTTTTGTTGGTCAGTTGAAACAAGGAAGTCTACAAATTTTTGAGCCCCTTCAAGGTTCTTAGTGCTTGATGGGATGATCCAAGCTTTACCACCACCAAAGGCTGCGTAGTTTTTGCCGTTTGGAAGAGTTGGGATAGTTGCAACACCGTAGTTTACTTTAGCATCTTTGAATGCTTGAGCTTTCCAAGGACCATCGATGATAGCAGCTGTTTTACCTTCTTGGAATTGAGTTTGGATCAAGTTTCCAGCACCTTCAGTATCTTGCATACCTTTAGGCCATTTGTCGTACCAAGTCTTAGCGTATTCGATACCTGCGATAGCACCATCGTTAGCAAGACCGATATCTTTAGGATTTTTACCGTTGTCACCAAATACGTAAGCACCGTTACCTGCAAGAAGTCCGTATGCGTAGTAGAAGTTAGTCCAGTCAGCTAGGAAAGCAGTTGTTTTTCCGTCTTCACCAGCGAAAGCGTATTTGCTATCTTTAGCAAGGTTTTCTAAGTCAGCAAATGTTTTTGGAGCTTCTTTAATCAAATCTTTGTTGTAGTACATAACAAGTGATTCGATAACGGCTGGAGCACCGTAAACTTTTCCACCAACAGTTACAAGAGATTTAGTAGTATCGTCTGTTTTAGCACCGTCGCTCAAAGTTACTTCTGAAAGTTGTCCGTCAGTACCAAGGCTACCTACACGGTCGTATGGAGCCATCATAACATCAGGGGCTTTACCAGATTGGTTATCTAGTGAAAGGTTATCAAGCCCACCCATTTGGTCTCCTGTTTTGATGTTAACTTTTACACCAGCTTCTTTTTCGTAAGCTTTTGCAGCTGATTCAGCAAAGGCTTTGTATTGATCTTCAACGTAGAAAGTGATTTCTTGGCTTCCTGATGCAGAAGAATCAGCTGCTTTATCAGCAGTTTTGCTTCCGCAAGCTACCAAAAGCAAGCTAGCAAGAGTAGCAGTACCAAGTACAGCTGCGCTCTTCATGAATTTAGTTGACATAGTGTATTCCTCCTAAAGAATAACAAATTTTAATTTCGAGGAAACGCAAACGTTTTCCCTTATGACCCTAGTATAGCACAAACAGAAAACGGTTGCAAGCGTTTTTTATAAAAATTTTTAAAAAGCTTAAAGTTAAGAAAAACTGGAAACTGTCCCTATAATAGGAAGAAAAGATAAATAATTAAGGAAAAAATGTTCGGAAATGGATGAATGGAAACGATTGCGCAATTTTTTTGAAAAAAATATCAAGTTAAGAGAAGAGGATATAGTAAATTTCATTTTTAATTATATAAATAAATCAAAAAAAGTTTTCTAAAAACGCTTGCATTTCTTTTTGAAATGGGTTATACTTTAGTTAGCGCAAACGTTTGCGCAAAAATTGAAGTAATTAACAATATAAACACTTGAGGTGCTAATATGAAAAAACGTCAAAGCGGTGTGTTGATGCACATCTCATCACTTCCAGGAGCATACGGAATCGGATCATTTGGTCAAAGCGCCTATGATTTCGTTGACTTCTTGGTTCGCACTAAGCAACGCTACTGGCAAATCCTTCCTTTGGGAACAACTAGCTATGGAGATTCTCCATACCAATCATTCTCAGCTTTTGCTGGAAACACTCATTTTATCGATCTTGATATTTTGGTAGAGCAAGGATTGTTGGAAACAAGAGATCTTGAAGGTGTTGATTTTGGCAGCAATCCAACAGAAGTTGACTACGCTAAAATCTACTACGCACGTCGTCCACTTCTAGAGAAAGCTGTCAAACGTTTCCTTGAAGTCGGAGATGTCAAAGACTTCGAAAAATTTGCGCAAGAAAATCAATCATGGCTTGAACTATTTGCAGAGTATATGGCAATCAAAGAGTATTTTGACAACCTTGCTTGGACAGAATGGCCAGATGCAGATGCTCGTGCTCGCAAAGCTTCAACTCTTGAAAGTTACCGTGAGAAATTAGCTGACAAGCTTGTTTACCATCGCGTAACCCAATACCTTTTCTTCCAACAATGGTTGAAATTGAAAGCATACGCCAACGATAACCACATTGAAATCGTTGGAGACATGCCTATCTATGTGGCTGAGGACTCAAGCGATATGTGGGCTAATCCGCATCTCTTTAAAACAGATGAAAACGGAAAAGCGACTCACATTGCAGGATGCCCACCAGATGAGTTTTCTGCAGACGGTCAACTTTGGGGGAACCCAATCTATGACTGGGAAGCAATGGACAAAGATGGCTACAAATGGTGGATTGAACGCTTGCGTGAAAGCTTTAAAATCTACGATATCGTTCGTATCGACCACTTCCGTGGATTTGAGTCTTACTGGGAAATCCCTGCTGGTTCTAAAACAGCGGCACCTGGTAAATGGGTGAAAGGACCTGACTACAAACTCTTTGCAGCGGTTAAAGAAGAACTTGGTGACTTGAACATCATCGCAGAAGACCTTGGATTCATGACTGATGAAGTTATCGAGCTTCGTGAGCGTACTGGATTCCCAGGAATGAAAGTCCTTCAATTTGCCTTCAACCCAGAACATGAAAGTATCGACAGCCCACACTTGGCACCAGCAAACTCAGTTATGTATACAGGAACACACGATAACAACACTGTTCTTGGTTGGTACCGTGATGAGATTGACGATCCAACACGTGAGTACATGGCACGCTATACAAACCGCAAGGAATACGAAACAGTAGTACATGCTATGCTTCGTACAGCCTTTTCATCAGTAAGCTTTATGACTATCGCTACTATGCAAGATTTGCTAGAGTTGGATGGTTCAGCTCGTATGAACTTCCCATCTACTCTTGGTGGAAACTGGTCATGGCGTATGACAGAGGATCAATTGACTCCTGCTGTCGAAGAAACTTTGCTTGACTTGACTACAATTTATCGCCGAATTAATGAAAATTTGGTAGAATTAAAGAAATAAGACATTATCAGGAGACACAAAAAATGTTACCATTAAAAGAATTTGTACAAAATCGTTACAATAAATCTATCGCAGAATGTAGTAACGAAGAGCTTTACCTTGCTCTTCTTAACTACAGCAAACTTGCTAGTAGCCAAAAACCAGTCAACACTGGTAAGAAAAAAGTTTACTATATCTCAGCTGAGTTCTTGATTGGTAAACTCTTGTCAAACAACTTGATTAACCTTGGTCTTTATGACGAAGTTAAAAAAGAACTTGCTGATGCAGGTAAAGAGTTGATCGAAATCGAAGAAGTAGAATTGGAACCATCACTTGGTAATGGTGGTTTGGGACGTTTGGCAGCCTGCTTTATCGACTCAATCGCTACACTTGGTTTGAACGGTGACGGTGTTGGTTTGAACTACCACTTCGGTCTTTTCCAACAAGTTCTTAAAAACAACCAACAAGAAACAATTCCTAACGCTTGGTTGACTGACCAAAACTGGTTGGTTCGCTCAAGCCGTAGCTACCAAGTGCCATTTGCACACTTTACATTGACATCTACTCTTTACGATATCGATGTACCTGGTTACAAAACAGCTACTAAAAACCGTTTGCGTTTGTTTGACTTGGATTCAGTTGATTCTTCAATCATCAAAGATGGTATCAACTTTGACAAGACAGACATCGCTCGCAACTTGACTCTTTTCCTTTACCCAGACGATAGCGATAAACAAGGTGAATTGCTCCGTATCTTCCAACAATACTTCATGGTTTCAAACGGTGCACAATTGATCATTGATGAAGCAATCGAAAAAGGAAGCAACTTGCACGACCTTGCTGACTACGCAGTTGTACAAATCAACGATACTCACCCATCAATGGTAATCCCTGAATTGATTCGTCTTTTGACTGAACGTGGTATCGAACTTGATGAAGCAATCTCTATCGTTCGTAGCATGACTGCTTACACAAACCACACAATCCTTGCTGAAGCCCTTGAAAAATGGCCTCTTGAATTCTTGGAAGAAGTGGTTCCTCACTTGGTACCAATCATCAAAGAATTGGACCGCCGTGTTAAAGCAGAATACAAAGACCCAGCTGTTCAAATCATCGATGAGAATGATCGTGTACACATGGCGCACATGGATATTCACTACGGATACAGCGTAAACGGGGTTGCAGCTCTTCACACTGAAATCTTGAAGAACTCAGAGTTGAAAGCTTTCTACGACATCTACCCAGAAAAATTCAACAACAAAACAAACGGTATCACATTCCGTCGTTGGCTCATGCATGCTAACCCAAGCTTGTCTCACTACTTGGATGAGATTCTTGGACGCGAATGGCACCATGAAGCTTCTAAATTGGAAGACCTTCTTTCATACGAAGACAAGGCTGCTGTCAAAGAAAAATTGGAAAGCATCAAAGCTCACAACAAACGTAAATTGGCTCGTCACTTGAGAGAGCACCAAGGTGTGGAAATCAATACAAACTCTATCTTTGATATCCAAATCAAACGTCTTCACGAATACAAACGTCAACAAATGAACGCTTTGTATGTGATCCACAAATACTTGGACATCAAGGCTGGTAACATCCCTGCTCGTCCAATCACAGTATTCTTTGGTGGTAAAGCAGCTCCTGCCTACACTATCGCTCAAGACATCATCCACTTGATCCTTTGCTTGTCAGAAGTGATTGCAAACGACCCAGCAGTAGCTCCACACTTGCAAGTGGTTATGGTTGAAAACTACAACGTTACTGCAGCAAGCTTCTTGATCCCAGCATGTGACATCTCAGAACAAATATCATTGGCTTCTAAAGAAGCTTCAGGTACTGGTAACATGAAATTCATGTTGAACGGGGCTTTGACTCTTGGTACTATGGACGGGGCTAACGTGGAAATCGCTGAGTTGGTTGGCGACGAAAACATCTACATCTTCGGTGAAGATTCAGAAACTGTTATCGACCTTTACGCGAAATCAGGTTACAAATCAAGTGAATTCTACGCACGTGAAGCTATCAAACCATTGGTTGACTTCATCGTGAGTGACGCTGTTCTTGCAGTTGGTAAGAAAGAACGCTTGGAACGTCTTTACAACGAATTGATTAACAAAGACTGGTTCATGACTCTTCTTGACTTGGAAGACTACATCAAGGTTAAAGAGCAAATGCTTGCTGACTACGAAGACCGTGACGCATGGTTGGATAAAGTCATCGTCAACATTGCTAAAGCAGGATTCTTCTCATCTGACCGTACAATCGCTCAGTATAATGAAGATATCTGGCACTTGAACTAAGATTCTTTGTAACAGATTATAAAACAAAAACGCATCTTAAATAGATGCGTTTTTTTGTATTTAGACTAGTTTATAGTGCTTTCCCAACCAGAATCTCTGCTTCGATAGTAATCTCTGTCAGTTGATTCCAGTCAATCTTGCTTTGGTCAACGTGGAAGAGCAGGGGAGTCATGCTGAGTAAGGCTTGGCGTTGTTCTGCTGTAATGGGCTTGGTCAGGGAAGCGATTTGACTAGACTGGATGCTAAAATGTTCCTGGAAATGTTCTTTGATATCTTGGTTAGAATAATCTTTCTTTGTCAGTTGTTCCTGTACCATTTGGCGGATTTCCTTGAGATGGTTTTCAGTAGGAATAACCTTGATTAAGATGCCGTCCTTGGATAAGACACGATGAAATTCTCCATAGTTGGCAGGTGAAAAGATATCAAGCGAGATATCCATGCTGGAATCTTTTATAGGAAGGCGAGCTAGGTCACCGACAAACCAGTTGACTACCCAGTTGGGTTCACTCTTGGCAGCGATTTGGACTGAGTCTTTCGAGATATCAAAAGAATAGAAGGTCTTGTCAGGATGGGCTTCTTGGAGTTTACGAGAGTAGAAGCCTTCGCCACAGCCAATGTCCAAGATGGTTTTTGCGGATGGGTTAGTGGTTAGTATGCCCGAGATACCTTCTAAGATAGCCTGATAAAAGCCAGCTTCTAGGATTTGCTGGCGATTTTGAAAGTTTTCCTTGTCGTAGTTGGCGGATTGCTTGATTTGAGGAGCCAGATTGACATAGCCAAATTTTGCCAAGTCAAAAGAATGACGATTATCACACTTGAGACTGTTTTCTACCAAGGTTAGATTTTCTTGGCAGATAGGGCAGGCAAAGTCACTAGCAGAAGCAAAGCGCTGGAGTTTGGGTTTGAGGTTTGTATTCATAGTTTTAGTCTAGCAAAAAAAGAACTGGATGGCAAATGCATCCAGTTTGTTTTTTAGTATGTTAGAACAAAGTATTTCTTCTTACCACGGCGGATAACGGTGAGTTCGTCCTCTAACTTATCTGCGTCACTCAAGACATAGTCAAGGTCTTGGATGCGGTCGCCGTTGATATAGATAGCTCCATTTTGAACATCTTCACGGGCTTGACGTTTTGAGTTAACCACACCGGAAGATACGAGAAGTTCTACGATATTGTGGTTTTCGTCTGCTTGTACTTGGTAGTTTGGAACACCACGTAGTCCTTGTTTGAGTTCTTTGACAGAAAGGTTTTTGATATTTCCAGCAAAGAGTTGTTCAGTGATGTTAAGAGCTTCTTTATAAGCTTCTTCTCCGTGGACAAGTGTTACGACTTCACGAGCTAGGACTTTTTGAGCCAAACGTTCGTGTGGCGCCGCTTCAAATTGTTTGCGGATGTCTTCGATCTCGTCAAGTGACAAGAAAGTAAAGATTTTCAAGAAGCGAACAGCGTCAGCGTCCATGACATTCATCCAGAATTGGTACATTTCGTATGGAGAAGTCTTTTCAGGGTTGAGCCAAACAGCATTCCCTTCAGATTTACCAAATTTCTTACCAGTTGCGTCTGTGATGAGTGGGACAGTGATGACATGACCAGTCTTGTCAGCCTTCCGACGAAGCAATTCGGTACCAGCTGTCATATTTCCCCACTGGTCAGAACCACCGATTTGAAGGGTTACATTGTGCTCTTGATTAAGAACGAAGAAGTCATAACCTTGCATGATTTGGTAGGCAAACTCAGTGTAAGAAATCCCTGTTTCAATACGTTTCTTCACAGACTCCTTGCTCATCATGTAGTTGACAGTGAAGTATTTTCCGATATCTCGGAGGAAGTCAATGAAGCTGATGCTGCCAAACCAGTCGTAGTTGTTGACCATGACAGCTTTATTTTCACCATTTTCAAAGTCAAGAAAGCGAGAAAGTTGTCCTTGGATAGACTTGACCCAGCCATCCACTGTGTCTTTTGTTTGGAGACTACGCTCAGCATCTTTGAAGGACGGATCTCCAATGAGACCTGTAGCACCGCCAACGAGCGCATAAGGTTTGTGACCTGCTAACTGCAAACGACGACTTGTCAAGATTGCGACAAGGTGACCTAGGTGAAGGCTGTCAGCAGTTGGATCGTAGCCAGTATAATAAGAAACTTGACCTTCTTCTAGGGCTTTGCGCAAAGCTTCTTCATCAGTCGTTTGAAAAATCAAACCACGCTCTTTTAGCTCATCAAAAATGTGCATGTGTCTTTTCTCCTTTTTAAAATATTGTTTCTACCTATTTTACCACAAACTTGGCAAATAACCTAGTAAAATCGGGAAGAAAGTTGCTGCTTGGACTTTTTTGGAAACGAGTGAAATATGGTATAATAGCACTAGCATATTTTCAGAGAAATAGATAAAAATAGTTAAGAAAGGGGCTGAAAGATGTCTCATATTATTGAATTGCCAGAAGTCTTGGCCAACCAGATTGCAGCAGGAGAAGTGATCGAACGTCCTGCCAGCGTGGTTAAAGAATTGGTTGAAAATGCTATCGACGCTGGCTCAAGCCAGATTATCGTTGAGATTGAGGAAGCTGGTCTTAAGAAAATCCAAATTACCGATAATGGTCACGGGATTGCCCACGATGAAGTCGAGTTGGCTCTGCGTCGTCATGCGACCAGTAAGATTAAGAATCAAGCGGATCTCTTTCGGATTCGGACTCTTGGTTTTCGTGGTGAAGCTTTGCCTTCTATCGCATCTGTTAGTGTGCTGACTCTTTTGACAGCGGTGGATGGCGCAAGTCATGGGACCAAGTTAGTTGCTCGTGGGGGAGAAGTTGAAGAAATCATCCCTGCGACCAGTCCTGTTGGGACCAAGGTTTGTGTGGAGGATCTCTTTTTCAACACACCAGCTCGTCTCAAGTATATGAAGAGCCAGCAGGCAGAGTTATCTCATATCATCGATATCGTTAACCGTCTAGGCTTGGCCCACCCTGAGATTTCCTTTAACCTGATTAGCGATGGCAAGGAGATGACACGGACAGCTGGGACGGGTCAACTGCGCCAAGCCATTGCTGGAATCTATGGTCTGGCTAGTGCCAAAAAGATGGTTGAAATTGAGAATTCTGACCTAGACTTTGAAATTTCAGGTTTTGTCTCATTGCCTGAATTGACACGTGCTAATCGTAACTATATTAGTCTTTTTATCAATGGCCGTTATATCAAAAACTTCTTGCTCAATCGTGCTATTTTAGATGGTTATGGTAGCAAGCTCATGGTGGGGCGTTTTCCGCTAGCCGTTATTCACATTCAAATCGATCCTTATCTGGCAGATGTCAATGTGCATCCAACAAAGCAAGAGGTGCGGATTTCCAAGGAAAGAGAGCTGATGGCGCTGGTTTCCGAAGCTATCGCAAAGAGTCTCAAGGAACAGACCTTGATTCCAGATGCTTTGGAAAATCTTGCAAAATCTACCGTTCGCAATCGTGAAAAAGTTGAGCAAACGACTTTGCCACTGAGAGAAAATACGCTCTACTATGAAAAAACGGAACTCACTAGACCGACACAAGCTGAGGTGGCAGACCATCAGGTAAGCCTGACTGAAGAGAAGCAGGATTTGAACCTCTTTGCTAAGGAAGCCTTGGATCAGCTGACTAAACCAGCCAAACTGCATTTTGCAGAGAGAAAACCTGCTAGCTATGACCAACTGGACCATCCAGAGTTAGATCTAGCTAGTTTGGATAAGGCTTATGATAAGTTGGAGCGCGAAGAGTCTTCGAGCTTCCCAGAGTTGGAATTTTTCGGGCAAATGCACGGGACCTACCTCTTTGCCCAAGGTCGAGATGGACTCTACATCATAGACCAGCATGCAGCTCAGGAGCGGGTTAAGTACGAGGAGTACCGCGAGAGTATCGGCAATGTTGACCAGAGCCAACAGCAACTCCTTGTGCCCTATATCTTTGAATTTCCGGCGGATGATGTCCTTCGTCTCAAGGAAAGAATGCCTCTCTTAGAGGAAGTCGGCGTCTTTCTAGCAGAGTACGGGGAAAATCAATTCATCCTACGCGAACATCCTATTTGGATGGCAGAGGAGGAAATCGAGTCTGGAATCTATGAGATGTGTGATATGCTCCTTTTGACCAAGGAAGTTTCGATCAAGAAATACCGAGCAGAGTTGGCCATTATGATGTCCTGCAAACGCTCAATCAAAGCCAATCATCGTATCGATGACCACTCAGCCAGACAGCTTCTCTATCAGCTCTCTCAATGTGACAACCCATACAACTGTCCGCACGGACGTCCTGTTTTGGTCCATTTTACCAAGTCAGACATGGAAAAGATGTTCCGTCGCATTCAGGAAAATCATACCAGCCTACGAGAACTAGGCAAATACTAATACTCTTCGAAAATCTCTTTAAACTGCGTCAGCCTTACCTTGCCTAACTCAAGTTATGCCTAGGGTTAGCTTCCTAGTTTAGATTTGATTTTCATTGAGTATAAATTGAAGGGAAAATTATGTACGAATATCTAAAAGGTATCATTACCAAAATTACTGCTAAATACATCGTCCTAGAAGCAAACGGCATTGGCTACATCCTGCACGTGGCCAACCCCTATGCCTACTCAGGACAAGTCAATCAAGAAGCGCAAATCTATGTGCATCAAGTCGTTCGCGAAGATGCTCATCTCCTTTACGGTTTCCGTTCGGAAGACGAGAAAAAACTCTTTCTCAGTTTGATTTCTGTATCAGGCATTGGTCCTGTATCAGCTCTGGCTATTATCGCAGCGGATGACAATGCAGGACTTGTTCAAGCGATTGAGACTAAGAATATCACTTACTTGACTAAATTCCCTAAAATCGGAAAGAAAACAGCCCAACAGATGGTATTGGATCTAGAAGGTAAGGTGGTTGTGGCAGGTGATGATCTCCCTGCTAAGACTGCAGCTCCATCTAGCAGTGACAACCAAGAATTGGAAGAAGCTATGGAAGCCATGTTGGCACTGGGCTACAAGGCGACTGAGCTCAAGAAAATCAAGAAATTCTTTGAAGGAACTTCTGATACAGCTGAAAACTACATCAAATCTGCCCTTAAGATGTTGGTGAAATAGGAGATTTCTATGCCAAAACGCTGTGGCTGGGTTAAAATGAACAACCCTCTGTATGTAGCCTACCACGATGAGGAATGGGGGCGACCTCTCCATGACGACCAGGCCCTTTTTGAGTTGCTCTGTATGGAGACCTATCAGGCTGGTCTTTCTTGGGAAACGGTGCTCAATAAACGCCAAGCCTTCCGAAAAGCTTTTCATGGTTACCAAATTCAAGCGGTCGCAGAGATGTCGGATGAAGAATTGGAAGCTTTGATGGATAATCCAGCCATCATCCGCAATCGTGCCAAGATATTTGCGACGCGGGCCAACGCTCAGGCCTTTCTACAAGTTCAGGTAGAATTTGGTACCTTTGATACTTATCTTTGGTCTTTTGTAAATGGACAAACCATCGTCAATGATGTCCCGGACTACAGACAGGCGCCTGCCAAAACAGCTCTATCTGAGAAATTATCCAAAGATCTCAAAAAACGAGGCTTTAAGTTTACGGGTCCTGTTGCAGCTTTGTCATTTCTACAGGCTGCCGGTTTGGTTGATGACCATGAGAATGATTGTGAATGGAAGGGAAAGTGAAATGAAGTCTAATAAAAATAAGGGAGTTCTGATTTTTGGGCTCCTCTATACAATTCTTTTTGTGTTTGATGGTATACGAGTATTTGATTCTCCATTGCCTTCTTCTGCAGGGACTTATTTAGTCTATACCATCATGTTTGTGTATGGTTGCTTCTTATTTAAGTCACTATTGCTCCCAAAGTGGGAAGAGGTTAGAACTTCTAAAAGGAAATTTATCTTTGGGGTTTTAAAAGGCTGGGCCTTGCTTTTCATTTTAACCATTCTCTTTGGGCTCCTATCGGAAATGTTGAGACAGATGTTGGGATTAAGCGGACAGGGACTAAACGAGGCTAATATACAAACTGCCTTTAAAGAACAACCACTACTGATAGCGGTTTTTGCCTGTGTCATAGGCCCTTTAGTGGAAGAGCTCTTTTTCCGTCAAATTTTATTGAGATATTTAAGGAAAAGTCTGCCAACTTGGCTGAGTGTCTTTTTGGTCGGCCTTGCCTTTGCGCTTACTCATATGCACAGTTTGTCTTTATCAGAGTGGGTCGGTGCAGTCGGATACCTAGGTGGGGGTCTTGCTTTTTCTATTATTTATGTGAAAGAAAAGGAGAATATCTACTATCCCCTACTTGTTCACATGTTAGGCAATAGCCTAGCCTTGATCATTTTAGCTATCGGTAGTATGTGATGAAAATGCTAGTAACGATACTGAAAAAAGCTGAGAAATTCATCTCAGCTTTCTTTGTTATAGTCAAAGCGAATGACTTGATCCGTTGCGTCTACATACGCGTGGACTCCAAAGGGAACAATTGCTCTTGGTGTGGCATGACCAACGTTTAGATTATAGACAATCGGGGTATTGCTGTCAATGATATCCAATAGTGCCTCTTTATAGTCGTCATAGAAAGTTTCATCCATAGGTTTTCCGACCAAGAGTCCACTGATGACTTCAAATATCCCAGTTTCTTTTAAAGCCTGCAACATTTTTTTGAAATCATCAGGTTCAGGCTTTTCTTCACTTGTTTCTAGCAAGAGGATTTTTCCTTTCCAGTCGGATAAGTCAGGGAAGAGTCTGTACTTTTGGCAGAGTTCTGTACTGTCTACATATCGAGAGTTGTCAAAGATATCGTAGAGGGATTCGAGGCAACCACCGAGGATTTTTCCCTCGAACTGGGCAGTTCCTTGTAGCAAGTCAAAACCTGTATTTGCATGGCTGACACGAGGTATTCCCAAAGCTTTGGGACTGAAGTCAGTTCTTTCCTCATACCAAACGTCACTAGGTCGAATTTCCGAGATTCTTCCCGTCTCAATCAATTCTTTGAAGTAGTGGAGGCTGTATGGCAACATTTCTTTGTCTAACTCACAAATGTCTGCTAAAAAGGATTGACCATAAAAAGTCTTGATTCCTAGTTTATGCAACATGAGGTGGTTCATAGTTGTATCCGAGAAGCCAAGAAAAATTTTTTGTTTGATAACCTTTTGTAGTTGGTCATTTTCAAAAAGATAAGGCAATAAACGATAGGTATCGTCTCCACCGATGGCGCATAAGATCATGTCGATGCTTTCATCAGAAAATGCCTGCATCAAATCCTCCGCACGAGCTTCAGGATGTTCTTTGATAAAGTCTAAGCCTTTTAGCGAATGGGGTAAAAAGATAGGATTGAGTCCGAGGCCCTTGAGACGTTGGACACCCAAGTCCATTTCGTGTTTGACAAAGTCTTCTCCGATAATCCCACTAGATAAACTTATAATACCAATAGTAGAAGTCATATATTATCCTCCTAGAAAAAATTGATGCTATTGTATCACAAAAGATGAGGGAAAACAACAAGAATTAGAGTCAGAAGAAGGCTTTTAGATCAAGAAAGTAGTAAAAAAGCAACCGCTCGATGTGGTTGCTTTTTATAGTAGTTGCATTCTTATAGAGCAGTAAGGAAGGTCAGTCCGCCAAGGATAACCCCAGCCGAGTTTGGAATGATTAGAATCCAGTCTTTCTTAGGCTCTTTTGTCCATCCATAAATGACCCAGATTAAGCAAGAGACTGCTGCTGATAAAGGTTGGAATGGTTGAGCTTTATTTCCTTGTAAATTGGCAAAAATTTGGGGGATGTAGGCTATAAATACAATAATCCCGATAAAGGCACCAATTGAACCGACAATTTGATTAATTCTCTGTTTAGTCATATATATTTCTCCTTATTACTTTATTAGTATAACAGAAAAACAACTTGGATTCAAGGACAAAACCTCGGGATTCTAAGGAAAGACTTTACATTAGAACGTTTTTAGAAAATGTAGCTACTTTTCTTTGGAGAATAAAAAAAGCTTTGGAGCCATAATAAAAGTAGTCTGTCTGTAAAACACACTACTTTTATTGTTTATCTTAATATCTAGCAGGTCCAGCACTTGCGCTCTTGATGTTGAAACGTTTTTTGAGGTAGAAACGTAGGGCAAGGAGAGCTCCTCCGATAACCAATAAAACAAGAGGAGGTAAGCTGATATTGATGGCTTGTGGAAGGAAGTTACTCAAGAAGAGGATGAAGACCCAGGCAAACATGGTTGCTAGCATGACCAAAAGTGATTTCCAGAATGGTGGGCGTTGGCTACGGTCAGTATCTGGTCCGTAGTAGCGGTAGATGAAGTGATAGAGCAGGTAAAAGGCAACTCCACCAAAGGCCCCTACACTGATAAGTGTTACCAATCCGTAGGCTACGGGTTGGTTTGAGAAGAAGCTCATCAAGGCGCTAACCACTGCAAATAATCCTGTGATGAAAAGGGCTGAATCCAACATCATCAATTTTGGATCGTCATTTTCCTTTGGATGTTCTTTTTCGTATTGCTCTTTTTCACTAAAGCTGTGAGCCCAGTGAGTTGGTGCTCCGTAGATAGAACGAGCAGTCACTCCCTTTGGTTGCTCCTCAAGGATATGAGGAATCACTTCTTCAAGGATAGCCTTGATTTCAGCATCTGTCTTTCCGTCCTTGAGAAATTGTTGGGTTGCAATGTGGATAAATTCTTGGTTTTTCTTGGTTAATTCTTTTAAATCAATCTGTGACATAATAACTCCTGTTTAGAACCATTTTTTATGGATGAGGTAAAGAGTGAGAGAAACACTCATAGCGAAGGCGATAAAAACGATGAGCCAGAAAGCGTGCGGTTCTCCGTTTAAAGGAATTTCATTATCCTTAAAGTTCATTCCGTAAGCTGAGAAAATCATAGTCGGGATAGACATAACGATGGTCACGAGGGCCAAGGTTTTCATGATATTGTTCTGGTTGTTTGAAATGATAGAGGCAAAGGTCTCTGTCATAGAGTGAAGGACGTTTCCATAGATATCCGCCATCTCGATGGCCTGTTGCGTTTCAATCAAGGTATCTTCGAGTAAGTCTTCATCTTCAAGGTATTTCTTGATATTGCTAGTTGCGCTGGTCAATTTTTTAATCACGCGCTCGTTTGTCTTGAGAGAGGCCTTGAAGTAGACGATAGTCTTTTCCAACTCCATGAGTTCAATCAACTCTTCATTTCGAGTAGACTTGTGAAGTTGAGTTTCGATTTGCTCACTCTTACGTTCGATTGAACGGAGGGCAGTTAGGTAAATCTCCGCATTGCGATATAGTATCTGGAAGATAAAGCGAGAACGCATAAAGGTATAGAAATTCCGAAGTCTCCGATTGATAAAGACATCTAGAAGTGGGAGAGGCTCCAAACAAGTGGTAATGATAGCCTCCTCTGTGATGATAATCCCCAAGGGAATGGTCACATAGTAGGTTCGGTTATTTCTTTCCTCGGTAATGGGAACATCTACGATAATCAGAGTGTATTCATCTTCAATCGTGATACGAGACATTTCTTCGGCATCGAGTGGTGCACGGAGGTCAGCGATATCAATATCAAAAGCAGAAGCAATTTCCATCGATTCGCTCTGGGTAGGATTGACGAGATTGATCCAAGTGCCCGGCTGGAGCGTATCGATCTCTTTAAATTCAGTTGTTGTTGAGAGAAAGACTTGTTTCATATCTCCTATCCTTTCCTAATCTATTCTGTGTTTAAGTGATTTTTAGCACCGTACTATTATACTACAAAATCGGCTTTTTTGGTAATAGAATTTCACTTTTTTTGGTATAATGGAAAGCAACAATGGACTAGAAAGAAGTAACATGCAAGATAAGATTGTCATCCATGGGGCACGCGCCCATAATTTAAAAAATATTGACGTGGAAATTCCACGTGACAAGCTAGTTGTGGTGACGGGGCTGTCGGGTTCGGGCAAGTCCAGTCTTGCCTTTGATACCCTTTATGCAGAGGGGCAACGCCGCTATGTAGAGAGTTTGTCAGCCTATGCTCGTCAGTTTTTGGGCAATATGGAAAAACCAGATGTGGATTCTATCGATGGTCTCAGCCCTGCCATTTCTATTGACCAGAAAACGACTAGTAAAAACCCTCGCTCAACGGTTGGGACAACAACGGAAATCAACGACTATCTACGTCTCCTCTATGCTCGTGTAGGAACACCCTACTGTATCAATGGACATGGGGGTATCAAGGCTTCGTCTGTAGAGCAGATTGTCGACAAGGTCTTGGAATTGCCAGAGCGCCAGCGTCTGCAGATTTTGGCTCCTGTTATTCGTAAGAAAAAAGGGCAACATAAGACTCTGATTGAAAAGATTCAAAAGGATGGTTACGTCCGTGTCCGTGTCGATGGCCTTGTCTATGATGTGACCGAAGTTCCTGAACTTGAAAAGAATAAACAACATACCATCGATGTGGTGGTAGACCGTATTATCATTAAAGAAGGTATCCGTAGTCGTCTCTTTGATTCGATCGAAGCAGCCCTCCGTATCGCTGAAGGTTATGTAGTTATTGATACTATGGATGATTCGGAGTTACTCTTTTCAGAACACTACGCTTGTCCAGTTTGTGGCTTTACAGTTCCGGAACTAGAACCTCGTCTCTTCTCCTTCAATGCTCCGTTTGGTTCTTGTAGTGAGTGTGATGGTTTGGGGATCAAGCTAGAGGTTGATACGGACTTAGTCGTACCAGATGCTAGCAAGACCCTTCGTGAGGGAGCCTTAGCACCTTGGAACCCTATCTCTTCTAACTATTATCCAAATATGCTAGAACAAGCTATGACAGCCTTCGGAGTGGACATGGATACTCCTTTTGAAGCCTTGTCAGAGGAGGATAAGAATCTCATTTTCTATGGTTCAGATGGTAAAGAGTTCCATTTCCACTATGAAAATGAATTCGGCGGAGTTCGTGATATCGACATTCCTTTTGAAGGTGTTATAGGGAATATTAAGCGACGTTACCATGAAACCAATAGCGACTACACCCGCACACAGATGCGTCTTTATATGAATGAGCTAACTTGTGGCACTTGTCACGGTTATCGCCTCAATGATCAGGCCTTATCCGTTCGTGTAGGAGGAGAGGAAGGACCTAATATCGGAGAAATTTCAGACCTCTCCATCGCAGACCATTTGGAGGCTATTGATCAGTTGAGCCTATCAAAAAATGAAGCCATCATTGCTCGTCCGATTCTTAAGGAAATAAAGGACCGCTTGACCTTCCTCAATAATGTCGGTCTCAACTATCTGACCCTTTCTCGTTCGGCAGGAACCTTATCAGGTGGGGAGAGTCAACGTATTCGCTTGGCAACCCAGATTGGTTCCAATCTCTCAGGAGTCCTCTATATCTTAGATGAGCCGTCTATCGGTCTTCACCAAAGGGACAATGACCGTCTGATTGCCAGTCTGAAAAAGATGCGTGATTTGGGGAACACCTTGATCGTGGTAGAACACGATGAAGACACCATGCGAGAGGCTGATTATCTGATTGACGTTGGTCCTGGTGCAGGGGTCTTTGGTGGAGAGATTGTAGCAGCAGGAACGCCTAAGCAGGTGGCTCGCAACAGTAAATCCATTACAGGACAGTATCTATCAGGAAAACGTGCGATTCCAGTGCCGTCAGAACGCCGCGTTGGGAACGGTCGCTTTATCGAAGTGACAGGTGCGCGTGAAAACAACCTACAAAATATCACCGCTCGCTTCCCGCTAGGGAAATTCATTGCGGTGACAGGTGTCTCTGGCTCAGGGAAGTCGACACTTATTAACAGCATTCTCAAAAAAGCCATTGCTCAAAATCTCAATCGCAATTCAGACAAGCCTGGAAAGTTTAAGGCGATTACAGGAATTGAGCATATCGATCGTCTGATTGATATTGACCAGAGTCCTATTGGAAGAACACCAAGGTCCAATCCTGCAACCTATACAGGTGTCTTTGATGACATTCGAGACCTCTTCGCTCAGACAAATGAAGCCAAGATTCGTGGCTATAAGAAGGGTCGTTTTAGTTTTAATGTCAAGGGCGGTCGCTGTGAGGCCTGCTCAGGTGACGGGATTATCAAGATTGAGATGCACTTCTTGCCAGACGTATACGTAGCTTGTGAAGTCTGCCACGGAACCCGTTATAATAGTGAGACCCTAGAAGTTCACTACAAGGAAAAGAATATCTCGCAAGTCTTGGATATGACTGTCAACGATGCGGTGGAATTTTTCAAACACATTCCAAAAATTCAACGTAAACTCCAGACCATCAAGGATGTAGGTCTAGGTTATGTGACCTTGGGACAACCTGCCACAACTCTTTCTGGTGGAGAAGCGCAGCGTATGAAGCTGGCTAGTGAGCTCCATAAACGCTCGACCGGTAAATCCTTCTACATTCTAGATGAACCGACAACTGGTTTGCATACTGAGGATATCGCTCGTCTACTCACCGTTTTGTCCCGCTTTGTCGATGATGGAAATACAGTTCTTGTCATTGAGCACAATCTAGATGTGATCAAAACAGCAGACCATATTATCGACCTAGGACCAGAAGGTGGTGTTGGCGGTGGTACTATTATCGCAACAGGAACACCAGAGGAAGTAGCTGCCAATGAAGCTAGCTATACAGGACAGTATTTGAAAGGAAAGTTACATCATGAATAAACGTGTGCAAGCATTTTTAGATAAAATGCAAGAAAAAGAACTAGATGGGATCATTATCAATAACCTTAAAAATGTCTACTATTTGACAGGATTTTGGGGTTCAAATGGAACGGTCTTCATCAGTCGTGATCGTCAGGTCTTGGTGACAGATGCCCGCTATATTATCGCTGCCAAGCAAGAAGTTACTGGTTTTGAGATTTTTGCAGAGCGTGATGAGTTAGCTACTATCGTAAAGATTACAAAAGATATGGGCCTTTCTCGTATCGGATTTGAAGATGAGATTTCAGTTTCTTATTACCATCGCATGCAAACCGCTTTTGAAGGTTTAGAACTAGTTCCACAGACACAGTTTGTTGAAGCCCTTCGTATGATTAAGGATGAGACAGAAATTGCGACTATTCGTAAGGCTTGTTCCATCTCAGACCAAGCTTTCCACGATGCCCTTGACTTTATCAAGCCAGGTAAGACAGAAATTGAAATTGCCAACTTCCTCGACTTCCGTATGCGTGAATTAGGCGCTGCTGGTTTGTCTTTTGATACGATTCTAGCTAGTGGGATCAACTCTTCTAAACCCCATGCCCACCCAATGCACAAGCCAGTAGAACTAGGCGAAGCAATCACTATGGACTTTGGGTGTCTTTATGACCACTATGTCAGTGATATGACACGTACCATCTACCTAGGTCATGTCAGCGACGAACAAGCAGAAATTTACAATACTGTTTTGAAGGCTAACCAAGCTCTGATTGACCAAGCTAAGGCTGGCTTAGGTTTCCGTGATTTTGATAAAATCCCTCGTGATATTATTGTTGAAGCAGGCTATGGAGAATACTTTACTCACGGTATCGGGCACGGTATTGGACTTGATATCCACGAAGAACCTTACTTTAGCCAAACTTCCAAAGAAGTTATCAAAACTGGTATGGTCTTGACTGATGAACCTGGTATTTATATTGAAGGTAAATACGGGGTTCGTATCGAAGATGATATCTTGATTACAGATACAGGTTGTGAGTTATTAACCCTTGCTCCAAAAGAATTAATCGTAATCTAAGAAAAATGAGATAAATCGTTGACTTTTACTAGTTAAAGGTTTATACTGAAAGGCGAAAACGGTAGGTGAGGCTACCATAGGGATACGGATGACTACCGCAAAGCAGTGGAGACACTACTCGTTGGTCAACAGTCCTGGTCGCGAAGGTCAAGACTAAGCTCATTACATCGCCCTATGGAGTTAAAGCTTGAACGAAAACAGATAATCAGTTTTTTAGTCCTGCCATTTTATGGCAGGACTATCTGCTGTTTTAAAACAATGAAAGGAGAAAAACGATGCAAATTGACGATCATCCAGAACCGCACATACACAGCCAATCGCTGATTTGTGTCGTTCTGTCCCTATAAAGTGATTGGTCTCTGTGTATGATACTCTTCGAAAATCAAATTCAAACCACGTCAACGTCGCCTTGCCGTACTCAAGTACAGCCTGTGGCTAGTTTCCTAGTTTGCTCTTTGATTTCCATTGAGTATGAAATCACTATTCATACAGATAGGAGAAACCAATGAAAACTACAAAAGAAAGATTAGCAGCAGCTATTCAAACTCCATTTACAGAAAGCCTAGCTTTTTACCATACAAGTCTAAAAGGCTTAGACCAAGAACAAGTTGAAGAAAACCGTGACCTATATGGTGAAAACACCATCACTAAGGGTCAAGAGGATTCCATCTTTAAAAAGATTTATGAGTCCATTATCAATCCTTTCACAATTATTTTGCTGGTAATTGCCTTTATCTCTCTCGTTACAAACGTCTGGCTTGCAAAACCTGGTCAAGAAGATCCAACGACTTCTATCATTATCGTTGTCTTGGTTTTGATTTCAGGAGGTATCCGTTTTGTCCAAGAATTGCGGAGCGACAAGGCAACAACCAATCTTTCAAAAATGATTGTCAACACAGCAACTGTTATTCGTGATGGTCTTGAACAAGAGTTACCCATCGATGAGTTGGTTGTAGGAGATCTCGTGAAATTGAGTGCGGGAGATATGATTCCAGCAGATGTTATCTTGTTCGAATCCCGCGACTTTTTCGTTCAACAGTCAGGTTTGACTGGAGAAAGTGATGCAGTCGAAAAACTTGCTTTAAATAAAGCGACTAGCCAAAATGTAGATAGCCTTTTAGAAGAAGAATCTTTGGCATTCATGGGGACAAACGTTATCTCAGGAAGTGCTACAGCTATGGTTCTAGCAGTTGGGGATGACACCATGATGGGAGCTATTGAACAGACTCTCAACACCTACGATGAACCAACTTCTTTTGAACGTGAAATGAACAGCATTTCATGGCTCTTGATCCGTTTGATGCTTGTCATGGTTCCAATCGTGTTTCTCGCAAATGGTTTGACCGATGGAGACTGGCTAGAGGCTGGAGTATTTGCCTTGAGTGTTGGTGTCGGACTTACACCAGAAATGCTTCCGATGATTATTACAGCCAGCTTGGCCAAAGGTTCCATTATCATGGCCAAGGAAAAGGTAGTCATCAAAAAACTCAATGCTATCCAGGACTTAGGAGCAATCGATATCCTATGTACGGATAAAACTGGAACTCTTACGCAAGATGAGATTGTCTTAGAATACCCATTGGATATCCATGGCGATTTGGATATGGCAGTCTTAAGAAGAGCTTATCTAAATTCACATTTTCAAACAGGTTTGAAAAACTTGATGGACCGTGCCATCATCAGTAGAACTGAAAAAGAAGCCAAGGAACATGTTATCCTACAAAATCTAGACACTAGCTTCCAAAAAATCGACGAACTACCATTTGATTTTGAACGTAGACGCATGAGTGTTATCGTCAAAGATGATAGCAATGTTGTTAGTATGGTGACCAAAGGCGCTTTAGAAGAAATGTTGAACATTTCGACACATGTGGAATATCGTGGAGAAATAATCCCTATTACCGAAGATATTCGCCAAGAAGTACTGGCAGAAGTTGGTCAATTAAACCGTCAAGGCTTGCGTGTCTTAGGTGTTGGCTACAAATCAGGTCTACGTGAAGATTATGCCTATGCTGTGACTGATGAAAGTGATATGATCCTTACGGGTTATCTTGCCTTCTTGGATCCACCAAAACCATCTGCAGCACCAGCTATTCAAGCTTTGCTTGAACATGGTGTCAGAACAAAAATTTTAACTGGAGATAATGAAAAAGTAACCCAAGCCATCTGTGAAAAGGTTGGTTTGGATGTTGAGCAGATGCTTTTAGGAGCTGATATCGACCAAATGACAGACCAAAAATTGGCAGAAGCGGTTGAAAGTGTAACAGTCTTTGCCAAATTGTCTCCTGACCAAAAAGCTCGAATTATTCTACAATTGAAGAAAAATGGTCATGCCGTTGGTTATATGGGTGACGGTATTAATGATGCCCCGTCTATGAAGGTGGCAGATGTTGGAATTTCCGTTGATACAGCAGTAGATATCGCAAAGGAAACAGCTGATGTTATTTTGCTAGACAAGGATCTCATGGTTCTTGAAACAGGTATCGTTGAAGGCCGGAAGGTCTACGCCAACATGACCAAATATATTAAGATGACAGTTAGTTCAAACTTTGGGAATATCTTCTCACTATTGGTTGCAAGTATTTTCTTGCCATTTTTACCAATGGCTCCTGTTCATCTCATTGTCCTAAACCTAGTCTACGATTTATCTTGTGTGGCATTGCCGTTTGATAACGTGGATCAAGACTTCCTAAAACAACCCCATACATGGGAAGCAAAATCCATTACGCGATTTATGGTTTGGATGGGTCCAATCTCATCTATCTTTGACATTTTGACCTTTATTTTCCTCTACTTTATTATTGTTCCTTTGGTGACAGGCTATCATTATGTTCATGGGTCAGAATCTGCCCTTCAGTTTATTATCTTGTTCCAAACAGGATGGTTCATCGAATCTATGTGGTCTCAAACCATGGTTATCCATATGCTTCGTACGGCAAAAGTTCCTTTTGTACAAAGCAGACCAGCTTGGCTTGTAATCTTGACAACCTTGGTTGCCGCAATTTTCGTAACTAGTCTGCCTTATGGACCGCTAGTAAATATTCTTCGTTTAGCTCCATTAGGACTTCCTTATTTCTTGTTCCTAACCTGTATTATTTTCTTGTACATGTTTAGTGTCACAGTTATTAAGAAATTTTACATTAGGAAGTACAAAGAATGGTTATAGTTCGGTTTTTGTCAAGAAAAAAGTTAGAAAACTGGCGAAAAAGTTAAATTTTTTTTAAAATAGGTCGCAAGTCGGATGTTTTTTATGGTATAATAGAATAAACTGATAGTAACATGTAGCGAAAGGGGTAGGTACATGATCAAAATATATACAGTCTCAAGTTGTACTAGCTGTAAAAAAGCTAAAACCTGGCTCAATGCCCACCAGTTAAGTTATAAAGAACAAAACCTTGGAAAAGAAGGAATTTCGCGAGAAGAATTATTAGATATTCTAACAAAAACAGATAATGGAATTGCGAGCATTGTATCATCAAAGAATCGCTACGCTAAAGCTCTTGGAGTTGATATTGAAGATTTGAGTGTCAATGAAGTGCTTAATTTAATCATGGAAACACCACGCATCCTAAAAAGTCCAATTCTTGTTGACGAGAAACGTTTACAAGTTGGCTATAAAGAAGATGACATTCGTGCCTTCTTGCCACGCTCTGTCCGCAATGTAGAAAATGCAGAAGCACGTTTACGTGCAGCACTATAAAACATAAAGGCTGGGAGTGACTCCTAGCCTTATTTGATAGATAAATAAGGAAAAATAAATATGAAGAAGATAGTTATCGGTACAGTTGCGCTCCTATTTTTGCTAGCTGGCTGTGGACAGAAAAAAGAGTCTGCGGAACCTTCTAAAGATACAACGACAGAAGCTCTTCAATCAACTTTGCCAGTTCTAGAAAATGCCAATAACAATACAGTTGTAACCAAGACACTTGTCCTACCTGCTGACGAAAATGGGGTTCAACAAACCCAGACCATTACCTATAAGGGCAAACAGTTCTTGACCTTAACGATTCAGCAAAAACGACAAGTTTCAGAAGACCTCAAGAACTTTATTGCTGAGCATGGATTAGAGGAAGCAAAAAAGGCCTTGAAAGAAGGAGAAGACAAGGATGAATCGGTCCAAGAAGTACGTAAAATTCCTGGATTTAACCTTGAAACCAATCTTTTAAGTGAAACCGAGATTGAAACAAAAACAAGTTATGATTTTCAAGTTCTAGACGTTAAAAAGGCAAGCGAAAGCGAATATTTAAAAAATGTGGGATTAGAAAATCTACTAAAAAACGAACCAGAAGAATATATTGAAAATCGAGTTGCAAGTGGCGCGACTGTCCAGTAAGGAAGTCATAGAAAATCAGCAAAATCAGGCTGTGTCATTTGTAGAATGGCTGTGAATGTGCTATAATAGTACTATTCTAAGGAAAGAGGGTGTTAGAATGGGATTTACTGAAGAAACCGTACGTTTTAAATTGGATGATTCCAATAAAAAAGAAATTAGTGAAACATTGACAGAAGTCTATGCTTCATTGAATGAGAAGGGGTATAACCCTATTAACCAAATTGTGGGCTATGTTCTCAGTGGAGACCCAGCTTACGTTCCTCGTTACAATAACGCAAGAAATCAAATCCGTAAATACGAACGCGATGAGATTGTTGAAGAATTGGTCCGCTACTACCTTAAGGGACAAGGAGTCGATCTATAACCAATGAGAATTATGGGGTTGGACGTTGGTTCCAAAACAGTAGGAGTAGCGATTAGCGATCCGTTAGGGTTTACAGCACAAGGGCTCGAAATCATCCAAATCAATGAAGATCAAGGAGAGTTCGGCTTTGAACGACTCAAGGAATTGGTTGACACCTATAAGGTAGAGCGCTTTGTTGTTGGTTTACCTAAAAATATGAACAATACCAGTGGACCTCGGGTGGAAGCGAGTCAAGCCTATGGAGCAAAATTGGAAGAACTCTTTGGCTTGCCAGTGGAGTACCAGGATGAGCGCCTAACCACGGTTGCTGCTGAGCGCATGTTGATTGAGCAAGCAGATGTTAGTCGCAATAAGCGTAAAAAAGTTATTGATAAATTGGCAGCTCAGTTGATTTTGCAAAATTATTTAGATAGAAAATTTTAAGACAGAGGAGAAACTATGTCACACGATCACAACCACGATCACGAAGAACGTGAACTTATTACACTTGTAGATGAGCAAGGAAACGAAACTTTATTTGAAATCCTTTTGACTATTGACGGAAAAGAAGAATTTGGTAAAAACTATGTCCTTCTTGTACCAGTTAACGCAGAAGAAGATGAAAACGGTGAAGTTGAAATCCAAGCATACTCATTCATCGAAAATGAAGATGGAACTGAAGGTGAATTGCAACCAATCCCTGAAGATTCAGAAGATGAATGGAACATGATTGAAGAAGTCTTCAACAGCTTTATGGAGGAGTAAAAACGTCCAGTGGACGTTTTTAGCCTGACGCTAAAAATAAAAACCGTCAGTAAGTTCGGGGATGTTTTTAGCCCTGCGCTAGAAAATAGAAACGCAGGTAGTTTGGGAGACTGTATCAGCCCAGTTCCTTGAAATAAGAGAGAACTGGTAAGTCCAGTGGACGTTTTTAGCCTTAAGCTAAAAATAAAATTTAGCTAGTATCTAGCAAAATGAGTAAAAAGCGAAGAGAATCTTCGCTTTTTTGTTAAGGAGATAAGCATGATTGAAGTAGAAAAATGGCTTCATAGTCGGATTGGCTTGAATTTTAGATCAGGATTGGGACGGATGCAAAGAGCAGTAGATTTGCTGGGGAATCCTGAGCAAACCTATCCAATTATCCATGTGACAGGGACAAATGGCAAGGGGTCGACTATTGCTTTTATGAGAGAGCTTTTTGTTGCCCATGGGAAAGCGGTTGGCACCTTTACTTCGCCCCACATTGTCAGCATTCATGACCGTATCTGTATTAATGGTGAGCCTATATCGGATACAGATTTCATTCGTTTAGCCGATAAAGTTAAAGCAATGGAGCAAAGACTTTTAGAAACCCACGATCAGCTATCTTTTTTTGAGTTGCTGACCTTGATTGCTTTGCTTTATTTTAAAGAGCAAGAAGTAGATTTGGTCCTACTGGAAGTTGGGATAGGTGGACTTCTTGATACCACTAATGTGGTGACAGGAGAAATTGCAATCATCACATCAATCGGCCTCGATCACCAGGAGACCTTGGGCGATAGTTTAACAGCAATTGCAGAGCAGAAAGCAGGAATTTTTAAGCCTGGGAAATCAGCTGTGATTGCAAATTTAGCACCGGAAGCCCAACTCGTTTGTCAAAAAACTGCTACTAATTTGGATGTAAGTCTCTACCAAGCTAATAAAAATTTTTCTTTCCAAAATGGGAACTTCTCTTCTTCTCTAGCTGATTTTAACCACCTAATATTGGGATTAGAGGGAGCATATCAGGAGGAAAATGCAGCTCTTGCCTTGCAGGCTTTTCTACTATTTATGGTACAAAGAAACGAGAAAGTAGATCAAGAAGCAGTACATGCTGCCTTGCAAGCTACTAAATGGGCAGGAAGGCTAGAAGCTATCACTGAGCACATTTATCTAGATGGGGCTCACAATTTACCAGCTCTAGAGCGTTTGGTTGAGTTTATCCAAGAAAAAATCCAGCAAGGGTATCAGCCTCACATCCTATTTGGTGCCCTAAAGCGGAAAGATTATAGTGGGATGCTTACTTATTTAACAGAGCATTTACCTGATGTAGCTCTCTATGTTACGAGTTTTGACTATCAGGGTTCCTTGGAAGAGCAAGACTTTGGAGATTATACAAGCATTGCTTCATATCGAGATTTTATAGATAATTTTGAGAGTTCTGCAGGGGAGCAAGACTTGCTATTTGTGACAGGTTCTCTCTATTTTATATCTGAGGTTCGAGCTTATCTCATGGCCCTAGATTCATTTGATTGACCCTCCTGTCTTTATTTGTTATAGTAACGGTGTGGTAGCTCGGCAGGGTTATTCTGATTTTAAGCCACTAAAAGAAAGGAGACATTATGTCACTAAAAAAATTCACACTTTCTCTTGCTTCTTTGGCAAGTCTTAGTCTCTTAGTTGCATGTTCACCAAAAGATCAAGCAACTCTTTCAACTCAAGCAAGTACTAGTACGGAAGTAACGACTGCTCAGTCAGCAGAAACGACTGTTTCTAGTTCGACTGTTAGATCAGTAACCAACATTGA
Organism: Streptococcus sp. oral taxon 061; assembly: GCF_013394695.1. Lineage (NCBI taxonomy): Bacteria > Bacillati > Bacillota > Bacilli > Lactobacillales > Streptococcaceae > Streptococcus > Streptococcus sp. oral taxon 061. The sequence continues at coordinate 119,750 of NZ_CP058258.1, forward strand.
TGGCACCTATAAAGGACAAGATGATGGAGATAGCATTACTCTCGTTGTTACTGGTAATACTGGAACATGGACGGAAGTAGAACCTGATGGTGATCAGGAAATTAAGAAGGTAACTTTTGAACCAGACAGTCAGAAAGTCATCATCGGAGATGACGTCAAGATTTATGTAGCTGAGGAGAATCAAATAATCATCGATGACATGGACCGTGTGGTTTCTGATCGTATTGTTTTAAAAAAATAGATATTTTTAAGGATTTGGATCTGGATAAAACAGATACAAATCTTTTTTAATTATTTTTTGTATGAAAAAAGTTCCATACTTTAAGGATCATTATTTTACCCAAAGTATAGAACTGATGAATTATAAGTTATACGTTAGAGGAATCGCTCTTGTAAAAAGTGAGCAACTCCATCTTCTTCATTAGTCAATGGTAATTGCTCGTCTGCGAAAGAAAGTAGAGCGGGATTAGCATTTTTCATGGCATATCCTCTACCTGCAAAGGAGAGCATTTCTTGGTCATTGTGTTCGTCACCAAAGGCAATCAGGTTCTGTCTGTCTATATTCATGACATTTAGAAGGTATTCAAGAGCAAATGCCTTGTGAACACCTTTTGGTGTACACTCGAGGATGTTCAAAGGGCCACCCCAAGTATTGATATTAAGCTGATGCTTGTAAAAGCTGGTCATCTCCTCAGCCAGTGCATATTTATCGTCTGCCCTGGTTTGTAATAAAATACAGTTTGGCCCCTTAGTCACTAAGTCAGACTTGAATTGATTTTCAGGGCGAAAGTTTTCAACACCAAACAATTTAGGGTCGGCAATTTCTTTGTCCGGGGTTGTAATGTAAAACTTTTTACGGTATTCACCTGCGATAAAGTCTGCCTCGATATCCTCTTTTCGTTTTACGATATCCAAGAGGTATTTTTTGTCCACTGTAAGGCATTTTTCATGTTTCCAAGCCTTACCAGGTAGGTGAGTGAGAGAACCGTTGAAGTTAATCATAGGAGTCTCAAGTTCAAGTTGGTCATAAAAATCTTTGGCCATACGATATGGGCGACCGGTTGCGATAACCACATGATGGCCTTTCTTAGAAATTTTTTTAATGGTTTCTTTTGTAAAGTCAGAGAGTTTGCTTTCTCCATTAAGTAAGGTGCCGTCTAAGTCCACGGCAATCATTTTTTTAGTCATAAAATCCTCCCGAATCTAGTTTCAGATAAGATGTTTCCTATTATATCAAAAAGCTGAAAGAAAAGCTGACTATAAGCAAAAATAATAAGAATAATATCCTCTAAGAATTTTTAAAAATAGGAAAAACAGCTTGAAAATGTGAATGATTGATGATATAATAGACATATTGTTCGTAAAATGACAAAGGAGATTAAAAATGGACAAACTATTTAAACTAAAAGAGCACGGGACAGACGTCCGTACAGAGGTTCTTGCTGGTTTAACAACTTTCTTTGCAATGAGTTATATTCTCTTTGTAAACCCTCAAATGCTTTCACAAACAGGAATGCCTGTTCAAGGTGTATTCTTGGCAACAATCATCGGTTCTGTTGTGGGAACTTTGATGATGGCTTTCTATGCTAACTTGCCATATGCACAAGCCCCAGGTATGGGACTAAACGCCTTCTTTACATTTACCGTCGTATTTGGGATGGGTTATAAATGGCAGGAAGCCCTTGGGATGGTCTTCATCTGTGGAGTTATTTCACTAATTATTACATTGACCAATGTTCGTAAAATGATCATTGAGTCTATTCCTACAACACTTCGCTCAGCAATTTCAGCTGGTATTGGTGTTTTCCTCGCTTACGTTGGTATTAAGAATGCTGGTCTTTTGAAATTCTCAATTGACCCAGGTACATATACTGTAGCAGGTGAAGGAGCAGATAAGGCTCAAGCGGCGATTACTGCGAATTCAGCAGCTGTTCCAGGATTGGTAGATTTCAATACTACAGCAGTTTTGGTAGCTCTTGCAGGCCTTGCTATTACTATCTTCTTTGTTGTTAAAGGTATCAAAGGTGGGATTATCCTTTCTATTTTAACAACGACTGTTCTTGCCATTGCGGTTGGTCTTGTTAATGTGTCAGGGATTGACTTCGCTAGCAACAATCTTTCATCAGCAGTTAACGACTTAGGTACTTTGTTTGGTGCTGCTCTTGGTTCAGAAGGTTTAGGATCTTTGATTTCAAATACTTCTCGTTTGCCAGAAACTTTGATGGCTATTCTTGCCTTCTCATTGACAGATATTTTTGATACTATCGGTACTCTTATTGGTACTGGTGAAAAAGTTGGTATCGTTGCGACAAGTGGTGAAAACCATGAGTCAGTTAAATTGGATAAAGCTCTTTACTCTGACTTGGTGGCAACATCAGTAGGTGCCATTGCAGGTACTTCAAACGTTACAACTTATGTTGAGTCAGCAGCAGGTATCGGTGCTGGAGGACGTACTGGATTGACAGCCTTAGTTGTTGCTATCTGTTTTGCCCTATCAAGCTTCTTTAGCCCACTTCTTGCCATTGTTCCTTCAGCTGCGACAGCACCAATTTTGATTATCGTCGGAATTATGATGCTCTCTAACTTGAAAAATATTCCTTGGGATGATATGTCAGAAGCAGTTCCTGCCTTCTTCACCTCTATCTTTATGGGATTCAGTTACTCAATCACTCAAGGGATTGCAGTTGGTTTCTTGACTTATACTTTGACAAAGGTTGTCAAAGGCCAAGTTAAAGATGTGCATGTCATGATTTGGATTTTGGATGCCTTGTTTATCTTGAACTATATCAGCATGGCTCTTAACTAATGATAAACACTAAAAAAAGAAGGAGGAATCTCCTCCTTTTTTATTACTAGAAATGTCGCAAAAGAAAACTTTTTGGTATAATATTTACATGTACACAAAAAATGAAGATGAACTCATTGCTCTTGGACAAGAGCTAGGCTCTTTACTAGAGGAAAATGATGTATTGATTTTGACCGGTGAATTAGGTGCTGGTAAAACAACGCTAACCAAAGGCCTGGCTAGAGGCCTAGGCATTCATCAAATGATTAAAAGTCCTACTTATACTATTGTTCGAGAATATGAAGGACGTCTACCCTTGTATCACTTGGATGTTTATCGTATCGAAGGAGATGCAGATTCTATCGACTTGGATGAATTTCTTTTTGGTTCAGGTGTAACGGTTATTGAGTGGGGACATCTATTGGGGGAAAATCTTCCATCAGATTATCTGGAGTTAGAAATCCTTAAAAGAGATGAGGGACGAGAAATCATCTTTCATGCTCATGGCCAAAGAGCGACAGAACTTTTGAAAGGATTGACGGATGGAGTATGATCTTTTAATCCGTGAAGCGGAAGCCCAGGATGCTTCAGCGGTCATTGCTCTCTTAGATCAAATTGGTCAAGAGTCCAGTTTTACCAGTCTGGATGAAAATGGGATTACAATGAGTGAGTCTGAAATGCAACATTTTTTGGATAAGCAGGCCCAGTCGGATAATCAAATTACCCTACTCGCTTTTTTGAATGATGAGTTAGTAGGAATCATCAATACAACAGCTGATCAACGTCCGCGAGTCCGTCATATTGGAGATGTCTTTTTAGGAATAAAAAAATCTTACTGGGGAAATGGTCTCGGTAGTATCTTGATGGAAGAAACTATTGAATGGGCCAAATCAAGCGGTAGTATTCGACGTTTACAATTGACAGTTCAAAAAAGAAATCTTGCTGCGGTGCATCTGTATGAAAAAATGGGTTTTAACATAGAAGGATTACAGGAACGTGGTGCTTGTATAGAAGGAGGAGAGTTTCTAGATGTTTACCTAATGGGTCAACTGATAGATGAATAAAAGTATGGCAAAAAAGATAATCGGAATGTTTTTAGGCTTTGTTCTTGTGACAGTACTTGGTGTGGGAGCTTATGCCTATACGATCTACCAACAGAGTACACAGACTTTGGCCAAAACCTATAAAAAAATCGGAGAAGAAACCAAGGTCATTGAAGCGACCGAACCTCTGACGATTTTGCTTATGGGAGTGGATACGGGGAATGTTGAGCGTACAGACCCATGGGAAGGTAATAGTGATTCAATGATCTTGGTGACAGTGAATCCTAAAACCAAGAAGACAGTCATGATGAGTTTGGAGCGTGATATTCTCACACAAATCAAGCAGCCGGATGGTAGTGTAACGGAGGCTAAACTCAATGCTGCCTATGCCAATGGTGGAGCAGAGTTGTCTATTTCAACGATTCAAAAAATGATGAATATCCATATTGACCGTTATGTGATGGTCAATATGCATGGACTTCAAAGAATGGTTGATGCAGTAGGTGGAATTACAGTGAACAACACTCTAGGTTTCCCAATCTCTATTCAAGACCAGGAGGCTTTTAATACGATTTCTATCGGTGTTGGTGAACAGAAGCTAAATGGTGAAGAAGCCCTTGTTTATTCACGTATGCGTTATCAGGATCCGGAAGGAGACTATGGTCGTCAAAAACGTCAGCGCGAAGTCATCCAAAAGATTGTTGAAAAAATTCTTAGTTTGAATAGTGTCAGCCACTACCAAGAAATTTTGAAGGCTCTTAGCGATAACATGCAGACAAATATCGAGATTACGACAACAACGATTCCTCAGTTGATGGGCTACCAAGATTCCTTTAAGAATATTGAGTCTCAGCAATTGCGTGGAGAGGATGCAATGATTGATGGGACATCTTACCAAATCGTGACATCTGAGCATATGTTAGAAATGCAAAATCTCTTACGTCGTTCATTGGGCAAACCAGAAGTTACCGAATTGGAGACAAATGTAGTCTTGTATGAAAATATTTATGGTCATTTGCCACAAACGGCTGGTTCCGTTGTAAATCAAGAGCAACAAATACAACCAGAACAATAAGAAATGAATACTAAAATCGTAGGAATTTTCCTGCGATTTTTTCAAAGAAATCCGAATAGATAGGTAGGAGGAAAAAATGAAAGCGGAAATCATAGCTGTTGGAACAGAGATTCTAACAGGTCAAATTGTCAATACCAATGCTCAGTTTTTATCTGAAAAGTTGGCTGAAATCGGTGTTGATGTCTACTTCCAAACGGCTGTAGGTGATAATGAGGCTCGTCTCTTATCCTTGTTGGAGATTGCTAAGAATCGTAGCAATCTGGTTATCCTAACAGGAGGATTGGGACCGACAGAGGATGATTTGACCAAACAAACCTTGGCCCATTTTCTAGGGCGTGATTTAACTTTTGATGCTCAAGCACAGGCTAAGCTAGATGAGTTTTTTGCTCATCGACCGGACTATGCCCGAACTCCAAATAATGAACGCCAAGCTCAAATCGTTGAGGGTTCGATCCCGCTACCTAATGAAACAGGACTAGCAGTCGGAGGCATGATTGAGGTAGCTGGCGTGACCTATGTCGTCCTACCAGGGCCGCCAAGTGAACTGAAACCCATGGTTTTAAATGAACTGTTGCCAAGATTGACAACTGGAGCTAAGTTGTACTCACGTGTGCTTCGTTTCTTTGGCATTGGGGAGAGCCAGCTAGTAACGATTCTATCGGATTTGATTGAAGAGCAGACAGATCCAACCTTGGCCCCTTATGCAAAAACGGGAGAAGTGACTCTGCGTTTGTCTACCAAGGCTACTAGTCAAGAAGAAGCAAGAAAATCTTTGGATCGTCTTGAGGTTCAAATTCTTGCCCGCCAGACTTTTGAAGGTGTTGCTTTAAAGGATATTTGCTATGGTTATGGTGAGGAAACGAGTCTAGCTAGTGTAGTTGTTGAGGAGTTGAAAAAGCAGCATAAAACCATAACGGCTGTGGAAAGTTTGACAGCAGGGCTTTTTCAAGCAACTCTTGCAGACTTTTCGGGAGTGTCAGCTATCTTCAAAGGTGGTTTTGTCACATATAGTCTAGAAGAAAAAGCTAAGATATTAGACATCCCTCGAGAAGAGTTGGAAGAACATGGAGTCGTGTCAGCGTATACAGCGGAAAAAATGGCAGAGCAATCACGGCTTAAAACCCAGTCGGACTTTGGAGTTAGCTTGACAGGTGTGGCTGGTCCGGATAGTCTAGAAGGGCATCCTGCAGGTACAGTTTTTATCGGTTTGTCTCAAGCATCAGGCACTGAAGTTGTTCAGGTCAATATAGCTGGAAGAAGTCGAGCAGATGTTCGTAAAATTGCAGTCATGCATGCTTTTAACTTAGTTCGCAAAGCTTTATTAAGTGACTGACTTTTGATATAATAGAAGAAGGTTCTTAGAATCATTAAAATATAGGAGAACAAAATGGCGAAAAAACCAACAAAAAAATTAGATGAAATTGGGAAAAAATTTGGAGCTGATCGTGAAAAAGCTTTGAATGATGCGCTTAAATTGATTGAAAAAGACTTCGGTAAGGGTTCAATCATGCGCTTGGGTGAACGCGCAGAGCAAAAAGTGCAAGTGATGAGTTCAGGTTCATTGGCACTTGATATTGCACTTGGTTCAGGTGGTTATCCAAAGGGACGTATCATTGAAATCTACGGTCCAGAATCATCAGGTAAGACAACAGTAGCCCTTCACGCTGTAGCACAAGCACAAAAAGAAGGCGGAATTGCAGCCTTTATCGATGCGGAACACGCGCTTGATCCAGCCTATGCAGCAGCTCTTGGTGTTAACATTGATGAATTGCTCTTGTCACAACCAGACTCAGGTGAGCAAGGTCTTGAAATTGCAGGAAAATTGATTGATTCAGGTGCGGTTGACCTTGTGGTTATCGACTCTGTTGCAGCTCTTGTACCTCGTGCAGAAATCGATGGAGATATCGGAGATAGCCACGTTGGTCTTCAAGCTCGTATGATGAGTCAGGCTATGCGTAAGCTCGGAGCTTCTATCAATAAAACAAAGACAATTGCTATTTTCATCAACCAATTGCGTGAAAAAGTAGGGGTTATGTTTGGTAATCCAGAAACAACTCCTGGTGGACGTGCCCTTAAATTCTATGCTTCTGTCCGTTTGGATGTTCGTGGAAGCACACAAATCAAGGGAACTGGTGACCAAAAAGACACTAACGTCGGTAAAGAAACTAAGATTAAAGTTGTGAAAAACAAGGTTGCTCCACCGTTCAAAGAAGCTCTTGTTGAAATCATGTACGGAGAAGGTATTTCTAGAACTGGTGAACTCTTGAAGATTGCTAGTGATTTGGATATCATTCAAAAAGCAGGTGCTTGGTACTCATACAAGGGTGAAAAAATTGGACAAGGATCTGAGAATGCGAAGAAATACTTGGCAGATCATCCAGAAATCTTTGATGAGATTGACCACCAAGTTCGTGTACAATATGGTTTGATTGAAGAGGAAGAAGGCTCTAAAGCAAGTTCAGCAGCAGAAACAAGTTCTAACCAAGAAGTGACTCTTGATTTAGGCGATGCTCTTGAAATCGAAATTGAAGAATAAAAAGAAAAAGTAGCAGAGAACTGCTACTTTTTTGTTTCGTGTTGACTAATGTTCGCTAAAACGTCGATGTTTGATACGAAAGTCGAAGTAATTCTCTTCTTGCAATTTTTGAAAGATGTTCCGATAGGCCTCTTCATCAAAGTGGTCGCCACGATAGAGAATTTCAAAACTCATTCCCTCGTATTCCAAGAAGGCGTTGGCAGTTTTAAAGCCATTTTGTAAGTAAAAGTCCATGCGGGATTTTCTTTGTTCGAGATTGTCACAGTCTTCGTCTAATCGCTCCACTTCAAGAATCATGGTACGCTGGTAAAAATCAATGAGTTTTTCAATGATTTCTCTCCCGTAGCCATGACTGCGGAGATGGGGCATAATGGCAAAAAAGCTGATGTAGAATGCTTTTTGGTTAGCGATAGCAAAAGCAAAGCCGACAAATTCTTCTTCGTTATAAAAGGCGAAAAAGTGGGCGTCATCTCTATCCTGGTAACTTAAAAATTCCTCCAAAGAGACGCGTTCTTCTTCAGGGAAGGCTTCCTTGTTTAATTGTTCCACTTTCTCAAGGTCTGGGAATACATCTGTAATTAACTGACTTGTTAAGCTCATACATACCCTCCTTTTCTGTCACGATTATACCAGATTGTTTACATATAGGCAACGCTTTCTTAAGGAAACTCCCTTGTTCCTCAACTTGAAAGCTGATATAATAGCCATATGAATAAAAAATCAACGGTGGACCTAATTCATGGTCCTATCCTTCCTTCACTGATTAGTTTTGCTTTACCGATTCTATTGTCCAACATCTTTCAGCAACTCTACAATACAGCTGATATTTTGATTGTTGGGCGTTTTTTAGGACAGAATTCCTTGGCGGCAGTCGGAGCTACGACAGCCATTTTTGATTTGATTATTGGATTTGCCCTTGGAGTTGGAAATGGGATGGGAGTTGTTATTGCCCGTCTTTACGGTGCTCGTAATTTTGCTAAGATTAAAGAAGCTGTTGCAGCAACTTGGATTTTGGGTGCCATCCTGAGTGGTCTTGTCATGCTGATGGGTTTCTTCGGCCTTTATCCGCTCTTACAATATCTCGAAACACCTGCAGAAATTCTCCCCCAATCTTATGAATATATTTCCATGATTGTTAGCTGTGTGGGAGTTAGCTTTGCTTACAATCTCTTTGCAGGATTACTACGATCGATTGGTGACAGCCTTGCAGCACTAGCTTTTCTTATCTTTTCAGCCATTATAAATGTCATTCTGGATTTATATTTTATTACACAATTGCAGTTGGGGGTTCAGTCTGCAGGTCTCGCAACCATCATCTCGCAAGGTTTGTCCGCTATTCTCTGTTATTTCTATATTCGCAAGAGTGTTCCAGAGCTTCTTCCAGGTCTCAAACATTTCAAATGGAATAAGGCTCTCTATGTTGACCTTTTGGAGCAAGGGTTAGCTATGGGCTTGATGGGTTCAATCGTCTCTATCGGAAGCGTCATTTTGCAATCCTCTGTCAATAGTTTTGGAGCAGTTATTATCAGCGCCCAAACGGCAGCACGTAGAATCATGGCCTTTGCCTTATTGCCGATGACGGCTATTTCAGCTTCCATGACAACTTTTATCTCTCAAAACTTTGGGGCAAAACGTCCCGAACGTATCGTCCAAGGACTTCGTATAGGGAGTTATTTGAGTATGTCTTGGGCAACCTTTGCCTGTGTTTTCCTATTTTTTGCAAGTCCTAGCCTAGTTTCTTTCCTGGCAAGTTCGACAGACGGCTACCTGATTGAAAACGGGACTTTATACCTGCGTATTAGTTCGGTGTTCTATCCATTTTTAAGCCTGTTATTGATCTATAGAAATAGCTTGCAGGGGTTAGGGCAAAAACTCTTGCCCCTCGTATCTAGCTTTATCGAGTTGTTTGGGAAAATTATTTTCGTGGCTTGGATCATCCCTTGGACAGGTTATACTGGAGTTATCCTATGTGAACCGCTACTCTGGGTTGTTATGACCGTTCAACTTTACTTCTCCCTCTCTCAACACCCTTGGATAAAAGAAGGTAAGAAAATCGTGGCAGTCGGTGGAAAATCTTAGCCTGGTTTACAAAAGAAAATCCATTTCCTCTAGTGAAAATCAGCTAGACTTGTGTTATAATAAGAAAGATTAAAATGTGAAAAAAGGAGATTCCTAATGGGACGTAAATGGGCCAATATCGTAGCCAAGAAAACGGCTAAAGATGGAGCTAACTCTAAAGTATATGCAAAATTTGGTGTAGAAATCTATGTAGCAGCTAAAAAAGGTGAACCAGATCCAGAATTAAACACTGCTTTGAAATTCGTTATCGATCGTGCTAAACAAGCGCAAGTGCCAAAACACGTCATTGATAAGGCTATCGATAAAGCGAAAGGAAATACAGACGAAACCTTTACAGAAGGGCGTTACGAAGGATTTGGGCCAAATGGTTCAATGTTGATCGTTGATACCTTGACTTCAAACGTTAACCGTACAGCTGCTAATGTCCGTGCTGCTTTTGGTAAAAACGGTGGAAACATGGGAGCTTCAGGTTCTGTATCTTACCTCTTTGACAACAAAGGTGTTATCGTCTTTGCTGGTGATGATGCTGATGCTATCTTTGAGCTTTTGCTTGAAGCAGATGTTGATGTAGACGATGTAGAAGCAGAAGAAGGAACAATCACTGTATACACAGCTCCAACTGACCTACACAAGGCTATCGTTGCTTTGCGTGAATCTGGTATTGAAGAATTCCAAGTAACTGAATTGGAAATGATTCCTCAATCAGAAGTTGAGTTGTCAGGTGAAGATTTGGAAACATTTGAAAAACTATACAGCGTTCTTGAAGACGACGAAGACGTACAAAAAATCTACACAAACGTAGATGGATTCTAATAAAAAAGCGAGCAGACTATTAAGTCTGTTCGCTTTTTAGTTATCTTAGACTCTTACTCCATCATCAGTTTGCTCTGTTCTGTCTAATCCTAGGGCAAATTTACGGATGAGAAGAAACTGACCATTTTCCTGTTTTACGAAAGTCAGTACAACGGTTTTAGTATTAGAACCGAGTGAGACATAGGAGATTTTTTTAATCTCATAGTCGCCTGAAGCGGATTCAATTTCAGAATCCGGCTGGCCATGCTTGCTGATAATATCTTTGTAGTTGGAACCACCTTTTCCTCTGTTTGCAGTATCACCTTCTATCAAAGCATCGAATTGTTCCTTGGTCCAAGTGAAGGAATCGGTATCTTCCGTATTTTCCTCATCATTATCCTCATCTGTGCTATTATCTGGTAGCGTTCCGAAATCGTCATCCTCTGTTAAAGAGGTTAAACTTCTGTATGGGTGACGAAAATTTCTAGCCAGGTCGGTAAAAACACCAGAAGGGAGTACTTGCGTTGTCAAAACAAGGAAAATGTATCCAATGCCTAGGGCGGTTCCAATAATCGCCAATATTTTACGGTTCTGGAGATTGAGGATGATACCAAAAACACCTAGACCTATTGCAATAATAGCAAAGAAAAAAGATAGTACGCTGATAATTGGCAACCAGGATCCGAGAAGTGCAAGGGTTCCCAAGATGATAGCAATGATTCCTAAGATTTTCTCTTCTTTTTGTTTCATTTGTGGCTTTCTCATTTCTAGTCAGGGTGGAATCTTATCCGTGTAAGATAGTGTTTATTATAGATAAAATGAGCCCTAATGTCAATTTTAAATAAAATAGTTCTCATAGGAACTTTTTTCTTGACATCCTATTTGAAAGTGATAAAATAGTTCTCATGAAAACCAATTGGTTCTCTAGAGAACTATTTATATGTAAAAAGGAGCAATCATGGATAAGCCAATGTTAGCTTTTAAACGTTTTGGTCATCAGGTTCACCTTATGGTGCAACAGGAAGCCAAGCGTTGTGGTATTGAATTTATGGGCGGACCGCAGGGCCAAGTTATACGATTTTTAGACTATCGTGAGGAGTCTGAACAGGCGGTGTTAATCAAGGATATTGAGCAGGAACTCAATATCACCAAGTCAGTCGCCAGCAATCTAGTGAAGCGTATGGTACAAAATGGTTTGGTGGAATTGGAAGTGAGTCCAAATGACAAGAGAGCCAAGTACGTTCGATTGACGGATAAATCACGCTCTCAGATGAAGCCAATCAAGTCTTTCTTTGATCGAATTGACCGTAGTCTACTTGATGGAATTTCTGAGGAAAAACTAGCTGTTTTTGAAGAAGTCATGGGTCTACTACAGGCTAATGTAGATAAAATGGGAGGTAAGAATGAAGAAACTCGCTAAACGTATCACAGGAAAAGAGTGGGGAATGATTCTCTTGACTGTCCTCTTTACCTGTTTCTCGGTCTATCTAGAGTTAGAAGTACCGACTTACATTTCAGAAATTACAGAACTACTTGGAACTCCAGGTACGCAGTTGGACGCACTTTGGTCACCAGCCATTAAGATGATAGGCTTGTCTCTACTTGCTTTTCTCTCATCCGTTACTGTTGGATTTTTTGCCGCTCGCGTTGCAGCGTCTTACACAACTCATTTACGAAGTGATATTTTTAATCGTGTTCTAGATTTCTCGCAGACAGAGATCAAACGTTTTTCAATCCCAAGTCTCTTGACTCGGACGACTAATGATATCACACAGGTTCAGATGCTTTTTACCATGGGACTCCAGGTGGTCACTCGTGGACCAATCATGGCTATCTGGGCCATTGGAAAAATCCTTGGCAAATCTGAATACTGGCTCTGGGCAGTAGTGGTTGCTGTTATCGTCAATGTTCTGATGACAACAGTTCTCATGACGCTAGCCTTTCCAAAACAATCTGTTATCCAGAAATTGACAGATAAACTCAATAGTATCACTCGTGAAAGTTTGACAGGGATTCGAGTGGTTCGTGCTTACAATGCTGAAGATTATCAAGATGAAAAATTCGAAGCAGCCAATGAGGAAGTCACTCGTCTCAATCTCTTTGTCAATCGATTGATGGCTATTATGAATCCTATTATGATGGCGATTTCGAGCGGTTTGAGTCTAGCCATTTACTGGATTGGTGCCTATATCATCAATGATGCTAGCCTGACAGACCGTCTACCACTCTTTAGTGATATGGTGGTCTTCATGTCTTATGCTATGCAGGTCGTGATGGGCTTCTTGCTTATGGGTGCTCTCTTTATCGTCCTTCCTCGTACCTTGGTTTCTGCAGGACGTATCAATCAAGTGCTAGACTTGCATTCTTCTATTGAAAATCCTAGTCAACCACAGACGGCAGATTCCTCTATTCAAGGTCAAGTAGAATTCCGTGATGTAACCTTCCGCTATTCTAAAAATTCAGAAGCAGTTGTGGAACATGTTAGCTTCAAGGCAGAAGCTGGTCAAACGGTCGCCTTTATCGGTTCAACTGGTTCTGGTAAATCTACGCTTGTGAACCTCTTGCCTCGTTTTTATGATGTATCTGATGGGGAAATCCTAGTAGACGGTGTCAATGTGCAGGATTATGATTTGGAAGATTTGCGGAATAAAGTCGGCTATATCCCACAAAAAGCAGTCCTTTTCTCTGGAGATGTCAAGGGCAATCTCGACTTTGGTAAGAGTCCAGAAACTCCGCTAAGCGAGACTGCTATGTGGCAAGCTCTGGAGTTGGCCCAGTCTAAAAGCTTCATCGAGGATAAGGAAGCAGGTCTAAATTCAGAAGTGGCTCAAGGTGGGACTAACTTCTCAGGAGGTCAAAGACAACGTTTGGCCATTGCGCGTGCCTTGGCTCGTAAGCCAGAAATTCTCATTTTTGACGATTCATTCTCGGCCTTGGACTACAAGACAGATCGTATCTTGCGCCAAGAATTAGCTGAAAAAACGCAATCTATGACTAAGTTAATCGTTGCCCAACGTATTTCAACAATTATGGATGCTGACTTGATCTTAGTATTGGATCAAGGTAAAGTCGTGGGACAAGGCACCCACAAGGAACTTCTTGCGACCAACGAAGTTTACCAAGAAATTGCCTATTCACAACTATCGAAGGAGGAATTGGAACATGGAAAATAAGAAGATGTCCTTTTGGAAACAATATAAACCTTTTCTAGCAGGTCTCCAACTTCCTCTACTAGTTGCGGTTGTGGCGGCTGTATGTTCAAGCATCATCACGGTTTATGGACCAACTAAGATTAAGGAAATCACCAACTTGATTTCAGATGGCTTGGCTACAGAAATCGATTTGGTAGCTGTGTCAAGTATCGCCAGCTTTTTAGCTATTTTGTATGTGCTTGGTGCCATTCTCAACTATACACAAGCCTATATTTTTTCAACGAGTATCCAACATTTTTCAAAACGCTTGCGGACGGCTATCGCTGAAAAGATTAATCGTTTGCCTCTTGCTTATTTTGACCGTCATTCTCAAGGGGACACTCTTTCACGTGTAACCAATGACGTTGATACAGCAGCACAGTCACTCAACCAAAGTCTAGGGACCGTTATCTCAGCTAGCTTCTTGCTAATCGCTGTTTTGATTACCATGTTTGGCATGAACTGGATTTTGGCATTGGTAACAGTTGTTTCAACCCTTGTAGGTTTTGCTGCGGTTTCAGTGATTATGGCTAAGTCACAGGGTTACTTTAAAGCCCAGCAAAACAACCTAGCAGCCGTAAACGGTTATGTAGAAGAAATGTACTCTGGCCACAATGTTGTGACCAGCTATAATGCTGTGGAACCAACTAAAGAAACATTCGCAGGATTGAATCAAAATCTACATGATAGTATCTGGAAATCTCAGTTTATTTCTGGCATCATGATGCCTGCTATGTTCTTTGTCGGAAACTTTAGTTATGTATTGGTTGTTATCGTCGGTGCTGCCTTGGCTCTTGAAGGCCATATCAGTATTGGGATTATCGTAGCCTTTATGGTTTATGTTCGTACCTTCTCTCAACCCTTATCACAGATTGCCCAAGGGATTACCAGCTTACAACAAGCCAGTGCAGCTATGACCCGTGTCTTTGAATTTCTAAGTGAAGCTGAGATGGAAGACGAATCTCATAAGGAAACACAATTGACTGATACGAAAGGTGAAGTAGTCTTTGATCAAGTTTCCTTTGGATACACACCTGAGCGAACCATCGTTCATGAATTTTCTGCGACAGCTCATGCAGGGCAAAAGATTGCCATTGTTGGACCAACCGGAGCTGGGAAGACGACCATTGTTAATCTCTTGATGAAGTTCTATGAGATTGATAAGGGAAGCATTCGCATTGATGGTGTGAATACCAAGAAGATGAAACGTTCAGAAGTGCACGATGCCTTTTCAATGGTTTTACAGGATACTTGGCTCTTTGAAGGAACCATTCGTGATAATCTCATCTACAACCAAACAGGGATTAGTGATGAACGAATGATTGAAGCAGCAAAAGCAGTCGGAATCCACCACTTTATCATGACTCTACCAGATGGCTACGATACTGTTTTAGATGATACAGTGACCTTGTCAGTCGGACAGAAACAGCTCTTAACCATTGCTCGTGCCCTTCTCAAAGATGCTCCGCTCTTGATTCTTGATGAAGCGACATCTTCAGTCGACACACGTACAGAGGAGTTGATTCAGAAAGCCATGGACCGTTTGATGGAGGGACGTACGTCCTTTGTCATTGCCCATCGCTTGTCAACTATCCGTAATGCTGATTTGATTCTTGTCATGAAAGATGGAAATATCATCGAGCAAGGCAATCATGAGGAGCTTATGGCTCAGGGTGGTTTCTATGCTGACCTCTACAATAGTCAATTTACAGAAGATGAAGTAGAAGAATAAACTAAAAGAAGGCTTGACGGCCTTCTTTTTCTACACTATACTAGAGTAGGAGAAGCTAACAGGCTTCTTGTGTAAAATCTAAAAATAACGAGAAAATATATGAAAAACTATCAAGAGTGGTATGACAAGAGGAAATCAAGTCTTCTTCGACATCCACAAGGATTACAATTGATGCGAGTCTTTAATCGCATGATGACAGTTCTGATGCCCTTGGCATACTTGACCTTACTGGGAACAAGTTTTATAAGTAAGGGATTGGGGAACGACCTTTATACTTATATCTTAGTGCCGGCTTCTGGCTTTGTCCTATTGACGCTTGTTCGTAAGTGGATCAATCAACCCCGTCCTTATGAAGCTTGGGAAATTATCCCGCTACTGGACAAGGACAGTTCTGGCAATTCAATGCCTAGTCGCCACGTCTTTTCAGCCACCATCATTTCCATGGCTTGTCTGCACACAAATCTGCCTGTGGGCTTGATTTTATTGGTATTATCAGCTCTTCTCGGTCTGGTGCGAGTTTTAGGGGGTGTTCATTATCCCAAGGATGTTTTAGTTGGCTACGCCTGTGGACTCCTCTGGGGAATTCTCTTCTTTATTTTGTAAAAAGCAAAGCAAGTGGGCTTGGGCTCGTAACCACTTACGGGTCAAAAGTGACCACTTGCTTTTTTGCCCTTGTAAAGTCTTCTGGCCTTTGGTATAGTAGATGCAGAAAGGAGATAGGATGAAGTTACGAATCGAGATTGATAGTGAATTAACTGAGACAGAGATTGTCATCAAGGCTGCAGCCCTGACAGATGAAATAGCTGATTTGCAAAGACTCTTGCAAGAAACCAAGGCTCCTAGGTTGATCTTTTATAAGGGGACGGGTGAGTACTACTTAGACTTGTCAGAAATTCTCTTTTTTGAGACAGAAGGTAGCAAGATTTACGCCCACACCCAGAAAGAAGCCTACGAGGTTCGGCTCAAGCTTTATGAGTTAGAGTCCATCCTGCCTCGCTATTTCAGTCGGGTATCCAAGTCGACCATTGCCAATCTTCGGCAGGTCTACTCGGTGGACAAGTCCTTCTCAGGGACAGGCACTATTTCCTTTTATCAGACCCACAAGGAGGTGCACGTGTCACGGCATTACCAATCCCTCCTAAAAGAAAATCTAAGAAACATGAGGTAAGAAGATGAAAAAGAAAGCATTTGGTATTGTGTTGCTAGTATTGGCAGCTTTAGTATTGTTACAGGGGAATTTTGGAATCCCTTCATTTGGAGGGCAGATTTGGCCCTTGATTGGTATTGGATTTTTTGCCTATCAATCAGTTGAGGCAATCCTTCGTCGCCACCTCACTTCAGCCTCTTTTACAGCCCTAGTGGCCCTATTGATTGCCAATCATTTTTATGACATTTTACCGATTCCCAATCAGTCACTGTTCTGGGCTGGAGTGCTAATCGTTCTCGGAGTTGGTTTGTTGACTAATTCTAACAAAACATGGAGCGGAAAGAAATGGTGGTATGACGGTGAAAAGACTATCCTTACAGAAAAGGAAGTAGCCTTTGGTAGTGGAACCTTTTACAAGCAGGACCAAGATTTGGTAGAAGACCAGTTTGAAGTTAGCTGTGGGAATGCCAAGATTTATTATGACAATGCAGAGATGTTAGGCGATAGTGCAACCTTGAAGGTAGAAGTCAATTTAGGGAATGCAGTTATCTATGTGCCCCAACACTGGAGAGTGGATCTGAAGGTGGAGACTTCTTGTGGAGTAGCCAAGGCAGATGCTCCGGTAGCTCCTACAAGTAAAACCTTGATTATCCGTGGAGAGGTAGCTTTTGGAAAATTAGAAGTTGTCTATGTTCATTAAAAAAGTCTTCCAATTCCCTTGCCAAAATGGAGAAAGTGTGATAACATAGTACGGTATGTGGTGCTAGCACATCCGCTATATTAGATCTAATAGGAGGAAAACACAATGGCTAAAGTATGTTACTTTACAGGTCGTAAGACTGTATCAGGAAACAACCGTTCACACGCGATGAACCAAACTAAACGTGCCGTAAAACCAAACCTTCAAAAAGTTACTGTTCTTATCGATGGTAAACCTAAAAAAGTTTGGGCTTCAGCTCGTGCTTTGAAATCAGGAAAAGTAGAACGAGTTTAATAAACATGAAAAGACCTACAGGGTCTTTTTCTTTTGCTCGAAAGCTGAAATCATTTGAAAAATCAAGCAAATATCCGATGATACATCATTCTGCTTTTACAGTTGGGCTGAAATATGATAAAATAGAGTATCAACTATTTGAGGTAAAAAAAATGACTGTAAAAATTAATACAAAAGATGGTCAAGTCGAACTGACAGATGATGTAATCGCTACTGTCGTAGGTGGTGCAGCAACTGAAATTTTTGGTGTAGTCGGTATGGCTAGTAAAAATGCCCTCAAAGATAATTTCCAAGCCCTTCTTGGTAAGGAAAATTATTCAAAAGGTGTAGTCGTTAAAGCAGCTGAAGACGGTAGCATTGCAGTTGATGTATATACTGTATTGAGCTACGGTACAAAAATCAGTGAAGTTTCAAAAAACATCCAAGAGCGCGTTCGCTTTAGTTTAGAGAACCAACTTGGAATCACTGCGCAAACTGTGAATGTCTACATTCAAAATATCAAAGTTGTAGGAGAATAATCGTGTCAAATATTACTACAAGCTTATTTCAAGAAATGGTACAGGCTGCTTCAACTCGTTTGAACAAGCAAGCCGAATATGTCAATTCATTGAACGTCTTCCCAGTTCCAGATGGAGATACAGGAACAAACATGGGGATGACTATCGAAAATGGTGCTAAGGAAGTCGCAGACAAACCAGCTTCAACAGTTGGTGAGGCTGCAAGTATCTTGGCTAAAGGTCTTTTGATGGGTGCGCGTGGAAACTCAGGAGTTATCACTTCTCAACTTTTCCGTGGATTCTCACAAGCTATCAAGGAAAAAGATGAACTTACAGGTCAAGATTTGGCCCTTGCCTTCCAATCTGGTGTAGAAGTAGCCTACAAGGCTGTTATGAAGCCAGTTGAAGGAACTATCTTGACTGTATCACGTGGAGCTGCCATCGGGGCTAAGAAAAAAGCAGAGCAAACAGATGACGCAGTTGAAGTTATGCGTGCGGCCTTAGAAGGAGCTAAAGCAGCTCTTGCTAAAACTCCTGAAATGCTTCCAGTCTTGAAGGAAGTTGGAGTTGTGGACTCAGGTGGTCAAGGTTTGGTCTTCATCTATGAAGGTTTCCTTTCAGCTCTTACTGGTGAATACAGCGCTTCTGAGGACTTTGTTGCTACTCCCGCAAACATGAGTGAAATGATCAATGCTGAACACCACAAGTCTGTAGCTGGACATGTGGCAACAGAAGACATTACTTTTGGTTACTGTACTGAAATCATGGTTGCCCTCAAACAAGGCCCAACTTATGCTAAAGACTTTGACTACGAAGAATTCCGTAACTACTTGAACAATCTTGGGGATTCTCTACTTGTTGTTAATGACGATGAAATCGTTAAAGTTCACGTCCATACAGAAGATCCAGGACTTGTCTTGCAAGAAGGTCTTAAATACGGTAGCTTGGTTAAGGTTAAAGTCGATAACATGCGTAACCAACACGAAGCGCAAGTAGAAAAAGAAGCAGCTCAAGTTAGCAAGCCAGCTGAAGAAAAAGAATATGCCCTTATCGCAGTAGTAGCTGGACAAGGCTTGGCAGACATCTTCCGTGCACAAGGTGTGGATTATGTCATCGAAGGTGGACAAACTATGAACCCTTCGACAGAAGACTTCGTCAAGGCTGTTGAGCAAGTTAATGCTCGCAATATCATCTTCTTGCCAAATAACAAAAATATCTTCATGGCAGCTCAATCAGCAACTGAAGTCTTAGAGCAACCAGCTGTTGTGGTAGAAGCTCGTACAATTCCTCAAGGATTGACTAGTCTTCTTGCCTTTGATCCAAGCAAATCAATCGAAGAAAATAAAGAACGCATGACTGCAGCTCTTGGCGATGTCATCAGCGGTAGTGTAACAACAGCCGTTCGTGATACAACTATCGATGGTTTGGAAATCCATGAAAATGATAATCTTGGTATGGTAGATGGTAAGATCCTCGTATCAAACCCTGACATGCACCAAACCTTGACTGAAACTTTGAAACATATGTTGGACGAAGACAGTGAAATCGTAACTTTCTATGTCGGAGAAGACGGAAGTGAAGAATTGGCAAATGAAATTGCTCAAGAAATCGCAGAAGAATTCGAAGATGTTGAAGTAGAAATTCACCAAGGTCAACAACCAGTTTACCCATATCTTTTCAGTGTGGAATAAAGATTAAATAATAGAAAAAAGAAAGTTGAGAAATCAACTTTCTTTTTTTGTGACATTTGTCATATTTCCTCATGACAGAAGCTTCTAGTGACACAACCTTCAAAGAATTATAATAGATGTATCAAATGGAGGAAGAAAAAATGAAACATAAAGTAATTGTCGCAATGAGTTTAGTAGCAGCAGGAGTCATGACTTATCTCATGTTTTCAGGATTGGACGAAGGCTTCTATCATTTTCCTTGGGAGTTATTTGCAGGATTTGGTATGATGTCTTGGTTGATTCGAGAAGGTTTGAAATTGATCTCAGATGTGAAAAAGGAGTTTGAAAAATGAAAAAAGCGATTCTCTATCTCTTTATTGCACTATCACTAGTGGTATGGTTGGTCGAAATGTTTACAGGGTGGTTTGACCAAGCCTTCCTTCACCAAGTCATTCGCGGTGCTTGGGGTCTAGGATTTATGATTTTTATCGCCTTTCCGATGGGGAAGGAGTGGCTGAAAGGAGAGTATCATGAACATGATTAAGGTAGAAGGCTTAAATAAGAACATCAAGGGCAAGGCTATTTTGAAGGATATTTCCTTTGAGGTAGCTGAAGGTGAATGTGTCGCCTTGATTGGGCCCAATGGTGCTGGAAAGACCACACTCTTAGATTGTTTACTTGGAGATAAGCTAGTTACCAGCGGTCAAGTATCCATTCAAGGCTTGCCAGTGACGAGCTCTAAGTTAGACTATATTAGAGGCTACCTCCCTCAAGAAAATGTCATCGTTCAGAAATTAAAGGTCAAAGAGTTGATTGCTTTCTTTCAAAGTATTTATCCAAATCCCTTGAACAACCAGGAGATCGATCAACTATTGCAGTTTGACAAGAAGCAAAAAGAACAATTGGCAGAAAAATTGTCAGGTGGGCAAAAGCGTCTCTTTTCATTTGTCTTGACCTTGATAGGCCGACCAAAGCTTGTCTTTTTAGATGAGCCAACTGCGGCCATGGATACCTCAACTCGTCAACGTTTTTGGGAAATTGTCCAAGACTTAAAAGCGCAGGGAGTCACCATTCTCTATTCGTCTCATTATATTGAGGAAGTAGAGCATACAGCAGACCGGATTTTGGTCTTAAATAAGGGAGAATTGATTCGTGATACGACACCACTAGCTATGCGCAGTGAAGAGATTGAAAAGCACTTTATCCTACCTCTGGCTTATAAGGAAGTCGTTGAGCAGTCAAACTTGATTGAAAACTGGTCACAAAAACAAGATGCCCTGCAAGTAGTCACACGCGAAGCGGATGCTTTTTGGCAACTGTTAGTCCAGGCAGGCTGTAGGATACAAGAAATTGAAGTCAATAACCGTAGCTTGCTAGATACAATCTTTGAAGAAACACAAAAGGGAGATGACTAAGATGAAACGATGGATCGCACTAAACAAGATAGAATTTCTATTGACCAAACGACAATTAGTCTATTATCTATTATCCGTAGGGATGCCGACGGCCTTCTATTTATTCTTTTCAGGCATGTACCAGGATACACCAGATGGGCCAGCTAATTTTATGCGCGACTACCTTATCTCTATGACGGCCTTTTCTATGATGTCGACAGCTATGTTTTCATTCCCAGCTGTTTTACATACCGATAAAATCAACAACTGGCAGAAAACATTACGCCATACTCCAGTAAATATGGTAGAATATTATCTATCAAAGATAACAAGTATGATGGTTGATTATTTGGTTTCAATCCTGGTTGTTTTCTCAGTTGGGCACTTGGTCAGAGGTGTGGATATGCCTTTAGGAAGCTGGATTGGGGCTGCGCTCTTGCTGATTGCGGGAAGTATAGCCTTTGTAGCGCTTGGTTTGATCCTGACACTCTTACCGTCTAGTCAGCTGATGTCTGTCGTGGGCAATCTTCTCTATCTAGGCTTGGCTGTTTTAGGCGGACTCTGGATGCCCATCACTTTATTTCCAGACTGGATGCAAGCAATCGGGAAGTGTCTACCAACCTATCAGTTGATGGAATTGCTCAAGACCTTCTTAAACGAGGGAGGCATCAATTTATCATCCACAGTTTATCTACTTGTTTTTTCAGCAGTTTTATTTGGTTTGACTATTTACCTTCAAGGTCATAAGGAGAATGCTTAATGCTTGAAAGACTGAAAAGCATACACTATATGTTTTGGGCCAGTTTGATTTTTATGGTTTTCCCTATCCTCTCTGCAGTAGTTGGGGAAATTCCTAGCTGGCATTTACTAGTTGATATTCTATTTGTGGTGGCTTACTTAGGCGTTTTGACAACCAAGAGTCAGCGATTATCCTGGCTCTTTTGGATTATCATGCTAGCCTATGTAGCTGGGAATACCGTCTTTATTTATGGCAACTATGTCTGGTTCTTCTTTTTCCTTGCCAATCTCTTGATTTATCATTTTAGAGTGCGTAGCTTACGTTCTCTTCATGTCTGGACTTTTCTCCTTGCTCAAGTTCTTGTTGTTGGACAACTCATGATGTTTCAGTCAGTCGAAACTGAGGCTGTAGCCTTTGAGCTTGGGATTCTTACTTTTGTCGATTTGATGACATTGGGTTTGGTTCGGATTCGCATTGTCGAGGATTTGAAAGAAGCCCAGGCCAAGCAAAATGCTCAGATAAATTTATTGCTTGCTGAAAATGAACGCAGTCGTATCGGTCAGGATTTGCATGATAGTCTGGGGCATACCTTTGCTATGCTGAGTGTCAAGACAGATTTAGCCTTGCAGTTATTTCAGATGCAGGCCTATCCACAGGTGGAGAAGGAATTAAAAGAAATTCACCAGATCAGCAAGGATTCTATGAATGAAGTACGAACCATCGTGGAAAATCTGAAATCACGGACTCTAGCATCAGAGCTTGAAACTGTCAAAAAGATGCTGGAGATTGCTGGAATTGAGGTTGAGGTTGACAATCAATTGGACAAGGCTAGCCTGACCCAGGATGTGGAGTCGACGGCTGCTATGATTTTGTTAGAACTGGCGACCAATATCATCAAACATTCCAGTGCTGAAAAAGCCTATCTAAAACTGGAACGTACAGATCAGGAATTGCTATTGACGGTCAGAGATGATGGGAAAGGTTTTGCAACTGTAAAAGGAAATGAACTCCATACAGTCCGAGATCGTGTTGCAGCCTTCTCAGGTCAAGTAGAGCTGGTCAGCTTGAAACATCCAACAGAGGTGCGCGTGCATCTGCCTTATAAGGAGAGAAAGTAGATGAAAGTATTAGTCGCAGAAGATCAAAGTATGCTTAGAGACGCCATGTGCCAGCTCTTAAGTTTTCAGCCAGATGTAGAGACTGTCTTGCAGGCGAAAAATGGAGCCGAGGCTATTGAGATTTTGGGGAAAGAAGCAGTAGATATTGCCATCCTTGACGTTGAAATGCCAGTCAAGACGGGACTCGAAGCTCTCGAGTGGATCAAACAAGAAGTACCTGAAACCAAGGTAGTTATCGTTACGACCTTTAAACGCCCAGGTTATTTTGAACGAGCGGTCAAAGCAGGAGTAGACGCCTATGTCTTGAAAGAGCGGAGCATCGCCGAGCTCATGCAAACCCTGCATACGGTGTTAGAGGGGCGCAAGGAGTATTCTCCAGAGCTGATGGAAGTCATGATGACTCATCCCAATCCCTTGACCGAGCAGGAAGTCGCTGTTTTGCATGGAGTTGCCCAAGGCCTCTCCAACCAAGAAATTGCTGACAAGCTCTACCTCTCAAACGGCACCGTCCGTAATTACATGACCAATATCCTCTCCAAACTAGGCGCCAGCAACCGAACCGAAGCAGCCAAAACTGCCGAAGAAGAAGGCTGGTTGTGAGGGGAGAGAAAGAAAAAATCTCTTAGAAATGAATCTAAGAGATTTTTTGTGTTATGTGACTCGCACCTAACGGAGCGAGACGGAGTGAAAGTCACATAAAGAAAAAGGCTGGGAAAGCCAACCTTTTCTATTTATTCAGCTAAGAGCACTTCTTTGATGGTTTGTTTTTGGAGTTTTCTGTTGGATAGATAAAAGAGGCTTTCATAAACCACAGCAAAACCGATCAAAGTCCAGAAGCAAGCATTCCCATCAAAGTGATGCTCAATCTTTTCAGGAACCGTATCTTTGATTATACCAATCAAGATTTCCATGATACCGTATTGATAAGCCGTCCCTAAAACAAATCCTAGATAAGCCCAAAAACGATAAGGAGCGAGAATATGACCTTGGCATTCACGATCGGTGTAGCCAAAAGCCTTCATAAGAGCCAAGGTTTCGCGACTTTCAGAGACCACAATCCCCAATGACAAAAAGAGTATCGAGAAAGAAAGGATCAAGCCAATCATGATCATCATGGTTTGGATGATATCATCTGTGTAATCCCTGAGGCCAAAGGACAATTGAACCATGGCCGCAAAACACATAGAGCCAAAGACTACAAAAAACAGTATAGATTTTCTCCCCCAAATCAGTGATGAGGACAGCTCTTTTAGGAAGGCCTTCTCTTTCTTAGGAGCCCTCTTTCTCCTTTGAGCCTTGATTGGTGTTGGAGATTTTTTCAATAAGCGAAGAGTCGGCGTTTGTAATTGTCTTCTAGCATAGCCAATCGCGAGAAGCATAAAAAATACCGTTGGCAGGATCACCAAAGCAAGCAAGAGCTGCCAATGAAAATGAATGGTGATTTCTGGCAGGATCCCCTTCTCATTACGAAAGTCATAAAAATGCTCCATTATAAGAAAAGAAGCTAAATAGCCAAGAAGCGCTCCAGCTCCAAAACTCAGTCCAAAGGCCCAAAATCGTTTAGCCAACTGGCCATTACTGTAGCCCAAGGCCTTTAAAATTCCTAATTGTTCCTTGTGGTCATCGACAAATTGTTTGATATAAAAACACATGAGAAGGACCGACGTCAAGGACAAGACGACCCCACTGACCATGGCCACCATCCAAGAAAGCGAAACCTGGGCATCATAGTAGGTCTGAATCATGGGATTGGTTTTCGAAATCTCTAATTGCTCGATGTCCAAGTAAAAATTTAAGAAGAGATTGGCCACAAAGACCGCACAAGCCCCAATGATGCTGACGACAACTAATTTTCGAATATCTTTTACTGAAAACATGGCTTACCATCCAATCTCATAAGCAGTCTGAGGCTGATCATTGGTCACAACTTCGGTAATCTTGCCACTATTGACTCGAATGATGGTTCTGGCCATATCCGCAATATTTTGGTTGTGCGTCACCATGATGAGGGTAAAGCCGAGCTTTTCCTTCAGTTTCCAGATATAGTCGAGAATCTTGCGCCCTGTTTCTTCATCGAGGGCTCCCGTCGGCTCATCTAAGAAAAGAATCTCTGGCTTTTTGGCCAAGGCCCGGGCAATAGAGACTCTCTGCTGTTCCCCACCCGACAATTCACTCGGATACTTGTCTAGCTTATCGCCAAGTCCCAAATCTTCTATGATCTGCAAAAAGTCATGATTGTTTGCCAGGTCTGCCCCCATCTTTACATTCTGTTTGACTGTCAGATTAGGCAATAAATAATACTGCTGGAAGATAAAGGCAATCTTCTCACGTCTAAAGGCTGTCAATTGAGCATCCGCGAGTTGTGATAAATCTTGCCCTTGAATGAGGATATGCCCCTCATCTACCTTTTCTAAGCCTGATAACACGTTTAAGAGAGTTGACTTTCCCGATCCAGAAGGGCCGAGGATAACCACATTATCCTGGTCTTGAATCTGCAAGTCAATCCCTTTTAAAACCTTGGTTTGGCCGTAACTTTTGTGAATATTTTCTAGTTGAATCATTTTTTTCCTACCATTTCTTTGATGAGCGACTGACAAACCTCTGTCATTAATCCAATTACTTCTTCCATGCTGAATTGATAAATACCAGAAGCAACCATAGAGGCCATCCCATGTGAGTAGATAAATAGATGCTGGTACAATCGACTAGCCTCCTCTACAGTCAAAGGATAGTCTGCGACAATCGAATCCAGAACCAATTGGTAACTATGATCCTTCATGGGAAGAAAATCTTGAAAGCGACGAATGGGATCTTTACTAGGATTTTGGAAAAGCAATTGAAAGAGTTGAGGCTCTTTTGAGGCGAAAAGTATATAAGCAACCCCGACAGATCGAAAAGGCTTCTCATCTTCTAAGGCCTTGCGAATATACTCCACCACGACCATTTCCGCAGCACCAATAACCTCTGCTTGTAACTCAGACATATTAGCAAATTGCCCAAAAATGACTCTCGGTGTGGCTCCTAGTTTCTCCGCTAATGCTCTAGCTGTCAAACTAGCCATTCCCTCTTCTCTCACCAATTGTAAAGCTATCCCAATCATAGCCTCTTTACTAAATTTAACCTTGGGTGGCATAAGACTCCTTTCGCGCAACATCTGTTGCGCAACACTTGTTGCATAAAAGGATACCATAAAAAAGAAATACTTGTCAAGAAAAAACTGTAAAACACAAAACAAAAAAACAGCGGACTTTTTATTTCTTTGCTATCCAGCCGATGGCATCGATTGGTGGGTTTTCGGTATCAATCCAGATGAATTCAATCTCGATTTCACCATTTTTAAACTTGGGCAATCGATTACTATTGATTTCTAGTTCGTTTAGTCGTTGACCTGTCAATACTTCTCGTTCCTTCAATTGGAAAAGTTAAAGGGAACTAATACAAATCTTCAAGACTTCTGTATTCTATAACTTCATTCTTTATGATACTCTTTTTAAATTCAAAATGATTCAATGGATTATCGATTAATACTAACTTTGAAATGTCATCTAGATTGGTAACCAAGGATAAAATAAAATCCGATTGAAACTCCTTGGTTTTTTCAAATTCTTTGGCAGTCAAACGCACACGCCCCTTAGATTTTTGCCACCAACCTTTTCGATTATGTCAAAATAAGGATCAAATAAATCCATTCTATTCTTTACAACACCAGTTGTTTCAGCAATTCCCCAAAAAACACGGCTCATCACCGTGTTTCTGTGTTTATTTCACCAACTTCTTCATCTCATCAATACGTGCGACGGTCGCGTCGTATTTGGCTTGGTAGTCGGCTTGTTTGTCGCGTTCTTTTTGGACGACTTCTGGTTTGGCATTGGCTACGAAGCGTTCGTTAGAGAGCTTCTTACCGACCATATCCAGTTCTTTTTGCCATTTAGCTAGTTCCTTATCGAGACGAGCCAATTCTTCTTCGACATTGAGGAGGTCTGCGAGTGGCAAGTAAATTTCTGCTCCTGTGATGACGCTTGACATAGCGAGTTCAGGTGCAGGGATGGTTGATGCAATTTCCAAGTGTTCTGGATTTGTGAAGCGTTTGATGTAGTTGACATTGCTGTTAAAGAAGGATTCCAAGTCGCTATCGCTTGTCTTAACAAGGATGGTGATTGGCTTGCTTGGTGCTACGTTTACTTCCGCACGCGCATTCCGAACGGCACGGATCAAGTCTTTGAGGCTTTCGACACCCGTGTGAGCTGCAAGGTCTTCAAAGGCTGGGTTAACAGTTGGGTATTCCGCTGTGACGATAGAGCCTTCTGAGATTTGTCCAAAGATTTCCTCTGTCACGAATGGCATGATTGGGTGAAGGAGACGAAGGATCTTGTCCAAAGTATAAAGGAGAACAGAACGTGTGATGACTTTCTCTCCTTCATTATCGCTATAAAGGACTTCCTTGGTCAACTCAACGTACCAGTCCGCAAATTCATCCCAAATGAAGTTGTAGAGGATGTGGCCAGCGACACCAAACTCAAACTTGTCAAAGTTTTCAGTGACTTTTCCGATCGTTTCATTGAGGTTGTGGAGAATCCAGCGGTCAGTAACGTTTCCAGCTTCCTTGTTAATAACTTTTTCCACATTGGCAGTTGCTTGCTCAAGGGTCAAGCCTTCATTGTTCATGAGGATGTAGCGAGAGATGTTCCAAATCTTGTTAATGAAGTTCCAAGAAGCATCCATTTTCTCATAAGAGAAGCGCACGTCTTGCCCTGGTGCAGAACCATTTGAAAGGAACCAACGGAGGGCATCGGCACCATATTTCTCGATAACATCCATTGGGTCAATCCCGTTACCGAGTGACTTAGACATCTTGCGTCCTTGCTCGTCGCGAATCAAACCGTGAATCAGGACGTTTTGGAATGGCTGACGACCAGTGAATTCCAAAGATTGGAAGATCATACGAGACACCCAGAAGAAGATGATATCGTAACCTGTTACCAAGGTTGACGTTGGGAAGTAACGTTTGAAGTCTTCTGAATCGACATCAGGCCAGCCCATAGTTGAGAATGGCCAAAGGGCAGAACTGAACCAAGTATCCAAGACGTCTTCGTCCTGAGTCCATCCGTCACCTTCTGGAGCTTCCTCACCAACGTACATTTCACCCTCAGCATTGTACCAAGCAGGGATTTGGTGACCCCACCAGAGCTGACGAGAGATTACCCAGTCATGGACATTTTCCATCCATTGGAGGAAGGTATCGTTGAAACGAGGGGGGTAGAATTCAACCTTATCATCTGTGTATTGGTTTGCAATGGCATTCTTAGCCAATTGGTCCATCTTGACAAACCATTGCGTAGACAAGCGTGGTTCAACCACGACACCTGTACGCTCTGAGTGACCAACACTGTGAACACGTTTTTCGATTTTAACAAGGGCACCGATTTCTTCCAACTTAGCAACGACTGCTTTACGAGCTTCAAAACGGTCCATGCCTGCAAATTCGAAGGCCAAGTCATTCATGGTTCCGTCGTCGTTCATGACGTTAACTTGTGGCAAGTTATGGCGTTGACCAACTAAGAAGTCGTTTGGATCGTGGGCAGGTGTGATTTTCACGACACCCGTACCAAACTCAGGATCTGCGTGTTCGTCCCCAACGATTGGGATGAGTTTATTAGCGATTGGAAGGACGACGTTTTTACCAATCAAGTCCTTGTAGCGTGGGTCTTCTGGATTGACCGCAACGGCAACGTCCCCAAACATAGTCTCAGGACGAGTTGTCGCAACTTCAAGGGCGCGTGAGCCGTCTTCCAGCATGTAGTTCATGTGGTAGAAGGCACCTTCCACGTCCTTGTGGATCACCTCGATATCAGAAAGGGCTGTGCGAGCTGCTGGGTCCCAGTTGATGATAAACTCACCACGATAGATCCAGCCTTTCTTGTATAGATCCACAAAGACCTTGCGCACGGCTTTTGACAAACCTTCATCAAGGGTGAAACGCTCACGAGAGTAGTCTACAGAGAGCCCCATCTTGCCCCACTGTTCCTTGATAGTAGTGGCATATTCATCTTTCCATTCCCAGACTTTCTCAAGGAATTTCTCACGACCGAGGTCGTAACGACTGATGCCCTCACCACGCAAGCGCTCCTCAACCTTAGCCTGAGTTGCAATCCCCGCGTGGTCCATACCAGGAAGCCAAAGCGTATCAAAGCCTTGCATACGTTTTTGACGGATGATGATATCCTGAAGAGTCGTATCCCAAGCGTGACCAAGGTGGAGTTTCCCAGTTACGTTTGGTGGTGGAATGACGATAGAATATGGCTTAGCCTTTTTATCGCCTGAAGGCTTGAAAACATCGGCATCAAGCCATTTTTGGTAACGACCAGCCTCAACCTCAGCTGGATTGTATTTAGGTGAAAGTTCTTTAGACATGTGTGTGTCCTTTCTAGTTATTTCTATTTTTAATGTTGACCTTGAGTTTCCCACTCACTCTTCAGCAAGCCATATATGAGACTGTCACAGCGGTTGCTCTGAGCATCTTTGCGGTCTCGGATGCGAGCTTCAAGGGTGAAACCAAGCTTCTCAGCGACTCGTTGACTTTGGACATTGTAGCCAAAGCAAGACAATTCTACCTTGTGAAGCCCCAATTCTTTAAAAGCTAAGTCAATCAAGGTACGCGCCGCTTCTGGTACATAACCTCGGCCCCAATAGTCGGGGTGCAAAGTATAGCCAATCTCCAGCACATCATCTTCGTGGCGATGGTTGAAATCAACAGAGCCGATGATTTTATCAGTCCCTTTGACCACAATTCCATAGCCTGCTGGGAGATTTTCCTTTTCATTACGATCGGGAAGGATATGCTCTAGGTAATAAATCTCATCTTTCAAGGTCTTGACAGGTGGAAAGCCTGCTGGGTAAGAAACTTCTGGGAGACTAGCGTAGGCATAAATATCCTCAGCATCCGCTACTGTACGGACTCGTAAGACCAGACGCTCCGTTTCGATTCGTTCAGGTAATGTTGCTCTTGTCATTCTTCTGCCTCGCTTTCTTGATAAAGCTCCCCATGGGATCGACTCGGTCGTCCAGATAACGATAAACGCGCTGGTGGCCGTCCCCCATAAAGTAAGTCGGCGCAAAGCGGTCATTTTTAAAATGTCCCTTGTCATCTAAGAGCTCTGGATCAGCTAGTCGCTCGAGAATTTTAGCAAAGATATGGCAGATGCCATCTTCCTCGATAATCCGTTCTACCTGGCAATCCAAAACGACTGGACAGGCCTCCAAAATCGGAGCCTGAGTTCGTTCAGAAATCTCGTAGTCAAGCCCTAGGTGTTTCAATTTCTCCCGATGGCTGATAAAGCCAGCCTGTTCCATCTCAAGCATGAGGTTTTCGTCAGGGATATTCACAGTGAACTGTTGATAATGCTTAATCTGGTCAGCCGCATTTTCCTCAGCACCAACCCCGATGACTAGCCAATCGCCAAGGCTATAAGAGGAACTGCAGGTCGTGATATTGTGCCCAAAGTTCTGGTCCTGATAGCCTAAAATGAAGATAGGAAAACCATAGTAGAGCTTACTTGTTTTAAAAGATTGTTTCATGACAACCTCCTTTGGCTAGGGGTGCAAAATAAAAATCGCCCCTGTCATCAATCTGACAGGGACGAATGTGTTTAATCCGCGGTACCACCCAATTTCGGGCAGATGCCCGCAACTCTCGTCTTTAAAACAAAAAGACATTTATATTTCATTTTTAAATTTCATCCATTAGCAACCAGTTTTGACACATTTGTGGATTTCTCAGCTCCGCCACTTTCTGTAAAATGTGGGACTCAAAACACCTCTAATGGCTATATTTTAACAAGTTTTTGACGGAAAAGCAAGGAACAAGAAAGATTACTTGAACTTAATGCCGTTTTCTTTTAATTTCTTGATAGTTGCTGGACCGATTCCTTTCAAGGCAAGGAGTTCTTTTTCTGTCCAGTTTTTGAAGTCAGCTGCAGATTTGATCCCTTCATCGTAGAAAGTTTTAGCGCGATCTACTGAAAGTCCACCTAGGTTGGCTGCGAATTCCTCTACAGAGCTTGTAACTTTTTGAGCTTGTTCTTTAGTTGCTTCTACAGTTTTTTCAACTTGCTTAGAAACAGCTTTTCCTGCTTCACTTGCTGCTTTTTCAGCGTGTTTCACAACTTTTTTTGTTTCTTCGACAACCTTGTTTACAGCGTTTGAAAGTGCGCCTGAGCGACGAAGATTGTTTCTTAATTGTTTTTTACGTTGTAGTTTTTTTGACATGATAAGATCCTTTCAATAAAAAACCCCTGTGACTGAACAAGGATAAATCTTTATGTTTTATTGTATCAACTTTCTTTGGGAAATGCAAGGCTTGTTAGTTGAGAAAGATAGGAGTCCTATGGGGAATTCCGCCTTAGAATAAGAGAATATGATAGAAGAAAAGCGAAAAATATGGTATAATGAAACGATAGATTTTTGAATAGGAATACAATCATGTTTGGATTTTTAAAAAAAGATAAAGTAACAGAAACACCAGCGATGGTACCAGCGCATATCGGAGTTATCATGGATGGCAATGGTCGTTGGGCTAAAAAACGAATGCAGCCACGTGTCTTTGGGCATAAGGCTGGGATGGATGCTCTGAGAACAGTAGCGATTGCTGCTAGTGATATGGGTGTCAAGGCTATGACAGTTTATGCCTTCTCGACTGAAAATTGGACACGTCCAGATCAGGAAGTCAAGTTTATCATGAACCTTCCGGTTGAATTTTATGATAAGTATGTTCCCGAATTGCACCAAAAGAACATGAAGATTCAAATGATTGGGGAGACTGATCGTTTGCCTAAAGAGACCTTTGATGTTTTGAAAAAAGCGGAAGAGTTGACCAAGTTAAATACAGGTTTGATTCTCAACTTTGCCCTTAATTATGGTGGACGAGCTGAGATTACACAGGCAGTCAAGTTGATTGCACAGGATGTTTTAGATGCTAAGATCAATCCCGGTGATATTACAGAAGAGTTGATTGGGGAATATCTCTTTACGGGACATTTGCCGAAAACTTTGCGCGATCCTGACTTAATCATCCGAACTAGTGGCGAGCTTCGTTTGAGTAATTTCTTGCCTTGGCAAGCAGCTTATAGTGAACTTTATTTCACAGATGTCTTGTGGCCTGACTTTGATGAGGAAGCCTTAAAGGAAGCTATTGCAGAGTTTAACCGCCGCAATCGTCGATTTGGAGGAGTATAGGAACATTATGAAAAAGGACTTAATAAAGAGGACCATATTTGCCGCTTTGGCCCTAGCTATCTTTATCCCACTCTTGATGGTTGGAGGGCTGTGGCTACAGATTGTGATGGGAATTTTAGCCATGCTTGGAGTTCGTGAGTTGCTCCAGATGAAAGGGTTAAACACCATGACCCCTGAGAGTTTGTTGACCTTGCTAGCAACTTTCGCACTGACAATCCCCCTAGAAAACTACTTGACATTTTTACCTGTAGATGGGAATGTTGTCGCATATGGTGTTGTGATTTTTATCATGTTAGGTTGCACTGTTTTTAGCAAGAATTACACCATTGAAGATGCTGTATACCCAATCGCCATGAGTTTCTATGTTGGTTTTGGATTCAACGCTTTAGTCGATGCTCGAATCGCTGGCTTGGATAAAGCGCTCTTGGCTCTCTGTATCGTGTGGGCAACAGATAGTGGTGCTTATCTCGTTGGAATGAATTTCGGCAAGAGAAGATTGGCTCCAAGAGTTTCTCCTAACAAATCAGTCGAAGGAGCTTTTGGTGGTATTATAGCTGCCATGCTTGTTACACTCATCTTTATGTTAGTGGATAGTACAGTTGCCCTTCCTTATGGTATTTACAAAATGACACTCTTTGCTATTTTCTTTAGTATTGCAGGTCAATTGGGTGACTTGATTGAAAGTGCTATGAAACGCCACTTTGGAGTCAAGGATTCAGGGGTCTTCATCCCTGGACATGGGGGGGTACTAGATCGCTTTGATTCTATGTTGGCCGTGTTCCCTATTATGCACCTATTCGGCTTATTTTAAGGAAAGGTGGACAGATATTAAATGTTAGGATTATTAACCTTTATCCTTGTTTTTGGAATTATCGTGGTGGTTCACGAGTTCGGACATTTCTACTTTGCTAAGAAGTCTGGAATTTTGGTTCGTGAATTTGCCATTGGTATGGGTCCGAAAATCTTTGCCCATATCGGGAAAGACGGGACTGCTTACACGATTCGTCTCCTACCGCTTGGTGGTTATGTCCGCATGGCAGGTTGGGGTGAAGATACCACAGAGATTAAGACAGGAACTCCTGTTAGTTTGACCTTAGCCGAAGATGGCAAGGTTAAGCGCATCAATCTTTCTGGTAAGAAGGTCGACCAAACGGCTCTTCCGATGCAAGTAACCCAGTTTGACTTTGAGGATAAACTCTTTATCACAGGTTTGGTCTTGGAAGAGGAAAAAACGTTCTCCGTAGACCATGATGCAACTATTGTGGAAGCTGATGGAACGGAAGTTCGTATCGCTCCGCTAGACGTTCAATATCAAAATGCAACTGTCTGGGGCAAATTGATTACCAACTTTGCAGGCCCCATGAATAACTTTATCCTAGGAGTTGTCGTCTTCTGGATTTTGATTTTCATGCAAGGTGGTGTTCGTGATACACAAAGTAATAACTTTAGTATCATCCCTGATAGCGCGATAGCAAAAGTCGGCCTTGAAAATACGGCCCAAATCACTAAAGTCGGTTCACACGAAATCAGTAACTGGCAAGATTTGATTCAGGCAGTGGAAGCAGAGACCAAGGATAAAACAGCACCTGTTTTAGATGTGACAGTCTCTGAAAATGGAACTGAAAAACAAGTCAGTGTGACACCTGAGGAAAGCCAAGGGCGTTATATTTTGGGTGTTCAACCGAGACTTAAATCGGATATCTGGTCTATGTTTGTAGGTGGATTCACATCTGCAGCTGACTCAGCTTTGCGCATTCTCAATGCCTTGAAAAACTTGATTTTCCAACCTGACTTGAATAAGTTAGGTGGACCTGTTGCAATCTTTAAGGCAAGTAGCGATGCTGCTAAAAATGGTCTTGAGAATGTTTTGTTCTTCTTGGCTATGATTTCTATCAATATCGGGATTTTCAACTTGATTCCTATCCCGGCACTTGATGGTGGGAAAATCGTGCTCAATATTATTGAAGCTATTCGCCGCAAACCACTGAAACAAGAAATTGAAACCTATGTTACTCTAGTTGGAGTTGTGATTATGGTTGTCTTGATGATCGCCGTTACATGGAACGACATCATGCGAACCTTCTTTTAAGAATTAGAGGAAAAATATGAAACAAAGTAAAATGCTAATCCCAACGCTTCGCGAAATGCCAAGCGATGCTCAAGTTATCAGCCACGCTCTTATGTTGCGTGCTGGTTATGTTCGTCAAGTATCAGCAGGAGTCTATTCTTACCTGCCACTTGCTAACCGTGTTATCGAAAAAGCTAAGAAGATCATGCGTCAAGAATTTGACAAGATTGGTGCTGTTGAGATGTTGGCTCCAGCCCTTCTCAGTGCTGACCTTTGGCGTGAATCTGGCCGTTATGATACTTACGGTGAAGACTTGTACAAATTGAAAAATCGTGAGAAATCAGACTTTATCTTGGGCCCGACTCACGAAGAAACCTTCACAGCGATTGTCCGTGATTCTGTCAAGTCTTACAAGCAATTGCCACTAAACTTGTACCAAATCCAGCCTAAATACCGTGATGAAAAACGTCCACGTAATGGACTTCTTCGTACGCGTGAATTCATCATGAAAGATGGTTATAGCTTCCACGCTAACTATGATAGCTTGGATGTAACCTATGATGAGTACAAGGCAGCCTATGAGCGTATCTTTACTCGTAGTGGCTTGGACTTCAAAGCCATCATCGGTGACGGTGGAGCAATGGGTGGTAAGGACAGCCAAGAATTTATGGCCATCACACCTGCTCGTACAGACCTTGACCGTTGGGTAGTGTTAGATAAATCTGTCGCATCATTTGATGAGATTCCTGTAGATGTACAGAAAGAAATCAAGGCAGAATTGCTCAAATGGATGGTTTCTGGTGAAGATACCATTGCCTATTCAAGTGAGTCAAGCTATGCAGCTAACTTGGAAATGGCAACTAACGCCTACAAACCAAGCAACCGTGTTGTGACTGAAAATGAAGTGACTCGCGTGGAAACACCAGGTGTTAAATCTATTGACGAAGTAGCAGCCTTTCTAAACGTTCCAGAAGAGCAAACTATCAAAACTCTCTTCTACATGGCAGATGGTGAGCTTGTCGCAGCCCTTCTAGTAGGAAATGACCAACTTAATGAAGTAAAATTGAAAAACCACTTGGGAGCGGATTTCTTTGACGTAGCCACTGAAGAAGAAGTCGCTGCTGTCATTCCAGCAGGATTCGGTTCTCTAGGACCAGTCGGTCTACCTGAAAATGTGAAAATCATTGCAGATCGTAAAGTTCAAGATCTTCGCAATGCTGTTGCTGGTGCCAACCAAGATGGCTACCACTTGACTGGTGTTAATCCAGGTCGTGATTTCACTGCTGAGTATGTAGATATCCGTGAAGTGCGTGAGGGCGAAATTTCACCAGATGGAAAAGGTGTTCTCAACTTTGCCCGTGGTATCGAAATTGGTCATATTTTCAAACTGGGAACTCGCTACTCAGCAAGTATGGGAGCAGATGTCTTGGATGAAAATGGTCGTGCGATCCCAATTATCATGGGATGCTACGGTATCGGTGTTAGTCGCCTCCTTTCAGCGATTATGGAGCAACACGCTCGCCTCTTTGTTAACAAAACTCCAAAAGGCGAATATCGTTACGCTTGGGGAATCAACTTCCCTAAAGAATTGGCGCCATTTGATGTGCACTTGATTCCGGTTAATGTCAAGGATGAAGACTCTCTTGCATTGACAGATCGTATCGAAGCAGCCTTGGTAAACAAAGGTTACGAAGTTTTGACGGATGACCGTAACGAACGTGTCGGTGTTAAATTCAGCGATAGCGACTTGATTGGTCTTCCAATCCGTATTACTGTTGGTAAAAAAGCAGCGGATGGTATCGTAGAAGTCAAGATTAAGGCGACAGGAGATACAATCGAAGTTCACGCAGATAACTTGCTTGAAACCCTTGAAATCCTAACAAATAAATAAAATCTATAATCAGAAGAAAAACAAGACAAAAATGTAACTAGTTTTTGCCTTGTTTTTTCTTTATAATGAGAGAAAGTAAACATTAAAAGCGTAAAAAGAGGTAGTACTATGCTAAAATTTCCAAAGGATTTTGTCTGGGGTTCCTCAACTTCTGGACCACAGACAGAAGGACGAGTACCTGGTGACGGCAAGGGAGATAATCTCTGGGATTATTGGTATCAAGTAGAGCCAAATCGCTACTACAATGGGATTGGCCCAGATAAGACATCGACCTTCTATGAAAACTGGGAAAAGGATATCGAACTATTGTTAGAAACTGGCCACACAGCCTTTCGAACTTCTATCCAGTGGTCACGTATTTTCCCACAGGGTCGTGGAGCAGTCAATCCTCAAGGTGTGGCTTTCTACCGTCAGGTCTTTGAGGCCATCAAGGCCAAGGGCATTCGTCTCTTAGTCAATCTTTATCACTTTGACCTGCCTTTCGCCCTTCAAGAAGATGGGGATGGTTGGGAAAATAAAGCAACTATTAAGGCCTATGAAGACTATGCTCGTTTCTGTTTTGAAACTTATGGAGACTTGGTTGACCAGTGGATTACCTTCAATGAGCCTATCGTTCCTGTAGAGTTTGGCTATTTCTATGATGC
Source organism: Streptococcus sp. oral taxon 061 (assembly GCF_013394695.1). Lineage (NCBI taxonomy): Bacteria > Bacillati > Bacillota > Bacilli > Lactobacillales > Streptococcaceae > Streptococcus > Streptococcus sp. oral taxon 061. The sequence goes on from NZ_CP058258.1 coordinate 156,376, forward strand.
CCATTACCCTCATAAGGTAGATGCCAAAGCGGCAGTTAAGGTTGCCTATCATACCCAGCTAGCCAGCACTCTTGCAGTTAAGGCTTGTCATGAAGTCTTACCAGGCTCTAAGATTGGGATTGTCCTCAACTTGACACCAGCCTATCCACGTAGCCAACATCCTGCTGACGTGAAAGCTGCTCGTATTGCAGATCTCTTCCAGGCCCAATCTTTCCTAGATCCGTCTGTTTTAGGAACATATCCAGAAGAGTTAGTGGAAATTTTGTCTGAGCATGACTTGTTACCAGAATACACAACCGAAGAGTTGGAACTCATTCGTGAGAACACCGTTGACTTCCTAGGAGTCAACTACTATCAGCCTTTGCGTGTCATGGCGCCACGTTTTGCTAAGCATCCTGACAGCCCACTCTTGCCAGAGCATTTCTATGAACCTTACGTGATGCCAGGTCGCAAGATTAATCCACACCGCGGTTGGGAAATCTACGAGCAAGGAATTTATGACATTGCCCAAAACATCAAAGAAAACTATGGCAATATTGAGTGGATGCTGACTGAGAATGGGATGGGTGTTGAAGGTGAAGATAAATTCCGTGTGAATGGCATGATTCAGGACGACTATCGTATCGACTTTGTCAAAGGACATCTGCGTGAACTCCATCGTGCTATCGAAGACGGTGCCAACTGTAAAGGCTATTTGATCTGGACCTTTATTGATTGCTGGTCATGGCTCAATAGTTACAAAAATCGCTATGGTTTGGTCGAGCTAGACTTAGAAACACAAGAACGTCGCCTGAAAAAATCCGGCCACTGGTTCAAAGAGCTCAGTGACAACAATGGGTTTTAAGCAACTTTTTATATAGATTCAAAAAACCATTGGGAATCAATTCTTTACGAGTTTTTCCAATGGTTTTTCTTGTTTTATAATAATCCGATAAAAAGTAACAAAGCTGACAGAGCAATAAAGGCTAGGGTTGCTAGACCACGTTGGCCTGGGCTGTATATCTTTCTTTCGCCTCGAACTGGGAAGACGATAGCTAGTAATGCGCCACCGACAGCTCCACCTACGTGTCCAGCAAGGCTGATACCAGGCATTAAAACGCTACCTACTAGGTTGATGACTAAGAGGGAGAGGTAGGATTGCCCGAGCTGCTGGAGATAGGGATTGCGTGAAGCATAACGAAGAACGACAATAGAGGCGAACATCCCGTAGAGAGCAGTTGAAGCACCTGCAGTAATAGCATTGGGACTAAAAACTAGGACAAAGAGATTTCCCATCATACCCGAAAGAAGGTAGATAAAGAAAAACTGTTTGGAGCCAAAGATTTGTTCCATTTGCCGTCCCAAGAAGTAAAGGGAAAGCATATTAACGAGAAAATGCTGTAAGCCAATGTGGACAAAGGTTGCGGAGAATAAGCGCCAGATTTGTTCAGGCATGGCCTTGATAGCAGGGGGATACACAGCTCCGAATTTATACAAGGTGGCTGCGCTGGTATAGTTGAAACCACTGGTTAGAAACATGAGTACAAAAATCAGGGTTGTCACGAGTAGAAAGAAGCTCGTGACAGGATAACGACGATCAAAAATTTCTTTCATAGATGAGTACCTCCTCAACTGGAATATCGTGTGGATCAGGATGGAAGTCCTGAATCTGACAAGGATAAAGTGTACTGATAGTGTTGCCTGGGAAATGCTCCAAGTAGCGATCGTAATAGCCACCACCGTAGCCAATTCGATAACCAGAAGGATTGAAAGCTAAACCAGGAACATGGATCAAGTCAATCTGAGACGGCTCAAAGACAATAGTTTTCCCCTGTGGTTCAAGAAGTCCAAAAGAATTTCTTTCGAGTTTCTCTGGTTCATATAGAACAAAGTCCATTTTCCCATGTGGATAGGTTTTGGGAATGAGGATAGTCTTTCCATCTTTTTGAGCTTCTTCAATGAGTCTAGCTGTCTGAAATTCATGAGGAAAAGACAGGTAAGTGGCGATGGTTTTTGCTTCCTTGTAGAAGGAATGTAGAAGTAGTTGCTCAGTCAACCAAGCGCCCATGACTTCCTTTTCTTCTTTGGATAGAGATTTGAGTTCTTGCAAGACCTGCTTGCGTAAGGCTTTTTTCATTGTTTACTCCGCAGCTTTCTTGGCTAAAAAGCTTGATACAGCCTCAACACCGATAGCCAGAGCTTCTTCCTTAGGACTCATCTGTGGATGGTGAAGAGCATAAGGGCTGTCAATGCCAAGCCAGAACATGACACCAGGAACCTTAGAGAGAAGATAACCAAAGTCTTCTCCTGTCATGGCAGGTTCGATGTCGATTAGTTCAATGCCCTCTTTTTCATCAAAGAAAGTCATCAATTCCTGGGCTAATTTAGGGTTGTTTTCGACAGGTAGGTAACCTCCCTGCTTGAGTTCAACTTCCACATCCATATCAAAAGCAGCTGCGACACCTTCAGCGATGGCTTTGACACGTTTTTGTACCAATAGACTCATGCTATGTGTGAGAGCTCGAATGGTTCCATGTAAGAAGGCTGTATCAGCGATGACATTATTGGTTGTACCAGCTTGAAAAACACCGAAAGTGACGACAGCACCCTCGATAGGGTCGACATTACGACTGACAACCGACTGAACTTGAGTGACAAAATAGCTAGCTGCAACCAGAGCGTCGTTTGCTTGATGTGGAAAGGCAGCGTGACCGCCTTTACCCTTGAAACGAATCTTGACTTCGCAAGTTCCTGCAAAGAGTGTATGGGTATTGGTCGCAATTTGTCCAACTTTTAAGTCTGGACGGACATGGAGTCCATAGAATTGGTCAGGCAACCAGTCGCCAAAGGCATCGTCTTCATACATGAGCATGCCGCCGGCTTCGTTTTCCTCGGCAGGTTGGAAGAGAAAGAGGAGATTGTTTTTGGGTTGGTTTTCTAGAGCACGTTCGAGACTTCCAAGGGCAATGGTCATGTGAAAATCGTGTCCACAAGCATGCATGCGGTCTGGGTGTTGAGAGGCAAAAGGAAGGCCTGTTTGTTCAACGATTGGGAGTCCATCAATATCTGTTCGCCAACCAATGGTACGTTCTGGCTGACTTCCCTGCAAGTAAACTAAAATACCTGTCTGCCAGGTCCGAATCTGAACAAAATCCTTGCCAGCTGTTAATTTTTCAATGATGCTTAGTAAATAAGCTTGAGTCTTGAATTCTTCTAAACCAATCTCCGGAATTTGGTGAAGATCGCGTCGAGTTTGAATTAAATCTAACATATCTAATTTCCTTCTACTGATACGAATAAAGAGGCTGGAAACATTTCCGCCTCTGTTACTAATTACAAGGTGCGAAGCGCATCTTCTAGCGCTGTTTTTTGTTGGGTTTGGCTATCGATTTCTTTGATAACACGAGCTGGAACGCCTGCTACCACAACATTTTCTGGAACATCTTGAGTGACGATGGCACCTGCTGCAACAACAGCACCGCTACCGATTTGAACACCTTCGATAACCACAGCGTTAGCACCGATGAGGACATTGTCACCGACACGAACAGGCTCAGCGCTGGCTGGTTCGATAACACCTGCAAGAACAGCACCGGCACCGACGTGGCTATTTTTACCGACAATAGCACGTCCACCTAAAATAGCTCCCATATCAATCATAGTACCAGCTCCGATTTCTGCACCGATATTGATCACAGCTCCCATCATAATAACAGCGTTGTCGCCAATCTCAACCTGGTCACGGATGATAGCGCCTGGCTCGATACGAGCATTGATATCACGTTTATCAAGGAGAGGCACAGCAGAGTTGCGAGCGTCTTGTTCAACAACATAGTCCTTGTTTTCTGTTAGTCCATCAAGAAGTGGAGCGATATCTTTCCAGTCTCCAAAGAGAACATTCCCAAGCTTGATAACAGAGACAGGGATAGCTCCGGCAAGTTGTCCTTCAAAGGTCACTTTTATACTTGTCTTTTTCTCAGCATTTGCGATAAATTGGATAATTTCTTGGGCATTCATTTTTGTAGCAGTCATTGATGTCTCCTCACTCTTTGTAATGCTTACTATTCTACCAAAAAAGGCTTCAAAATTGAAGCCTTAAGTGTTAAAAGAAGATTCTTTCAGTTTGTCCTTTGATTCTTCGATGGATAAGAAGATCATGGGAATAATAATCAAAATCATAGCTAATAGCAAGTAGCCATCCAAGACCAGACCTAGAAATAGAACGCTTAGAATAGCAGAGGATAGAGGTTCGCTAGCACTGACGGCCGATACCACCAATGGGGATACCAGAGAGACAGCCTTCATGGATAGGAAAAAGGCAAAAGCTGTTCCCAAAAAGGCAATGGTCAAACAAATCAAGATGCTCACCCAATCCAGTTGAAAACTAATTCTATATACGGGGTAGAGAAAATTACTAAAGAGTCCAGCTAGCATCATTCCCCAGCCAACAGTTGGCACAAAACCGTATTTTCGAGCAAATGGTTGGGGTAAGATGACATTAAACATAACCCCTAGGGCACTGAGAAGTCCAGTTAGTAAGGCGATAGGAGTGATGGATAACTTAGAAAGATCGCCTTTGGTAGCCATCAAAAATACTCCAAGCATAGCAGTTAAAACATAGAAGCTTGCTTTTTTAGAAGCTTTTTTCTTGTAGATGATGCGGTTGTATATGAGAATGAAAACAGGACTGATAAATTGTAGGATAGTTGCCGTTGTTGCATTAGAGTACTCTACACAAAGATAGAAGAAATACTGAACGGAGAAGATTCCTAAGATGGCATAAGCCAGAAAAGGCAGGTAGTTTTTGCGCTTTCTCCAGATATCAAATAGCTGTGAGCGGAACTTAAAGCTAGAAAAGATAAGTACGAAACCACCTGCAAGACTTAGTCGCATAGAAGTGATCCAACCAGAGGAGACTGGATAATGCGTAAAGAAGAATTCTCCTAAAATGCCACAAATACCCCATATTAATCCAGATAGGAGGGAGTAAATGGTTCCCTTGAAAATATTTTTTTGATAGTAATTCATATAAAAGTCGAGTTAGGTGACATACTCTTGATAATAGGTATGTTAGCGTTGGGATCTATTCGAAGAAGAGCTGTTATTATTTTTATCTTTATCTTTATCCTTATCCTTATCCTTATCTTTGTCCTTGTCCTTGTCTTTATCTTTGTTGTCTTGTTTTATTAAATTTCCAACAATCGTATTCCAAGCTTTTTGGTAATCAGAGTCACTACCACCAATAGCAAATCGGTAGGTAGTAGTCGGAGCACCAGCTTGGTTAGCCCAGTAACTTGTTACCATTTCTCCAGTAACGTCAATCTCTTTGCCGTTGATAGTGACCTTACCAGGCTTCTGTCCAGTAGACTTAAGGACTTGAGAAGATGTTACACTTGAATCAAGGCTGAAACGCTCAGTTCCCCAAGCAGAAGGAGAAGCTTGTTGAATAGCGTTTACGAGGTGGGCCATATACTTAGCATTACGATAATATGCGCCTTTGGCTAACGGACTGTTATCATCATGACCAATCCAACCACCAAGAGTCAATCGAGGCGTTGAAAGCATGAGCCACATATCGCCCTCCTCGTTGGTTGTACCAGTTTTCCCAATCCAATCAGCACCTGCTAGACTGGAATTTATGCTATAAAGATCGCTTTGGAAACTTGTAGTTATCCGGGATGAAAGTACATCTCTTAGTAGACTTTGCATAATGGTTGCAGTAGCTTTTGAGTAGACTTGAACAGGTTCGTCTTTATGTTCATAGATAACTTCTCCACTGCTTTTTTCGATTTTTGAAATCATGTATTTTTTATGGTAAACACCATTGTTGGCCAAGGTTTGGTATCCGTTTGTATGTTGAGCTACAGTAACTTCAATTCCTCCTCCCATAGGAAGACTTTCAATACCGTATTCTGGGATTTCATATCCCATTTTTTCCATATAGGAGCGGACATCAACTCCTTTTTCACGAAGCATACGATAAGTCCAGTAGGCCGGGATATTCCAGGAATAATTGAGAGCTTCCTTTAGGTTTATCATAGCTGTTCCCGGACTGTTGACGTGCATGATCGGAGTTCCGTTGGCAAAGTTCGTTGGATAGTTTGATAGGATGCTAGCACTTCCCATCAAGCCTTGGTCAATAGCAATACCATAGGCTAAGATAGGTTTGGTGGTCGAAGCCGGAGATCGTTTTGTGTCAAAGGCGTGATTATTTTGATTGCTTTGGTAATCTCGTCCTCCTACAAATCCTATGATGGCTCCTGTTTTATTATCCATTAAGACATTTCCGACTTCAGGTTGACCACTACTATCATTTAGAAGGTAGCTATAGTTTGCCATTGCATTTTGCATTGCATTATGGATCGTTTTATCGATTGTAGTAGTGATACGGTAACCACCATTTTGAATTTCTTTTTCAGCCAATTCACGATAAGATTTCTGAATAGATTCATTCTTAAGCTCTTGTTCGGAAACGTTATCTTTTTTGACCAGATAATCATACATGACATTAGTCGCTTCATCAAGTGCAGTGAAGTAAAGATAACCCTTAGCTGTTAGGTTTACACTTTCTGCTGGCAAGAAGTCTTGCTTAATGTCATATGCTATATAGGTTTCGTAGTCTTCCTGACTGAGCACTCCAGTTCTATACATATTGTAAAGGACATCTTTGGAACGCTTGATTCCGAGTTCCATATCCTCTTCATTCTTCATCTCACCAGTCGCTTCATAAGGGGAGTAAGAGATAGGACTTTGTGGTAATCCTGCTATAAAGGCTGCCTGAGGGATTGTTAGCTGATTTGCATCAACCCCAAAAATACCTTTGGCTGCTTGTTGAGCCCCCGCAATATTTTGACCTTTATTGTTACGGCCAAATGGAGCGACGTTGAGATAGGTTGTCAAGATTTCATCCTTGCTCATTGCTCGCTCTAAAGCCAAGGCATCCACAATTTCACTAGCTTTACGAGCGAGTGTAGGGGCATCACCAACAACTTGTTGTTTGATGAGCTGTTGTGTCAGAGTAGATCCACCGCTCGAAGAACCAAGACCGATAAAGTTTCCTAGACTAGCACGAATAACAGCTTTAGGAACGACACCATTGTGTTCTGCAAAATGTTCATCCTCTGTTGCAACGATAGCCTGCTTGAGATTATCTGAAATAGCGTCCGACGCAACAGATGTTCGCAGAAGATCGCTCTCAATAGCACCGATCATGGATCCGTCAGCATAGTAAATCTCAGAGATGGATGAAATATCATTCACCTGTTTGATCAGATCCTCCGTCTGAGGAACGGTTACTTTGTCAAATAGAGAAACCGCATAACCGAAAACAACCCCAGTGCCCAAAAGTCCACCAAGAAAGGCGATGATAAAAAGGGTATTAAAGGTTGCCTTGATTCCCAATAAGATATTAGCAAAGATAGTCCAAATATTCGTTTTGGTTTGCTTTTTCTTTTTAGATTTTTTAGGACCACTTTTACCTAAATGTATATTTTTTAGTTTTGTTTTTAGGGACTGAAGGAAAGCCAGTCCTTTTTCTTTCATAGATAATAATTTATTCTTCATTTCTTTCCTCACTCCTTATTATTATACCATAAAAGCAATGATTGCAAGAAATTAGTCTTGGACGAGCTTTAGAGGGGGGTTAGGCAACAAAAAAACCAGGTAAATTCAACCTGGTTTTAAGGGTTTGTTATTCACCTGAAAGTTCTTTTCCAAGATCAATCAAGTAGTCTTTCAAGTGGTCTTTAACTTGAGGATGTTTGAGAGCGTATTCGATAGAAGTTTTCATAAATCCAAACTTATCTCCAACGTCATAACGTGAACCTTTAAATTCACGGGCGAATACACGTTGAGTTTTGTTGAGTGTATCGATAGCATCTGTTAGCTGGATTTCATTTCCGGCACCAGGTTTTTGATTTTCAAGAATACCGAAAATCTCAGGTGTGAGAAGGTAACGGCCGATGATGGCTAAATCACTTGGTGCGTCTTCAGGTGCTGGCTTTTCAACGAAGGTTTCAACACTGTAAAGTCCATCTTTTCCTTCGCCTTGAGGCGCGATAACACCGTAGGCAGAAACTTCTTCATGTGGGACAGGCATCACAGCGATAGTAGAAGCATGAGTTTGCTCATAGTCATTCATAAGTTGTTTGGTCAATGGAATAGCACTATCATCTGTGATATCCATGAGGTCATCTCCAAGCATGACCACAAAGGGTTCATTTCCAACGAAAGCTTTGGCTTGTAAAACGGCATCTCCGAGTCCACGTGGGTGTGTTTGACGGATGAAGTGAAGGCGCATACCAGTTGTTTCGTCAACTAGTTTCAAAAGATCGGTTTTTCCTTTTTCCTTAAGGTTGTACTCTAGTTCAAAGTTTGAATCAAAATGGTCTTCGATAGATCGTTTTGATTTCCCTGTTACTACAAGAATATCCTCAATTCCAGACTTAAGGGCTTCTTCAACGATGAATTGAATAGTTGGCTTATCCACGATTGGCAACATTTCTTTGGCCAAGGCTTTGGTTGCTGGTAGGAAACGAGTTCCAAGTCCCGCAGCAGGGATAACAGCTTTTCTAACTTTTTGCTTCATGAGCATCCTTTCTAACGGTGATTAAGACCACTCGTTCTCTGCCTTGAACTCATTATTCATGAGTTCAGAAACAGCATCTTTAATATTAACATTTTCATAAATAACCTGGTAGATAGCCTGAGTAATAGGCATATAGACTCCAAGTTCTTGCGCCAATTCATAAGCAGCTTTGGTTGTTGAAATTCCTTCGATGACCATTCCCATATTGGCTTCGATATCTGCCAAGGCTTCGCCACGCCCAAGAGCATCTCCAGCACGCCAGTTACGTGAGTGGACAGAAGTTCCTGTAACAATCAAATCACCGACACCTGAAAGTCCGCTATAAGTTAGTGGATTTGCTCCAAGTTTAACCCCCAGACGAGTGATTTCTGCAAGACCGCGCGTGATAATAGCAGCTTTAGCGTTGTCTCCAAATCCGAGTCCATGGAGGGCACCTGCACCAACAGCGATGATATTTTTAAGAGCACCAGCTGTTTCCACTCCGATCACATCTGTATTGGTATAAAGACGGAAGTAGTGGTTACTAAAGAGTGTCTGAACATACTGAGCTGTTTGTAAATCTTTAGAAGCAGCAGTGATTAAGGTGATATCGCGTACAATTGTTTCTTCTGCGTGACTAGGACCAGATACAACCACAATTTCACTGCGGAACTCTTGAGGGATTTCTTCTTCAAGAATGGTCGAAAGACGTTTGTGACTATTTGGCTCGAGACCTTTTGAAGCATGCATAATGACGACTTTATGGTCCAAAACAGCAGCTACTTGTTGAGCTACCAATCTTGTCACCTTAGTTGGAACTACGAACAAAACAGCGTCAACGCCTTTCAAGACTTCTGCTAAATCATGGTAGGCAACAATCTTTTCGTCTAAAACAGTATCCTTAAAATAGCGTTTGTTGGTATGTTGTGTATTGATTTCGTCAATTTGGTCAGGAATATTTCCCCAGATACGTACTTCATGTCCATTGTCATTTAAAACTTGTGACAGAGCAGTACCCCAAGAACCAGGCCCTAAAACAGCGATGGTTTGTTTGTTCATTTTCCCCTCCTTCTGAGAAAGCACTTTCCTATATTCTACCATAAAAAGCACTATCTTGCATCTATATTATTTATTAAGAATTAATTGAATGAAAGAGTATAAATAAAAAAACAGCCAATGAGTAATTTGGCTGTCTTTAGGAGAAAAACTAGAGGGTAATGCTATTGTTTTTAGAAATTTTCATAAATAGTAATAATGAAGTAACTGTTAAGACAGTGAGGATAGTTGACAAAGCAGCTGCCACACCATAATTTCCTCTGAGAACCTCTGTATAGATTGCTACGGTCATAGTTTTTGTTTTGGCATTATATAGCAGGATAGAAGTAGATAGTTCTGAAATCATTGTTACCCATGATAGAATAGCTCCAGAAATAATACCGGGTAACATCATTGGAACAGTGATGTTACTGAAAGTATTGAGACGGCTACTTCCTAAACTCTCAGCTGCTTCTTCAATACTAGGTGCTATTTGTTGTAAGCTAGCAACAGATGAGCGGATTGTATAAGGGAGTCTTCTTACAGATAAGGAGATAATCAAGATGAAAGCTGTTCCTGTAATCATAAGGAAGCCACTTCCGAAGATACCTGTATTGAATGAAGAGATAAAGGCAATACCGAGAACTGTTCCTGGTACGATATAAGGTACCATACTAAGGCTGTCAATTAAGTTTGTAAACAAATTTCGTTTTCTAACAGCTAGGTAGGAGATAAATGATGCAAATAAAACAACTAGAATCAAAGCAATCAAAGGAATGCGAATCGTATTAAAAATAGTAGCTCCCATGCGATTGAAGGCAATCTTGTAACTGTTTAGAGAATAGCCTTTGACAAATACCATACCTGATGTTTTTAAGAAAGAGGTATAAATCAAAAATAATTGAGGTAGAACAGAAAATAAGACAATTCCGTAAACTGTTGCATAAATTGCTGCCATTTTCCCTTTTGTAGTTTTTTTCGGCTCAATTGGATGGAGAGAATTCATGCTGAAACTATAGCGATTGGAAATATATTTTTGGATAAGAAAGATTGTTAAAGCAATGATAATCGCCATGATTGCTAAAGCAGATGCAAAAGCAGAATTTCCGCCAACCTCACTAATGAATTGATTATAAATTAAAACAGGGAAAGTTCGATATCCTTCACCAATTAACATAGGAGTTCCGAAGTCGGAGAATGCTCTCATAAATACGAGTAGGGCAGCGGCAAGTAAAGTTGGAACTAAAAGGGGCAAAATAACTGTTATCATACGTTTGAATCCAAATACCCCCATGCTTTCAGCGGCTTCAAGAAGAGAATGGTCAATTCTTTTCATGGCTCCAGCCACGTATAGAAAAACTAATGGGAATAGCTGGAGTGTAAACACAAGTACAATTCCTTTGAAGCCATAAATATCAATAGCTGGAAGATGAAGGGCATTTGTCAAAAATTTAGTGATGACACCATTTCGTCCCAACAAGAGAATCCAAGAGTATGCCCCTACGAAAGGAGCTGACATGGAAGCGATGATAATCAATATCTGTAAAAATTTCTTTCCTTTGAAGTCATATATAGAAAAGAGGTAAGCCAATAAGGTCCCTAAAACTAGGGAAGTTACAGTAGAAGTAATGGAGACGTTAAAACTGTTTACTAGTGTCTCAGAGTAATAGGATTTACTAAAGAAATCCTCAAAATTAGCTAGTGAGAATTGACCTTCATGTATGAGTGCTTGCTTGAGTACAATAATAATTGGATAAACAAGAAAAATAAGATAGGTAAGAAAGATGAAGAATGAGGAGGCTGTCCAAATATTTAGTTTTTTACCTTTCATAGCCAACTCCTGTAATAAGATTTTGAGAACCATCTGCAGAAAAGACATTTAACTTTTGAGTATTGATTCGTAGACGAATTCGATCCCCTTTTTGAAGATCTTCTTCAAAAGTTGATTCTTCGCTGACCTGTATTTTTGAAGAAAATGCAGTCTCTACAAAATATTCAGTGGTGAGTCCAAGATAAACACTATCGGAAATGATTCCTTCAATATCTCCAGATTCATCTTTGATAAACTCTTCGGGACGGATACTTACAAGAACAGCTTGTTCCTTAGCTTGATCAAGAGCTGGCATACGAAGAGAGTAGCCGTCTTCAAAGACGATGTACGCTCCATCAGCTTGCTTTTCTAAACGGGCAGGGATGATGTTTGTTCTACCAATAAAGGTTGCGACAAATTCGTTCTCTGGTTTGTGGTATAGCTCTTTTGGACGACCAATTTGTTGAATAACACCATCTTTCATAACCGCGATTTGGTCAGAAATAGCCATGGCTTCTTCTTGGTCGTGGGTCACATATACAGTTGTAATTCCCACTTCGTGTTGAATTTCTCGAATAACTTGGCGCATATCTAAGCGAAGTTTCGCATCCAGGTTACTAAGTGGCTCGTCCATGAGGAGAACACTTGGATTAACAGCTAAGGCACGTGCCAAGGCGACACGTTGTTGTTGTCCACCACTGAGTTTATCGGGCTTTCGATCTGCGTATTGATCAATTTGCATTAGTTCCAGATATTTATTAGTTTGTTGAACTAATTCATCTTTTGGAACCTTTTTTTGTTTAAGACCAAAAGCAACATTATCTCGAACAGTCAAATGTGGGAAAATAGCGTAGTTTTGGAAAACCATACCGATGTTGCGTTTGCTGGGTTCTATATTATTGATTTTAGTATCATCGAAGTAAAATTCTCCGCCTTCAATACTGTTGAAGCCTGCAATCATTCGAAGAAGAGTCGTTTTTCCACAACCTGAAGGTCCAAGAATGGTGAAAAGACTTCCTTTTGGGATCGTAACATTTAAATTCTCAATGACAGGAATGTCATGGTAGATTTTTTTTGCGTTAATAATTTTGATCTCACTCATAGTGAACCTCTTTTACTGTTTCGATTGAATATTAGTGAAAATATCATTGTACTTTTTAAGAATAGCTGATTTATTTTGGATGACGTAATCAGAATCTTCAGTGGCGATATTGATTTCGGTCATTGATTTCATATTTTTATTGGTTTTAGCATTTTTTCGAATGGGTCTAATGGTTGTTTCAGTTCCTAGTTTATCCTGAATGTCTTGAGAAAGAAGGAAATCGATAAATTTTTTAGCGTTTTCCATGTGTTTGGCATTTTTGATAATAGCTGCGTTACCAGGCAAAAAGACGGTTCCTTCTTTTGGATAAATGACTTTTACATCAACGCCATCGTTTAAGAGTTTCAATGCAGGATCTTCATAGGTGAGTCCGACAGCCATTTCTCCGTCAGCGACTGATTTGTAGACATTTGAAGAACTAGAAGCAATTTTCCCATCTACTAAGCTAAATAGATTTTTCACATATGTCCAAGCTTGCTCATTTTCATAGCCCCCCTGATCTACGAGCATGTTTGTTAATTGAGCAAAGGCGCTAGAAGAATTACTTGGATCAGCAGTTGCGATTTTTCCTTTTAATTTAGGATTGAGTAGATCATTGTAGCCTTCAATTTTAATATCTTTTGTAAGAGCTGAATTGGCAATGATGACACTGACATCAAGTGTATAAGGCGTGTAGAATCCAGTTTTATTTTGATATTCAGGGATTATCTGGTCGTTCTCTTGAGAAATATAAGGTTCAAAAAGATTTTCGTTAGAAGAGAAGAGGGCGTAGGAGCCTCCGAAAATGACATCGGCTACAGGGGATTCTTTTTCAGCCTCAGCTTTTTTGAACAATTCACCAGTGCTGGCTTGTACTAAGTCAACCTTAATACCATATTTTTCTTCGAAGGCTGGGATTGTTTCTTCGATAAGGTCTTCAGGGTTAGGCGAGTAGATAACCAAAGTGTTATCTGAATCTTTTTCAGAGCTAGTTTCCGCTTCTGTTGTTGAAGAACATCCTGATAAAGTAAGAAATATCCATCCACAAGAGAGAAAGAATAGTAGTTTTTTCATAAGAGTCTCCTTTTTTACGAACGTTTTTACTCTACGACTTGCTTAATGTTTATAATTTGCAGAGTTCTATAGGATATAATAAAAACCTTAAAGAAATCTAAAACGAGGAATATGAGTCAAAGGCGTTAGGGGAAAAAGATGGAAGAGATAAATAATCGATATAAGTTAATTTCAAGTGTTAGCTAATTTTTTATACTGCTAAATAAGCTGGATTTGCGATTCAGTCTTTCTTTCCATCCAAGCCCAAAAGAACATTTCTCGACTTTCAAATTCCCCCAAAAATGGTATAATAGTAACATCATAAAATTGGAGAAATAGCATGAGTTTTTACAATCATAAGGAAATTGAGCCTAAGTGGCAAAAATACTGGGCTGACAATCACACTTTTAAAACAGGAACAGATGCCTCAAAACCTAAGTTTTACGCATTGGACATGTTCCCTTACCCATCTGGAGCAGGTCTTCACGTAGGACACCCAGAAGGCTACACAGCAACTGATATCCTCAGCCGTTTCAAACGTGCCAAAGGTTACAATGTCCTTCACCCAATGGGATGGGATGCCTTTGGTTTGCCTGCTGAGCAATACGCTATGGATACTGGTAATGACCCAGCAGAATTCACAGCGGAAAACATTGCCAACTTCAAACGCCAAATCAATGCGCTTGGATTCTCTTACGACTGGGACCGTGAAGTCAATACTACAGATCCAAACTACTACAAGTGGACGCAATGGATTTTCACTAAGCTTTACGAAAATGGTTTGGCTTATGAAGCTGAAGTGCCAGTAAACTGGGTTGAAGAGTTGGGAACAGCTATCGCCAACGAAGAAGTACTTCCAGATGGAACATCTGAGCGTGGTGGCTATCCAGTTGTCCGCAAACCAATGCGCCAATGGATGCTTAAAATTACTGCCTATGCGGAGCGCTTGCTCAATGACTTGGATGATCTTGACTGGCCAGAGTCTATCAAAGATATGCAACGCAACTGGATTGGGAAATCAACTGGTGCCAATGTCACTTTCAAAGTAAAAGGGACTGACAAGGAATTCACTGTCTTTACGACACGTCCAGACACCCTCTTTGGTGCGACCTTCACTGTTTTGGCGCCTGAGCATGAACTAGTAGATGCCATCACAAGTCCTGAACAAGCTGAGGCTGTAGCGAACTACAAACACCAAGCTAGCTTGAAGTCAGACTTGGCTCGTACAGATCTTGCCAAGGAAAAAACAGGGGTTTGGACTGGAGCTTATGCTATTAACCCTGTTAATGGTAAGGAAATCCCAATCTGGATTGCGGATTACGTTTTGTCTAGCTATGGTACAGGTGCTGTTATGGCTGTACCTGCCCACGACCAACGTGACTGGGAATTTGCTAAACAATTCGGCCTTCCAATCGTAGAAGTCTTGGAAGGTGGAAACGTAGCAGAAGCTGCTTACACAGAGGATGGCCTTCACGTCAACTCTGACTTCTTGAACGGTCTCAACAAAGAAGAAGCGATTGCTAAAATCGTGTCTTGGCTAGAAGAAAAAGGCTTTGGTCAAGAGAAGGTGACTTACCGCCTTCGCGACTGGCTCTTTAGCCGTCAACGTTACTGGGGTGAACCAATCCCAATTATTCATTGGGAAGATGGAACTTCAACAGCTGTTCCAGAAAGTGAATTGCCACTTGTCTTGCCAGTAACCAAGGACATACGCCCTTCAGGTACTGGAGAAAGCCCATTGGCGAACTTGACAGACTGGCTTGAAGTGACTCGTGAAGATGGTGTTAAAGGTCGTCGTGAAACAAATACTATGCCACAATGGGCAGGTTCAAGCTGGTATTACCTCCGTTATATCGATCCACACAACACTGAGAAATTAGCCGATGAGGACCTCCTCAAACAATGGTTGCCAGTCGATATCTATGTGGGTGGTGCAGAACACGCTGTTCTCCACTTGCTTTACGCTCGTTTCTGGCACAAATTCCTCTATGACCTTGGTGTTGTACCGACTAAAGAGCCATTCCAAAAACTCTTTAACCAAGGAATGATCTTAGGAACAAGCTACCGTGACCACCGTGGTGCTCTTGTGGCAACTGACAAGGTTGAAAAACGTGATGGTTCCTTCTTCCATGTGGAAACAGGCGAAGAGTTGGAGCAAGCACCAGCCAAGATGTCTAAATCCCTCAAGAACGTGGTTAACCCAGACGATGTGGTGGAACAATACGGTGCGGATACCCTTCGTGTCTATGAAATGTTCATGGGACCACTAGATGCTTCTATCGCTTGGTCAGAAGAAGGTTTGGAAGGAAGCCGTAAATTCCTTGACCGTGTTTACCGTTTGATTACAAGTAAAGAAATCGTTGCGGAAAACAATGGCGCTCTTGACAAGGTTTATAACGAAACTGTTAAGGCTGTCACTGAGCAAATAGAGTCGATGAAATTCAACACAGCCATTGCTCAGCTCATGGTCTTTGTCAATGCGGCGAATAAGGAAGACAAACTCTATGTGGATTACGCCAAAGGCTTTATCCAATTGATTGCCCCATTTGCGCCTCACTTGGCAGAAGAACTCTGGCAAACAGTCGCAGCAACAGGTGAGTCTATCTCTTATGTAGCTTGGCCAACATGGGATGAAAGCAAATTGGTTGAAGACGAAATTGAAATCGTCGTCCAAATCAAAGGTAAAGTCCGTGCTAAACTCATGGTCGCTAAAGACCTATCACGAGAAGAATTGCAAGAAGTCGCTCTCGCTGACGAAAAAGTCAAAGCAGAGATCGATGGCAAGGAAATTGTGAAAGTGATTGCGGTACCGAATAAGCTCGTGAATATTGTCGTTAAATAACGAGTTTATTAGCCATATCTGCCACCTTCAATAGTCCACTGGACTATTGAAGCCAACCAAACTTGTAAATATTGTTGTGAAATAAATTTAAAAGTCCTTCAGAGCTAAGCTTTGGAGGATTTTTTAGGCTCAGCTTGACAACAAATAGTATTTTTGTTAATATCATTAACAAAAGAGGGGCGTTATGAATAAGAAAGAACTGCATAAGTTTAATAATCGTTTTAACAGCTTTGCTTTAGCTTTTGAACAGTTGAAAAAAGCTCAGCATAGGAACAGTATTGATAAATCAATCACTATTAATGAAGTCCATTTGATCGACCTGATAGGCCGCAATCAGCCTGTGAATCTAGTGAAATTATCTGAGTTACTTGAAGTATCTAGGAGTGCCATTACTCAGAGTGTTAGACGTTTAACCCAGAAAGACCTCGTTGCTTTTGAATTTGCATCGGATAATGAAAAGAATAAATATCTGATATTATCCCAAAAAGGGGTTGACGTTTTTAACATTCATAAAGAACAGCAAGAATATATAGAGACAGCCATTTTTTCAGTTTTAAATAACTATAGTGAAAAGGACCTTCAAATGATTATGAAATTGATGGATGATGTTGAAAAGGTATGGCAAGAATTACCGTGGTAAAAATCACGGTAATTTTAAAACTATATTGTTAATTATATTAACAAAAAGAGGAAGATATGAATATAAAAATTGAACTGATTTCAGAGTCTGATTTAGCAGACGAATCTTTTAATATTGTCATCGATGGCTTAAAACCAAGAGAAACATATCGAGTCGAAATGTTTCTATCCGATTATTATTGTATCAATGCTCCCATGCTATTAGCTCATGATGTCTTATGGAAATCAACAGCGACTTTTGTATCGGATATGAATGGTATTATTGATATTTCACAAACTCCATCTTGTTCTGGCTCTGATGAAGATATTGCAATAATGGGGTTATTCTTTAATGCCAAGCCCTTTACCAATAAGGAAAAGAAACTGTCAAACTCTCTTTCTAAAATTCCCTTATTAGATCATTTTTTTGTGGAAGTCAAAATTATGCAAGGAAGTACTGTCATTGCAGAGAGAACTTTCACAAGACATTACATGAGTTCGCAAATTAGTCATCAAGATATTTACGGGAAACATTTTCAAGGGAGACTCTTTTATGATCAAAAGGCAATAAAAGCACCAGCATTGATTATTGTGAGCGGTAGTGAAGGAAGGATTGAAAAGGCACAGAATATAGCTCAGCTTCTATCTTCTAGAGGTTATATTTGCCTAGCAGTTGCCTACTTTGGTTTAGAGGGGTTGCCAAAACATTTGGAACGTATTCCTTTAGAGTGCCTTGTGGAAGCAAAGGATTATCTACGTCAGCATCATCAAGTAGATAGTGAAAGAATTGGAATCTATGGACGGTCTAAGGGAGCAGAGTTAGTTTTAGCTGAGGAGAGCATTTTTAATGACGTTCAATGTTTGGTACTAAATTCACCCTCTGATGTGGTGTATGAAGGGATAAAAGGGAAATGGAACTCCCATACTTCTTCTTGGACGTATTTGCAAAGAGAACTTCCCTATCAAAAGTTTCGACTTAGAGATTATCTGTTTAGCAAACTTTTTAGAAAAAGCTTCCCTAAAGATCGTACTGCTAAGATAGATATTGGTCAAATGCATTCACCTATCTTATTGCTCGGAAGTACTGTTGATGAAATATGGGATGCCTCGTCAGCAATTGATGATATTGTCTCAGATTATAAAGGACACCACATTACATTTAAAAAATATCATGAAACAGGTCACATGTTGACAGTGGCTTATCAACCAAATCACCGTTATCGAAAAGATTGGCGTTTATTGATGAGAGAGAGTAAGGATTCTTGGCTAGCTACGATTCATTTTTTTGATAGGCATTTGAAGAAGAAATAAAAATAGATTATAAATATGCTATAATAGTTCCAACTAAGATAAAAACACAGTTCTGGTTGGTAGTCCAGACGTAGGCAAGCCTATCAGTAACCTTCCTCCTTGGTTGTCCATTCTTAGGGATAGATTTAAGGAGGTGCTGTCGTGGAAACAATTTCAATTGGATTGACAGTTTATTTTGAAGATGGATTTTGGCATGGTTTGTTCGAACAAGTGTATCGAGAAACTTATCAAGTTTGTCGTGTGACATTTGGTCAGGAGCCAAAAGATGATGAAATTCTAGAGATCTTACAGACTCAGTTTACTCAATTATCTTTTAGTCCAGAAGCTACAGTTAAGCAGCATGTAAAAATCAAGAATCCTAAACGATTACAGCGAGCTGTGAAGAAACAAGTAAAGCAGAAAGTTTCTTCCAAGTCGAAAGAATTATTGCAGTTGCAGTATGAGGAAAGGAAAAAGATTTCAAAACATCAATCTAGTGTCCAAAAACAATTGCTCAAACAAGAGAAATTCGAACGCAAACAGCAAAAACGTAGAGAGAAGCACAAGGGGCATTAACTCACTCGTTTCCATATTTGATCAATCCTCCATAAACTGGAGGATTTTTTGTAGATTACCTGTGAGATGTGATATACTATTCACATCTTTAAACTTATAAGAGTGAGACAAGGAGAAAACTATGCCTGTGAATGAATATGGTCAGATGATTGGTGAACCTGTAGACGACACACCTGGAGTTTTACCGTCACTTGTACGAATAGAAGGACAGTATACGATTATTGAAGCTCTATCAGTCGAAAAGCATGCGGAGGATTTATTGGCTGTTTATGGTCCAGATAGCCCTCGTGAAATGTGGACCTATCTCTTTCAACCACCAGTAGAAAATCTCGAAGAATTAATCGTAGCTTTGAAGCAGATGCTTGAGCGTAAGGATCGTTTCTATTATGCGATTATCGATAAAGCGACTGGAAAGGCACTGGGGACTTTTTCTCTCATGCGTATTGACCAAGCTAATCGCGTGATTGAAGTTGGTGCGGTGACCTTTTCTCCGGCTCTCAAGCACACAAGAATGGGGACAGAAGCCCAGTTTTTATTAGCCCGTTATGTCTTTGAAGAGCTTAACTATCGCCGCTATGAGTGGAAGTGCGATGCCCTCAATCTTCCATCTAGAAAAGCAGCAGAACGTTTGGGATTTGTCTATGAAGGAACCTTCCGCCAAGCTGTTATCTATAAAGGTCGCACCAGAGATACGGATTGGTTGTCCATGATTGATAAGGACTGGCCTCAAGTCAAAGCTTGCTTGGAAGCGTGGTTAAAATCTGAGAATTTTGATGAAGAAGGCCATCAGTTGAAATCTCTTAGAGATTGCTAGAAAGGTTTGCTATGATTAAGATTACAAAAGAAAGATCTGTTTCAATTGATGACGTTTTACATCTCTATCAGGCAGTTGGTTGGACAAACTATACCAATCAGCCCCAAATGTTGGCCCAGGCCTTGTCTCATTCGCTAGCGACTTATCTTGCCCGTGATGGTGAGAAAATCGTTGGTTTAGTGCGTCTGGTTGGAGACGGTTTTTCATCCGTTTTTGTCCAGGATTTGATTGTCTTGCCTACTTATCAGCGTCAAGGAATTGGTAGTAACTTGATGAAAGAAGTCTTAGCTGACTATAAGGGTGCCTACCAAGTACAACTAGCGACTGAACAGACTGAAAAAACATTGGGGTTTTACCGTTCTCTGGGGTTTGAAACCTTATCTACTTATGATTGTACAGGAATGATTTGGGTGGATCGAAAAAAATTAAAATAATTCTTTTATCTTAAGTTAACTTTAAGTTTACTCATGTATCATGTAATCATTAAGTAAAGACCTCCTAACTTTATTTAATAGAAATCCTAAACTTTTCTTTTTCATAATAATCTCCCTAAAGAAGCCACCAAATTCGGTGGCTTTTTTTTATGTTCACCTGTAGAAATTTTAAAATAAAATTGACCACATAATCATCCATTTCGACCACATAGCTCCAAAGTATATTTTTTCTTTTTCCTTTTTGTTAAACTGAGAGTGTGAAAAGGAGGAAAGAAATATGATTTTACAAGCAAAAGGTCTCACTAAGAACTATGGAGACCATATAGCAGTTAGAAATATAAATTTAGAGTTTAAAAAAGGGAGTTTTAATGCAATATTAGGACCTAACGGGGCTGGGAAATCGACAACGATTTCAATGTTAATCGGACTTAAACGAGCAACTAATGGTCAAATCATCTATGCGCCCAATACTAGGATTGGAGTTGTTTTTCAAGCAAGTGTATTGGATGAAAAGTTGACAGTCAAAGAAAACCTAACCATTCGAGCCCAGCAGTATAAGGGGATTAAAGGTGGTCGTGTGGAAGATTTAATCAATCAACTAGGGTTGACTGCTTTTCAGAAACAACTTTATGGAACTTTATCAGGAGGACAGAAACGTCGAGTTGATATTGCTCGGGCTCTCCTATCCAATCCCGATATTTTATTTCTAGATGAGCCTACGACTGGACTAGATATTCAGACCCGCAAATCCATTTGGGATTTATTGTATCGTCTACAAAGAGATGAAGGGATGACTATTATCTTAACGACTCATTATCTGGATGAAGCAGATGAGGCAGATCAACTTTATATTATAGATCATGGAAAGGTTATTGCCCAAGGTTCTGCTACTGAGATTAAAAGTGAGTACGCTTCCAATCTTTTAAAAATTTGTTTTAAAGACAAGCAAGTGGAGAAATTCTTACCTAAAAATATGCCTGTGGAAAAAGAAAATGAGTTTGAGTATAGTCTTTATCCCGAGAACCAATTGGAAGCTATTGATTATTTGACCCAAGTTCGTGAGAAGATTGCTGGCTTTGAATTTCGTCCAGGAACTATGGATGATGCCTTCATAGCCCTTACAGGAAGAGAGGTGCGCTAATGTTAGCCTTATTAAAACGTGATTTTTTGTTGTATTTTCGTAATCGTTCAGGAGTCTTTTTCTCATTACTGGGAGCTTTGATTTCCTTTCTACTCTATATCATTTTTTTGCAGAAAAATTTGATGGATGCCTGGTCCCAACTTCCTGATAATAAGAGCCTTTTAAATAACTGGCTGATGGGTGGAACTTTGGCTGTGACTGGGATTACAACCAGTTTTACAGCTTTGACCCAGATGGTACAAGACCGTGAAAATCAAGTGGATCAGGATCTCTTTTTGACAGACTTAGGGAGCTGGGGCTTGCAACTGTCTTATCTTATTAGTAGCCTTATCATTTCCTTTGTTATGCAAGCCTTTATGCTTATTGTTATGAGCCTTTATTTTCAAGAAATTCCAGCTATGAGTAAGCTATTTGAAATAAGTTTAATCATGCTACTAAGTAGTCTCCTTTCAACATTGGTAAATGCACTCTTGATTTACCATTTCCAGTCAGTAGATAGTCTGGGTAAATTGGCTACAATTGTAGGTACAGCTTCAGGATTTTTAGTAGGAACTTATGTACCAATGGGAATTCTTCCTAACTTCGCTCAAGTTCTCATGAAGTGCACACCGGCTACCTATCTTGCTTCTCTCTATAGACAGGTCTTAATGAAGGAGCAATTAGAAACTACATTTATGGGGAATAGTAGCTTATTAGAAGAGTTTCAAGAAAAATTAGGAATCCGGCTTAATTGGCAGAACCTTTTAACAAAGGAAGAAACATACTTAATAGTGGTGAGTATCTGCCTCCTAACTTTTCTGCTTTGGCTAGTAGTAGTTAAAATCTCTAGCAAAAAAATAAAATTTATAGGTTAAGTTAACTTTAAGTCTTCTACTGTATCATGTAGTTATTAAGTAAAGACCTCCTAACTTTATTTAATAGAAATCCTAAACTTTTCTTTTTCATAATAATCTCCCTAAAGAAGCCACCAAATTCGGTGGCTTTTTTGTTTGAAAAAAATTCTCCCTAGTGAGTCACTAAGGAGACATGTAGTTAGGATTCTTTTTTGAGTTGTTGGTTTCGATATTGTCTAGGAGTTAGTTGGAAGTGTTGTTTGAATTGTCGATTGAAATTTGAGAGGTTGGTAAAACCGACCTGGCTTGCTATTTCTTGAACACTTTGATTGGTCTGAACGAGCTTTTCGCAAGCTTTTTCCAGGCGCAATCGTATGAGATATTCCATACAACTTGTCCCGGTGTGTTGTTTGAAAATATTCATAAAGTGATTTTTGCTGTATCCAAATGTAGCAGCAAGCTGGTCAATTTGAATGGGTTCTGCATAGTGTCGCTCAAGATAACCTATCATTTCTTTTAATTTCTGGTATTTTTGATAGGTATCATCCGTATAGTGGCGATTGACATACCTGTACTTAAAGAGAAGATAGAGAAATTCATAGAGTTTTGCCTTTAAAAGGAGATCATAATAAATACTCTGCTCTTCAAGGATAGAAAAAAGAGATAAAAGACAATCGCGAATCAGTTCATAAGCATGATCATCTGACGAAATCCGAGGAGTGAGATAAAAATGCCCAGAGTATATAGGTTGAATATAGCGTTGGCTAAAGCTGTCAATTTGACTTCTACCTAGGAAATCGAGATGGATACGAAAAACTGTAGAAATTTGTTCTTGATTTTCAATAGGGTAGATAGCGTGAGGAGAAGTTGGCTGAATTAGAAAAATATCGCCTTCATGACTTTCAAAGCGCTCAGAGTTGATATAGAAGGTAGCAGGTCCTTTTTTGACATAGACAATCTCGAGTTCAGGATGCCAATGATAGATGGTATTAGAAGATTGCTTAGATAAGATTTGTTTTTCAAAATCATAGGGAAAATCAGATGGGTTATCTCGTAAAAGTCTTGACTGCTGAACCATGATAAAACCTCCCAATAAGCTATTTCTAGTTTTATTATACCAAAAAAAGGGCGGGGCAAAAAATCCCGACCCTACCTTAAATTAGTAATGAGTATTTGATGAGAAGTTTTTTCTCTAACCTTTCTTCTTCATGTAAAGGAGATTGAGAAGAAGCCCAACAACTGCGAGAGCGATAGCAACGTAGAATGCGGCACTGTAATTTCCATTGTTAGCTGCTGCCATTTGAACCGCAACTTTAGGTGCAAAAAATGCAGCTAAAGAATAACCTGTGAAGACGATACCGTAGTTGACTCCCTGATTAGCAGATCCGTAGTTCTCCATGACAATAGATGGGAAGACACCCATAACACCGCCGAAGCAGATGCCAAGACCGATGATTCCTAGAGTAAAGCCAAATTGACCAGGGACGATAGTTAAGGAGAAGAGCGCCAATACGATAACAGAATAGATAATCAATAAGGTCTTAGAACGACCAATTTTATCAGAGAGTGATCCCCAGATAAAGCGTCCGCTAGAGTTTGCGATTGAATAGAGAGAGACATAGAGAGCTGCTGTACCAGCAGAGAGTCCAAACATGGATTGACCAATTGGGGATGCTTGAGAGGCAATCATCAAACCAGAGAAGGCACCGACAAAGAACATGCTGATAATGATGTAAAATAGTGGACTTTGTAGCATTTCTTTCCAGTTTTTATTAGCAGGTCCTTGTTTAGTTTGTACGGGAGCTTTCCAACCTGCTGGTTGGTAGCCACTTGGTGCAGCCTTGATGAAGAAAATGGCAGCGATAATCACAACAATATAGATAAGTCCAATGGTTCGAAAAGCAAAGAAGGCATCTTGTTTTTGAATGAGACTACTTGCAACTGGTGACGCAATAACTGCGGCAAATCCCATACCTCCTGTTAGAATCCCAGAAGCTAAACCACGTTTATCTGGGAAGAGGCGAAGAGAATTTGAGAGGGCTCCTGAATAGGCAAATCCTTGACCAAGACCTGCCATCAAACCGTAGGTCAGATAGAGCATGGCTGGGGAACTTGCATAACCAGTTAGATAGAAGCCACTAGCAAATAGAAGGGCACCAAGTGCAATTGTCCATTTCACATATCCCTTGTCTACCAGGTAACCTCCAAGAATCATCGGAACCGGTCCGATAGCTGAGTTAATAGCAAATGCGAGCATAATCTCGGACATAGACCAACCTGTTGAGGAGCTTAAAGGTCCAGCAAAAACTGAAAAGGAATAGACAGCACCTGTACAGAGAAGAATAGCAGTTGACGCAGCTAGAACTTGCCAACGATTGAATGTCTCTTTCATAAGAAGACCCTCCTTTAACTTAATACATTTTTCACAAAGACTATAACATAGTTAAAAATGAGGGTCAATACTTTCTCGGAAAATATTGTTAATTTTTTCACTAAGTTATACTAAGATAAGATAAACTGATAGAATAACACAATGTTTTAGTGTCATGAATGTCGAAGATAATTTAAAGTAGTATAATGAAAGTGAATAAAACAAAAAAGGGGGTAGCAAGATGAAATTAGTTGCTATCGTTGGAACAAACTCTGACCGCTCAACCAATCGGAAACTTTTGAAATTTATGCAAAAGCATTTTTCAGATAAGGCCGATATTGAGGTGTTGGAAATCAAACACTTGCCAGCATTTAACGAACCTGAGGACAAGCTAGCGCCTGCCGAAGTTCAAGCTTTTTCAGAAAAAATCCTTGCTGCAGATGGTGTGATTATCTCAACACCTGAATATGACCATACGATACCAGCACCTTTGGCTTCAGCCTTGGAATGGATTGCCTATACTAGTCGCGCTTTGATTAACAAACCAACGATGATTGTCGGAGCTTCTCTTGGATTGCTTGGAACATCTAGAGCCCAAGCGCACTTGCGTCAGATTCTTGATGCGCCTGAGTTAAAAGCAAGAGTCATGCCAGGGACTGAATTTTTCCTAGGCCATTCTGAACAAGTATTGGACGATGACTATAATCTGAACAATCCTGAAAAAGTCGCAGAGTTGGAAGAACATTTTGCAGAATTCCAAAATTTTGTTGATATAACAAAGGCTTTGGTCAAACCAGAAGATACAAATCGTAAGAAATCTTTCATCTGGGAAGAATGGTTGAAAGCTTAAGCATCTCAAGAAAGGAGAACAATCCATGAAATTAGTAGCTATTGTTGGTACCAATGCCAAACAATCCTATAACCGTAGTTTGTTGCAATTTATGAAAAGACATTTTGCGTCAAAAGCCGACATTGAGATTTTAGAAATTACCGATGTACCGATGTTCAATGAAACCGATGATCAAACAGATACACCTGTTATTCAGAAGTTTAACAAAGCGATTTCGGAAGCTGATGGTGTCATCATCTCGACACCTGAACACAATCATACAATCCCATCAAGTTTAAATAGTTTGCTCGAATGGTTGTCTTTTAACATTCATCCACTAGATGGGAAGCCAACCATGATTGTCGGAGCTTCCTATGATGTTCAAGGTTCTTCGCGTGCCCAACTTCATCTTCGTCAGATTCTTGATGCACCTGGGGTAAATGCAACAGTTATGCCAGGAAGTGAATTTTTACTTGGTCGAGCTCATCGAGCATTCGATGCAAATGGAGATCTGATTAATGAGCGAACTGTTGATTTCTTAGATAGCTGTTTCTATCGTTTCCTTCGCTTTGTATCTGTTGCAAACCAACTAAATCTTCCTGAAGAAATTCGATTTGAACCAGGAACTTACCATGTTACAACTGAAGGTCATAATGGTAAATTACCGATGGATGTCACCGTTTCTGAAGACCGTATTGAAAAAATTGAAATCGATTCTTCTGGAGAATCTTCAGGAATTGCAGATGTTGTATTTACCCGTATTCCAGCGGAAATCATTGAGGGGCAAACCTTAAATGTTGATGCGGTGTCAGGAGCTTCTGTGACTTCAAATGGTGTCTTGGACGGAGTTGCGCGTGCGGTTAAACAAGCTGGTGCAAATCCAGATGTTTTACGTAAACGTTCAAAAGCTCCATCTGCTTTGGATAAAGAGGATAAAACTTATCAGGCAGATGTTGTCATCGTCGGAGGTGGAGGAGCTGGTTTAGCTGCAGCAGCTGCAGTCTTGCAAGCTGGTAAGAAGCCGATTGTTGTTGAGAAATTCCCAGCAATTGGAGGAAATACTGTTCGTGCAGGTGGCCCAATGAATGCGCCAGATCCAGCATGGCAAGGAACCTTCGCAGCTCATCCAGGTGAGGCACATACGCTTCAAGAATTGATTGCGACAGATGAATCAACGATTGACCCAGAATATTTAGAGGACTTTAGAGCCTTGAAGGTTGAGATTGAGCAGTATTTGCAGGATCCAAGCTATTTGTTTGACTCGACCTTACTTTACCGTATCCAAACCTATATTGGTGGAAAACGAAAAGATTTACAAGGGCATGAAATTCATGGCCAATATGATTTGGTTTCTGTATTGACTGAACGAGCCCTAGAGTCTGTTCGCTGGTTGGAAGATATCGGTGTTGAATTTGTTCGTAGTGAAGTCACAATGCCAGTTGGAGCCCTTTGGCGTCGTGGTCATAAGCCGGTTCAACCAATGGGTTATGCTTTTATCTCGGTTCTACAAAAATATGTTCTAGAAAATGGAGGCACGATTTTGACGGACTCTCCAGTCAAAGAATTGCTTGTAGAAGAAGGGGCTGTCAAGGGTGTCAGAGCAGAAGGCCGAAACGGTCAAACCATCATCGTTCATGCAGATGCCGTCGTTCTAGCTTCTGGAGGATTTGGTGCCAATACCAAGATGTTACAAAAATACAATACCTACTGGACTGAAATTGCGGATGATATTGCCACATCTAATACACCAGCCGTAACAGGGGATGGAATCGTCTTGGGTCAAAGTGTAGGTGCTGACCTAGTGGGTATGGGCTTTAGCCAAATGATGCCAGTATCCGATCCAGTGACAGGTGCTCTCTTCTCAGGACTTCAAGTTCCTCCAGCTAACTTTATCATGGTAAATACTGAAGGGAAGCGATTTGTGGATGAGTACGGTAGCCGAGATAAGTTATCTCAAGCAGCGATTGATAATGGAGGTTTGTTCTACTTGATCGCGGATGACCGCATCAAGGCAACAGCCTACAATACTAGCCAAGAAAAAATCGATGCCCAAGTCAAAGCAGGCACTCTCTACCGTGCAGATACGATAGAAGAATTGGCAGTTCAGATTGGTATGGATCCACAAGTTTTAGCGGATACAATCAAGAAGTACAACTCTTATGTTGATGCAGGATTTGACCCTGAATTTAACAAGGGTAGTTTCGATCTCAAGTGTGAGGTTGCACCGTTCTACGCAACACCAAGGAAACCCGCTGTTCACCATACAATGGGTGGACTCAAGATTGATACTTCAACACATGTTTTAAATGAAAAAGGTCAGATTATCCCTGGTTTGTATGCTGCTGGAGAAGTTGCAGGAGGACTTCATGCAGGTAACCGTCTAGGAGGAAATTCACTTACGGATATCTTTACGTTTGGACGTATTGCAGGTCAAACAGCTGTTCAAGAAAATTGTTAATAATGGATTTAAAATCTTAAGCTAATTTTAAGTATTGTCTTATATCATATAGTTATTAAGTAAAGACCTCCTAACTTTATTTAATAGAAATCCTAAACTTTTCTTTTTCATAATAATCTCCCTAAAGAAGCCACCAAATTCGGTGGCTTTTTTGTTTGTCTACTAGATTTTTGCTATAATAGGAACATGAGTAGAATTTTAGATAATGAAATCATGGGTGATGAGGAGTTGGTAGAGCGTACCCTCCGTCCCCAATATTTACGTGAATATATCGGTCAAGACAAGGTCAAGGATCAGCTTCAAATCTTTATCGAGGCGGCTAAAATGCGTGATGAAGCGCTGGACCATGTTCTTTTGTTTGGCCCTCCAGGTCTCGGGAAAACAACCATGGCTTTTGTTATTGCCAATGAACTGGGAGTCAATCTCAAACAAACGTCTGGTCCCGTTATCGAAAAAGCCGGTGATCTGGTAGCGATTTTGAATGACTTGGAGCCAGGAGATGTTCTTTTCATTGATGAGATTCATCGCTTGCCCATGTCGGTAGAAGAGGTGCTATATAGTGCCATGGAAGACTTCTACATTGACATCATGATTGGTGCGGGAGAAGCTAGCCGTAGTGTCCATCTAGACTTGCCACCTTTTACCTTGATTGGTGCGACGACACGAGCTGGGATGCTTTCAAATCCACTTCGTGCACGTTTTGGGATCACTGGTCACATGGAATACTATACCCATGATGACTTGACAGAGATTGTCGAGCGGACGGCAGATATTTTTGAGATGGAAATCACTCATGAAGCAGCTTTGGAGTTAGCTTTACGTAGCCGTGGGACTCCTCGTATCGCCAATCGTCTTCTCAAGCGCGTGCGCGACTTTGCGCAGATTATGGGCGATGGCTTGATTGATGATGTGATTACGGATAAGGCTTTGACTATGCTGGATGTAGACCATGAAGGTTTGGACTATGTGGACCAGAAAATTCTCCGCACCATGATTGAAATGTACGGTGGCGGTCCTGTCGGTCTAGGTACTCTTTCGGTTAATATCGCTGAAGAGCGTGAGACGGTAGAAGATATGTATGAACCTTACCTGATCCAGAAAGGCTTTATCATGCGAACTCGTTCAGGACGGGTCGCGACAGCCAAGGCTTATGAACATTTAGGGTATGAATATATTGAAAAATAAGGCTGAAATCGTAGAATCTTTTAGAGAAAATCCTGATATAATGGCTATTCTGACCATCATCCGTGACTTGGAGTTGAAAGATTCCTGGTTGGCGGCTGGATCGGTCCGAAATTTTATCTGGAATCTCTTGTCAGATAAGCCAGCCTTTGACCGTGAAACAGATGTGGACGTGATTTTCTTTGACCCAGATGTGAGTTACGAAGAAACGCTAGCTCTAGAAAACAAGTTGAGAGAGGACTTTCCTCAGTATCAATGGGAATTGAAAAATCAAGTCTATATGCATCAGCATAGTCCCCACACGCCTCCGTATAGAAATTCCTGCGATGCCATGAGTAAATATCCTGAACGTTGTACGGCAGTAGGACTTCGCTTGCATGCTGGCGCAACTTTAGAGCTCTTTGCGCCTTATGGTTTGGAGGATATTTTGAACTTTCAAGTTCGTCCAACTCCTCATTTTTTAGAAAATCAAGACCGAATGAAGCTCTATCAACAGCGTTTATCCAAGAAAAACTGGCGAGAAAAATGGAAAAATCTCACAATTAAAAATACTTAAGGAAACTTTAAGATAGGAGCTGTATACTTACCTCATAAGTTAAGAAGAACTTAACTTATACTCCTAAAACTTTTTCATAATAATCTCCCTATAAAAAAATTAAGTCGCCCAATCAGGCGGCTTTTTTTGTTCTTAGTTCAAGAAATTTCATGATATAATAGCCCTATGAGATTAGATAAATTTTTAGTTGCATGTGCAGTAGGAAGCCGGACGGAGGTCAAAAACTTTCTAAAGGCTGGGCGCGTGACGGTCAATGGCAAAAAGGAAAAATCTGCCAAACTGCAAATCAATGAAGACACGGACGAGATTTGTTTTGACGGGCAAAAGTTAGACTACGAGGAGTTTGTTTACTACATGATGAACAAGCCCCAGGGTGTTATTTCAGCAACTGAAGATCCCAAACACAAAACTGTACTGGATTTGTTGGATGACTTAGCTCGTTCAAAGGAAGTTTTCCCAGTAGGACGTTTGGATATCGATACGCATGGACTCTTGCTCTTGACCAATGATGGCCAGCTGGCTCATGCTCTTCTTTCACCAAAACGCCATGTGGATAAGACTTATCTGGCGCAAGTCAATGGAATCATGACGGATGAAGACATTGAGACATTTGCCAAGGGCATTCCGCTCAAGGACTTTACCTGCCAACCTGCCAAGCTGGAGCTTGTGTCTATGGATGCAGAAAAGAATCAAAGTCTGGTTCGTGTGACCATTGCAGAAGGGAAATTCCACCAGGTCAAACGCATGGTAGCCTATTGTGGCAAGGAAGTGGTAGACTTGCAACGTCTGACTATGGGAACTTTAACCTTGGATGAAAATCTGAAACCTGGGGAATGGCGTCGCCTAAGTAAGGAAGAACTAGAAGCTTTGCTTGAAAGTGTCAGCTAGTGATAGCAGCACCATGAAATATTAGGAAAATGCGAGGAAAATATCCTTGCCTTTTTCAGTTTTTGGTTGCTTCCTTTGTGAAAAGAGTTATAATAGACAGTAAGAAAAAAGGAGGATTTTATGAACGCGATTCAAGAATCATTTACAGATAAATTATTTGCCAACTATGAAGCAAATGTAAAGTACCAAGCTATCGAAAATGCTGCTAGCCACAATGGAATTTTTGCAGCCCTAGAGCGTCGCCAAAGCCATGTAGACAATACACCTGTTTTCTCGCTTGACTTGACTAAGGACAAGGTCACTAACCAGAAGGCTTCTGGTCGTTGCTGGATGTTTGCGGCTCTCAATACTTTCCGCCACAAACTCATCTCTCAATACAAACTTGAAAACTTTGAATTGTCACAAGCGCACACCTTCTTCTGGGACAAGTATGAAAAGTCTAACTGGTTCTTGGAGCAAGTGATTGCGACTGCAGATCAAGAATTGACTAGCCGCAAGGTTAGCTTCCTACTCCAAACTCCACAACAAGATGGCGGACAATGGGATATGGTAGTTTCTCTCTTTGAAAAATACGGTGTCGTACCTAAATCAGTGTATCCTGAATCTATCTCATCTAGCAGTAGCCGTGAGCTCAATGCAATCCTTAACAAATTGCTTCGTCAAGATGCTCAAATCTTGCGAGATCTATTAGCTTCAGGTGCGGATCAAGCGACTGTTCAGACTAAGAAAGAAGATCTCTTGCAAGAAATCTTTAACTTCCTTGCAATGTCACTAGGCCTCCCACCGCGTAAATTTGACTTTGCTTATCGTGATAAAGACAATAACTACCAAAGCGAAAAAGGCATCACTCCACAAGAGTTTTACAAGAAATATGTCGATCTTCCACTAGAAGACTACGTTTCTGTGATCAATGCTCCAACTGCTGATAAACCATACGGTAAATCATACACAGTTGAAATGTTGGGAAATGTCGTTGGTAGCCGTGCAGTTCGTTACATTAACGTACCGATGGAGCGCTTGAAAGAATTAGCGATTGCTCAAATGCAAACAGGTGAAACTGTTTGGTTTGGTTCAGATGTCGGTCAGCTCAGCAACCGTAAAGCAGGAATCCTTGCGACAGATGTTTATGACTTTGAATCAAGCATGGACATTAAACTCACTCAAGACAAGGCTGGACGTTTGGATTACAGCGAAAGCTTGATGACTCACGCCATGGTCTTGACAGGTGTTGATGTGGACGAAAACGGTAAATCAGTCAAGTGGAAAGTTGAAAACTCATGGGGAGACAAGGTTGGTACCGATGGTTACTTTGTTGCTTCAGATGCTTGGATGGACGAATACACTTACCAAATTGTTGTTCGTAAGGAATTACTAACAGCAGAAGAACGAGCTGCTTACGAAGCAGAACCAATCGTCCTTGCACCATGGGATCCAATGGGTGCCTTGGCAGAATAAATGAGATATAAAAAGAATGTTTCTATAATTTTTAGGGTTGGTGGAAATTTTCCACCAACCCTATTTTAGTGTATACAAAAAGGCCAACATCCATTATATTAAAAGCGCCTAAACCTAAAATAAAAGGATGATGACCATATGAACAATATACTAGAAGCTACACTACAAATCAAAGATAAAAACATTATTTGGGATGATAAAGTTCAAGAGAAGATATTTAAAAAGGGAAAATCTTTATTTTATTCAGCTACATATACGCATAAACCAGAATTTTGTACTGTTTGTGGGTGTGTTAGCCAAAATAACAATATCGTTAAAAACGGAACGAAAACTTCTCGTATCACTCTCTGTTCTGTTTCAGGCCTTCCGGCCTACTTAAATCTACGCAAGCAAAGATTTCTCTGTAGAGAATGTAGTTCTTCATTTACCGCAGATGCTAGTCGCATTGTAGAAAAACATTGTCATATTTCGAAACGATTAAAAAATGAAATTAAGGCAAAAATAAGTGAAACAGTATCTGAAATATATATCTCAAAAGAATCAAATGTTTCAGTTCATACTGTAAGACGTATCATAGATGATACAGCACGATTATTAACGATTAAACCATTACATGATTTCCCTGAACATTTGTGTTTTAATGAATTTAAATCCGTCAAAGCTTCCGATAGTAATATGAGCTTCATTATTTGTGATAGCACTACACACAAGCTGGTCGATGTTGTACGTGATAGAAAATCTTACAGTTTAAAACAATATTTTCATCGTTTTGAGACTAAGACAAGATTAAAGGTAAAAACTATCTCAATCGACATGTACTTACCGTACATTCAATTAATAAAAGAAATGTTTCCTAACGCTAAAATTATCATTGATCCTTTTCACATCGTACAAGCCTTAAATAGAGAATTAAATCGAACTCGGGTACGTGTCATGAATCAGCATCGTTATAAAAATCCTAAATTATATCGAAAGTTAAAACATTATTGGAAGTTAATTTTAAAGAACCCTAATGAACTTCAGAACTATAAATATAATCGTTATAAGCTTTTTGAAAGCTTCATAACAAGTAAAGGAATCGTAGATTATATCTTAGAAAACAATCCATCTCTAAAAAATGATTATGAGGTTGTACATTCACCTCGTGAATGTATACAGGATAGAGATTATATAGAATTCAAGGAAACGATTGAAGCAGCTACGCAATTAGACCTATCTCCTGGTTTAAAAAGAGTATTAAAGACTCTTATGACTTACTTGCCATATATTCAAAATACTTGTGAGTATCCAACTAGAACAAATGGCCCTATTGAAGGAATAAACAATAAAATAAAAGTGCTTAAAAGAAATGCCTACGGCTTTAGAAACTATTACTATTTTAGAAATAGGATTATTTTAATAACAAAAATGTTTGGCCCAAAACAAAAAGGAATTAAGCAACAATTAGTTGCTTAATCCCTTCCTAAATTTCTTCATCAACACTATTTGACAAAGAGCCCTTTTTTAGTGCTCAAAATAGCACTCAATTTTAAATGGATTTGGTGTTCAAAAAATATAATCAAATGCAACAAACTAATTTCATTTTTAATAGGCACAATTAATTTTAGAAGATAGTACGAAAAAATATTGACTGTTTTCTTTAGAATGTGTAAAATTTAGATAGATTATTTAAAGTGAGGTTTTTTTATCTTGTCTATATTAAAGAAGAAATTTAATAAGTTTAGTGTTCTATTGAATCTGGTATTAATAGCTATTATAGCTATTGGAGTGCTATTTTTCTTACCTAAGGAACATAAATCAGAAGTCAAATCGTCAATTAATATCGAAAGTATTGAAAAAGTGAATGAAGTTGTATTTTTGAATGCGGGAATTAATGAAATTATTTCTGAAACAAAAACAACTCAAGTTTTTGGGTTTGATGTGCCGTTCTCTAAAAAAGCAGCATTAGTAATTTTAAATTATAACGCTAAATTTGGAATTAAAAGTAGTGTAAAGGTTGAACAAATAAGCGAAAAAGAATATAAGGTTATTGTTCCAAAATTGGAAGTAATTGGTGTTGAACTTTCAAAAGATGATCCTTATGATTTATATGATAGTCATGGAGAGTTATTAAGTGGGACTACAGAAGATGTTGATACTGGGAAATTGGTCACAAACCAACTTTCTAGTGATAAACAAGCAGAGTATTTAGATAAATTTAAGAGTGAAATTAAAGAATCTGCAATCAATTATTATAAAACAATATTTTCTTCAATGGATTCTGAAGTAAAAGTAACTATAGAATTTACAGAATAATTTTTGAAATACAAAACCCTGACCATCTCTGGTCAGGGTTTTGTGTGGTTCTATAATTTTTAGGGTTGATGGAAATTTTCCACCAACCCTATTTTAGTGTATACAAAAAGGCCAACATCCATTATATTAAAAGCGCCTAAACCTAAAACAAAAGGATGATGACCATATGAACAATATACTAGAAGCTATACTACAAATCAAAGATGCACACAATGAAGGTGTTACATTCCATTTCTTAGAGAATATTAAAGAAGTATTGCGTGATGAGAGTGGGAAAGTAACTGGTGTAAAGGTTATTACAATGGAACTTGGTGAATCAGATGAAAGTGGAAGAAGATTAACGCATGAAGTGGCAGGTAGTGAACATATTATTCCATGTGATCTTGTCGTTGCAGCAATTGAACAAAAGTAGACTTTAGTGTTCTAGATGAAAGGTAAAAATTTGATTTTCGGTCAACATCAGAATACAATAGAAATAAATAATAACAGGTGATGCATATTTAGGTCCTCAATCTATCGCAACCGCAATTAAAGACGGGCGAGAAGTTGCGACAGAAGTACATGAATCGTTTAAAGAAAACATATAAATAACTTGTGGTGCCTTTCGTTTTTTACTGGGAAAATTAAGGAACTATAGTTATAAATACTTAAAGATATTAATATATTAACATGCGTATATTTATAGGAAGATTAAATAGAAATATTTGATATTAGCAAGAATATCTACATCTTATAACATATAGGTATTAATATATTCATAAAATATTAGGAGGAGAAATAATGAACAAGAAACTATTATCAGGCTTATGTGCAGCAATACTCTTATCAGGTTTAGTAGGCTGTGGACCTAAAGAACCAAAACAAGACACTACAACAAGTACATCTACAAACGAAACAAAGGAAACTGAAAAAAACACAACAACTACAACAAACAACTCTGAAGTAACTGAGAAGAACTTCAAAGACTTCCCAGAGACAGATGAAAAGTACTTCACATATGATGAATGGCAAGAAGGTTATGTTATCTATAGTTGTACTTCCGATGACAAGGTTGTTCGTGTACCAAAGGAAATCAAAGGTAAACCTGTTATCGCAATTGGAGAACGTGGTCTAGCAAACCTAAAGAACTGTGAGGCAATCGTTCTACCAGATACAGTACGTTATCTATCGAAAGCTGCATTTGCGATTGATGGTGCTCTAAAGTATGTATACTTAGGTAAGTCAATAGAAACAGTAGAAGATGATATCTTCAATGGATGTAGTTCTCTTGAAGAAGTAACTTTCCCAGAAGGCACAAAGAGTATTGGAACATTAGTATTCTGGGGCACAAAGTCAATTAAATCCATTACAATTCCAGCAAGTGTAACAGAAATTACAGACATATTCTATTTTGTAGATAACTGTAACCCAGATGTAGAAATTCATACACCTAAGGGATCAAAAGCAGAAGAAGTAGCTAAAACAATGGGACTTAAAGTAGTAAATGACTAAAGGGGAATAGTATGAACAAGAAACTACTATCAGGCTTAGGGACTGACCCCAAAAAGTGAGAATTTAATAAAAACACCCTAGGGCTACCGTCTTCGGTATTCAACCGGAGACAGGTAGTCCAATTTTTGTTGGATTCTTTTTTCATTAGGTTCTTCATCAACACTATTTGACAAAGAGCCAAAAGAATCAGGTGATAAACCTGATTCTTTTTTGTTTGTATATTCTCACCGAGATTACATGATACCGAAGTAACGAGCTGCGATACCAACTGCAAAGAGTGCAAGGATGATTGTGATTGGAGATACTTTTTTCTTAAGCAACCACATGCAAAGGAAAGTAAGGAGAAGTCCCATCAATCCTGGGATCAATGAGTTCAACTGACCTTGAAGCGTTTGTGGTTGAACGCTATCCAAACTCAAACCACTAAGTGCTTGACCAAGAATACCCTTCAATTCTCCACCTGTAACAGCGCCTTCTGGGAAGTTGATGTAAGCACCTTCTGCCAATTGTTTACCTGGAAGATTGACAGTGAAGTTGATAGAAACCCAACGTTGTACAAGAACGGCAAGGATGAACATACCAAGGATAGAAGCCCCTTTAGTGATGTCTTTCAAGATACCACCAGACATGTCTTTAGTGATTTCAGATCCAGCCTTGTAACCAAACTCTTGTGTGTACCATAGGAAAGACATACGAATTGCATTCCATCCAAAGAAGAAGAGAAGTGGACCAACGATGTTACCAGTTGCAGCAAGTGATGCACCAAGGGCACCAAGGATAGGACGTACTGTAAACCAGAAGACTGGGTCACCGATACCAGCAAGGGGTCCCATCATACCGATTTTAACACCTTGGATAGCAGCGTCATCGATTTCAGTACCGTTTGCACGTTCTTCTTCAAGTGCAAGAGTAACTCCCATGATTGGAGCAGCTACGTATGGGTGAGTGTTGAAGAACTCAAGGTGGCGCTCAAGAGCAGCGGCTTGGTCTTCTTTTTTAGTGTAAAGTTTCTTGATAGCTGGGATCAAAGAGTAAGCCCAACCCAAGTTTTGCATACGTTCGTAGTTCCATGAACCTTGAAGGAATTGTGAACGCCACCAAACTTTTTGGCGATCTGATTTTGATAATTGAATTTTTTCAGCCATGATTGTTCCCCTTTCTAGTAGTCTTCTAGGATATCACCGATTGGATCGTTAGAAGTTGCAGCTCCTCCGCCACCGTTTCCACCTTGTTTAGAAAGGTTGAGGTAGATGAAGGCAAGGGCAACACCGATGACACCAAGGGCAATCAAAGTCAATTGAGAGATTGCTGCAAGAGCAAAACCGATAGCGAAGAATGGCCATACTTCACGAGTAGCCATCATGTTGATAACCAAAGCGTAACCAACGGCAACGACCATGGCACCACCGACAGCCATACCACCTTTAAGCCATTCTGGCATAAGTTCCAATACTCCTTGAACTGCTTCAGTTGGCATTGCAAGCAAGAGTGCAGCTGGGATAGCAATACGTAGACCTTGAAGAGCAAGGGCAAAGTAGTGAGCGCGTTCAACAGCTGCAATGTTTCCTTCTTTAGCAGCAGCATCTGCAGTGTGAACCAAACCAACTGAGATTGTACGAACGATCATAGTCAAGAAAAGTCCAGCTACGGCAAGAGGGATTGCAGTTGCAGTTGCGACTGCGATACCTTCAGTAGTAAAGTTACCACCTTTGATCATGATAATTGCAGCAGCAACAGAAGCAAGAGCCGCGTCAGGAGCTACGGCAGCTCCGATGTTAGCCCAACCAAGGGCGATCATTTGAAGTGATCCACCAAGCATAACCCCTGCTTCGAGGTTACCAGTTACAAGACCGATAAGGGTACATGCTACGATTGGTTGATGGAATTGGAATTGGTCGAGGATACCTTCAAGACCTGCGAAGAAGGCAACAACTACAACCAAGATAGCAGAAATGATTGAAATATCTGACATGGTTTTATTCCTTTTCTATTTAATGTTAATTATTGAACGTTAGCTTTGCTAATCAAGTCAAACAAATCTTTTTTAGTGTCGTTTGGTACTTTACGTACGTCAAATTCAACACCAAGATCACGCATTTTTTCAAATGTAGCAACGTCGTCTTTGTCCATTGACAATACGTTGTTGATCATTGTTTTACCAGTTGAGTGAGCCATTGATCCAACGTTAAGAGTCTTAATTGGCACACCGCCTTCGATAGCACGAAGGGCGTCTTGAGGTGTTTCAAACAAGATAAGGGCGTGTGTGTTACCAAAACGAGGATCTTTTGCAACCTCAATCAATTTTTTGATTGGAACAACGTTAGCTTTCACTCCGTTAGGAGCAGCTTGTTTGATCAACTCTTTACGCAATTCGTCGTTTGCAACGTTATCTGAAGCAACGATGATACGGTCTGCTTTTGAATCTGGTGTCCAAGCAGTTGCAACTTGTCCGTGAAGAAGACGTGTGTCAAGACGAGCAAGATTGATTTTCAATTTACCGTCTCCGATAACTGTTCCTTCTGGGATAGCAGCTTGGGCTACAGGAGCAGCTGCAGCAGTTGCAACTTCCTCAGCTGGGTTTAGCTCTTCTGGAAGAGCCTTGATGCCATCTTTAGCTTCTTTAATGATGTTCGCAGCGACTTTATCCACTCCAGCATTCGCGTCCATAAGACGCTCTGTGTAGGCTTGGATCAACATCGGCAAGTTAAGTCCAGTGATGATGGCAAATTTACGCTCAGGATTTTCTCCCATTACGCGACTAGCTTGGTTAAATGGAGAACCACTCCAAAGGTCAGCCAAGACTAGAACCTCATCTTCTGCGTCAAATGCAGCCACAGCATTGTTGAATTTGGCGTATAAATCATCTGGACCTTCGTTTGGCATAAAGGTTACAACTTGAACCTTTTCTTGTTCACCAAAGATCATAGATCCTGACTGATGAATACCCGCGGCAAATTCACCGTGGCTCGCAATAATGATTCCGATACTCATTATTGTCATTCCTCCTTATAAAATGTTTGACTTGTAGTTTAAGAAAACTTTAAGACTCTTTAAGTATAAACCGTTTTCAGCAAAAAATCAACTACTTATAATAAATCCTAAGAATGTAAGGGGGAAGTTTGTTTTTGAAGATATTGATATATCGATACTTTTCGAGATTTCATAAAATCTTGCATGGGAAAATTAGTATAAAACTTCAAAGTAATTAACAATTTGTTGAAAGTCGTTTTTCGGTCAAGTTCTCATAGAGTTTTTTGGTATAATATAGAAAGCAATTGATGTTTCTAGTAAGAGAATTTAGAGTGAGAGGTATATATGTCCCCTTCTGTTCAGTTATTGAAAAAACGTTATTTAAAAAATATCAAAGAAAATCCAGAACTCTACATTGGTATTGAGTTGGAGTTTCCTATCGTACACACGAAAGGGAAATCCACAGATATTGAAGTCACCAAGGACTTGATGCGATTTTTAGTGGATGCTCTCAGCCTGGAAGTTGAAAAAGAGGACCAGGACGGAAATCCGATTCAACTTGTAGAACCAATGAGTCAGGATCGGATTCTATTTGAGGTTTCCTACACGACCTTGGAGTTTGCCTTTGGTAGAGCCCAGAAAATCCAAGAGGTCGAAGGACGATTTCAAGCTTATATGAAGGTCATTCAGGAAAGGCTAGGCGAAAAGGATCATGCTATTCAGGGTTGGGG
Organism: Streptococcus sp. oral taxon 061; assembly: GCF_013394695.1. Taxonomy (NCBI): domain Bacteria; kingdom Bacillati; phylum Bacillota; class Bacilli; order Lactobacillales; family Streptococcaceae; genus Streptococcus; species Streptococcus sp. oral taxon 061. Next base: position 195,674 of record NZ_CP058258.1, read on the forward strand.
GATTCATCCAAACTGGGATCAGAATGACAATCGACCGGTGGCTTATCCACGCTACCAGATGCTGATGGATTACCTACATATGGGAAGTCGCCAAGAGATAGTTAATTTGCATGACTTCCCACAATATGGAGCCTTTATCTGTGGGAGTCAAGTTCAGTTGGATGTATCGACTGCTAACTACCTACGTGTCATTAATGCTTTCACTCAGATTGAAGCAGCAAAAGCTTACTTATTTGCCAATTCTGAGTTTTCGGGAGCAGACTGGGATACTCAGATTTCACGAGATATTTTTTGGGAAGACTCTATGCATGGGATTTATCCAGAGAACGTTGGTGTCAATTCAAAACTCTTCAAAGATGAGGATGATTTCTTTGATTATCTAGACCACTCTGCGATTTTCACAGCAGAACGAGATGGAGAAACCTACTATTTTTCTCCGATTCGTGCTAGAGATTACCTAGCTACTGATGAGATTCATGCTTATACTTTAAATGGGAAAGAGACTCTGCTTGTCCCTCAAGAAAAGGATTTTCAAACGCACCGTAGTTATCAATTCCAAGACTTAACAACTCGAGGAACAGTCGAATTTCGGAGTGTTTGTACACAACCCCTAGACCGCACTTTTGCTTCGGCAGCCTTTCACTTGGGACTTTTGGTGAATTTAGACAAGCTTGAAGCTTACCTAGAAACAGCTCCTTTCTTTGAAAGTTTTGGTCGTGATTACAAGTCTTTGAGACGACAATTTTCTAAGAAGCAGCTCACAGACGAGGAAAAAGCTGGGATTGTACGTTTTTCCAAAGACTTGCTAGCGATAGCAGAGCAAGGTCTTGAGATGAGAGGTCAAAGTGAAATGACCTACTTAGAGCCTTTAAAAGAAGAAATGACTCTATAATTTTCTTATAAAGGGAGAATTTTCTGAAAAATCATGTTATAATGGATGAGACTATAGATAAAGGATAGAGATTTATGACATTAGTTTATCAATCAACGCGTGATGCGAAAAATACCGTAACAGCCAGTCAAGCAATTTTGCAAGGTTTGGCAACAGATGGAGGTTTATTTACTCCAGTTAGCTATCCAAAGGTAGATTTGGATTTTGATACATTGAAAGATGCTTCTTACCAAGAAGTGGCCAAGCTTGTCTTGTCAGCCTTCTTGGATGACTTTACAGCAGAGGAGTTGGACTACTGTATCAACAATGCCTATGACAGCAAGTTTGACACTCCAGCTATCGCTCCTCTTGTTAAACTCGATGGCCAATACAACTTGGAACTTTTCCACGGTTCAACTATTGCCTTTAAAGATATGGCCTTGTCCATCTTGCCATACTTTATGACGACAGCTGCTAAGAAACATGGCTTGGAAAACAAGATTGTCATCTTGACAGCAACATCTGGGGACACTGGGAAGGCTGCCATGGCTGGATTTGCAGATGTTCCAGGCACTGAAATCATCGTCTTTTATCCAAAAGACGGTGTCAGCAAGGTGCAAGAGTTGCAAATGACCACTCAAACTGGGGACAACACTCATGTTATCGCCATTGATGGAAACTTTGATGATGCTCAGACAAATGTGAAGCATATGTTCAACGATGTGGCCCTTCGCGAGAAATTGGCAGCAAACAAGCTCCAATTTTCATCAGCCAACTCTATGAATATTGGCCGTTTGGTACCACAAATTGTCTACTATGTTTATGCCTACGCTCAGCTTGTTAAAACTGGCGAGATTGTGGCTGGTGACAAGGTTAACTTTACCGTACCGACAGGAAACTTTGGAAATATCTTGGCTGCCTTTTACGCCAAACAAATCGGCCTACCAGTCGGCAAGCTAATCTGTGCTTCAAATGACAACAATGTCTTGACAGATTTCTTTAAAACTCGTGTTTATGACAAGAAGCGTGAATTTAAAGTGACCACTAGCCCATCTATGGATATCTTGGTGTCTTCAAACTTGGAGCGCTTGATTTTCCATCTTTTGGGAAATGATGCTGAAAAGACAGCGGAACTCATGAATGCCTTGAACACTCAAGGTCAGTATGAATTGACAGACTTTGATACAGAGATTTTGGACCTCTTTGCGGCAGAGTATGCAACAGAAGCAGAGACCGCAGCAGAAATTAAGCGTGTCTATGAGGCTGATTCTTACATTGAGGATCCTCATACAGCGGTTGCTTCAGCAGTTTATAAAAAATACCAAGCAGCGACTGGTGATGCGACCAAGACAGTGATTGCATCAACAGCTAGTCCTTACAAATTCCCAGTGGTTGCGGTGGAAGCTGTAACTGGACAATCAGGTCTTAGCGACTTTGAAGCCTTGGCTCAATTACATGAAATTTCAGGAGTAGCAGTGCCACCAGCAGTTGATGGCCTTGAAACAGCTCCAGTTCGTCACAAGACAACTGTTGCAGCAGCAGAGATGCAGACTGCAGTAGAATCTTATCTAGGACTTTAAAACAGAGGAAGTAAACTCGGTTGGGAAACTAACTGAGTTTCTTTTCATCAGGAGGAAGGATTGTTTAAGAAATATAAAGATATTCTCAACATAGCCCTGCCAGCCATGGGTGAAAATTTCTTGCAGATGCTCATGGGAATGGTGGATAGTTATCTGGTGGCCCATCTAGGTTTGATAGCCATTTCGGGTGTATCTGTAGCGAGCAATATTATCACCATTTACCAGGCAATTTTTATTGCTCTAGGAGCTGCGATTTCAAGCGTCATTTCAAAAAGTTTGGGGCAGAAGGACCAGTCTAGACTGGCCTACCATGTGACAGAAGCACTCAAAATCACCCTACTCTTGAGTTTATTTTTAGGAGCCTTGTCCATCTTTGCAGGACAAGAGATGATAGGTCTTTTGGGGACAGAAACGGCTGTAGCTGAGAGTGGTGGACTATACCTAGCTTTAGTTGGTGGGACAATTGTCCTCTTGGGCTTGATGACTAGTCTGGGTGCCTTGATTCGTGCTACCCATAATCCTCGTCTCCCCCTCTATGTGAGTCTCTTGTCCAATGCCTTGAATATTGTCTTTTCAAGTATGGCTATTTTTATCCTTGATATGGGCATTGCTGGTGTAGCTTGGGGAACCATTCTATCTCGTTTGGTCGGGGTTGTGATTTTGTGGTCACAATTAAAACTTCCATATACGAGGCCAAGGTTTGGACTGGATAAAGACTTGCTAAACTTGGCTTTACCTGCAGCGGGAGAGCGTCTCATGATGCGAGCTGGAGATGTTGTCATTATTGCCTTGGTTGTTTCCTTTGGGACAGAGGCAGTTGCGGGAAACGCGATTGGTGAAGTCTTGACTCAATTTAACTACATGCCTGCTTTTGGTGTCGCGACGGCAACAGTAATGCAGGTGGCACGAGCAGTAGGGGAGAATGATTGGGCAAGGGTGGACAAGCTCAGTAGGCAAACTTTTTGGCTATCCCTCTTTCTCATGTTGCCCTTGACGCTTAGTATCTATGCTCTCGGAACCCCACTAAGTTACCTCTACACCAGTGATCCTGTGGCTATTGAAGCCAGTGTTTTGGTGACGCTGTTCTCTCTACTAGGGACTCCAATGACGACGGGGACAGTCATTTATACAGCTATCTGGCAGGGTTTGGGAAATGCTCGCCTCCCCTTTTATGCAACAAGTATCGGGATGTGGTGTATCCGTATCGGAACAGGCTACCTGATGGGAATTGTTCTTGGTTGGGGCTTGCCTGGTATCTGGGCAGGGACGCTTTTGGATAATGGTTTCCGTTGGATGTTCCTACGCTATCGTTATCAAGTTTATATGACATCGAAAGGATAAGAAATGCAAGAAACAGCTTTTATTTGGGATTTGGATGGAACCTTACTGGATTCTTATGAAGCCATTTTAGCAGGAATTGAGGAAACCTATCGTCAGTTTTCTCTTCCTTATAATAAGAAAGAAGTTAGAGCTTTTATCTTGAAATATTCTGTCCAGGATTTATTGGAGCAAGTGGCAAAAGAGCGAGGACTAGATGTAGGGCTCCTCAATCAAGTTCGTGCTCAGAGCTTGGCTGAAAAAAATGCCCAAGTCGTCTTGATGCCAGGTGCACGTGAGGTTCTAGCTTGGGCAGATCAGCAAGGAATTCAGCAATTTGTCTATACTCATAAAGGAGACAATGCCTTTACCATTTTACGTGATCTAGGATTGGATTCTTATTTTACAGAAATTTTGACAAGCCAGAGCGGTTTTGCTCGTAAACCAAGTCCAGAAGCAGCTACCTACCTCATCGATAAATACCACTTGGATCCAGAACAGACCTATTATATAGGAGATAGAACTTTGGATATCGATTTTGCTCAAAACAGTGGCATCCAGAGTATCAATTTCCTTGCCTCTCCCGCAGCTTGTAATCAACAGATAGAGCATTTAGAAGATATTAGCTCGCTTTCTTTCTAGAGTTTTTTAGGAAGAATGTGTCAGCTTGATGACAAGAAACTAACAAACTATTTCAAGTAATTTGATTTGTTACAACGAATGTACAGTTCTGTTAAATAGCCCCAAAAGGGCTTTTTTAATTTTTTCTTTGTGTTATGATAGACAGGTACTACATTTGAAAAGGAGTTTGAATAGTATGAAGATAAGAATTATTTTAGCATCAACAGTAGCTTTATCACTTGCCCCTTCTTTGGCAGCTCAAGCAGAGGAAATTGCATGGTCGCCACGTACAGTAGAGCAAATTCAAAACGATGTTGCTAAAAGCGAAAATAAAACAAGTTATACAATTAAGTACGGAGATACCCTAAGTACAATTGCAGAAGCTTTGGGAGTAGACTTAAATGTCCTTGCTAACTTGAACAAGATCAGCAATATTGATTTGATTTTCCCTGAGACAGTTCTTACTACAACTGTTAACGAAGATGAAGAAGTAACAGAAGTTGAAGTATACACACCTCAAGAAAACAGTGGTGAAGGAACAACTGCGACAGCAGATTTGACAAACAACCAAGTCACTGTTGATGATCAAACTGTAAAAGTTGAAGATTTGACTCAACCAGTTGAAGAAACAGAGGTTGTAGCAGAAACAACAGATTCACAAGCTAGTGAGGATGCAACAACAGAAACTGCAACACCAGCAGAAGAAACAGTAGTAGATACTACTACAGAGGCTGCAGCAGAAACATCTGCCGTCGAAGAAACAGCAACTACTGTTGAGGAAACAACTACGATCGCTGAACCAACAACTACAGTTGCTGAACCAACTACAACTGTTGAAGAAACAACGACTACAGTTGAGGAGACAACTACAACAGAAGCTACTACTGAAGAAGTAACAGAAGCTCAGTCAGCTCCAGCAACTTATCAAGCTGAACCAAGTCAAGGTGCATCAGCAACTTATACAGCGCCAGCCGCTCCTGATTATGCAAGTATTGCAGCTTCAAAATCAGAAAATGCAGGTCTACAACCACAAACGGCTGCCTTTAAAGAAGAAGTAGCTAACTTGTTCGGTATCACATCATTTAGTGGTTACCGCCCAGGAGATAGTGGGGATCACGGAAAAGGTCTTGCTATTGACTTTATGGTTCCAGTAAGTTCAGCCCTAGGTGACCAAATTGCAGATTATGCTATCCAAAATATGGCTAGCCGTGGCATCAGTTACATCATCTGGAAACAACGTTTCTACGCACCATTTGATAGCAAATACGGACCAGCCTACACTTGGAATCCAATGCCAGATCGTGGAAGCGTTACAGAAAACCACTATGACCACGTACACGTATCGATGAACTAAGAATAATGAGAAGTTGGGAACTTGAGTTTCCGCTTCTTTTTTTGTTATGACACACTTTATAAGTGAAATAAAATTTAAAACACGATATAATGTAAGCGGATACAAAGCTACACTAACGATTTTAAGCATAGAGCGAAAGGATGATAAGAATGACAAACCGATTAAAACCCCCATTTGAGAAAACAAGAGATGATTTTGAACAGGAATTTTGTGGAGAAATTGTTGAGCTCTTGATTTTTACCCTCCAAAATGTAAATGGGGCTGCTTCTTTAAAAGATGGATGTCTAATGCCGTCCGTTCATTTTAAAGCTAGTGTCAATGTCGAAACTCAGGACTTTTCTGAACTTGAAGGACGTTTGGAATGGCTCCTGACTCCGGAAGAATTTAAAGAAAAGCATTGGGGCTTTAGTTTTGAACCCTACAAAATTCACCGCATTAAGTGTCAAAAACGTCCCTTCATGGAGTTAGAGCCTTATATGTCAGAAGTGGCGAACAATTGCTACCGCTTGCTGGAATACCTAGATGACCAATCTACGGATGCTAGGTTAGAGACCTTGATTGAAACCTACCAGAAACCTGTTATCATTCGAGACGCTATTGGGGAGTTCACCCTAAATAGAGCATATTCTTGGTTTGAAGGCTTCATCACCTATGAAGGCGGTAAGATTCATGCTATGTTTGATGCGGGTGCAGATGAAAGTCTTCCTCCAAGTTCTTTCGATGATTTAAAGAAATTTATGGGATCTTTCCAAGTTCAAGATGCTAAGATTAAAGACTATATCGTCAAAGAACTGTGGGAAACAGCTCAAGACTGGATTGATTCAGATGAAAATGATGTGGAGTTAACAGAAGAGTATTTTACCAACTCACTTTCCTTGAGTGAACTATCGATCAACGAAGATGGGGAATTGACTCTCTACTATGATGATAGCGAGGAAATTTTTGCAGGCCATGCTATCGAAGTTGTCATCGATAAAGAGGGAGAAATCCTTCGAGCAGATTTGGTAGGTTAGCGCTGGATTTTATCTAGGAATATAAAAAAATAGCCTTTTGGGATTGAAACCAAGAGGCTTTTTTCGGAGTGAGCAAAAGATTTGCATCGTCAATTTATTTGTAGTAGACTTGATAAGTCAATTATTGATAAATCAAATATTTACAAAAGGAGAAAATACTAAAAATGCATGAATTACTGTACCAGCTCCATTTAACAGATCAAACGATCACTCAACTTTTTGAAAAACAATTGGGAATTAGTTTGACCCGCTATCAAATCCTGCAGTTTTTACTACAAAAATCACCTTGTACACAAATTGCTGTTCAGGAGAAGTTACGGATTGACCAAGCAGCCTTGACCCGCCATTTTAAGATACTGGAGTCAGAAGGTTATGTCAGTCGTAAGCGTAATCCGATCAATCAGCGGGAAGTTTTAGTTGAATTAACCCAAGAAGCCAAGAATCAACTCTTGGTCAATCCGCCTAAACATCACTTGCGAGTGAAGGAACAGATGGAGAGCATTTTATCGACAACTGAGCAGAGAGAGCTGATAACTTTACTAACAAAACTAGTCTCAGGTTTAGAAAAAATAGAATTTTAAGGAGAAAACGATGTCAATCATTACTACTATCTTAGCAACTATCGTTGCCCTCGAGCATTTTTATATTTTTTATTTGGAAAGTATCGCAACCCAATCAGACGCAACCAGCCGTGTCTTTAATATGAACAAGGAAGAATTAGCACGACCATCTGTCACCTCACTGTTTAAAAACCAAGGAATTTATAATGCCTTGATTAGGGTGTTTCTTATTTACGGAATTTATTTCTCACATAGCTTAGAAATCGTAACAATCTTTGTTTTATTTGTCATAGGAGCAGCGACCTATGGTGCCTTAACTGCAGATAAAAAAATCATTCTCAAGCAAGGTGGTCCAGCAATCTTAACTCTTTTGAGCATCCTCTTATTAAAATAAAAATAACCAGCACTTTCTATGAAGGTGCTGGTTTTTAATAACTGATCTTAAACTTTTCTCCGCTTGATTTCAAGTAACCTTTGATAGAAGAAGATTTGGCTACTGTAGATATAAGGGAAGATAGAAATACTTGCAATTCCAAAGCTTATCCAGATAAGGAGATACCATGGAAGTAGCTGTAAATCAAGGACGAAGCGTTGAAACTTATAGCCTTTCATGAGAAAGCGGCTGGTATGTAGCACACGACTTGGTTTAGCAATCCCGATTGCAAGGGTGTCACATAAGAGCAGTTCAACTTGGGAATAGGCATAATATTGTGGCAGATAGAGAATAGTTCCTAAAATCATTACAAGGACACTACCAAAGAAGTAGAGCGCGAAAGTAAGTAGGAAGTGTTCGATATCTGGATTTGTCACGTCGACAGATGGGAATTCGGGATGAAGTTCCACAAATTTACGAGCCATAGCGCTGCTATAAAAGAGCAAGTAGACTCCAAAAAGATTAGGAATGCTCCATAAAAAGAGATAGAAACGCTTGAGCAATAGAGTTAGAAATGTCTGGGTAAAGAAGCGGTTGTCAAGCAAGGACAGGCTATCTTTAAAGGAAAGCTCTATCTCAGAAATTCTGTAAAGATTAATGGTAGTAAAGAGAGCACCAGCTAGGATAATGGAGCTTGTAAATCCAACGGCAATCGGAAAGAGAGCAGATTGGATTGTGATCCCTAGAAAACTCAAGAAGGACTGTTCAAGAATGCCCTCGTCGAGAAGGGATAAAGGTCTGATGAAGCTCGATAGAATCAAGAGAATACTTGGCAATAAAAAGACAAGCAGCAGACGTGGGTGTTCAGCTTGAAATTGTCTAGCCTGCTGGCGAACTTCTTTTAAATTAATTTTTGGGTACTTCATTCTTTCATTATACCATAGTTCGTGACAGTTCCTGTTTTTTTTGATAGAATCATACAGTATGCCCTTGGGCACAAAGTAAGAACTGGGACTGTCTTTCCCAGCTTCGGAGGTAAAAAATGTCAGATTCACCAATCAAATATCGATTGATTAAAAAAGAAAAACACACAGGAGCTCGTCTTGGGGAGATTATTACACCCCATGGAACTTTTCCAACGCCTATGTTTATGCCGGTCGGAACTCAAGCGACGGTAAAAACTCAGTCTCCTGAAGAATTGAAAGAGATGGGGTCGGGAATAATCCTGTCCAACACTTATCACTTGTGGCTTCGACCAGGTGACGAACTCATTGCCCGTGCTGGGGGGCTGCATAAGTTCATGAACTGGGATCAACCAATCTTAACAGATAGTGGTGGTTTCCAAGTGTATTCTCTAGCAGATAGCCGTAATATCACAGAAGAAGGGGTAACGTTTAAGAATTACCTCAATGGTTCTAAGATGTTCTTGTCACCAGAAAAGGCCATCTCTATCCAAAATAATTTAGGTTCAGACATCATGATGTCCTTTGATGAGTGCCCTCAATTTTATCAACCCTATGATTATGTAAAAAAATCAATCGAACGTACCAGTCGTTGGGCTGAACGTGGCTTGAAAGCTCACCGTCGTCCACATGACCAAGGTTTATTTGGGATTGTACAAGGGGCAGGATTTGAAGACCTTCGTCGTCAGTCAGCTCAAGACCTTGTCAGCATGGACTTCCCAGGCTACTCTATCGGTGGACTAGCCGTTGGAGAAACCCATGAGGAGATGAATGCAGTTTTGGACTTTACGACCCAACTTCTTCCTGAAAATAAACCTCGTTACTTGATGGGGGTAGGAGCGCCAGATAGCTTGATTGATGGGGTGATTCGTGGGGTAGATATGTTTGACTGTGTCTTGCCGACGCGTATCGCTCGTAATGGTACTTGTATGACTAGCCAAGGACGTTTGGTTGTCAAGAATGCCCAGTTTGCTGAGGACTTCACACCACTTGATCCAGAGTGTGATTGCTACACATGTAAGAACTACACCCGTGCCTATCTTCGTCACTTGCTCAAGGCTGATGAAACCTTTGGTATCCGCTTGACAAGTTACCATAACCTTTACTTCTTGCTCAACCTCATGAAGCAGGTTCGTCAGGCTATCATGGATGATAATCTTTTGGAATTCCGTGAGCATTTTGTTGAAAAATATGGCTATAACAAGTCTGGACGTAATTTCTAAATTTAACTTAATGTCAGCTAAAAATCCTAAGTTTTATCTTAGGATTTTTCTGTTTTTTTTGATAGAATAAAGGTATTATGGATTGAAAATTAGATGGCTTTTTTGCCAATCTAATGAATGGAGAATAAACTCGTATGCGTATTAAATGGTTTTCCTTAATTAGGATTACAGGTTTACTTTTGGTACTCTTGTACCATTTCTTTCAGACGCTTTTCCCAGGAGGTTTCTTTGGGGTTGACGTCTTCTTCACATTTTCAGGTTTTTTAATTACTTCACTATTATTAGAAGAATTTGGACAAAAAGGTAAGATTGATGTCCTAGGATTTTTTAGACGACGCTTCTATCGAATTTTTCCGCCAGTTGTTTTGATGGTCCTCGTTGTTATGCCTTTCACGTTTTTGGTTCGTCAGGATTATGTGGCAGGAATCGGCGGTCAAATTGCCGGTGTTCTTGGATTTATGACTAACTTCTATGAAATGTTGACAGGAGGAAGTTATGAATCTCAGTTTATCCCTCACCTCTTTGTTCACAACTGGAGCTTAGCTGTTGAAGTTCATTACTATATCTTGTGGGGCTTAGCAGTCTGGTTCTTGTCCAAACGAGCAAAAACAAGTGGACAACTACGAGGAATGATTTTCCTGCTTTCCTCAGCAACATTTATGATTAGCTTCCTTTCTATGTTTATTGGTAGCTTTATCGTTAGTTCCTACTCAACACTCTACTTCTCAACTTTGACTCATGTATTTCCGTTCTTCTTAGGTAGTGTGCTTGCTACCGTAATTGGGGTTCGTCATGCAACGCCACTTCTTAAACGTTTGAATAGAAGCTTGGATTTGAAGCAGACTTTGCTAGTCTTTGGGGCTGGTCTAGGAGTCTTGCTCTTATTGACTTTCTTTGTGAAATTCACTTATCTCTTTGCCTATTTACTTGGCTTCTTGTTAGCAAGTTTAGCTACACTTCTGATGATTGTTGCAGCACGACTTTTGCATGAGAAAACTCCGACAATCGAAGAACCAAAGATTATCGGTTTTTTAGCAGACACTAGCTATGCCGTCTATCTTTTCCACTGGCCGTTTTATATTATTTTCTCTCAATTGGTGGGAAATATACTAGCAGTGATTCTAACGATTATCTTCACTTATCTTTTCGCAACCCTTTCTTTCTATGTGATTGAACCTTTGATTGCAGGGAAGTCCAGCAAACTCTTGCGAATGGCAGAAGAAATTCCTCACATCAAGCCAATCTTTGCTGGTAGTGTTGGAGTTCTTAGTTTGATTACCTTGGTCGTGATACTGATAGCTCCACAAGTAGGTGCTTTTGAAACGGATTTGATGGTTACTGGTCTCAATCAAGCCCAAACTAATATTACTCGAACAAAAACTATGGCCGATCAAGCAGAAGCAAGTCGTTACAATATAGCTGACGGTGTATCCATCATCGGAGATTCTGTCACCTTGCGTGCTTCAGATGGACTGAAAGAAATCTTACCAGATGCTCAGATTGATGGTCAAGTCAGTCGAAATACCAAACAAGCAAATGCATTGATGCTGAATTACAGTCAGAATAAAGCCTTGCCTAAAATTGTAGTCATCGCGACTGGTGTTAATAATCCTGAAGATTATAAGGCTGATTTGGATCTACTGATAACAAATCTACCTAAGGGACATCAGCTTGTCCTTGTAACTCCATACGAGGGTGATACAACGCAGGAAACGCAACCTTACGTAGAACAGTATGCAAGCTATGCGCGTGAATTGGCACAAAAGTATCCATATATTGCACTTGCAGATTGGAATCAAGTCGCCAAAGATCATCCAGATATTTGGAAAGGGACAGACCGAGTTCACTTCGGTAGTGATACCACTAAGCAGGATGAAGGCGCTAAACTTTATGCAGAAACTATTAATAATGCCGTTAAAGCTCTGGCAGACAAACCTGTCAAATCAAAATAATCAATAAAAAGTAGAGATAGAATTGAACTGCACCCCAAAAGTTAGACAGGAAAAAATCTAACTTTTGGGGTGTTTTATTATGAAATTAACTTATGAAGATAAAGTTCGGATCTATGAACTCAAAAAGCAAGGAGAGAGCTTTAGAAAGCTTTCAAATCAATTTGGGATAAATATTTCTAATCTTCAGTACATGATTAAATTGATTGATCGTTATGGGATAAAAATCGTCAAAAAAGGAAAGAATTGTTACTATTCTCCTGAACTAAAACAAGAGATCATTGATAAAGTTCTTCTTGAAGGTCGTTCACAAATTAGGGTGTCTCTGGATTATGCTCTTCCAAGTAGTGGATTACTTTCGAATTGGCTGGCACAATACAAGAAAAACGGGTATACTATTGTTGAGAAAATAAGAGGGAGACCACCTAAAATGGGACGTAAGTCAAAGAAGAAACCTGAAGAGATGACAGAGTTAGAACGTCTTCAAGCAGAAAATGAATACCTGAGAGCGGAGAATGCTGTTCTAAAAAAGTTGAGAGAACTCCGATTGAGGGACGAAAAAGAGCAAGAAGAAAAACGGAAATTGTCCGAGGATTGGTAACAGAGTTTTCTTTAGAGATTCTTCTAAAGATTATTAAGCTTGCCCGTTCAACTTATTATTATCATTTAAAACAGCTCGATCAAAACGATAAAGATTATGATGTTAAAGTTGAAATTCAAGCTATTTTTACTGAGCATAAAGGGAATTACGGCTATCGTCGAATGACTCTTGAATTGAGGAATCGTGGTTTTGTAGTGAATCATAAGAAGGTGCAACGTCTAATGAAGGTCCTTGGTTTAAGTGCTCGAATTCGTCGTAAACGGAAGTATTCTTCATACCAAGGAGAGATTGGCAAGAAAGCAGACAATCTTATTCAACGTCAATTTGAAGCAACCAAACCAATGCAAAAGTGCTACACAGATGTGACAGAATTTACCATTCCAGCAAGCAGTCAAAAGCTTTATTTATCACCAGTTTTAGATGGCTTTAACAGCGAAATTATCTCCTACAATCTTTCTACTTCACCGAACTTAGTACAAATGAAAGCTATGCTAGAACAAGCCTTTACAGAGAACCATTACGAAAATACAATTCTCCATAGTGACCAAGGATGGCAATACCAACACGATTTCTATCATCATTTTTTAAAGAATAAGGGAATCCAACCATCTATGTCACGTAAGGGAAATAGCCCAGATAACGGTATGATGGAATCTTTCTTTGGCATTCTTAAGTCTGAAATGTTTTATGGTTATGAGAATACGTTTCAGTCACTTGAGCACTTGGAACAAGCTATTGTAGACTATATTGATTACTACAACAACAAACGAATTAAGGTAAAACTAAAAGGACTTAGTCCTGTACAATACAGAACTAAATCCTTTGGGTAAATTAATTGTCTAACTTTTTGGGGGCAGTACAAATCTCTACTTTTTTGCTTTAAACAGGATTGGGAAAAACTTGCCAAATTGTCAGAATTATGAGAAAATAGGAGCAGTCAAAAAATGGAGGGAATACAATGAGAGAAGACATCAAGATTAATGACCGTGCTCTAGCATTGGAAGACCAAATCATTGAAGTGCTCGAAAAAGTTTATGATACAGATGTAGAGCTAGATGTATACAACCTTGGATTGATTTATGAGATTCATTTAGATGAGGCTGGACTTTGTACGATTGTCATGACCTTCACTGATACTGCCTGTGATTGTGCAGAAAGTTTGCCGATTGAGATCGTAGTAGGTTTAAAACAAATTGATGGCATTGAAGATGTCAAGGTTGAAGTTACCTGGTCTCCGGCTTGGAAGATCACACGCATTAGTCGTTATGGACGCATAGCACTTGGACTGCCACCACGATAGTTATCTATTTTGAAATTACAAAAAAGCAAGCCATAAGGGCTTGCTTTTGATTTGCTTATTTTTTACCAGATTGTTCCATATTCCAGAAGTCTGTAACGGCACCACGTGATGCAGAAGATACGGTATGGGCATACTTACCGAGGACACCACGGCTATAGAGTGGTGGTAAGGTTGTTTCTGCCTTACGTTTTTTAAGTTCATCATCAGATACAGCCATGGAAATTTCTTTAGTATCTTGGTCAACAGTGACGATATCACCTGTACGGAGGTAGGCGATTGGTCCACCATCCTGTGCTTCAGGAGCGATATGTCCAACAACCAGACCATAAGTACCACCAGAGAAGCGTCCGTCTGTCAAGAGAGCAACCTTGTCTCCTTGACCTTTACCAACAATCATTGATGAAAGTGAGAGCATCTCAGGCATACCAGGACCACCCTTAGGACCAACAAAACGAACAACGACAACATCGCCATCAACGATTTCATCAGACAAGACAGCTTGGATAGCATCTTCTTCAGAATCAAATACCTTGGCTGGACCAACGTGACGACGAACTTTCACACCTGATACCTTGGCTACCGCACCGTCAGGAGCAAGATTACCGTTCAAGATGATAAGCGGACCATCTGCACGTTTAGGATTTTCAAGTGGCATAATGACTTTTTGCCCTGGTGTCAAATCTGCAAAGTCAGCTAAGTTTTCAGCAACAGTCTTACCAGTACATGTGATACGGTCTCCGTGAAGGAATCCATTTGCCAACAAGTACTTCATAACCGCTGGTACACCACCAACTTCGTAGAGGTCTTGGAAGACATACTGCCCAGAAGGTTTCAGGTCGGCCAAGTGAGGCACACGCTCTTGGATGGTATTGAAGTCCTCAAGTGACAAGTCAACATTAGCCGCATGGGCAATGGCGAGCAAGTGAAGAGTAGCATTTGTAGAACCACCGAGAGCCATAGTAACTGTAATGGCATCTTCAAAGGCTTCGCGAGTTAAGATATCAGATGGTTTGATCCCAAGTTCAAGCATTTTGACAACGGCGCGTCCAGCTGCTTCGATATCTTCTTTCTTATCAGCAGACTCTGCGGGGTGCGAAGAAGAGCCTGGCAAACTCATACCCAAAACTTCGATAGCAGTAGCCATGGTGTTGGCAGTATACATACCACCACAACCACCAGGGCCAGGGCAGGCATTACATTCGAGGCGTTTGACATCTTCAGCCGTCATATCACCGTGGTTCCATTTTCCGATTCCTTCAAATACAGAAACCAAGTCGATGTCTTTGCCATCTAGTTTTCCAGGGGCGATAGTACCACCGTAGGCGAAAATAGCTGGGATATTCATATTGGCAATGGCAATCATAGAACCAGGCATGTTCTTGTCGCAACCACCGATAGCTACAAAGGCATCTACGTTGTGGCCACCCATAGCAGCTTCGATAGAGTCCGCAATAATATCACGAGATGTCAAAGAGAAACGCATACCAGGCGTTCCCATAGCAATCCCATCAGCTACCGTAATGGTTCCAAATTGAACCGGCCAAGCACCAGCTGATTTGACACCTTCTTTTGCAAGCTTACCAAAGTCATGCAAGTGAATATTACATGGAGTGTTTTCTGCCCAGGTTGAAATGACCCCTACAATCGGTGTTTCAAAGTCTTTATCTGTCATCCCGGTTGCTCGCATCATGGCACGGTTTGGTGATTTAACCATGCTATCATAAATGCTGCTGCGGTGACGTTTATCTAATTCTGTCATTCAAGTCCCTCCTGTTTCAGTTTGTTCCATTATAGCACAATTTACGCATGAATAACAGAAGAAAATTCTTGAATTTTCAGACAATTCAATAATGAACTATAAAAAAATTAATCTTTTTTTGTCAAGTAACTTTACTTTACAAAAAAGTTTTGATATACTATTAAAGTTGATGAAAATCAAACCTAACTGAATTATATCTTAAAAGGAGAAAACAAAATGGCAGTACCTGCACGTCGCACTTCAAAAGCGAAGAAAAACAAACGTCGTACACACTACAAAGTAACAGCTCCATCTGTAAACTTTGACGAAACTACTGGAGATTACTCACGTTCTCACCGCGTATCACTTAAAGGATACTACAAAGGACGTAAGATCGCTAAAGCTGCATCAGCTGAATAATAGAAGGGAGATACCATGCGCGTAAATATTACACTTGAACACAAAGAATCTGGTGAACGCTTGTACCTTACTTCTAAAAACAAACGTAACACTCCAGACCGTCTTCAATTGAAGAAATACTCACCAAAACTTCGCAAACACGTTGTGTTTACAGAAGTGAAGTAAGCATTCAATACGAATCAATACATAAGAAAAACGCTCTAGTCCTATTGCCTGGAGCGTTTTTGTCTTGTTTTGAAATCACATATCAATTTTATCAACTTGTTATTTATTTGATCAATGTACATTTTGGCAGAAAAAAGAATACAGGACGAACAAATTCCTGTATTCTTAAAATAACTTAGAACAGATATGATAATGAAATGACTAATAAGATTATAGTGCAAATTATTTTTACGATTTTTACATGTTGTTTGAACAATTTATCAGAGAAAAGGCTCAATATAAGCACAACACAAAACAAAGTAGTTCTTAAAATAGAAATAGTCATGGCTAGTACTCCTTTCGTTATTTTATAAAGCCAATAATTGATTTGAATAGTAATTATTTAATCTGCAAAGATGTTGAACTTTTCTGAAACCCTCTTTGGTCATTAATCGGTATCTCTATCTATCTTTATTTTAGTACAAATATCATTATTAAACCAATAAATGTATTTATTTTTTACTGCTCCTATTTTTGAGAGCGCTTGAAATATGTTATAATAAAACTAGATTAATGTATAGGAGGCAAACCGTGGGAAATTTCATTGAGCTAGTCTTTCATCGTTTCTTTTTGGGGATGATTGCGACGGCTTATTTTTGGTTATTGACACTAGCAGGAGGAGTGGTCTTTGGTATAGCACCCGCTAGTGCAACTCTCATGAGTTTATATGCAGAACACGGTTATTCTTATCGTGCTTATCGTTTCAAGGAAGCATGGGCTTTATTTAAGAGCAATTTTGTAAAAAGCAATCTCAGTTTTTACACCTTTATAGGGATTGACTTCATCTTGATTTATGGCTTGTATCTGATGATTCAATTGCCAAACCAGACTATTATTCACTTGGCAGCAACCTTTCTAAATATCTTTTTAGTAGCCTTGGTATTTTTGGCCTATACGGTATCTTTAAAGTTGCAGGTTTACTTTGAATTATCCTATAAAAACACCCTAAAGCTTGCCTTTATCGGAATTTTTATGAGTTTATCAGCAGTGGCCAAGGTTCTATTTGGTAGCGTCTTGTTAGCCATTATTGGTTTCTATATGCCGGCCCTCATCGCTTTTGTAGGTATTGGGATGTGGCATTTCTTTATTAGTGATTTATTGGAGCCTGTTTATGAAAGTATTCATGAAAAATTGGCAACCAAATAAGACCAAACAGTTTCGCCTCCACTCACTCCTAAGAATTTATAGTCTGGTAATGATTATCATCATTTCCTGCTTTGCTCTCTTGATTTCTTATGCAGACTGGGATATGCGTGAAAGGGAAGCCAATCGTGTTGGCCAGCGTGTTCTCGCTCGAACAGTTGATGAGGTTGAATACTATTATCGAGAATCAACCCGCCTAGCTCAGGAATTGGTCGAGAATCAAGCCCGCATCGAAGGGATTTACAAATATTTTAGTCTCAGCACGCCGGATTATTTTTATTGGCAGTTAGAACGCAAGGCGTCGCCTTATATTTCTGTTTCCATTTATGAAAATATTGATGATATATACGTGCGAAACGATTTTGTAACGGGTGTGTCGATTGTTCTACAGGATTCAACAGATGTATTTGTTTCCAAAAGAGGAAACCGAGGTGGACAGAAGATTCCAGCTGATAGCTTTAAACCGGACGCCAATAGTTTCGCTGTTCCAGTGTCTGATCCCATATCGGACCAAGCTCTAGGGGTCATTTATATTTCCGTAGAACCAGAATTCCTCTATAAGGCGATTGACAATACTAGGGGAACAATTCCTGTAGCAGTAACTGTCATTGCACCATATGAAACAGATATGTTCTATATAGGGGCAAAAGGGACTAATGAATCTTGGTTAGTAGGAACAACAGCCCATGGTTATCAAGTTCGAGTAGCTGTACCAAAGGATTATGTTTGGAGTGGGACCTTAGCAAGTTCGACACTTATTTTAGGTTTGAGCGTCCTCTTTATCATCATTTTATATATGACCTTAAGAAGGACCTTTTCTGACTATCAAAGTCAGGTTGTGGACTTGGTGGATTCCATTCAAGCCATTACTAAGGGAGAGCAGACCAAGAGAATCGATACAGATAAAAAGGATCAGGAGTTGCTTCTAATTGCTGAGTCGACAAATGATATGTTGGATCGACTGGAAAGTAACATTCACGATATTTATCAGCTGGAACTCAATCAAAAAGATGCCAACATGCGAGCGCTACAAGCTCAGATTAATCCGCATTTCATGTATAATACTTTGGAATTTTTGCGGATGTATGCAGTTATGGAGAACCAAAATGAATTAGCAGATATCATCTATGAGTTCAGTAGTCTCCTGCGCAATAATATCTCTGACGAGCGAGAAACGACACTCAAACAAGAAGTGGAGTTTTGTCGGAAGTACAGTTATCTCTGTATGGTTCGCTATCCAAAATCCATTGCCTATGGATTTAAAATTGATCCTGAATTGGAAGAAATGCGTATTCCAAAGTTCACCCTCCAACCTTTAGTGGAAAATTATTTTGCCCATGGAGTTGATCATAAAAGAACAGATAATGTTATCAGTATCAAGGCTTTGAAACAAGATGGCTATGTCGAAATCTTGGTAACTGATAATGGCCGTGGAATGTCTGCTGAAAAACTAGCAGAAATCCAAGCTAAACTGTCTCAAAGAACCTTTGAACATACAGCAGATTATAGTAGGAAACGGCAGTCTATTGGGATTGTGAATATCCACGAACGTTTTGTGCTCTACTTTGGAGACCGCTATGATATTAGTGTTGAATCGGCTGAACAGGAAGGCGTTCACTATCGAATCACCATTCAGGACGAAGAGGAAGGATAAACATGTATAAAGTACTATTAGTTGACGATGAATACATGATTACAGAAGGACTCAAGCGTTTGATTCCTTTTGACAAGTGGGATATGGAAGTCGTTGCAACAGCCAATCATGCTGACGAGGCTTTGGACTATGTTCGAGAGCATCCTGTAGATGTCGTCATTTCTGATGTCAACATGCCCGACAAGACAGGTCTTGAAATGATTGGAGAGATGAAGGAACTCTTGCCAGATGCATATTATATCCTTCTCTCGGGTTATCAAGAATTTGACTATGTCAAAAAAGCTATGAATCTCAATGTTGTAGACTACCTTGTCAAACCAGTTGATAAGATCGAGCTGGAGCATTTACTTGAGAAAATCCTTGGTCAGCTTCGTGAGAAAGTGCATGAACCAGAAATGTTAAGTCAAAAATTAGATGAAGAAGCATTTAATGCGCATCTTTCTCAAAAAGAAAACTGGTGGATTGGTCTTTCAAAAGAAAAACAAGGGGATTTTGTTATTCCTTACTACGTTTTAGGTCAGGACTGGCAAATTGTGATTGCGGACCAGAAATTCGACGGTTTACTCGTTCTGCCTTTTGGGGCACCTTATCAGGCCAACTTTGAGAAATGGAAATTTAATGTAGAAAAAGCACTTTTCTATGGAACTGTAAACCTCGATCAGTCTGAAAGTCTCTTCTCATATTATGAACCCATCTATCGGGTGATTATCCAGGGAAATCTTCAGCAGATTATCGATGAGTTAAACCTACTCGAGAAGATTGTGCTAGAAAACACACCTAGAGTATCCATCACCAAGCAACTCTTTACTCAGTTTGTTATGGATGTCTTCCATCTCTTTGAGCATTTGAAAGCAGACGACATGACAGATATTGTCAAGAGAATTCATGCTATTACTAACTTTGAAGACTTAGTGGCTTATACAAAAGAAACCTTGACGTCCTTCTTTGGTCAATACCGCATGAATGAAAATGTCGTCAGTGTACTCGAAGTCATTGGTAGAGACTATAAAAAAGAGCTTTCTCTCAAGGATATCAGTAAGGATCTCTTTATCAATCCTGTTTACTTAGGTCAGTTAATCAAGAAGGAAACCAATTCAACTTTTGCAGAACTTCTCAATAAGCAACGGATTAAAGCAGCTCAGCAACTCTTACTATCTACAAATGATAGTATTGAGGACATTTGCTATACAGTTGGTTACAGTAATGTAGGCTATTTCTACAAGGTCTTTCGAAAACTATGTGGAAAGTCTCCTAAGGCCTACCGCAAGCAAATTGAGGTTACCCTCTAACTTTTGTCTTCCATCTTAAAATATGCTATAATAAATTCAAAAATATGAGGAGGTTGCTTTTATGAAAAAGAAACCAATCTATCTATGGGTTTTATTGGTGTTATCAGCGATTAGTTCATTCTTGGCAGTAGTTGGAATACTCACTCCAGTACCTAGTAAGGACGCCCTTCGTGCTAGCCAAGAAAATGTTGGAACACTTACTGCTCAACAAATAGAAGATGCTGTTAACTATGCCCACCAAGTGTCTGAGTCATCTCACTCTATTTTTAACACGATACTCATTATTCTATCTGCTATCCTAGTTGTAGTAGCCTTTGTTTTCTTAATTCGTAAGAACTTGCAGTTGGCAAACTACACTTATGTTGGATATGCCTTGCTAGCCATTGTTGGACTAGTCCATGACAATATGAATCTACAAGATGCTATGCAATTGATTAAAGATGACACCCTTCGTTTAGGAATGGAAGTCATGTCAAAAGTAACCACTATCATATTCATCGTCATCAATGTTATCTTTTTGGGAATCGTCTTTTATAAAATATGGCGTCAGCAAAAAGAACTAACAGAATCTCAAGAGGAAGAACTCGCCTAAGAGTTGACAAAGGATAACTATCAAGATACAATCTTGGTAGTTATTTTTTTGGATTCGAGAAAGAGGGAGGAAAAGATGAAAAAAATTTCCTTAGTTTATATCAGTCTGAGCGGGAACACGGAGAGTTTTGTGACACGTTTGAAAGCTTATTTGTTGGAGCAGTATGCGAATATTGATGTGGAAAAAATTCATATTAAAGACTTGGTCAAGGAAGGAGAAGACTTCTTTGAGATGACCAACCCATATGTAGCTTTTCTACCGACTTACCTAGAAGGTGGCAATGGCGTTGATAATGGAGATGTGGAAATCTTGACCACTCCAGTAGGTGACTTTATCGCATATGGTGATAATGCTAGCAAGTGTTTTGGTGTCGTAGGATCGGGTAACCGCAATTTCAATAACCAATACTGTTTGACCGCCAAGCAATATAGCCAGCGCTTTGGTTTTCCAGTCCTAGCTGACTTTGAGATGCGCGGAATGCTAGGAGATATCAAAAAGGTTGCAGGTATTATTGCAGAGCTTTATGAACTTGAATCCTTGTAAGAGGATAGAGTTGCTGGGCTAGATTTTTATCCCATGGATCATAGAATTATTTCAAAAGAGAACAGTTCAAATGAGTAAATTACAGAGATCATTTTTAAAGTATATAAAACGCAAACCAAGCTTCAAGGATATTATGCTATGCAGTGCTTTGTTGCTCTTGGCAATTAGTCTGATGATGTTTTCTGATAAAATTTTTGATGAAGATGCAGCACCATTTGGAACCATGGTATCCTTAGGGATTGTTATCCTGGTAGAAATCTTAGCTGTCAGAAATAAATAAAAAAGACTCGAGAAATGGTATCTCGAGTTTTTCTTATTTGCGAATTTCGTCAACGATTTCTTTTGAAATGGGAATTCCTAAACGGTAACCTTTGTTAATGTAGTCAATGACATCATTGATGTTTTCTATCGTTTGGATTTTCTCTTTGATAGTTGCACGAAAAGCTTGATCTTTCAATAGTTGGTTCTGAAGAAGTCTTTGAAGTTTCTCTTTTTCATATTTGTTGACAAGAAAGAGAAAAAGAAGACTGATAACAACTAGAATATAAGCATACTGGCTCATAAAAATTCTCCCTAAGTGATAAAGAAGTAGGTGGTAAGATAAAAGTAAAGTTTTTCACTTTTTGAGTGATGATACTGTAAAGCGCCTCTCTACTCGTTTTTGTTTAGATGAATGAGTAAGGCGTTTAGGCAAGTCGCCTTATTTACGACGTCGTGGCCCCTAAATCGATTATATTTATGTCCTAAAACTAGTGAGGCGTTTAGGCAAATCGCCCGATAGCGATTGCCGTCAAGAGACTAGGAACTTTAGTTTCAGTCTCTTGTAACGAATTACATCTTCTCTGGCGCCTCTACACCCAACAGACGAAGGGCTTCTTTAAGGACAACTGCTGTTGCATAGCTGAGAGCTAGGCGACTGTCACGTTCTGGGCTTTCATCTAAGATACGAGTGTGGGCATAGTATTTGTTAAAGGCTTGAGCTAAGCTGATTGCAAATTTAGCGATGATAGACGGCTCATAGTTATCAGCTGCACGTTTAATAATACGTGGGAAGTCTTGGATTAGCTTGATAATTTCCCAGCTTTCGGCATCGTTCAAACTATAGTTGGCACCTGCTTCAGGTTTGAAATCGGCTTTACGCAAGATTGATTGGATACGAGCGTAAGCGTATTGGACATAAGGACCAGTTTCCCCTTCAAAGGATACCATGGCTTCGAGGTCGAAGTCGTAGCCATTTGTACGGTCGGTTTTAAGGTCATAGAATTTAATGGCCCCAACTCCAACAGCATGAGCAACTTGGTCTTTGTTTTCAAGTTCAGGATTTTTTGCTTCGATCTGCGCTTTAGCACGGCTGATGGCTTCTGCGACAGTTGGCTCTAGCAAGATAACATTTCCTTTACGAGTAGAAAGTTTTTTCCCTTCCTTTGTTACTAATCCAAACGGAACATGGACAATGTCTTGGCTCCAATCATAGCCCATCTCTTGCAAGACAGCCTTGAGTTGTTTGAAGTGAGCAGATTGCTCTTGACCAACGACATAAATCGATTTAGCAAATTGATATTCGTTTTTACGGTAGAGGGCCGCAGCTAAGTCACGTGTGATGTAGAGTGTAGCACCGTCAGATTTCTTGATAAGAGCTGGGTGTTCAATTCCATATTTTTCAAGATTCACAACTTGAGCACCTTCTGATTCGACTAATAGTCCTTTTTCAGAAAGGATGTCTACAACTGCATCCATTTTATCATTGTAGAAAGCTTCTCCGTTATAGCTGTCGAATTCAACTTGTAATTCATCGTAAAGGCGGTTAAATTCTACCAAGCTTTCATCGCGGAACCATTGCCAAAGAGCAAGAGCTTCCTCATCGCCGTTTTCAAGTTTGCGGAACCATTCGCGTGCTTCTTCATCCAAACTTGGGTCGTTCTCAGCTTCAGCATTAATGCGGACATAGAGCTTAAGGAGTTCATCGATTGGATGAGCCTTAACTGCTTCTTCGTTACCCCATTTCTTGTAGGCAACAATCAACATTCCAAACTGTTTGCCCCAGTCTCCCAAGTGGTTGACCTTGACAGTTTTATAGCCGATTTTTTGGAAGATATGTGACAAGCTATCTCCGATAACTGTTGAACGAAGGTGACCGATTGAAAATGGTTTAGCAATATTAGGGCTAGACATGTCAATGACAACATTTTCTTGATTGCCAATCTCTTGGTCAGCGTAGTGCTCTTTTTCAGTAATAACGTTTTGTAGAACTTGACCAGAAATGGCAGCTTTATCAAGGAAGAAGTTTACGTAAGGACCTGTTGCTACAACCTTTTCAAAAGCTTGGCTATTGATCTTTTCAGCGATGTCAGCAGCAATCATTTGAGGAGCTTTACGTTCAACCTTTGCCAATGAGAAGGCAGGGAAGGCGACATCTCCCATATCTGAGTTTTTAGGTGTTTCTAGTAAATTTAAAATAGCCTCTTGATCCAGGCTATCAATGACGCTAGCCAACTCGCTAGCAATCAATTCTTTTGTATTCATTTAGGGCTCCTTTAGGGCTTTTCTACTATTTTAACACAATTTACTACATTTTTTTGGAAAGAAGAGAATTTTTTTGAAATATCCAGTTTTTTTGATATAATGTTCTTACTAAAAAAATGTAAAATGTTATAAATATGCACTCGAGAGGAACATATGAGAAAAAGAGAACGTCATCAGCTTATTAAGCGAATGATTACAGAAGAAAAATTAGGCACTCAAAAAGAAATCCAGGATCGATTGGAAGCTTGTAATGTCTTTGTGACACAGACGACCTTATCCCGTGATTTGCGAGAGCTTGGCTTAACCAAAGTTAAGAAAAACGATGTTGTTTACTATGTGCTAGCAAATGAGACAGAGAAGATTGATCTGGTCGAATTCCTTTCACATCACTTAGAGGGTGTTGCAAGAGCCGAATTCACCTTGGTTCTCCACACTAAACTTGGAGAAGCATCCGTTTTAGCCAATGTAGTAGATTCAAATAAAGATGAATGGATTTTAGGTACGGTTGCAGGAGCGAATACCTTGTTGGTCATCTGTAAAGATCAACATGCTGCTAAAGTGATGGAAGAACGCTTGCTAGAGCTAATGGAAGATAGATAAGGTCTTGAGAGCTTCTCTCAGGACTGTTTTTACAAGGAGAGAGTAAATGACTACTGAAAAATTATCACCTGGTATGCAACAGTATGTGGATATCAAAAAACAATATCCAGATGCTTTTTTGCTTTTTCGTATGGGTGATTTTTATGAGTTGTTTTATGAAGATGCAGTCAATGCTGCCCAGATACTAGAAATCTCACTAACCAGTCGTAATAAAAATGCTGAAAATCCTATTCCTATGGCTGGTGTTCCTTATCACTCTGCCCAACAGTATATAGATGTCCTCGTTGAGCGTGGCTACAAGGTTGCCATCGCTGAACAGATGGAAGACCCTAAACAGGCTGTGGGTGTCGTTAAGCGTGAGGTCGTCCAGGTCATTACACCAGGGACAGTGGTTGATAGTAGTAAGCCAGATAGTCAAAACAACTTTTTGGTAGCTATTGATCGTGATGGATCTCAATATGGTTTAGCCTATATGGACCTAGTGACAGGTGATTTCTATGTAACGGGATTATCAGATTTCTCTCTAGTCTGTGGTGAAATCCGTAACCTCAAGGCTAGAGAAGTGGTGATTGGTTATGACTTGCCTGAAGTAGAGGAGCAGATTCTCAGTCGTCAAATGAATCTAGTCCTTTCCTACGAACAGGAAATATATGAAGACGTTCACCTGTTGGATTCAAGATTGACAACTGTTGAAGGAGCAGCCAGTGGAAAACTTCTCCAGTATGTTCATCGGACGCAGATGAGAGAGTTGAATCACTTAAAACCTGTTATCCGTTATGAAATCAAAGATTTTTTGCAGATGGATTTTGCGACCAAGGCTAGTCTGGATTTGGTTGAAAATGCTCGCTCAGGTAAGAAACAAGGCAGCCTTTTCTGGTTGCTAGATGAGACTAAAACTGCAATGGGTATGCGACTCTTGCGTTCTTGGATCCAACGCCCTTTGATTGACAAGGACCGTATCCTTGAACGTCAGGAGGTTGTGCAAGTCTTTCTGGATTATTTCTTTGAGCGTAGTGATTTAACGGAAAGCCTCAAGGGAGTCTACGATATCGAGCGTTTGGCTAGTCGTGTTTCTTTTGGGAAAAGCAATCCCAAAGACCTCTTGCAACTAGCGACTACCTTGGGAAGTGTTCCAAGGATTCGCGCCATTTTAGAGGGAATGGAGCAACCAGCTCTAGCTTATCTGATTGAACAACTAGATGCTATTCCTGAGTTGGAAAATCTCATTAGTGCAGCTATTGCTCCGGAAGCTCCTCACGTGATTACAGAGGGTGGCATTATTCGGACTGGCTTTGACGAGACCTTGGACAAATACCGTCGTGTTCTCAGAGAGGGGACTAGTTGGATTGCTGAGATTGAAGCTAAGGAAAGAGAAAACTCTGGCATCAATACTCTCAAGATTGATTACAATAAAAAAGACGGTTACTATTTCCATGTGACCAATTCGCAGCTCGGCAATGTTCCAGCCCATTTTTTCCGCAAGGCTACTCTGAAAAACTCTGAGCGTTTTGGGACAGAGGAGTTAGCGCGTATCGAAGGTGAAATGCTAGAGGCGCGTGAGAAATCAGCAAATCTAGAGTACGAAATCTTTATGCGTATTCGTGAGGAAGTTGGCAAGTATATCCAACGCCTGCAGGCTCTAGCTCAAGGAATTGCGACTGTTGATGTCTTACAAGGCTTGGCAGTAGTTGCAGAAAAACAACACCTGATTCGACCAGAGTTTGGGCAAGAGTCTAGCATAGATATCCAAAAAGGTCGTCACGCTGTTGTTGAGAAAGTCATGGGAGCTCAGACCTATATCCCCAATAGTATCCAGATGGATGAAGATACTAGCATTCAACTAATTACAGGTCCGAACATGAGCGGGAAGTCAACCTACATGCGTCAACTAGCCATTACAGCGGTTATGGCTCAGATGGGTTCTTATGTCCCTGCAGAAAGTGCTCGACTGCCAATTTTTGATGCGATCTTCACTCGTATTGGTGCAGCTGATGACTTGGTTTCAGGCCAGTCCACCTTTATGGTAGAGATGATGGAAGCTAATAATGCTATTAGTCATGCGACCAGGAACTCTCTGATTCTCTTTGATGAACTTGGTCGGGGAACCGCAACTTATGATGGGATGGCTTTAGCCCAGTCTATCATCGAGTACATCCATGAGCATATTGGAGCCAAGACTCTCTTTGCGACCCACTACCATGAATTAACTAGTCTTGAGACTAGTCTTAAACATCTAGTAAATGTACACGTGGCTACGCTTGAGCAAAATGGTCAGGTTACCTTCCTTCATAAGATTGAACCAGGGCCAGCTGATAAATCATACGGTATTCACGTTGCTAAGATTGCAGGATTGCCAGCAGACTTGCTAAAAAGAGCGGATGCGATTCTAACTCAACTAGAGAGCCAAGGTCAGGAAAATCCAATTTCTATCAATCAAAGGAATGCTGTCAATGAGCAAATGTCTCTCTTTGATGAAAAAGAAGAAAGTCCTATCCTAGCAGAATTGGCTGAAGTAGATGTTTACAATATAACACCTATGCAAGCCATGAATCTCTTGTTAGAGCTGAAGCAAAAATTATAAGCAAAAACCCACTCCGTTTTGTGAGTGGGTTTTTAGGTATTATTTTTTATGAGCCAATAGTTGATTGATGTGTGCAACTTTTTTAGATTCTCTTTTGTAGAGAACAATCCAGATGATGAGGTAGACGATTGCAAACTCTGGGATGAGTTGAAGGATGAAAGTCCAGTGAAGCGGGAACCATCCTGCTAGGATTGCTAAAGGTACAAAACCTAGCAACATAAGGAAGAAGTGAGTGACAGTCGCACGAAGAAGGCTCCAATCTTGAGCGAATAGACGGCCACCAAAACTAAAGAGGACTCCAATCGCTGCCCAGATAAGCAGACAGTAAAGTAAGACGAGTGATCCATGCACCTGATGTTGGGTCATGAATTGACCAATCAAAGAGTTGTGGCTGAGAGGTGCGTAGTTACTTGGTGAGTGGATAAACGAAAAGATAATAGATAGGATGAGGCCGATGAGGATACCAGTTGTGGCATCGTGAAATACTTGTTTTTTCATAGTTCTAATTTCTCCTTAATAGCTTTGAGGTAACGGCGAGATGAGTAGGTGAAACTTTCGTTTTTAAGATAAATTTCAATCAAGCCGTTAGAGGTTAGTTTTAGATGACTGATAGCATCAATGTTGACAATTTCCGATTGGGAAATTTGGATAAAGGAAGCAGGTAAGATTTCAACTGCTTGGTAGAGACGAATGTCGAGAGCATAGATTCGACTGTCCGTTTCAGCCAAGACTTTACGATTCTCGATGTAAATCCGTTGAATCTTTTGAATTTCGATAAGAAAAACCTGATCTTGAAATTTTCCTTTAAGAGTTTCTTTTTGATCTAGCGATTGAACAAAGTCTTGAACTTTTTGAACTCTAGGGGACAAAGTTGGTGCTTCTATGATGATTTGTTCTTCAATATACTGCTGATCAATGTCGAGTTTGACTTTCATAATTTCTCCTTTATCTAGTTGTAATAGAGATCTCTTACTTACAAGTCTATTAAACACCATTTTTTTGACAATTACAAGAAGCTTTGTCTATGTGGTCGGTTGAAGAGTCTATCTGGTAGGTGACTGTTTTCAAAGAGATTTTAGAGTAAAGAAGTCAAAAAATAAGAAGAAATATATTGACAAAAATAGAAAAAAAGTGGTACAATGTTATACGGTACTTTTTACTTTTGGTCTCTCAAGAGTGTACAGGGACGTGCTGACAAATGTTGCAAAAGTACACACAGATGATAGCTGTCACCAAGTGTATCATCACCAAAAATAAAAAAACACAGGAGAATGTAGATGCCTACAATTAACCAATTGGTTCGCAAACCGCGTAAATCAAAAGTAGAAAAATCTAAATCACCAGCTTTGAACGTTGGTTACAACAGTCATAAAAAAGTTCAAACAAACGTTTCTTCACCACAAAAACGTGGTGTAGCAACTCGTGTTGGAACTATGACACCTAAAAAACCTAACTCTGCCCTTCGTAAATTTGCTCGTGTACGTTTGAGCAACCTTATCGAAGTTACTGCCTACATCCCAGGTATCGGACACAACTTGCAAGAGCACAGCGTGGTGCTTCTTCGCGGTGGACGTGTAAAAGACCTTCCAGGGGTACGTTACCATATCGTCCGTGGTGCACTTGATACTGCAGGTGTTAACGATCGTAAACAAGGCCGTTCTAAATACGGTACTAAACGTCCGAAAAAAGCATAAGGAAAGGGGATAAAGAGAAATGAGTCGTAAAAATAGAGCTCCAAAACGTGACGTATTGCCAGATCCGCTTTACAATTCACAACTAGTTACTCGTCTTATCAACCGCGTTATGCTTGACGGTAAACGTGGTACAGCTGCTTCAATCGTTTACGGTGCTTTTGAGCAAATCAAAGAAGCTACTGGCAACGATGCACTTGAAGTATTTGAAACAGCTATGGAAAACATCATGCCTGTACTTGAAGTACGTGCACGTCGTGTTGGTGGATCTAACTACCAAGTCCCAGTTGAAGTTCGTCCAGAACGTCGTACAACACTTGGACTTCGTTGGTTGGTAACAATCGCTCGCCTTCGTGGTGAACACACAATGCAAGACCGTCTTGCAAAAGAAATCTTGGATGCTGCTAACAACACTGGTGCAGCAGTTAAGAAACGTGAAGACACTCACCGTATGGCTGAAGCTAACCGTGCCTTCGCACACTTCCGTTGGTAAAATCATGATGCTAGGAACGGCAAGGATGCAAAGTGAAAATAGGAAACTGACGCAGTATTCGACGAATACAAGGAAGTTTATCTTTTTCACACAGCATCCCGTTCCGGCTCAAATCGGCTAACTAACTTTAGCCCGAGTTCAATTCAACTTCCCATCTCACAAGTTGAAACCAACTAAACAAGATAAACACTGAGAACGGGTAGGTCCTGCCTATCCGTTTTTATTAAATCGTGTTATAATAGAATAGAAATAAAAAATAATAGGAGAAACAAACCTCATGGCACGCGAATTTTCACTTGAAAAAACTCGTAATATCGGTATCATGGCTCACGTCGATGCTGGTAAAACAACTACAACTGAGCGTATCCTTTACTACACTGGTAAAATCCACAAAATCGGTGAAACTCACGAAGGTGCGTCACAAATGGACTGGATGGAGCAAGAGCAAGAACGTGGTATCACTATCACATCTGCTGCGACAACAGCTCAATGGAACAACCACCGTGTAAACATCATCGACACACCAGGACACGTGGACTTCACAATCGAAGTACAACGTTCTCTTCGTGTATTGGACGGTGCGGTTACAGTTCTTGACTCACAATCAGGTGTTGAGCCTCAAACTGAAACAGTTTGGCGTCAAGCAACTGAGTACGGAGTTCCACGTATCGTATTTGCCAACAAAATGGACAAAATCGGTGCTGACTTCCTTTACTCAGTAAGCACACTTCACGATCGTCTTCAAGCGAACGCACACCCAATTCAATTGCCAATCGGTTCTGAAGATGACTTCCGTGGTATCATCGACTTGATCAAGATGAAAGCTGAAATCTATACTAACGACCTTGGTACAGATATCCTTGAAGAAGATATTCCAGCTGAATACCTTGACCAAGCTCAAGAATACCGTGAAAAATTGGTTGAAGCAGTTGCTGAAACTGATGAAGAATTGATGATGAAATACCTTGAAGGTGAAGAAATCACTAACGAAGAATTGAAAGCTGGTATCCGTAAAGCAACCATCAACGTTGAATTCTTCCCAGTATTGTGTGGTTCTGCCTTCAAGAACAAAGGTGTTCAATTGATGCTTGATGCGGTTATCGACTACCTTCCAAGCCCACTTGACATCCCAGCGATCAAAGGTATCAACCCAGATACAGATGAAGAAGAAACTCGTCCTGCATCTGACGAAGAGCCATTTGCAGCTCTTGCCTTCAAGATCATGACTGACCCATTCGTAGGTCGTTTGACATTCTTCCGTGTGTACTCAGGTGTTCTTCAATCAGGTTCTTACGTATTGAACACTTCTAAAGGTAAACGTGAACGTATCGGACGTATCCTTCAAATGCACGCTAACAGCCGTCAAGAAATCGACACTGTTTACTCAGGTGATATCGCTGCTGCCGTTGGTTTGAAAGATACTACAACTGGTGACTCATTGACAGATGAAAAAGCGAAAATCATCCTTGAGTCAATCAACGTTCCAGAACCAGTTATCCAATTGATGGTTGAGCCAAAATCTAAAGCTGACCAAGACAAGATGGGTATTGCCCTTCAAAAATTGGCTGAAGAAGATCCAACATTCCGCGTTGAAACAAACGTTGAAACTGGTGAAACAGTTATCTCTGGTATGGGTGAGCTTCACCTTGACGTCCTTGTTGACCGTATGCGTCGTGAATTCAAAGTTGAAGCGAATGTAGGTGCTCCTCAAGTATCTTACCGTGAAACATTCCGCGCTTCTACTCAAGCACGTGGATTCTTCAAACGTCAGTCTGGTGGTAAAGGTCAATTCGGTGATGTATGGATTGAATTTACTCCAAATGAAGAAGGTAAAGGATTCGAATTCGAAAACGCAATCGTCGGTGGTGTGGTTCCTCGTGAATTTATCCCAGCGGTTGAAAAAGGTTTGGTAGAATCTATGGCTAACGGTGTTCTTGCTGGTTACCCAATGGTTGATGTTAAAGCTAAGCTTTACGATGGTTCATACCACGATGTCGACTCATCTGAAACTGCCTTCAAGATCGCTGCATCTCTTGCACTTAAAGAAGCTGCTAAGACTGCACAACCAGCTATCCTTGAGCCAATGATGCTTGTAACAATCACTGTTCCAGAAGAAAACCTTGGTGATGTTATGGGTCACGTAACTGCTCGTCGTGGACGTGTAGATGGTATGGAAGCACACGGTAACAGCCAAATCGTTCGTGCTTACGTTCCACTTGCTGAAATGTTCGGTTACGCAACAGTTCTTCGTTCTGCATCACAAGGACGTGGTACATTCATGATGGTATTCGACCACTACGAAGATGTGCCTAAGTCAGTACAAGAAGAAATCATTAAGAAAAACAAAGGTGAAGAATAATTCACCGTCACTTTAAAAGAAGTCACTTTGTGGCTTCTTTTTCTGTTTGGTAGAAATAGCTAAAATGGCCTCAAATATGGTAAAATAGAAGGAGTATATTGTGAGGAAAATGGATGTCAACCACTTTTGAAATTTTAATGAATCAGTTGGGAATCCCCGCTGAGATAAGAAATCATGAAGCCTTCTCCGAGGCAGAGATTGAACAAGTTATTGTACACAAACAAAGTAAAATTTGGGAGTTTCGTTTTGTATTTGAGAATATCCTCCCCTTTGAACTCTTTTTAGCGTTGAAGAAAGGGCTAAAAGAAGAATTTTCAAAAACAGGAAATCAAGCAACCTTTGAGATAAAAACTCGCCATCAAGACTTTACAAAAGAGCTTCTACAAGCCTACTATCAAGAGGCTTTTTCAGATGGACCTTGTGCTAGTCAAGGTTTTCGTTCCGTGTATCAGGGATTTCAGGTTCGAGTTGAAAATGATCAGCTGATTATTGAGGCTTCTGAAGCAGCAGATACAGAACATTTTAGAAAAAACCACCTACCAAATCTCAGTAAACAGCTGGAACTTTTTGGCTTTCCTAAATTCACTTGTGTTTTAGAGAAAAATGAAGATTTGACCAAGGAAGAACAGGACGCTTTTCATTCTGAAAATCAAATGATTGTTCAGGCTGCCAATGAAGAGACTCTTCGTGCTATGGAACAGTTGGAACAGATGGCACCGCCTCCTCCAGTTGAGGACAAACCTGTCTTTGATTTCCAAGCCAAGAAGGCAGCTGCCAAGCCAAAACTAGACAAGGCAGAAATTACTCCAATGATCGAGGTCAATACTGAGGAGAACCGTCTAGTCTTTGAAGGAGTTGTCTTTGATGTTGAGCAGAAGGTGACTCGGACAGGACGTGTTTTGATTAACTTCAAGATGACCGACTATACATCTAGCTTCTCCATGCAAAAATGGGTCAAAAATGAAGAAGAAGCTCAGAAGTTTGACATAATCAAGAAAAACTCTTGGCTTCGTGTTCGAGGAAATGTCGAGGTCAATAATTTTACACGAGATTTGACCATGAATGTTCAGGACGTGCAGGAAGTTGTTCACTATGAACGTAAGGACTTGATGCCAGAAGGTGAGCGTCGGGTTGAGTTCCATGCACATACCAATATGTCCACCATGGATGCTCTACCTGAAGTTGAAGAACTCGTTGCGAAAGCAGCCAAATGGGGACACAAGGCAGTAGCAATCACGGACCACGGTAATGTTCAATCCTTCCCTCATGGTTATAAGGCAGCCAAGAAAGCTGGTATTCAGCTCATTTATGGGATGGAAGCCAATATCGTAGAAGACCGTGTTCCTATCGTCTATAACGAAGTGGAGATGGATCTTTCTGAAGCGACCTATGTAGTCTTTGACGTGGAAACGACAGGACTTTCAGCTATCTATAATGACTTGATTCAGGTGGCGGCTTCTAAGATGTATAAGGGCAATATCGTAGCTGAATTTGATGAATTTATCAATCCTGGGCACCCCTTATCAGCCTTTACAACTGAATTGACAGGAATTACGGACGACCATGTAAAAAATGCAAAACCCTTGGTTCAAGTTCTGAAAGAGTTCCAAGAATTTTGTAAGGATACCGTTCTTGTAGCCCACAATGCGACCTTTGACGTTGGCTTTATGAATGCTAATTATGAACGTCATGGTCTTCCAAAAATCACTCAGCCTGTCATCGATACGCTAGAGTTCGCAAGAAATCTCTATCCTGAATACAAGCGCCACGGTCTAGGACCTTTGACCAAGCGTTTTGGAGTTGCCCTAGAACACCACCACATGGCCAACTATGATGCGGAAGCAACTGGCCGTCTGCTTTTTATCTTTATCAAGGAAGTGGCAGAAAAACATGGTGTGACAGATTTGGCACGATTAAACCTTGATTTAATCAGTCCGGACTCTTATAAAAAAGCTCGCGTCAAGCATGCGACTATCTATGTAAAAAATCAAGTAGGCTTGAAAAACATCTTTAAGCTGGTTTCTCTCTCAAATACCCAGTATTTTGAAGGAGTTCCAAGGATTCCACGTACAGTACTAGATGCCCATCGAGAAGGTTTAATCTTGGGATCGGCTTGTACGGAAGGAGAAGTCTTTGATGCAGTCGTATCACAGGGTGTAGATGCGGCGGTCGAAGTTGCTAAATACTATGACTTTATTGAGGTGATGCCTCCAGCTATCTATGCACCTCTGATTGCCAAAGAGCAGGTCAAGGACATGGAGGAGCTCCACACCATTATCAAGAGTTTGATAGAGGTTGGAGATCGTCTCGGCAAGCCGGTTCTTGCGACAGGAAATGTCCACTATCTCGAACCTGAGGATGAGATTTATCGTGAGATTATCGTACGAAGTCTAGGTCAGGGTGCCATGATTAACCGAACGATCGGCCATGGAGAAGCTGCCCAACCAGCTCCGCTACCCAAGGCGCATTTTAGAACAACCAATGAAATGTTGGATGAGTTTGCCTTTCTAGGAGAAGATTTGGCTCGTAAGATTGTCATTGAAAACACCAATGCCTTGGCAGAAATCTTTGAACCTGTGGAAGTTGTAAAGGGTGATTTGTACACACCTTTCATTGACAAAGCCGAAGAAACAGTTGCCGAGTTAACCTACAAAAAAGCCTTCGAAATCTATGGGAACCCACTCCCAGATATCGTTGATTTACGGATTGAAAAGGAATTGACTTCTATCTTGGGGAATGGATTTGCCGTTATTTATCTGGCTTCACAGATGCTAGTGCACCGTTCCAACGAACGAGGATATTTGGTTGGTTCACGTGGGTCTGTCGGTTCTAGTTTCGTTGCGACCATGATTGGGATTACCGAGGTTAATCCGCTATCTCCTCACTATGTCTGTGGTCAGTGTCAGTACAGTGAGTTTATCACAGATGGTTCTTACGGTTCAGGCTTTGATATGCCAGATAAAGACTGTCCAAACTGTGGCCACAAGCTCAGCAAAAATGGACAGGACATTCCTTTCGAGACTTTTCTTGGTTTTGACGGGGATAAGGTTCCCGATATCGATTTGAACTTCTCAGGGGAGGACCAGCCGAGTGCTCACTTGGATGTGCGTGATATCTTTGGTGAGGAGTATGCCTTCCGTGCAGGAACGGTTGGTACGGTGGCTGCTAAAACAGCCTATGGATTTGTCAAGGGTTACGAGCGTGACTATGGCAAGTTCTACCGTGAGGCTGAAGTAGAGCGCCTAGCCCAAGGAGCTGCGGGTGTTAAACGGACGACCGGTCAGCACCCAGGGGGAATCGTTGTTATTCCTAACTATATGGATGTCTATGACTTTACTCCAGTGCAATACCCTGCAGATGATGTAACTGCTGAATGGCAGACCACTCACTTTAACTTCCACGATATTGATGAGAACGTCCTCAAACTCGATGTTCTTGGTCATGATGATCCGACCATGATTCGAAAACTCCAGGACTTATCAGGCATTGATCCAAATGATATTCCAATGGATGATCCAGGTGTCATGGCTCTCTTCTCGGGTACAGATATCCTGGGAGTGACGCCTGAACAAATCGGGACTTCAACCGGTATGCTTGGTATTCCAGAGTTTGGGACCAATTTTGTTCGTGGAATGGTGGATGAAACCCATCCGACGACTTTTGCAGAGTTACTTCAGCTTTCTGGTCTGTCTCACGGTACCGATGTATGGTTGGGAAATGCCCAAGACTTGATCAAGGCTGGAATTGCGGACCTGTCAACCGTTATCGGATGTCGGGATGATATCATGGTTTACCTCATGCACGCTGGTCTAGATCCAAAGATGGCCTTTACTATCATGGAGCGTGTACGTAAGGGATTGTGGCTCAAAATCTCAGAAGAAGAGCGCAACGGTTATATCGAAGCCATGAAGGCCAACAATGTACCTGAGTGGTACATCGAATCTTGTGGGAAAATCAAGTATATGTTCCCTAAAGCCCATGCGGCAGCCTACGTTATGATGGCCCTTCGTGTGGCCTACTTCAAGGTTCACCATCCGATTTATTATTACTGTGCTTACTTCTCTATCCGTGCCAAGGCCTTTGATATCAAGACCATGGGTGCAGGTTTGGAAGCTATCAAACGCAAGATGCAAGAAATTGCTGAGAAGCGCAAGAACAATGAAGCTTCCAACGTAGAAATTGACCTCTATACAACGCTTGAAATCGTCAATGAGATGTGGGAACGTGGCTTCAAATTTGGGAAGTTGGACCTCTATCGCAGTGATGCGACCGAATTTATCATTGACGGAGATACCCTCATCCCACCATTTGTAGCTATGGATGGTCTAGGAGAGAACGTTGCCAAGCAATTGGTGCGAGCTCGTCAAGAAGGTGAATTCCTCTCTAAAACAGAACTTCGCAAGCGTGGTGGACTCTCATCAACCTTGGTTGAAAAGATGGATGAAATGGGTATTCTTGGCAATATGCCAGAGGACAACCAGTTGAGTTTGTTTGATGATTTGTTTTAATAGTTTGAAATGTCTTATGTAGGTTTGAGGTTAGTTAATGATGCTAAAGAAAAACAGAGCAACACCTTGGAAACCAGGGAAAGTTATTTCCATACGCTTGCGAAATGGCGTTTACGTATTAGCACAAATGGTGCGTGATCCCTATCTGGTATTTTTCAACCATTTTAACGAAGAAAATAACTGGAAGGGAGTGACCTTGAAAGAGGAGGATATCCTTTTTTGTAAAGCAGTTACTCGTCAGTTTCTACGCTATAGTTCTGTAGCGATTGTCAAAGAAGTGACCCCCCTTTTAGATTATGGACTACCCAAAGAATGGATCTATAGCCATATTGGAGGGCATCCTATTACTGTTTCGGTAAAGGGACGGGAGCGCCAAGTAGCTGGTTTTGGTCGACGCTGTTCTTTAGTTCTAGCGGATAAGGACAGTGGTCAACCGGAGGATAATCCACTTATGGGACTTTTCCAAGCTTATATCATACCAGATATCAAAGAACAAGATTGGGATCGGGTAGGTCAGGCTGAACTTATGTCTATTGAAGTATTTCCAACACTAAACGAACGTCTCTATCTTTGCTTTCTTTATGGAAAAAATATAAATCCAGAACAAGATATCTCTTTAGGAAAGCCCTTGCTTGATGACTATGAAACTTATGTAGATATCCTCACTAACAGCCCAGAGGCTCAACGTCTCTATCTAGGAGAGTACGAAGAATAAGAAAGGACATTTAATGAAACTAAGAATTTTCGCGGAAGACAAGCCAGCTGAGAAGGTGTTTGAGTATCAATTAGACCTTGCTGATCAGTCAATTCTTCTATCGACAGCGCTTTTGTCTGGTGCTATTGCTTTAGCAGGATTATTGTCTGCTTTGAAAGAAAAATAAAAATAGAAAAGAGAAACAACATGGTTTTACCAAATTTTAAAGAAAATCTAGAAAAATACGCTAAGCTTTTGGTTGCAAACGGTGTGAATGTACAACCTGGTCATACTTTGGCTCTCTCTATCGATGTGGAGCAACGCGAGTTGGCTCACTTAATCGTCAAAGAAGCTTATGCACTTGGTGCACATGAAGTTATCGTTCAATGGGCAGATGACTTTGTAAACCGTGAGAAATTCCTTCACGCGCCGATGGAGCGTTTGGACAATGTACCAGAATACAAGATTGCTGAGATGAACTACCTTCTTGAAAACAAAGCAAGTCGTCTCGGTGTCCGTTCTTCTGACCCAGGTGCCTTGAACGGAGTAGATGCAGAAAAACTTTCAGCTTCTGCTAAAGCTATGGGAATTGCTATGAAGCCAATGCGTATCGCAACTCAATCTAACAAGGTTAGCTGGACTGTAGCAGCTGCTGCTGGACTAGAGTGGGCTAAGAAAGTCTTTCCAAATGCTGCGAGTGACGAAGAAGCAGTGGACCTCCTTTGGGACCAAATCTTCAAAACTTGCCGTGTCTACGAAGAAGATCCAGTTAAGGCTTGGGAAGAGCATGCAGCTATCTTGAAGAGCAAGGCAGAAATGCTCAACAAAGAACAATTCTCAGCTCTTCACTACACAGCACCTGGAACTGATTTGACACTTGGCTTGCCTAAGAACCACGTTTGGGAATCAGCTGGAGCTATCAATGCTCAAGGCGAAGGTTTCTTGCCAAACATGCCAACAGAAGAAGTCTTTACAGCTCCTGACTTCCGTCGTGCAGATGGTTATGTTACTTCTACAAAACCACTTAGCTATAATGGAAATATCATCGAAGGTATTAAAGTAACCTTTGAAAATGGTCAAATCGTTGATATTACAGCTGAAAAAGGTGACCAGGTTATGAAGGACCTTGTCTTTAAGAATGCTGGTGCGCGTGCCTTGGGTGAATGTGCCTTGGTACCAGATCCAAGCCCAATTTCTCAGTCAGGTATTACCTTCTTTAATACTCTTTTTGATGAAAATGCTTCTAACCACTTGGCTATCGGTGCAGCCTATGCAACGAGCGTCGTTGGTGGGGCAGAGATGAGCGAAGAAGAGCTTGAAGCTGCAGGACTTAATCGTTCAGATGTTCACGTTGACTTTATGATTGGTTCTAACCAAATGGATATCGATGGTATCCGTGAGGATGGAACACGTGTACCACTCTTCCGCAATGGAGATTGGGCAATTTAAGGAGAAACTATGATTGGAAGTATGTTTGTCGGTCTTTTAATCGGACTATTAGCTGGAGCTATCACCAATCGTGGAGAACGTATGGGATGCTTCGGGAAAATGTTCCTCGGCTGGATTGGTGCCTTTCTAGGACAATTACTCTTTGGTTCTTGGGGACCAAGCCTAAGCGGTACAGCCATTATCCCATCAGTTCTCGGTGCCATGATTTTGCTAGCCATTTTCTGGGAAAGAGGAAGCTAAGTTTCGATTTGAAAGCTTATTTAACTATAAAGATAAAAAGAGGTTGGAACTGTTCCAACCTCTTTTAAGATTCACAGCGGATAATAGGACTTGCAGTGACTGGTTCTTTTTATATTGTCTCAAGTATGGTACAATAAAAGCATGAGAATTCAACAATTACACTATATTATCAAAATTGTAGAGACTGGTTCCATGAATGAGGCTGCCAAGCAACTCTTCATTACGCAACCTAGTCTGTCAAATGCAGTTCGTGACCTAGAAAATGAGATGGGGATTGAGATTTTTATCCGAAATCCTAAGGGAATCACCCTCACACGTGATGGGATGGAGTTTTTATCCTATGCCCGTCAGGTTGTCGAGCAAACTCAACTTCTAGAAGAACGTTATAAGAATCCGATCGCTCATCGTGAGCTTTTTAGTGTGTCTTCGCAGCACTATGCTTTTGTTGTCAACGCCTTTGTTTCCTTGCTTAAGAAGAGCGATATGGAAAAGTATGAGCTTTTTTTGCGTGAAACCAGAACCTGGGAAATCATCGATGACGTCAAGAACTTCCGCAGTGAAGTCGGAGTCCTCTTTTTAAATAGCTATAACCGGGATGTCCTTTCTAAGATGTTGGATGACAACCATCTAGTTGCCCACCATCTATTTACAGCACAACCTCATATCTTTGTTAGCAAGTCCAATCCACTTGCTAAGAGAGACAAGGTGCAGTTATCAGACCTGGAAGACTTCCCATACTTGAGCTATGACCAAGGGACCCATAATTCCTTCTACTTTTCAGAAGAGATCTTGTCACAGGAACACCACAAGAAATCCATCGTGGTTAGTGACCGTGCGACCTTGTTCAATCTCTTGATTGGTTTGGACGGTTATACCATCGCGACAGGTATCCTCAATAGTAATCTTAATGGGGACAATATCGTTTCGATTCCACTTGATATTGATGATCCGATTGAGTTGGTTTATATCCAGCATGAAAAGACAAGCTTGTCTAAGATGGGAGAACGCTTCATCGAGTACCTACTTGAAGAAGTTCGCTTTGACAGCTAATGAATTCTATTAGAAAAGAAAAGGAAAAATGACACCAATGAATACCAATGATTTTGATTTCCACTTGCCAGAGGAGTTGATTGCACAAACACCTCTGGAAAAGCGCGATGCCTCTAAACTCTTGATGGTCAATCGCCAGACTGGAGAATTTCAAGATCGCCATTTTCACTCTATTATTGAAATGCTAGAGCCAGGTGATGCCCTGGTTATGAATGACACCCGCGTTTTGCCAGCTCGACTTCATGGCCAAAAGGAAGAAACAGGGGGCCACGTTGAACTCTTGCTCTTGAAAAATACAGCAGGAGACGAGTGGGAAGTTTTGGCGAAACCAGCTAAACGTCTCAAGGTTGGTACCCGTGTTGTCTTTGGGGATGGTCGCCTAAGCGCAGTCGTGACCGAGGAATTAACCCATGGTGGCCGTATTGTTCTCTTTGAGTATGAGGGAATTTTCCTAGAAGTGCTTGAAAGCTTGGGAGAAATGCCTTTGCCTCCTTATATCCATGAAAAATTGGATGACCGTGAACGGTACCAGACAGTCTATGCCAAGGAGAGTGGATCAGCTGCGGCACCGACTGCAGGGCTACATTTCACCAAGGAATTACTAGAAGAAATCCAGCAAAAAGGCGTTCATCTAGTCTACCTGACCTTGCACGTTGGACTTGGGACCTTTAGACCTGTTTCAGTAGATAATCTGGATGAGCACGAGATGCACTCAGAGTTTTATCAATTGTCCGAGGAAGCCGCAGCGACTTTGCGACAGGTCAAGGAAAATGGTGGTCGTGTCATTGCGGTAGGGACAACTTCTATCCGTACGCTAGAGACCATCGGAAGCAAGTTTGATGGGCAAATCCAAGCAGATTCTGGCTGGACCAATATCTTTATCAAGCCAGGCTATGACTGGAAAGTTGTCGATGCTTTTTCTACTAATTTCCACTTGCCTAAGTCTACCTTGGTCATGCTTGTTTCTGCTTTTGCAGGACGTGAATTGGTCCTCGAAGCCTACCAGCATGCTATCGATGAAAAATACCGTTTCTTTAGCTTTGGCGATGCCATGTTTATCTACTAAAAAACGAGCAAATCAAAACTAGAAATAAAAGGGCTAATTCCTACTTGGATTAGCCTTTTTTTGATATCAGATAGCTATTGAATTAAAGCCGAATAAATGATACACTGAAGACTACGATATAGCCGTCAAATATATGCAAAATCTGACGAGCTACTTTTATCTGTATCTATTTCAAAGGAGATTTTTATGAAAAACAAAACATTGCGCTATACGAGCCTATCAGTCCTGACCTTGTTGGCTACCTTGACCTTGGCTGCCTGTGGTGGAAAGACTGACAAGAACACTTCAGCTTCAAACCAAAAGGAAACAACAAGCAAGGTGACTACAGAGTCCGCAAGTAAAACTGAAGCAGGTCAAAAAGAGGAGCAGAAGTCAGAAACAAATAGTGCGACAGAAGCTACAACCACTCAAGGAGAACAAACGGAAGATAAGCAAAAATCACAAGAGGCTTACGCTAAGTTTGCAGGGACTTGGGAAAACTACGCGGGAACAACTGCAACAGTCACAGCAGATGGGATTGTAACAATCCAAAGTGCAAATGGAACCTTTAAATACGAAATGGGTCAAGTAGAGGAAAAAGATGGCTACTACTCAACAGGTATTCATCTTGTCGGTGGTGGACAAGGGGCACGACTGATCTTTACCCCAGCTGGAGTCCAAAATGAAGTGACAGGTACAGACGGTAGCCAAGACGTCTTGTCTATCGGTCAATCTGTAAGCGACAAAGATAACCAATTTTACCGTAACTAAAAAGATCAATCAGAAGTAAGGGTGGTGAAATATCCTTGCTTTTTTAAAGTTTTCGATGTATAAATTTTTAAACATCCAAGTTTACAATACGTTTAAGTTGGATGATAAACCAGTCCATTTTAAAGCGTATGTAGTGAATCGCTAACAATACAAAAAGCCCTGATGTAGGGCTTTTTTCTTGCTAATATAAGAAATCGATTCCGTAGTTTTCTTTTAGATAGGTCGCCAACTCGGCTTTTTCTTCCTCTCTAAATCGACAGAGGCTAAGGGCGAGACGCAATTTCAGAACACTTGTATCGATGATGGCGTTTGACTTTGAAATATCTTCTAGCTGGGTCACTTCTCTCAAATCGAAGTCTAAATAGTAAGCCTTGCTGTTGACATGGTCAGGGTCACTGACATCCACTTCAACATACGATGCTCGCAACAATTCTTCTTTTGGGATAAAGATTTCTTTTGAGAAAAATAACCCAGGATAGACATAAATACCTTCAAAGGTGAATTCAAAGGAAAGCCTGCGACTAGTCAGTCTTTTGATGCCTGCAATCGCTGCATAGATAGCAGCGAAAAAGAGGATGGTTGGAACCACAGTAAGAAGACTAAGCTGAGAAAAGTCGATCAATCCATGCGCAAGAAAAAAGAAAAATTGAAAGAATACACCCGCCGCAAAGACTAGATAGCCGACACCGACAAGTTTTGAATAATAGATTTTCATAGAAACCTCCAGATATAGAATTGAACTCGCCACCGCTTTTTCAGTAGAAGGCGTATAAGTCGTGGAGAGTAAAATTTCTAGGTATTCCCATCATATCCTATGGAGCGAAGTTCTGTCAACCTTTTAGCAATCTTCCAACCTTAGTTATCTTATGAACTAGCATATGGAATGTGGTATACTAGGCTAAAGGCAATCCAAACTTTGAGAACTTATTTTCATGAATAGAAAGAGGTAAGTATGTTTTTTCTGAGACGACGTCGTGTCTTTATCGGCGAATGTGATGGACAGGCGGTCTATTATGACCAAAAGACAGGAGAGGCTTTAGCTGCTCCAAAGAGTAGGTTGCTCAATACTGAAAAAGCTGGTGACACGAATGCCTTTATTCCTGACTTGGTAATTCTCTTACTAGCAGGTGGGCCTGCAATTTCGGGCTTCTTTTCACTCAAGTTTGTTGGTGTCTACAACTGGTTCAGTCTAGCCTGTATTCTTCTCTTTTGGTTGATGCAGTTTTTCTCGTTAGTTGCTTTACTCGAACGAGCTCTCTATAAAAATGTTCGCAAAGCACAGCCGACGACAGAGAAAGTCTTTTATTATGCCGCATCTCATAATTTGCTTGTGAAAAACCAGTTTGATCCCAGACAACTGGGCACTCTAGCTTTTCGATTTGTCCGCTTTGCAGTAAATATAGTGTCCATCTATTATTTTTTGTATTTCTTGACTCTTCCTCTAAAATTTGGTCAACCAATTAATGAAGGCTATGGTTTGTGGTTTGCTGGCTTGTTATTCTTTGTAATTTTTCTTATGTATAACCAAAACAATCCAGTTCGTTTTGTGAAGATTATGAGATTATACAGTCAGGGAAAAGTACGATTTAAGGAAGAAGTGGCTAACTGAAAAACTATCTTTGGGGATAGCCCCTAAATACTTAGATAAACAAAAAAGCCTTAAAACCAAGGCTTTTTCCTGTTGTTTAGATGCCCCCTGCAGGCTCTTTGAAAGAAACTTAGAAAAATCTAAAATGAAATTATTTCAAAATGGGGTAAAAGCAAAATTTCCCTCCCTACTTTCTCAATTATTCCTAATTTTAGTTCCAAAAAGCTTCAATTCATAATCTAATTATAATATGGGTAATGGGTACTATCTTATTACATTCAGATTTTTGTTCTCTTCAAAGAGTTATGTAGGCTTTATGGTTTTAAATAGGTAAAAAGTTGAATTATAGTGAGTATTGTGTCACAATAGGTAATATATAAATAATTAATGGAATGGATATAATTCTTTCCTACCTTTACAAGAAGGATTGGTTGCACCTTTTTTATCTAGCAATTATGGTTAGCTTTCAAGTTTAGCTAGTTTTTAAAAGCTCTGATTTCGACTCAATAAAACAAATTTCAGAAGTGCAAAAGACAAGATGGTGACATTGCTACAGTCAGTCGCCATGTCTTGCTGGCACAGGCTGTTTGTGCCGTCAGCTATTTACCAGTCAATTTGATCAAAGGGCTTAATTATTATTTTTGAAAGGTCTTTTATGGAAAAAATTCTTTCTTTAGGTCTGACAGGTAAGAAATTACTTGTTCAGGGTTTCTTGTTTGTTCTGCTAGGTCTTATCTTGATGGTCACGGGAACTTGGTTGCCAGTGACGGTTATTCGACTGGTTCTGTTTTTAGCTTGGATAGCAACGGTCTTAGATTTAGTATTACGTATTTTCAAAAAAAGTCAGTCAACGGACACCTTGGGAGTTGCACTGGTTAAATTGTTAGTGATGGGATATTTGCTAGGCTCGAATCTTGCTACTGATGTGCCAATTTATATTTTGGCTCTTGTGATTGGAATTTATCAGATTTTTCATGCTAGTATCAACCTTGTCACCTATGTTCTCTACCGCAAAAACAAAATTCGACCTCGTTTTCGTTTCTTACTAGATGGTCTCGTACTAGTTTTTCTTGGTGGGACTAGTCTTTTGTCCTCTACGGGAAATTCTGTCTTTCAACT
Organism: Streptococcus sp. oral taxon 061; assembly: GCF_013394695.1. Lineage (NCBI taxonomy): Bacteria > Bacillati > Bacillota > Bacilli > Lactobacillales > Streptococcaceae > Streptococcus > Streptococcus sp. oral taxon 061. The sequence goes on from NZ_CP058258.1 coordinate 239,692, forward strand.
CTTTGTTTTAGGGGCTTATTTTTGCCTTTATGGTGTGTCCAATATCCGTGACGGTTTCTTATTTGAAAAGGAAATTGGGAAAAACCATCTCAAACGTCGTGTCAGAATGAGCTTACCTATTGCCCTAGCCGCTTTCATCCCTGCAAGTACTTTAGCAAAAATCAATAAATTCATGCAGGAAAATGCTGATGAGGAAGAAGATATCCATCTTGGAATAGTGAAGTCTGGTAAGACAGCAGAGCTAGAAATTTTTGTTCATACAGCTGAGACCTCCCTGTTTTCAGCTATTGGTCATGTGGATATCTGCTATCAGGGTCGTGTTATTTCTTATGGCAACTATGATCCGTCATCTGAGACCTTATTTGGTATGATAGGAGATGGTGTCTTATATTTTTGTGACCGCGATAAGTACATCGATCTATGTAAACGTGAGAGTCAAAAAACGCTTTTTGGTTACGGAATAGATTTGACACCGGAAATGGAAGAAGCGGTTCAGGAAAAATTAGCTGAATTAAAACAACTAACGATTCCTTGGGAGCCAAGCGCAGATAAAATTAAAACGGAAGATGGTAAGGAAGACTACACCTACGCTTATAAAATCAGACATGAGACGGATGGGGAACTTTATAAATTTATCAAATCTAAGTTTAAATCCTACTTTGTCTTGTCCACAAACTGTGTGCTCTTGGCTGATACCATAGTCGGTCAAGCTGGAACAGATATCCTCTCACCAAAAGGATTTATCGCACCAGGAACTTATCAAGCCTACCTTGACCGAGAGTTTGAAAAACCAAATAGTATAGTCGTATCTAAACATGTTTATTAAGGAGAATTTATGAAGTTAGTTAGAAAATACACCCCGTTAATACTTTTTATAGGGCTGGTTACTCTTGTAATTCTGAATGCATCAAGCTTTATATCAGGAGCAGTATCTCTCTTTGAAGTAACTTCTACCTTGATTTATGGTGCTGTTATTGCTTTTGTGCTCAATGTTCCCATGAAAAAAATTGAAGAATTCCTAGTTAAAATGAAGGTAAAGGCAGGGTTGCGTCGTCCGATTGCTATGGCGCTTGTTTTCCTATCTCTTATCTTAATCGTGATCTGTCTTTTGGTTTTGGTGCTTCCAACCCTTGCTCAGACTATTAGTCAGCTGGGAACAGTCCTTTCAACAGTCCTGACTCAACTTGGTAAACTACTAGATAGCTCGGAATTTGTAACCAAAGACACGCTGTCAACTATCGTATCAGGAATTCAGGGACAGTCTAGCTCTATTAGTCAAGCTTTGATAGCCTTCTTATCCGGTCTGACTAGTAATATAGGAAATATTTTTTCAAGTATGATGAATGCCTTTCTGATTATAGTCTTTACCTTTTCATTTTTATCCAGTAAGGAACATTTGGCAGCGATGACGAGCCGACTTCTGAAAGTCTTACTTTCAGAGAAGGTAGTGACAAAGTTGGCTTACATCGGACAAATAGGACTAGAAACTTATGATCAGTTTTTGATGAGTCAGCTAATTGAAGCAGTCATCATAGGAGTTATGGTAGCGGTTGGCTATAGCCTATTTGGACTACCCTATGGGGTAATGACAGGTATCTTTGCAGGAGTGCTGTCTTTCATTCCTTATGTTGGTCCTATGATTGCTTGTGTGCTAGGAGCGATTTTTATCTTTACAGTCAGTCCAAGTCAAGCTTTACTGTCTATCCTTCTTTATCAAATTATACAGCTGATTGAGGGAAACCTTATCTATCCCAAAGTTGTGGGTCAATCTATTGGCTTACCAGCCCTTTTCACGCTTGCGGCTGCTAGTATCGGAGGGAATCTTTTCGGACTACTTGGAATGATATTCTTTACCCCCGTATTTGCTGTTATCTATCGACTGGTTAAAGAATTTGTCGTCGCAAAGGAAAATCAGGTAGATTAAGAAAAACTAAATTTAATAAGATATACTGAGAAGAGAGTGAGAGATTCTCTTCTCTTTTATTTTTAAATACTTTGCTACAAAAAGCTATTGGACGTAAAAAAGCCTTGATTTCAAGGCTTTTTCCTGTTGATTTAGATGCCCCAACTGAGCTAAGGAGGCAACAAAAAAAGCTGAGAATATGATTTCCCAGCTTTTTTGAATGCGATAGAAATAGCAACTAGACTATTTACGAAAGGCCTCAATAATGTAGGTGAAGCCAGTAACTAAAAATGAAAAGGCAATGACATAAACGACAAAGACACCTGTAGCCACTGGATTGAACAGAATCACTAGACCTAGTAAAAATACAAGCAAGGCTACCCACGTGATATTGCTACCAATAATAGGGAAAATCAATCCTAGACGTTTGCCTTTAAAGAAAGCAATAATGGCTTCTACAATTAACCAAATTCCTACAATGGTCGGAATGACGACCGGCAGGGTCACAAAGCCATAAGCAACGAGGTAAAGAGCTAAGAGAAGACTAACAAACCCTTGGAAAAGATAAACAGGTGAGCGAAGCTCTTTTGGTGCAGAGAAATAGCCTAAAATAGCTGCTATAGAAGAAACCAGTAAATCAAATGCAATCCACCAGCTGTAAGCAACAAGATTAGCTACTGGGTTTGTAAATAGGAAAAGTCCTAAAAGGACAAAAACAACTCCTGCAAGGAATAGCAGTAAACGATTAGAAAATTTCATTTCAATCCCCCCTATATAGTATAGTCTGATAATAAAACTATTATATTTATTTTTATAGAAAATGTCAATAAAATAAATAAACAATTTGGAAGTTTCAGTCTGATTCATGAAAAGAAAATCAGTTTTTATCATTTTGAAAATAAAAAGAGAAGATAAAATTTGTCTTCTCTACATGAAAATATTGTATGGCATCAAAGCAAAAGTAACTGGCTTTACACTATTTGTTAAGATGTAATTTGATTCAAAAAGAAAAGATAGATTTAAAAGTGGGGCAAATCAGTTATAGACAAACAAAAAAGCCTTGTAAATCAAGGCTTTTCCTGTTGTATGTAGATGCCCCCTACAGGGCTCGAACCTGCGACCCATAGATTAAGAGTCTACTGCTCTACCAACTGAGCTAAGGAGGCAAATAAAAAGCTGTATTGGTGCCGAAACTTCACGGTTTGTATTGAACCCGCGCAACTAAGCAGGTGGGCAACTCGCTCTAACTGAAGCTGTTTCCGTGTGAGACGGCCTACATGCTGTTAGAAGTCTTTTGTTTCCCTAAAAATACAAAAAATAGTCGGTCAACACTTGAATGTGAAGTCGTACACCACAGCGTTTCTATGTTTATATGATACCACTTTTTCAAAAAAAATCAAGGGGGAAATGCAACTTTTTGAAAAGGATTTCACAAGTTTCGTAATTTATCAATGGTTTCCTTGCGTTGAGCCAGGGCCCGTTCGTATTTTCCACTATCTTCTGCAGAAAAGTAGCTATGGTCACGGATTTTTTCTGGTAGGTATTCTTGTTTGACCCAGTGACCAGGATAGTTATGAGGATAGAGGTAGTTTTGGGCGTTTCCGAGCTCCTTGCTTCCACTATAGTGACCATCTCTTAGGTGTCTTGGAATCGGCAGGTGCCCCGATGTTTTGAGGTCAGCCAGAGCCTTATCCATAGCCACATAGGCTGAGTTTGACTTGGGCGAGAGTGCCAGATCAATGACGACATTGGCAATGAGAATTCGAGCTTCTGGAAATCCAATCCTCTGTGCAGCATCCAAAGCAGTCACAGTATGGATCTGGGCATCGGGATTAGCCAAGCCAATATCCTCATAAGCAATCACAGTCAAACGACGTGCCAGGCTAGGTAGGTCACCAGCCTCTATCAGGCGAGCAGCATAGTGGAGACTAGCATCTACATCCGAACCTCGAATGGATTTCTGCAGAGCTGAGAGAACATCGTAGTGTCCGTCTCCATCCTTATCCATGGTGATGTAGCTTCTCTGCAGACTATTTTCCATGATATCGAGTGTAATATGGCGGATACCGTCATCATTTGCCGGAGTAGAAAGAACTGCCAAATCCAGCGAATTAAAGGCAGAACGAAGATCTCCATTGGTAGATGTTGCGATAAAATCAAGGGCATCATCATCTAACTCAACTGGGAAATCAAAACCTCGTTCAGGATCAGTCAGGGAGATTTGAATGGCTTCTTTGACATCTTGGTTAGACAAGGGTTCCAATTCAAAAATTTGAACCCGACTACGGATAGCTGGGGTGACAGAAAAGAAAGGATTTTCAGTAGTAGCCCCAATCATGATAACCAATCCACTTTCCAAGAGAGGAAGGAGAAAGTCTTGTTTGGTCTTGTCGAGACGATGAATCTCGTCTAGGAGTAGTACCAATCCACCTGAGAATTTGGCTTCTTCGGCGATTTCTTGGAGACGTTTTTTACTATCAACAGTGGCATTAAAGGTTCGAAAGGCATACTTGGTCGTTCCAGCGATGGCTGAAGCGATACTGGTTTTTCCGATGCCCGGAGGTCCATAGAGAATCATGGATGATAGACGGTTAGCCTCCACCATGCGACGGATGATTTTTCCTGGGCCGACCAGATGCTCCTGACCGATAACCTGGTCGATGGTTTTTGGGCGCATACGAAGTGCGAGATTGTCTGGCATAGCAGTCCTTTCTAACATGGATTTTCTGATGTATATGTGGTAATATGGTAGTATCTATTTTAGCATATTTCCGAGTATTCGGGGCGATTTAAGAGTCGTATAGAAAGAGGACAAAATGGCAACATACGGATTTTTAGATGTTTTACAAGAAGAGTTGGACAAGAACTTTCCTTTTGATTATGAGATTAGTTGGGATAAGCGCAATCATGCGGTTGAAGTGAGTTTTCTATTAGAGGCACAAAATCCTGCAGGGGTGGAGATGCTGGATGAGTACGGAGAGGTTTCGTCAGATGATATCCTTTTTGAAGAAGCAGTGCTTTTTTATAACCCTGCCAAGTCAACAGTTAATGCAGAAGACTATTTGACAGTCATCCCTTACCTGCCCAAAAAAGGTTTTTCTCGTGAATTCTTAGCTTATTTTGCACTATTTCTCAAAGATACTGCAGAGGTTGGACTAGATGCCCTCATGGACTTTTTGGAAGACCCAGAAGCAGAAGAATTTGTCATGGAATGGAACCAAGAAGTCTTTGAAGAAGGAAAAGTAGGCTTGGAAGAGGGAGAATTTTACCCTTATCCGAGATATTAGAAAAGATTCTAAGTGGACATTTTTAAATAATGAATTCAAGGAGAAGGGGGAGACTATGCTAGAAAAAGTCAAACAGTTTTTCAGGAGAAGGTCAGCTAAAACTGAGCCGTCAGTTGATATTCTTCCCCGCAATCGCTTTGCGGATCTAGATTTCGAGCGAGTATTGAAGTCAGGAACTCGTTGTTGTGTTGATGAAGATGGGCACTATGTTGAGGATGGTAAAATCACATTATTTGAATTTTCTATAGACTTTGCAGAATTTGAGTTCATAGGTGATTTCAAAATTGAGGAGGAGGATCAGTTTAAGCAACTATTAGCTCGTTTGAATAGTTTTGACAATGCCATTCAGTCCCATTTGGAAAGCGAGTTGCAACAACCTATCCCTCAGTTTGCCAAGAATCTCGGCTATACTCAGAAAAGGTGGGAGAAAACCTTTTACTTCCATCCTTGGATATTAAGTTTTGATGAAAATCCTCCTAATCTTCGCTATGTTGCAGATTATGTAAATGATGAGTTTACGGTTTATTTTGCTAAAAAACATGGCAGATGGCAGGCGTACTGGGATGCAGAGTGCCAAAAGGTGATTGAAGAAAGCTAGCTAGGGGTTTTCTATAGAGTAGTAGTTATGATAAGAAAAGGTCATCATGGAATTATTGGATAAACACTTGGATTTTACGGGCTGCAAAATTACTCTATTTTGTGGAGAAGAGTTGCTGACCATCTTGCGTGATGACAAGGAAAATATCCCTTGGCCCAATATGTGGGAGTTGCCAGGTGGAGGTCGTGAAGGGGACGAAAGCCCTTTTGAATGCGTAGCGCGTGAAGTTTATGAGGAACTGGGAATTCATTTAAATGAGGATTGTCTGCTCTGGAGCAAGGTCTATCCCAGCATGCTCTTTGAAGGTCGGCAGTCTGTCTTTATGGTCGGTCAGATAAGTCAGAATCAGTTTGACAAGATCAACTTTGGAGATGAAGGACAGGCTTACAAACTGATGAGCATTGAGGAATTTCCCAATTCTAAACAAGCAGTGCCTCAGTTACAGGGGAGATTGAGGGATTATTTGGAGGAAAGTTATTAGAGAGGGTAAAATTTAAAGATATGAATATTACTTATATAGTTGGAAATGGTTTGGACTTGCAATATGGTTTGAAAACAAGATATAAGGATTTTTATGAATTTCAAAATAAGGCTTACATAAGTAGGAAAGAGAACGAGGAAGAATATTCAAATTTAATTTATGAATCTCTATTCTCTGATAAAGAAAATAATTATGAAAATTGGTCAGATTTTGAATATTCAATAGGCCAATTAACAAAAGATCACGACTTCATCTCCTCAAGTATAGAAATGAAGGAGAAATTTATAGACGATTTTAGTGAGGTAGTCGACGATTTAAGAGAATATCTACGATTACAACAAGAGCAAAATCTTGAGGAAGGTATTGTAATTGACTTTGAAAGTACTCTAAATGATTTGAAAAATTCTCTCCCTGTATTAAATCAATCTACTATTGATAAAAAATTTAAAGAAAATCTATATCAACACGACATCGTGAATATATTAACCCTTAACTATACAAATGTGTTAGATAGATTATACGATAGATCTGGAAAATCTTTTGTAAACAAATTAAGAACTAGTGATTATAATTTTCATATTAAATCTCCGATTCATGCACATGGGACAGTAGATATCTGTACTGTTTTAGGAGTTAGCGATGAAACACAAATTTCAAATAGTTTTGAAGAAGAACAAAAAGAATCCCTCGTAAAAAACTTAGTTTTGAAGAACTATAGAGAAAATATGGATGTGAAAAATAGTGATATTATTAAAAACTCTGATATTATTATTCTTTATGGGGTTTCTTTGGGAGAGACTGATAAGTATATCTGGAGTCAGATTGCTGAAAGATCAATCAGCAGTTCTGTTCCTGTCATAATTTATCATTATGTGCCTAAGTTTGATCCCGGAAACCCCACTAAGGTGAAACGTTTATATAGAAAAGTAGAAGATAAATTCATACAGAATAGTGGTATTGATTTAGAGTTAGAGAAGAAATTAAGAGATAATCTTATTGTTGTTATTGGAAAGACTATTTTTAACCTGATGGAAAGGTAAGCACAATACAAAATGGAAACATGGCAAGAGTTAAAAGTAACAGTGAAACGTGAGGGGGAGGAATTAGTTTCCAATCTTTTGATTGAACTAGGTGCCCAAGGTGTTGCGATTGAAGACAGCATGGACTATGTGGGAAATGTGGACCGCTTCGGTGAAATTTTCCCAGAGGTCGAGCAACAAGAAGAAATTGTGGTGACCGCCTACTATCCTGATACGGTTGATGTAGCGACAGTGGAGACTGATTTGCAGGCTCGTCTGGCAGAATTGACCGACTTTATGGATCTGGGTGAGGTTAAGATTGGCACGACAGCCTTGGCTGAGGAAGACTGGGCTGACAACTGGAAGAAATACTATGAACCAGCTCGCATCACTCATGACTTGACTATCGTGCCGTCATGGACAGACTACGAGGCGACTGCTGGAGAAAAGATTATCAAACTAGATCCAGGGATGGCCTTTGGGACAGGAACTCACCCAACGACCAAGATGAGTCTTTTTGCCTTGGAGCAGGTTCTTCGCGGTGGGGAAACGGTGCTAGATGTAGGGACAGGTTCAGGCGTCCTTTCTATTGCTAGCTCGCTTCTGGGTGCCAAGGAAATCTTCGCCTATGACTTGGATGATGTGGCGGTTCGCGTCGCTCAGGAAAATATTGAGCTCAACCCGAGCATGGAAAACATCCATGTAGCCCCAGGAGATTTGCTTAAGGGTGTGGAGATTGAGGCAGATGTCATCGTTGCTAATATCTTGGCGGATATCCTCATTCATCTGACGGATGATGCCTATCGTTTGGTCAAGGACGAAGGTTACCTGATCATGAGTGGCATTATCAAGGACAAGTGGAATATGGTACGTGAATCAGCAGAAGCAGCTGGATTTTTCCTTGAAACCCACATGATTCAAGGGGAATGGAATGCCTGCGTCTTCAAGAAAACCAAAGATATCCCTGGTGTGATTGGAGGCTAACATGCAGCAGTATTTTGTAAAAGGCTTGCCTGTCTCGCCTGTCACCATTGAGGACAAAGAGACTAGCAAGCACATGTTTCAGGTCATGCGCCTGAAAGAAGACGATGAGGTGACTCTAGTCTTTGATGATGGGATTAAGCGCTTGGCGCGCGTGGTCAATGTAGAGGCACGTCAGTTGGAGCTGATTGAGGAATTAGTAGACAATGTGGAACTGCCAGTCCAAGTGACCATCGCATCAGGTTTTCCCAAGGGGGACAAGCTGGAGTTCATCACTCAAAAAGTGACAGAGCTCGGAGCTAGTCAAATCTGGGCCTTCCCTGCCGATTGGTCAGTTTCCAAATGGGATGGCAAGAAATTGGGCAAAAAGGTTGAGAAGTTAGAAAAAATCGCCCTCGGAGCAGCAGAACAAAGTAAGCGAAACCTTGTCCCAAGTATCACTCTTTTTGAAAAAAAGTCTGACTTTCTAGCCCAACTGGACCAGTTTGACCGCATTGTGGTAGCCTATGAAGAGTCAGCAAAAGAAGGAGAATCAGCTGCTCTTATCCAGGCTATTACTAGTCTTGAAAAAGGAGCTAAACTGCTCTTTATCTTTGGACCAGAAGGAGGTCTTTCACCTGCAGAAGTTGAAAGCTTCCAGGCTAAAGGAGCAGTCCTTGCAGGACTTGGGCCTCGTATTCTAAGAACAGAAACAGCACCACTTTATGCCTTGGGAGCAGTTAGTGTTATTCTAGAGTTAGTTAGAAAATGAATACTTGATAATTTTTCTATATTTCATTTCTAATTTTTAAAAAATTCATTAATAAAAATTTGGAAATATCTATAGGTAATTATGTTTAAATAACATTACTAATTAAATTTATAATTGGAGATTATTAGGAATTATGGAAGAAGTAAAAACTACAGGAATTTTTGAACAGAAATTTGACCTATGGAATAAAAAATTATTAGATTTATCAAGAAGAAATAGACTGTTAAATTATAAAGTTCGTAAAGCGGGAACATATAAACCAGACGGTGATATAGAAGAGTTATTTGATAAATTGGTAAATGGGAATGGTTTTGTTTTTAAAGATAGTAGTAATTCTCAAGAAGATGAATTTATCAGAAGTCGAAATAGGAAACTTGAATATATACGAAAACAAATTAAAGAAGCAGAAGACGAGCTTGGGTTTAATATAGGTTATGCAGCTTTCGGTATGCTAGAGTGGGGAGAGTCAAACTATTTTGATAAAAAACTAGAATCTCCTCTTGTTTTAGTTCCTATAAAGATTGTACGTGAAAACTTATCTTCTCCTATAGAGATTACCATTAAAAATGATGAAGATATTGTTGTTAATCCAGTAATAAGCAAAAAGCTTTTTGATGATTTTGGTGTAATTATTGATAGTTATTATGATTTTTCTCATATAAGAGATGCTTTAGACTATTTTAAACGACAAATTTCAGATTTCGATTGGACTATAAATGAAACTATTGTCATTGATACTTTCAATTTTCAAAATTTAGTTATTCAAAAAGATTTAGAAAGAAATAAAGATAATCTTCGTAATAATCCTTTTATAAAAGCAATATCAGGAGAACAAACTGATGAAGTTGATCAACTCTTTGAAGGTTATAACAAAGAGATTAATCTAAGAAAAGAACCTTCCATTAGTAGGTTACAGATACTGGATGCAGATTCAAGTCAACAAGAAGCAATTAGTAGGGCGAGGAGAGGAGACAGTTTTGTTCTTCAAGGACCACCAGGGACAGGGAAATCTCAAACAATAACAAATATTATTGCTGAACAACTAGGAATGGGAAGAAAGGTTCTATTTGTTTCAGAGAAGCAGGCGGCTTTAGATGTTGTATATAAGAAATTACAGCATCAAGGTCTATCAGATTTTGTACTTACTCTGCATAATACGAAACAAAAGAAGGGAGAAATAAGAAATCAGTTACAGAGTGCGTTATTACTTTCTGAAAAATCCTATAAATTTAAAGATGAAAATTTATACTTGTATTCAAGACTTGATGAAGAAGTGAGAGATTTAGACGATTACGTTGACATTTTACATGATGCTAATAATAAAACTCAATCAATTTATTATTTACAAGGCAAGCTATCATCAGTAATAACAGCAGATGATTTACTGTTTGAAGTAGATGAATCGATTCTGGATCTTAGCCATAATGAGATGGATCAGCTTTTGCAAATAATAACGAAATTTGCTAAGTCATATATCACGGATTCCACAAGATATAATAATAATTCATGGAAGAACTATGAAGGAGAGCTTTCGTTCACAAAAATTACAGAATTATCTACGTTATGTAAGGATATAATTGAATTAAGAAATCTTAGTTTAAATCTGAATCAGAGAATTTCTTGTATAGTTTCAAACTCATTTAATTCAACAGAAATGAGAGCGGGTTTTCATCTGTTGCAAAAATTAATGATTGAAAAGAATGGAAGTTTTTCATCAAGGTGGATTACATTAAATCTAGAAGATATAAGGTTAGATATTCTAGAATTAACAAAGTTATTAAATCAACAACAGAATTTGATAATATCTAAAAATGATAATGAAAATGAAATTCGAGAAATTTTTGACGAAGAATTCTTAAGAACAGAAAATATAGAACAACTTTTAAAGGTGTTTAAGTATGAGTATAATTCGCCCTTCAAGAGATTATTTTCAACAACTTACAAAGAAATTTTTAGAAAAAATAAATTATTAACTAAAGAATTAAAATTAGATTATGAACAATTAATTTATAACTTCGAAAAACTTTTAAAAATTAAATCAAGTGATATTGAATTGGATAGTTTGTATATCAAAATTAATGAAATTAAAAATAGAATTAATGAAAAATTAGGTAAATCATATAATTATACAGACGAGATGATTAATAACATTTTAAACGGAGTTTCATGGTTACTTGAAATTAAACAGGCTTTTTATAAAGATGATAAGTGGATTATAGCAGTTGAAGAACTACAGGAATTAATTGCCGGAGAAAAAGATGTTAATTGGTTAGAATTGGAAAAATTAGTTAGTTCATTTCTAGATAATGAGCATAGAATGGATGTTTCATTACAGGAGTTTTATAAATTATTTCCGTCAATCAACAGAAATATTGATGATATTATTTATTTTATACAAGATTTAGATTTTTCTAAACGAGATGAATTTTTTGCTTACAAAAAGATTAAAAACGAACTTTTGGATACATATAAATTATCAGATTTTATTTCAAAACTTGAAAGACAACCAATTTTATCACATTTGATTTATCCAATATTTTTAAAAAGATACTTAATGCTTGTTCTTGAAAAAAATCCTAATTATAAGAAAATTAGTCAGTTGTCCTCAAAAGAGATAGCTGAGCGTATTGAAAATTTTAAATCTCATGATAAATCTACTTTTTCAATGGCTAGAGATAGAATATTTAAGTATTTGGTGGATAGATTACCAAGTGTAAATGATAGTATTCGTATTTCTGGTGGTGAAATTGCAGTTTTAAAAAAAGAAATTGCTAAAAAAGTTAGATTGATGTCAACCAGAAAACTTATTCAAAGTTTACCAAATTTATTACCTAGGTTAAAGCCTTGTATTATGATGTCTCCATTGACCGTAAGTACCTACTTTTCTTCAATTGACAATTGGCAATTTGATTTAGTTATATTCGACGAAGCATCTCAAGTTAAGACAGAATATGCAGTTGCAGCTATAAGTAGAGGAAAACAAATTATTGTAGCTGGAGATAGTAAACAAATGCCGCCAACATCATTTTTTGATTCCTCTAACGACGAAGGAGATTTGAAGGATGACGAAATTGATATTGAAGATATGGAATCTATATTAGATGAACTTAGTGTAAAAATACCTGAAACATATTTAAATTGGCATTATCGTAGTAAAGATGAATCATTGATTGCTTTTTCTAATAAAAAATTTTATAACAATAGACTATATACATTTCCAACTGACAATTCTGATATTCATAGCAATGTTCAGTTTACATTTATACCAGACGGGGTATGGGAATCGAAATTTGGAAATTCTATTGAAGCAGATAAAGTTATTGAAGTAATCAAAAACATTGCAATAAATTGTCCAAATAAATCTGTAGGTGTAGTTGCCTTTGGAATGAGTCAAGCACGAGTTATAGAAGATAAGTTATTCAAATTTAGAGAGGAAAATCCAGAATTAGAAGCATTTTTTGATGAATCGAAGCATGAATCATTCTTTGTTAAGAACCTCGAGAATGTTCAAGGAGATGAAAGAGATATAGTTATTTTAAGTGTTGGATATGGTAAAAATCCAGATGGTAAACTTAGAATGAATTTTGGACCTTTGACAAAGTCTGGAGGAGAGCGAAGATTAAACGTTGCTGTATCTAGAGCTAGGGAAACTATGCATGTTATTTCTAGTATTAGAGGAGTAGATATTCCGATAGAAGAAACTACAAATGAAAATAGAATTATTTTTAGAGATTTTCTAGAATTTGCGGAGAAGGGGATCCCGGCCTTACTTGGCTATGAAGAGCATGAAGAACAAAAATCTCCAGAATTTGATTCCGATTTTGAAGAAAATGTATATAATTTTTTAGTGACTAAAGGGTATAAAGTTCACACACAAGTAGGAGCTTCAGGATATAGAATAGATATGGCTATTATACATCCTAATATACCTGGGAGATATGTATTAGCTATAGAATGTGATGGTGCAGCCTATCATTCTTCGAAAACTGCTCGGGATCGTGATCGTTTACGTCAGGAAATTTTAGAGTCTAAAGGTTGGAATTTTTATAGGATATGGTCAACTTCTTGGATTCACGATAATGTCAATGAGAAGAATAAGTTAGTAAATGCCATTGAAAAATTAATAGAAAATTATTCTATGTTGTCAGATGATGTTGTGATAGAAAATGAAGAAACAATACCTTCTAATCTCATAACTGTTACTGATTCTAAAGTTGGAAATAATCTTCCAAGATATAATGGAGATGTTTATGACTTTGAAGAAAATTTATATGAATTATCTAATATTATTATGTTAGTTGCATCTAGATTTGTTGGCTATAATGTAAAGGATTTGATGCGCTATATTAATAAAGAGGTATTTGGGAAACTTCGTCTTACTCAAGGCTATATAGATGTTTACAGTTCGGCCTTTAGATTACTAATAGCCCATGATAGAATTGTGATTAAAGGAGGAATAATAGAATCAGTTACAAGATAAGCATGGTGCTAATAACTATAATCCAGAAGGTATAGGAAGGTATAGTATTAAAGATTGTGTAGAAAGAGGAAGAGGAAGGTTATTTTAGAATGGTGCTTTTAGGATTGTTAATTATCATTATATTTGGCTTAGCTGTGGCTATTTTAAAAAATGCAGTTGAAGGTCGTGATGTTAGATTTGAACTTGCAGTAGAATTAGTATTGATAGTTATTTACTTCATTCTATATCTGATTGTATTTAATTAAGAATTCTAGGTTTAAATAGTATAAAGCCATCTTCGGATGGCTTTTTAATGTAGATAACCTGTCTGAAAGCTTGACTTTGTATCCTGGTATATTTTCCAAGCACTTTTCTTGAAACCCTTTCCTTCTTCTGATAGACTAATACATAGTTTGAAAAAAGGAGACTTAACATGAAAAAATTTGTTGCTGAATTAATCGGTACTTTTATGCTTGTGTTCATCGGAACAGGAGCTGTTGTTTTTGGAAATGGTGTTGAAGGACTTGGACACCTTGGAATTGCTCTTGCTTTTGGTTTAGCAATCGTAGTCGCAGCCTTCTCAATTGGAACTGTTTCAGGTGCTCACTTGAACCCAGCTGTTTCTATCGCTATGTTTGTTAACAAACGTTTGTCATCTTCAGAACTTGTAAACTACATCATTGGTCAAGTAGTTGGTGCTTTCCTTGCATCTGGAGCTGTATTCTTCCTCTTGGCAAATTCAGGTATGTCAACTGCAAGCCTTGGTGAAAATGCCTTGGCAAATGGAGTAACTGTATTTGGTGGTTTCTTGTTTGAAACAATCGCAACTTTCTTGTTTGTTTTGGTTATCATGACTGTGACTTCAGCAAGCAAAGGTAATGGCGCTATTGCTGGTTTGGTGATCGGTTTGTCATTGACTGCTTTGATTCTTGTTGGATTGAATATTACTGGCCTTTCAGTAAACCCAGCTCGTAGCTTGGCTCCTGCTGTATTGGTAGGTGGCGCAGCCCTTCAACAAGTTTGGATTTTCATCCTTGCACCAATCGTTGGTGGAGTTCTTGCAGCTCTTGTTGCTAAAAACTTCCTTGGAACTGAAGAATAATTGAAACTCAAAAAACCTACTCTTCATACAGGAGAGTAGGTTTTTTATATATTAAAATCCCCCACGATAAGAGGTGAGGGATTTTATAATTAACTCAATTCAGCAACGATTGCTTTGATTTGTTCTGCAGTGTGGACACCTGCAACTTGTTTGACAACTTGGCCATCTTTCTTGAAGAGTAGAGTAGGGATAGACATGATACCAAATGAACGAGCTGTATTTGGGTTTTCATCAACGTCCATTTTAACGATTTTCAAGACATCTTCTGAAAGTTCTTCAGATAATTTGTCCAAGATTGGACCTTGCATACGACATGGACCACACCAAGTTGCCCAGAAGTCTACCAAGACCAATCCGTCTTTTGTTTCTTGTTCAAATGTTGCATCTGTAATTGCTTTTGCCATAGTATTTCTCCTTTTTAGTTATATTGGCTTAAATCTTGTTTCATGAGATAGAAGAAAACATCTCCATAAGTCCCATGGTAGTCCAGAACATGGCCCTTGTAGGTTAGTTTTTGGACAGGGTAATAGTCTGCGACACCAATCAGGCAGGCATGTTGAGAACGTTCAAATTCTTCGTATGAATCGAAGGTCATTGTTCTCTCTTGCTTGCTGGCATCCAGATAAGTGATTTCAATCATAGGATTCTCCTTTGCTAAATCATGTCTTCATTTTACTCCTTGGAAAAAGAAATGTCAATAAAATTGATTGCGCACGCAAGTTTTTTTGAAAAATTTAGAACAACCAGTCTGCTTTTGTTTCAAGACTTTCTTCGACTGCTTTTTGTAGATAAGCAAGAGTCGTCTGGCCCTCACTAGTGAGGCAGATAAAACTGGCTCGCTTATCCTGGTCACAACATCTCCGACTCAGTAAAGCACAGTTTTTGGTTTCTAGGCGTGCCACCATCCGTGAGACAGCACTTGGGCTCAGATGGAGTTTGTCAGGCAGGTCGATCTGTCTCAAAGATTTTTCTTGAGCCTGATTTAAAAAGTGCAAGAGGTAGAATTCTTTGAGCGTTAGACTTTGTTCGCTTTGCTCAGCGATCGTTTGCTCTAAAATAGCTTCTAATTCTACTTGTCGGCGGTTGAAGTCAAACCACTTATCTAAGTAAGTCACATCAATCTCCTTTCCTATATAATAGTTGTAAATAGCTTTATAGATCTAAGATGCTTGCGCACGCAATTAGTATACAACTTTTTAGATGAGATAGCAAGAAGGATGTTTCTTGTGTATTTCCTTGAAATTTTCTGAAAAAGTAGTAAACTGGTATGCAGAAAGTCTATTTGTGGAGTAAACGATGAAGTTATATGTTCAGTTAATGATTCTCTTTGTCATTTCACTGATTGGTGAGGGAATCTCTATCTTTTTCCATTTGCCTATCCCTGGAAGCATTATTGGTTTGATTATTTTATTTTTAGCCTTGCAGTTCAAGTGGTTGCGGGTACGTCATGTCAACATGGTTGGGAATTTTCTCCTGGCTAATATGACTATTCTATTTTTGCCTCCTGCAGTTGGGATTATGGAGAAATTTGATGTGATTGCTCCCTATTTATTGCCCATTGTCTTGATTGTCTTTTTTGCAGCAGTTATCAATATTATCTTGATTGCGTTGGTCGTTCAGTTTATCAAAAAGCGTTATGAAGGTGATTACGAAGAAAGAGGTGCCAAATGAGCGAATTTGTATCCAATCCACTTTTTGGGATAGCCTTGTCTATCCTGGCCTATCTCGGGGGCATGATTATCTTTAGACGATATCCTCATCCTCTGACGACTCCCTTGCTGCTAGCAACCTTGTTTATCATCGCTTTTCTGAAATTGACTGGTATTTCTTACGCTGCCTATTATCAAGGTGGGGTTTATCTGAATAACTTGATTGTACCTTCGACAGTAGCACTCGGGATTCCTCTCTATAAAAGTTTTCACCTCATGAAGCACCATGTTAGAAGTATTTTACTTGGGAGTTTTTTAGCAGTCATTGTGAATACCATTTTTACAGCTTTAGTTGCAAAATTTTTCGGTATGGATTTCTTCTTGGCGATTTCGCTTTTCCCAAAGTCTGTAACGACGGCCATGGCAGTTGGAATTACGGATAAGCTACAAGGGATAGCGACAATCACTTTGGTAGTTGTGGTAGCAACTGGGATTTTGACCAGCGTTATTGGACCAACACTTTTAAAATGGCTAAAAATAGACGACCCAGTAGCTGTTGGTCTTGCTCTTGGAGGAACGGGTCACGCAGTTGGGACTGGGACAGCTTTTCGCTATGGAGCTGTTGCGGGGGCTATGGGTGGCCTGGCTATCGGTGTCACCGGTATTCTCTACGTATTTGTCAGTCCCATCGTAGCAGGTTTGATATTGAGCTAAAAAATAATAATGTTATATTTCTTTGTGTAAAAAGAAGCCCCTAGCTTTATTTGCTAGGGGATTCATTCATTATTGTAAGTTTACTTTGTTCTTTAAGATATAGTAGGTGCCGAGATAGAAGCCGACGCTAAGGATTAAGTCCTTGAAAATTTCAAAGGATAATACCCAATTGTAGTCGAAATCGATGCGAAGATTTAGAGTGATAAAACCAAGGACTATTTGGATAGCGATGTAGGCGACAACCGCAAGAGCTGTACGGTATTCATTAAAGAGTTGACCGATAGAGATAGAAAAGTAGATACAAAGGATACTTGCAAGAGTGTTAACGATATAGGAAATCAAGGCTAACCAGAAATCATCTTGATAATTTTTGAGAATAAACTCGGCAAAGTTGGATATTAAGACGTCTGGTTGAATCATGGATATGATGATGTAAAGACTAAAAAGAAAGACCAGTGTACTTGTCAAAGACCAAACAAAGGCTCCAAGGAGTTTAGAGGAAAGAATCTGGTGTTCAGATACTGGAAGGGTTAGTGTTAGATAGCCACGACGATCATATACGCTTCCTTTAAATCGTTGAATAATCAAGATCAAGGTTGAGATACCCAAAGTAATAACCAGACCCCCAAAAACCAGAGATAGAAAGACTAACATGACAACGCCCTTGTCTTGATAATAGGTGCTTGAGAGGGTACTGCCCTGAATTCCTATAATGACAGATAGGGATAGTACAGCAGCGTAGAGGGCTAAAAACCATTTGTTGACATTTTTAAATTCATAACGAACTAAATTCCAAAACATAAGAATCTCCTTTATCTAGGCTTTGAATTCGTGACGGAAGAGCTGGTCGATAGACTCTCCTGATTCGTAGCGAATATCATCCACATTTCCTTGACGGACAACTTTTCCATCCTTGAGGAAGACAATCTCATCCAATATTGGTTCGATGTCTGAAATCAAGTGAGTTGAAATCAAGACAGTCGAAGTTGGAGAGTAGTTGTTGATGATGGTGTTCAAGATATAGTCACGAGCTGCAGGATCGACTCCTCCGATAGGTTCGTCAAGGATGTATAGACGAGCATCACGACTCATGACAAGGATCAACTGAACTTTTTCTTTATTCCCTTTTGAGAGTTTCTTGAAACGGCTATTCTCATCGATACCAAGGTCACGAAGAAGACCTTGAGCACGTTCGAGATTGAAATCTTTATAGAAGGTCTTGAAAAAGGTAAGAGCTTCTTTGACTTTCATCTGTTCGTTGAGATAGGTCGTATCAGGTAGATAAGAAACGATAGCCTTAGTTGCTGGGCTTGGTTCCATATCGTTGATAAGAATGCGCCCACCATCAGGTTGTAACAAGCCATTGATTAGTTTAATCAAGGTTGTCTTTCCAGAACCGTTTGGGCCAAGGAGTCCAACAATCTTTCCGGCTGGGATTTCAAGGGAAACATTTTGAAGAGCAGGGCTTGCTCCATAGAATTTTGAAACATTTTCAAATGTTAACAAGGTCATAGTCTAAACTCCTTCAATATAATCTCTCAAAACAGTTGGTAGTTCTTCTTTTTCATAGCCAAATTCTACCATGCCTGTTACAAATTGCTGCAGTTGTTCTTCAGATAGTTGCTTACGGGATTGGAGGATTAGGTCCAAGTCCTCGGTGACAAAACGACCTGCAGTCCGCTTGGTGTATACGAAGCCTTCTCTTTCTAGATCTGATAGGGCACGTTGGATGGTATTAGGATTGACGCCAGCCTCGCTAGCCAGTTCTCTGACAGTTGGCAGTTGTTGGTTGGGTTCTAGTTTATGGGAAACGATTTGCAGTTTGATTTTATCCATTATCTGCAAATAAATGGGTTTGTTGTTATCAAATGTCCAGGACATCACAGTCTCCTTTCTACAATTTCTTTTTGTATCACTTAAATAATACAACTAAACAAAAAACTTGTCAAGCTAAAAGGAGAATTATTTTGGGAATTGCTTAAAAAATGATATAATGAAAAGAAAACGACAAGGAGGGGAAGGCATGCGTTGTCCAAAATGTGGCGCTACTAAATCAAGTGTTATCGATAGCCGTCAGGCTGAAGAAGGAAATACGATTAGAAGAAGACGTGAGTGTGAAGAATGTCAGCATCGTTTTACGACCTATGAACGTGTAGAAGAGAGAACGCTGGTTGTGGTCAAGAAGGATGGTACACGGGAGCAGTTCTCCAGAGATAAAATCTTTAACGGGATTATTCGTTCGGCTCAAAAACGTCCGGTGTCTAGTGATGAGATTGGCATGGTAGTCAATCGTATCGAACAAAAACTCCTCAGTCGCAATGATAATGAAATTCAGAGCGAAGATATTGGTTCGCTCGTCATGGAAGAGTTAGCTGAACTCGACGAAATCACATATGTTCGTTTCGCTAGTGTCTATCGTAGCTTTAAGGACGTGAGTGAGCTCGAAAATCTTCTCAAACAAATTACGCAATCTTCAAAGAAGAAAAAGGAAAAATAAATGAAGCCTAATGATCGTTTTTCTTTTCTAAAGAATAATCGGGTGTCGCAAGATCCCACAACTTTGGTGCAGTGCTACCTCCCGATTATCGGTCAGGATGCGCTGAGTCTTTACCTTTATACCTTAGCTTTTTGGGATGATGGACAAAAAGAACACCTGTTTGCAGCTATTCTCAACCATCTCAATTTTGGGATGGACAGGCTTTTAAAAGCCTTTAAAATCTTATCAGCCTTCAACCTGATTACCCTCTATCAAAAGGGTGACGTCTATGAACTTGCTATTCATCCAACGCTTTCTGGCTCAGATTTCTTGCGTCATACGGTTTATCGTACCTTATTGGAGAAAAAAATCGGTGAACCAGCAGTTTCTGATTTGCGCCAAGAGCAGGCAGATGGAGAGCCTTTGGCCGTTCCTTTGAGTCAGGCCTTTCCAGAGATAGAAGAATTGGCTAGTCATGATGAGACACCAGTAAAAGCTGATTTTAAAAATGATTTTGATTTGGAGCATTTTCGTCAGCTCATGGCGAGAGATAATCTCCGTTTCCAAGATGAACAGTCAGATGTCTTGGAGTTGTTTAAAATTGCTGATGAGAAAAAATGGACCTGGTTTGAGACTTATCAATTGGCCAAATCAACAGCAGTTTCACAAGTTGTTTCTGTCAAGCGCATGCGTGAAAAATTAGCGCAAAAACCAGTTTCGTCGGATTTTAGTCCTCAAGAAGCGACCATTATCCGAGAAGCTAAAAGTAAAACGGCCCTAGAATTTTTAGCGGGAATCAAACAAACCCGAAATGCTGGAATTATCCAAGCCGAACGCGATTTGCTAAAACAGATGGCAGACCTAGGCTTGCTTGATGAAGTTATCAATGTCGTTATACTATTGACCTTCAACAAGGTTGATTCGGCCAATCTCAATGAAAAATATGCCATGAAAGTGGCCAATGATTACTCTTATAACAAGATTCGTTCTGCTGAAGAGGCAGTACTTAGGATTCGAGAGAAAAATCAAAAAGGGCAGGCGCAGAAATCAGCTAAGACAGCTCCAGTGAAAAACAATGTCCCTAAATGGAGCAATCCAGAATATAGGAATGAGACAAGCGAAGAAACTCGTTTGGAATTAGAGCGTAAGAAAAAAGAAATGTTAGCCCGATTAGAAAAAGGAGGAGACTAGATGGAAAGTGTAGGAGACGTGCTAAAAGGTCAGCCGAGCCGTTTTCAGTATCAGGATTTAGTCCAGCAAATCGTGAAAGATCCTGACGTTGCGACTTTTATCCAGAAGAAATCCCTCAGTCAAGAGGAATTGAATCGTAGTATCTCTAAGTTCAACCAATATATCACCGAGCGTGATAAGTTCCTTCGCGGAGATACAGACTATGTGGCGCGAGGTTATAAGCCGATTCTTGTCATGAATCATGGATATGCAGATGTCGCTTATGAAGAGACTCCAGAACTAATCGCTGCAGAAAAAGAAGCTGCTATTAAAAACCGCCTAAGACTGATCAATCTACCAGCTAGTCTTAAAAAAGCTAGTTTAGCCCAAGTTGATTTGGATGATTTAGGACGTCTACCAGTCTTTGAAAAACTATTAGGTTTTGTTGAAGATTTTCCTAGCATACGAAAAGGTCTTTATCTTTATGGAGACTTTGGTGTAGGAAAGAGCTTTATGGTCGCTGCCCTAGCACATGACTTGTCAGAAAAACGTGGTGTTTCATCAACTCTTCTCCATTATCCGAGCTTTGTTATTGATGTCAAAAATGCTATTGGTGATGGAAATGTTAAGACTTTGGTGGATGAGATTAAGCAAGCTGAAGTTTTGATTTTGGATGATATTGGTGCTGAACAATCAACACCGTGGGTCCGTGATGAAATCTTGCAAGTGATTCTTCAGTATCGTATGCAGGAAGATTTACCGACCTTTTTCACTTCCAACTTCAATTTTGAAGATTTGGAAAAACATTTTGCAAAAGGCAAGAACGGAAATGATGAAACTTGGGAAGCTAGACGTGTCATGGAGCGTATCCGTTATTTAGCAGAGGAAACAAGATTAGAAGGAGAAAATCGTCGATGACAGAAACGATTAAATTAATGCAAAGCCACTCATCAGTGCGCAGATTTAAGGAGCAAGAGATTCCTCAAGAGG
The DNA here is from genome assembly GCF_013394695.1 of Streptococcus sp. oral taxon 061. NCBI lineage: Bacteria > Bacillati > Bacillota > Bacilli > Lactobacillales > Streptococcaceae > Streptococcus > Streptococcus sp. oral taxon 061. Next base: position 261,272 of record NZ_CP058258.1, read on the forward strand.
ACTTGAATGAGATTTTAAAGGCTGCCCAAATGGCTTCAACTTGGAAAAATTTCCAATCTTATTCAGTGATTTTAGTAAGAAGTCAAGAGAAGAAAGATGCTCTGTATGAACTAGTTCCTCAGGAAGCTATTCGTCAATCAGCAGCATTCTTGCTCTTTGTTGGTGATTTAAACCGTGCAGAAAAAGGAGCTCGTCTCCATACAGATACTTTCCAACCACAAGGTGTGGAAGGTCTCTTGATTACATCTGTGGATGCTGCACTTGCTGGGCAAAATACCTTGCTGGCTGCAGAGAGTCTAGGTTACGGTGGGGTAATTATTGGATTGGTGCGTTACAAATCTGCTGAGTTAGCAGAATTGTTCAAGCTTCCTGACTATACTTATCCTGTTTTTGGGATTGCACTGGGTGTACCTAACCAAAAACATGACGTGAAACCAAGATTGCCACTCGAGCAAGTTGTTTTTGAGGAAGAATACCAAGAACAAACAGCTGAGGCTATTGAAGCTTATGACCGTGTGCAGACTGAATACGCAGGAGCGCGTGCGACTACCACTTGGAGTCAGCGTCTTGCGGAGCAATTCGGTCAGCCTGAACCAAGCTCGACTAGAGAAAATCTTGAACAAAAGAACTTATTGTAGAAAGTGAGAAAACATGGCCTTACCAACTGTTGCCATTGTAGGACGTCCCAATGTTGGGAAATCAACCCTGTTTAACCGTATTGCAGGGGAACGCATCTCAATCGTAGAAGATGTCGAAGGAGTAACACGAGACCGTATCTATGCTACTGGTGAGTGGCTCAACCGTTCTTTTAGTATGATTGATACTGGAGGGATTGACGATGTTGATGCTCCATTTATGGAACAAATCAAGCACCAGGCAGAGATTGCCATGGAAGAGGCAGACGTCATCGTCTTTGTCGTTTCTGGAAAAGAAGGAATCACAGATGCAGACGAATACGTAGCTCGTAAACTCTATAAGACTCATAAACCGGTCATCCTTGCAGTCAACAAGGTGGACAATCCAGAGATGCGAAATGATATCTATGATTTTTATGCACTAGGCTTGGGTGAACCACTGCCAATTTCATCTGTACACGGGATTGGTACAGGGGATGTATTGGACGCTATCGTCGAAAATCTCCCACACGAAGTCGAAGATGAAAATCCAGATGTCATTAAATTCAGCTTGATTGGTCGCCCAAATGTCGGAAAATCTAGCTTGATCAATGCCATTTTGGGAGAAGATCGCGTCATTGCCAGTCCCGTTGCTGGTACAACTCGTGATGCCATTGATACGCATTTTACAGATGCTGACGGCCAAGAATTTACCATGATTGATACAGCTGGTATGCGTAAGTCTGGTAAAGTCTATGAAAATACAGAGAAATACTCAGTTATGCGTGCCATGCGTGCTATTGACCGTTCAGATGTAGTTTTGATGGTGCTCAATGCCGAAGAAGGCATCCGTGAGTACGATAAGCGTATCGCAGGATTTGCCCACGAAGCTGGTAAAGGGATGATCATCGTAGTTAACAAGTGGGATACACTTGAAAAAGATAATCATACTATGAAAAACTGGGAAGAGGATATCCGTGAGCAGTTCCAATATCTGCCTTATGCACCGATTATCTTTGTTTCGGCTTTGACCAAGCAACGTCTTCACAAGTTGCCTGAAATGATCAAACAAATCAGCGAGAGTCAAAATACCCGTATCCCATCAGCAGTTTTGAATGATGTGATTATGGATGCTATTGCCATCAACCCGACACCGACAGACAAAGGGAAACGCCTCAAAATCTTCTATGCGACTCAAGTTGCAACCAAACCACCGACCTTTGTTATCTTTGTGAATGAAGAAGAACTTATGCACTTCTCTTACTTGCGTTTCTTGGAAAATCAAATCCGCAAGGCCTTTGTCTTTGAAGGAACACCAATCCATCTGATTGCAAGAAAACGGAAATAAGATGATAAAAAAGAGGGCATTTAGTCTTCTTTTTTTATCGATAAGTTCAAGATTGTAGAGCTACATTTGTCATCAAATTAACATCATTTTCCTGGTCCTTGTCACGGTTTTGTAATGGAAACGTACTTTCTTTGTAAGATTCAAAATGCTATAATGCTCTAAACAATTTTCCTTGCATAAGGAGGTTATTATGAAAAAAGATAGATTGTTAAAGAATCCATTCTTAGTGCGTCTACTTGGATTGCTGATGGCATTTTTCTTCCTATCAGCATTCACTGCACCTGAAAAACCAGACTACGGTATTTATGACCCAAATCATTATTTGACAGAGGAAGTAGTTACTCAGATTCGTGATTTGAATGAAGCCAATAGTCAAAAGGCAGAAAAGCTTCAAATAGGTGTCTATATCGTAGACAATCTGGAAGGAGAAAGCATTGAAACGGTAGCAAATGAAACCGCTAGGGCTTGGAAGATTGGCTATTCAGGCGATGATTTTGGAAGCCTCATTGTAGTAGCTGTCCAAGACCGTAAATCAAGAATTGAAACCAGTAATAACACCGCCATTAGGATAACAGATTATCAAACCAAGCAGATCTTGGCAGCCAGCCGTACAGATTTTAAAAATGGGGACTATAGTAAGGGAATTCTAGCGATTGCCAAAGGCTTGGACAATCAGTTTTATAGAGGAAGTGGAACATTTCCATCTGATGAATCCTCTGAAATCAAACGTTATTCTGATAGCATCAGTGGGAAAAAATCGAGTCGCAATAGTAGCTCGTCCAGTCGTCGTAAGAACAGTGCCCCTATGGACAATGTGTTCGGAGTCGGGATAATCATTTATTTCATTATCGTATTTATAGCCATTATTAGAGGCGGCGGAGGTGGCCGAGGAGGAGATTCCTCTGATGGAGGATGGTGGTTTAGTGACTCTTCCGACTCAGGTTCATCTTGGTCCGACTCAGGATCAGACTCCTCTAGTAGCTGGGACGGCGGAGGCTTCGATGGCGGAGGCTCATCCGATGATTGGTAATGTTCGTGTATAAATTAAGGAAATAAGTAGGTTTAGATATGAAAAATAAAGGAATTATTTATGTGTTGGGCATTTTGCTGGCTATTATCTTACTTGGCGGTTGCTCAGTAGTAGGCACTTATAACGATCTTGTCTCAGAACAAACCAAGGTCGAACAAGCACAGGCAGATGTAGCGACAGCCCTTCAACGTCGTTCAGACTTGATAGGAAATTTGGTAGAGTCTGTAAAGGGACAGATGAACCATGAGACAGAAGTCTTTACCCAAATCGCAGAAGCACGAGCAAAAATTGGCACCGGATCAGTGACTTCAAAAGAGAACCAAGAAGCTCAAGGAGAGTTGAGCTCGGCTATCTCACGTTTGATTTCGCTAACAGAAAACTATCCAGAATTGAAGAGCAATCAAAACGTTGAACAACTCATGACGGAGTTGGCTGGAAGTGAAAACCGTATCTTTGTAGCTCGCAAGGATTACAACAAAGTGGCAACAGAATACAATCAAAAATTAAGAAGCTTCCCAGCAGTTCTTTTCGCTAACATGATGAACTTTAAAGAGGCAGAAACCTTTAAAGAAAGCGAAGAAGCCAAGACAGCTCCAAAGGTTGATTTTAGCACTTCTACAACTAAAGAATAGGCTTGAAATTTCTAAAAGAAAATCAATGATTAGCAATAGTTTGAACATTTACAAAAAAAGGCTCTCAATGAGCTTTTTTAGCTTGTATAAACACGGATTCTTTCTTGAAAAAGCTGGGCAAATATGCTACAATAAAAAGAACATTCTAAAATATTCAGAATTTAAAGTAAGGAAAAAAATGGCAAATTTATTAAAAACAATCATCGAAAATGATAAAGGGGAACTCCGCCGCTTAGAAAAGATGGCTGATAAAGTCCTCAAATACGCAGATGAAATGGCTGCTTTGACAGACGAGCAGTTGCAAGCTAAGACAGAAGAATTTAAGCAACGTTATCAAAATGGTGAAACGCTTGATCAACTCTTGTACGAAGCCTTTGCGGTTGTACGTGAGGGAGCTAAGCGTGTTCTTGGACTCTTCCCATACAAGGTTCAGGTTATGGGTGGTATCGTTCTTCACCACGGTGACGTTCCAGAAATGCGTACAGGGGAAGGGAAAACCTTGACAGCGACAATGCCTGTTTACCTAAATGCTCTTTCAGGTAAAGGTGTACACGTAGTTACCGTCAACGAATACCTTACAGAACGTGACGCGACTGAGATGGGTGAGTTGTACTCATGGCTTGGTTTGTCAGTTGGGATTAACCTAGCTGCAAAATCTCCAATGGAGAAAAAAGAAGCTTATCTCTGTGACATTACGTATTCAACAAACTCAGAAATTGGTTTCGACTATCTTCGTGATAACATGGTGGTTCGTGCGGAGAACATGGTTCAACGCCCACTTAACTATGCCTTGGTCGATGAGGTTGACTCTATCTTGATCGACGAAGCTCGTACACCATTGATCGTTTCAGGAGCTAATGCAGTTGAAACAAGTCAACTCTACCACATGGCTGACCATTTTGTGAAGTCTTTGGATAAAGATGACTACATCATTGATATTCAGTCTAAGACAATCGGTTTGTCTGACTCAGGTATTGACAAGGCTGAAAGCTACTTCAAACTAGAAAACCTTTATGATATCGAAAATGTGGCTTTGACTCACTTTATCGACAACGCCCTTCGTGCCAACTACATCATGATTCTTGATATTGACTATGTGGTCAGCGAAGAACAAGAAATCTTGATTGTCGACCAATTTACAGGTCGTACCATGGAAGGTCGTCGTTACTCTGATGGTTTGCACCAAGCGATTGAAGCTAAAGAAGGTGTGCCAATCCAAGATGAAACCAAGACATCAGCATCGATTACCTACCAAAACCTTTTCCGTATGTATAAAAAATTGGCAGGTATGACTGGTACTGGTAAAACAGAAGAAGAAGAATTCCGCGAAATCTACAACATCCGTGTTATTCCAATTCCTACTAACCGTCCGATCCAACGTATCGACCATTCAGACCTTCTTTACGCTAGTCTCGATGCAAAATTCAAGGCTGTCGTTGAAGATGTTAAGGCGCGTTACCAAAAAGGTCAGCCTGTCTTGGTAGGTACTGTTGCCGTTGAAACCAGTGATTTTCTTTCTAAAAAATTGGTTGAAGCAGGCGTACCTCACGAAGTATTGAATGCTAAGAACCACTACAGAGAAGCGCAAATCATCATGAATGCTGGTCAACGTGGTGCTATCACTATCGCAACCAACATGGCCGGTCGTGGTACCGATATTAAGCTTGGTGAAGGTGTTCGTGAGCTTGGTGGACTTTGTGTTATCGGTACAGAGCGTCATGAGAGCCGTCGTATCGATAATCAGCTTCGTGGACGTTCAGGTCGTCAAGGTGACCCAGGTGAGTCACAATTCTACTTGTCGCTTGAAGATGATTTGATGAAACGTTTTGGTTCAGAACGTTTGAAAGGTGTCTTTGAACGTCTTAATATGTCTGACGAAGCCATCGAATCTCGTATGTTGACACGTCAGGTCGAAGCAGCGCAAAAACGTGTTGAAGGAAACAACTACGATACTCGTAAACAAGTCCTTCAATATGACGATGTCATGCGTGAACAACGTGAGATTATCTACGCGCAACGTTATGATGTCATCACTGCAGATCGTGACTTGGCTCCTGAGATTCATGCTATGATTCGTCGTACGATTGGACGTATTGTAGATGGCCATGCTCGTTCTAAACAAGATGAAAAACTCGAAGCAATCTTGAACTTTGCGAAGTACAATTTGCTTCCAGAAGATTCAATTTCACTTTCAGACCTAGAAGGTTTATCAGACCAAGCTATCAAGGATGAATTATACCAACGTGCATTGAAAGTCTACGATAGCCAAGTTGCTAAACTTCGTGACGAAGAAGCAGTGAAAGAATTCCAGAAAGTCTTGATTCTACGTGTTGTAGATAACAAGTGGACTGACCATATCGATGCCCTTGATCAGTTGAGAAATGCTGTTGGTCTTCGTGGTTATGCACAAAACAACCCTGTCGTGGAATATCAAGCGGAAGGCTTCCGTATGTTTAATGATATGATTGGTTCGATTGAGTTTGATGTGACTCGCTTGATGATGAAAGCACAAATTCATGAACAAGAACGACCACAAACCGAACATCATATTAGTACGACAGCAACTCGAAATATTGCTGCGCAACAAACAAGTCTTCCAGCTGATTTGGACCTCAGTCAAGTAAAACGTAATGACTTATGCCCATGTGGATCTGGTAAGAAATTTAAAAACTGTCACGGTAAACGACGTTAAGAATGACTAATTTTCAGGCGGATGCCTAGTGAAAAGTGAATTTTCGCTTGGCGTCCGTTTGCTTTATAAGGAGATGGATAATGGTATTTACAGCAAAAAGCCCTAAAATTAATATTGATGAAGTTCGTAGTTTATCTAAACTAGAAGGACAAGTACTTGCGAACAAACTCCAACGTGATCAAGAGCTTGAAGCAATTATTCGTGGGGAAGACCAACGCATCTTGTTAGTGATTGGTCCTTGCTCGTCTGACAATGAAGAGGCAGTTCTTGAGTATGCCAAGCGTTTGTCAAAACTTCAGGAAGAAGTCAAAGACCGCGTCTTTATGGTCATGCGCGTCTATACTGCTAAACCACGTACTAACGGTGACGGATATAAGGGCTTGATTCACCAACCAAATGCCAAAGAAGCACCTAGCCTCATCAATGGGATCAAGGCAGTTCGTCATTTGCACTACCGTGTTATTTCTGAAACAGGAATGACAACAGCAGATGAGATGTTGTACCCAGAGAACCTTCCTTTGGTAGATGATTTGATTTCTTACATGGCAGTTGGAGCCCGTTCGGTTGAAGACCAACAACACCGTTTTGTAGCTAGTGGAGCAGATTTTGCAACAGGTTTTAAAAATCCAACCTCTGGAAATCTCAATGTTATGTTCAACGGTATTTATGCGGCTCAAAACAAGCAGAGTTTCCTTTTCTTAGGGAAAGAAGTCGAAACTACTGGAAATCCTTTATCGCATGCTATTCTCCGTGGAGCTCTTAACGAGTACGGGAAAAACATTCCAAACTACTACTACGATAATTTGATGGATACTATTGCTCAGTATGAAAAGATGGGCCTTGAAAATCCATTCATTATTATTGATACCAACCATGATAACTCAGGTAAACAGTATATGGAGCAGATTCGTATCGTTCGTCAGACTCTGATTAACCGTGATTGGAATGAAAAGATTAAAAAATATGTCCGTGGTTTCATGGTTGAGTCTTATCTAGAAGACGGTCGTCAAAATGAACCAGAAGTCTTTGGAAAATCTATCACCGATCCATGTCTAGGATGGGAAAATACTGAAGCTCTTGTTCGCGAAATCTACCAAAGACTAGGAGACTAATATGGCATTTATCGAGAAAGGTCAAGAAATCGATATTGAAGCGATTAAGGCGGAAACACAGCTATCTGCAGAAGCATTGCAACATAAGGAAAGTCGTGACCAGGAACTAGCAGATATCATTTCAGGTAAGGATGATCGTATCCTTCTGGTCATTGGGCCTTGTTCGTCTGATAATGAAGAAGCAGTACTTGAGTATGCTCGTCGTTTGGCAGACTTGCAGAAAAAAGTGGCGGATAAGATTTTCATGGTTATGCGTGTATATACTGCAAAGCCACGTACCAATGGAGATGGCTACAAGGGCTTGGTTCATCAGCCAGATACTTCGAAGGCTCCAAGCTTGATTAATGGTTTGCAGGCTGTTCGTCAACTTCATTATCGAGTGATTACAGAAACCGGATTGACTACAGCAGATGAAATGCTGTATCCAGCCAATCTGGTCTTAGTTGATGACTTGGTGAGTTATCATGCAGTAGGTGCGCGTTCAGTAGAAGACCAAGAACACCGTTTTGTAGCTTCGGGAATTGACGCACCAGTAGGGATGAAAAACCCAACTTCTGGGAATCTATCTGTGATGTTTAATGCCGTTTATGCAGCACAAAACAAACAAACCTTTCTCTTTCATGGCCAAGAAGTTGAAACCTCAGGAAATCCCTTGGCTCACGTCATCCTTCGCGGTGCTTTGAATGAATACGGGAAAAATGAACCTAACTTCTACTACGAAACTCTTCTAGATGCTATTGGACGTTACGAGTCTATGGGGCTCGAAAATCCCTTTATCATGATTGATACCAACCATGATAATTCAGGGAAACAATATATGGAGCAAGTTCGAATTGTTCGTCAATCTTTGCTCAATCGTGACTGGAATGAAAAAATCAAGAAGACAGTTCGAGGCTTCATGATTGAATCCTACTTAGCAGATGGTCGCCAAAACCAGCCAGAAATCTTTGGACGTTCCATTACAGACCCATGTTTAGGATGGGAAAACACAGTTGCCTTGGTAGAAGAAATCTATACTACCTTAACAAAATAAGTGAAAAGGATGGAGTTGGGGGTATCTCAACTCCTTTTGATAAAAATGATAGTTGGACACGGAATTGATATTGAAGAATTAGCTTCCATACAAAATGCAGTTGAAAAAAGAAAAGGTTTTGCCCAGCGTGTCTTGACAGACAAGGAAATGGAGCGCTTTTCCAGTCTCAAAGGTCGCAGACAGGTCGAGTATTTGGCTGGTCGTTGGTCAGCTAAAGAGGCTTTCTCAAAGGCTATGGGAACGGGAATTGGGAAGTTGGGCTTTCAAGACTTGGAAATCTTGAACAATGAAAGAGGAGCTCCCTACTTCAGCAAATCCCCGTTTTCAGGAAAAGTTTGGCTATCAATCAGCCATACAGATCAGTTTGTGACAGCTAGTGTTATTTTGGAGGAGAATCATGAAAACTAGTCCACATAGACCAACTAAAGCCCTCATCGATCTGGGAGCTATCCGCTACAATATCCAACAAATGGGAGCGCACATTCCCAAAGATACCCTCAAATGGGCAGTTGTAAAAGCCAATGCCTACGGACACGGAGCGGTAGCTGTTGCAACAGCCATTCAGGATGATGTTGACGGCTTTTGCGTTTCGAATATTGATGAAGCCATCGAACTCCGTCAGGTAGGTATCGCTAAGAAGATTCTTATTTTGGGAGTATCTGAGGTTGAATCTCTTTCACTGGCTAAGGAGTATGCCATTACCTTAACAGTGGCAGGATTGGGATGGGTCCAGAAACTCATAGCTACAGAGCCAGACTTAGCTGGTTTAACCGTTCACCTTAAGATTGACTCAGGTATGGGACGAATTGGTTTTAGAAGTGCAAGCGAGGCCGCACAAGCTCAAACTTTACTCAAGGAACATGGAGCAAATGTTGAGGGAATCTTTACCCATTTTGCAACTGCAGATGAAGAGTCAGATAGCTACTTTAAACAACAGTTGGAATGTTTCAAGGGAATAATCGCAGGCTTGCAAGAAGTCCCTGAACTAGTCCATGCGAGTAACTCCGCAACTACTTTATGGCATGCGGAAACGATTTTCAATGCTGTTCGCATGGGGGACTCTATGTATGGTCTCAATCCAAGTGGACAAGTTTTAGAATTGCCTTATGAACTAAAACCAGCCCTGACTTTGGGAACAGCCATCGTTCATGTCAAAACAGTAGAGGCTGGAGCTTGTATGGGCTACGGAGCGACCTATCAGGCAGACAGTGAACAAGTTATTGCCACCTTGCCAATCGGTTATGCGGATGGTTGGACACGAGATATGCAGAATTTCTCAGTGCTGGTGGATGGACAATTGTGCCCCATTGTAGGGCGTGTATCCATGGACCAAATCACCATTCGCTTACCTAAGCTTTACCCATTGGGTACCAAGGTAACTTTAATTGGCTCAGACGGTGACAAGGAGATTACTGCAACAGATGTGGCAGTCTACCGAGGAACGATTAATTATGAGGTAGTTTGTCTCCTCAGTGATCGAGTTCCAAGAGAATATTATTAAGAAACAGAAGGAAAGGAGAGGAGCATGAATTTACATCAACCCTTGCATGTCTTGCCTGGTGTGGGACCAAAATCTGCAGAGAAATATACCAAACTAGGAATTGAAAACCTGCAAGACCTCTTGCTTTACTTTCCTTTCCGTTATGAAGATTTTAAGACCAAGCAGGTGCTAGAGCTAGAAGACGGTGAGAAGGCAGTCCTGTCTGGTCAGGTGGTGACGCCAGCTAGTGTTCAGTATTATGGTTTTAAGCGCAATCGCCTACGCTTTAGCCTCAAGCAGGGGGAGGTTGTGTTTGCCGTTAACTTCTTTAATCAACCCTACCTGGCTGATAAGATTGAGCTAGGAGCGACTCTAGCTGTCTTTGGCAAGTGGGATCGTGCTAAGGCTAGTCTAACAGGGATGAAGGTTTTAGCCCAAGTGGAGGACGACCTTCAACCAGTCTATCGTCTCGCACAAGGTATCAGTCAAGCAGGACTTGTTAAGGCCATCAAGACCGCCTTTGATCAAGGACTGGATCTCTTGATAGAGGAAAATCTCCCTCAGTCTTTGCTAGATAAATACAAACTCATGCCCCGAAGTCAGGCTGTGCGTGCCATGCATTTTCCTAAGGATTTGGCAGAATACAAGCAGGCTCTCCGTCGAATCAAGTTTGAGGAGCTCTTTTATTTCCAAATGCAATTACAGACCCTCAAGTCTGAAAATAAGGTTGATGGAAGTGGCCTGGTCTTGAATTGGTCCCAGGAAAAACTAACGGCAGTAAAAGAGAAGTTACCCTTTGCTCTGACCCAAGCCCAAGAAAAAAGCCTGCAAGAAATCCTAACAGATATGAAGTCGGACCACCACATGAATCGACTCTTACAAGGTGATGTAGGAAGCGGGAAGACAGTGGTTGCAGGTCTTGCCATGTATGCTGCTGTAACGGCTGGTTACCAGGCTGCCCTCATGGTTCCAACAGAGATTCTTGCAGAGCAGCATTTTGAAAGTCTAGAGAATCTCTTTCCTGATTTGAAATTAGCTCTCCTGACAGGTTCATTGAAAGCTGCAGAAAAACGCATGGTTTTGGAGACCATTGCCAAGGGCGGGGTAGATGTGATCATCGGTACCCATGCTCTTATACAAGACGGCGTGGACTATGCCCGACTCGGCTTGATTATCATCGACGAGCAACACCGTTTTGGAGTCGGGCAAAGGCGTATTTTACGTGAAAAAGGAGAAAATCCAGATGTCCTCATGATGACGGCAACTCCCATTCCACGAACCTTAGCCATCACAGCCTTTGGAGATATGGATGTTTCCATTATTGACCAGATGCCAGCTGGACGTAAACCGATTGTGACACGTTGGATTAAGCATGAGCAACTGCCACAGGTTTTGACTTGGATCGAGGGAGAAATTCAGAAAGGTTCTCAAGCCTATGTTATCTCTCCATTGATTGAGGAGTCTGAAGCTCTTGATCTGAAAAACGCTATTGCTTTGTCGGAGGAGTTAACAACTCATTTTGCTGGGAAAGCAAAAGTTGCGCTCTTGCATGGGAAGATGAAGAGTGATGAAAAAGACCAGATTATGCAGGATTTCAAAGAGAGAAAGACAGATATCCTGGTCTCTACAACGGTTATCGAGGTCGGGGTCAATGTTCCCAATGCGACAGTCATGATTATCATGGATGCTGACCGTTTCGGACTTAGTCAACTTCACCAGCTCAGAGGTCGTGTCGGTCGTGGGGACAAGCAGTCCTACGCAGTTCTAGTGGCCAATCCAAAAACTGATTCTGGGAAAGACCGCATGCGTATCATGACAGAAACGACCAACGGTTTTGTCCTTGCGGAGGAAGATTTGAAAATGCGAGGCTCTGGAGAAATCTTTGGGACCAAACAGTCGGGTCTACCAGAGTTTCATGTAGCTGATATCATCGAAGACTTCCCAATCCTTGAGGAAGCTAGAAAGGTAGCAAGCTATATCAGTTCTCTCCCTAACTGGCGAGAGGATCCAGAGTGGCACATGATTGCCTTACATCTAGAAAAGAAAGAATATCTGGATTAAGCATTTTCTAAGATAATATTAAGTTTGCTTTTAGGGTGAGTATCTATACTAGAGTCATCAAAAAGAAACGAGGACTCTCTCATGACAATTGAAGTAAATTACCAAAAGACATTTCAAAAGGAAATTCAACCTTCTCCTAAATACTAAGAAAAGAGCGAAATCGCTCTTTTTTATTTTTTTAAAACTACTTTCAGAGGGATTCTTGCAGGGGTCAGACATTAAATCCACTTTCCGTTTCCCTTTCTTTCTTGCATTGCTTTCCCATATGTGCTACAGTTATGATAACGGTTACAAAGTAAAGGAGGGTTTTATGAGAAATCCAGCATTAGTAGAAGAAATGAAAACATATAAAGGAAGAGATGAAGTTCCACAGGATTTTGATGCTTTTTGGGATGGTGAGATTGACAAGGTTTTGGTCTTGCCAGATTACCAACTAGAGGAACGTGATTTTCATATTCCAAATGTTAAGTGCTATGAGTTAACCTTTAAAGGTACACGTGATGGCCTTGTCTATGCGCGTGTGGTCTTACCAAAATCAGATAAGAAAGTACCAGTTATTTTCCACTTCCATGGCTATATGGGACGTTGTTGGGATTGGACAGATATGCTAGCCTTTACCGTCGCTGGTTATGGGGTTGTATCGATGGATGTTCGTGGGCAATCTGGTTACTCACAAGATGGCTTGCGTTCGCCTCTCGGAAATACAGTTAAGGGGCAAATCATCCGTGGTGCAGTAGAAGGAAAAGAGCAACTCTTCTATAAGGATGTTTATCTTGATATTTATCAATTGATTGAGATTGTAGCTAGTCTCCCGCAAGTAGATGAAGAGCAGTTGGCTAGTTACGGAGCTTCGCAAGGAGGAGCGCTGGCTTTAGTGGCTGCAGGGCTCAATCCACGTATCAAGCGAACAGTTGCCATCTATCCATTCTTGTCAGACTTTAGACGAGTGCTAGAAATTGGCAATACCAGCGAAGCCTATGATGAACTCTTCCGTTATTTTAAGTTTCATGATCCATTCCATGAAACAGAAGAGCAGATTATGGAAACACTTAGCTATATCGATGTGAAAAACCTTGCCCATCGCATTAAAGGTGAGGTGAGAATGATTACAGGGCTTGATGACGATGTCTGCTATCCAATCACCCAGTTTGCCATTTACAATCGTTTGACTTGTGAAAAGAGCTATCGTCTCATGCCAGAATATGCCCACGAAGCTATGAATGTCCATGTCAATGACCAGGTTTACAACTGGTTGTGTGGTAGTGAGATTCCCTTTGCCTATGTAGGTCATTAAAAAAAATGAAAAAGAGCCCTGCTAAAACAGGGCTTTCTTTGTTGAGGAGTAAAGAAAGTAGTTTCAAAAAGTTTGAAACATAGAAATATATCTGAAAGTAAATTCTATTATAGATTACTAAGGCTAAAACTTGGAATATTTATTATATAATAAGTGTAGTATCAATTTGAAAGGAGTAAAATTGTTGCTTGCTTTAAGATATAAAGTAGAAAAATGCAACAGAAATTCAGATGAAAAGAATGGGAAAAACCCATCAACAATACAGTTTCTTTCTTGCTCAAAGCCCTAGGGGCAAAAATTTTTAAGCAAAAAAGAAAGCGCTTTATTTTTGTGGAAAATGGAAGGAAATATATGACACAGAGAGATTTTGAACGGAAACAACGTTTTGGGATTAGAAAATTTACAGTAGGAGCTGCATCAGTAGTCATTGGAGCAGTTGTTTTTGGTGCTTCACCAGTTTTAGCTCAAGAAGCTCCAGCAACCAGTGGTGAAACAGCTGGACAAGCTTTGCCAGAATTGCCAAAAGAAGTAGAATCAGGAAATCTAGCAAATCTTGATAAGGAACTTGCTGATAAGTTGGCAAAAGCGACGGATAAAGGAACTGAAGTAAACCGTGAAGAGCTGAAAGCAAACCCAGGTTCTGAAAAACCAACAGAAACTGAAACTCCAGCAGAGACTCCAGCAGCAGAAACTGAGAATGAGGAAGTTGGTAGCGTCCCACGTGACTTCTACGCAAGAGAATTAGAAAATGCCAATGTTGTCGTTGAAAAAGAGGATGTTGAAACCAATCCTTCAAATGGTCAAATAGTTGACATGAAAGACGAGCTGGACAAGGTTAAAAAACTTCAGAATGCGACTATTCATATGGAGTTCAAACCAGATGCATCTGCACCAAATTTATACAGTCTTTTCTCAGTTTCTAGTGATACCAAAGTAGATGAATACTTCACCATGGCAATCCTTAATAACACTGCTATCGTTGAAGGTCGTGATGCCAATGGGAAACATTTCTATGGTGATTATAAAACTGCTCCTTTGAAGATTAAGCCAGGTGAGTGGAACTCTGTAACCTTTACAGTTGAAAGACCAAATGCAGACCAACCAAATGGTCAAGTTCGCGTCTATGTAAATGGTGTCTTGTCGCGAACAAGTCCTCAGTCTGGTCGTTTCATCCAAGACATGCCAGATGTCAATCGTATGCAAATTGGTACATTGAAACGTAAAGGCAAAAACCATTGGGGCGCTAATCTTAAGGTCCGTAATTTAACGATTTATGATCGTACCCTTTCTCCAGAAGAAGTGAAAAAACGTAGTCAGTTCTTTGAAAGAGGTGAATTGGAGAAGAAACTTCCTGAAGGTGCAAAAGTTACTGAAAAGTTAGATGTATTCGAAGGTGGTGTGAACCGCAAACCAAATAAAGATGGTATTGCAAGTTACCGTATTCCAGCCCTTCTTAAAACTGATAAAGGAACCTTGATTGCTGGAACGGATGAAAGACGCTTGCATCACTCTGACTGGGGTGATATTGGTATGGTTGTTCGTCGTAGTGATGACAATGGGAAGACATGGGGAGATAGAATTACCATCTCTAATCCTCGTGACAATGAGAAAGCTAAAAATCCAGAATGGCCATCACCAGTTAATATTGACATGGCTTTAGTCCAAGATCCGAAAACCAAGAGAATCTTCTCAATTTATGATATGTTCCTCGAAGGGAAGGCAGTATTCTCTCTACCAGGGAAAGCACCACAAGCCTATGAGCAAATCGGTGATAAGGTTTACCAAGTCTTGTACAAACAAGGTGATGCGGGACGTTATACTATCCGTGAAAATGGTGAAGTTTTTGACCCTGAAAATAGAAAAACAGAATACCGTGTTGTAGTTGATCCTAAACAACCAGCTTATAGCGATAAGGGTGATCTATACAAGGGTGAAGAACTAATTGGCAATGTCTATTTTGAATACAGTGACAAGAATATCTTTAGAGTTTCAAATACCAACTATCTCTGGATGTCTTATAGTGATGATGATGGGAAAACATGGTCTGCACCTAAAGATATTACATACGGTATTCGCAAGGACTGGATGCACTTCTTAGGTACTGGACCTGGTACAGGGATTGCCTTGCACTCAGGACCTCACAAAGGTCGTCTCGTTATCCCAGTCTATACTACAAATAACGTATCTTACTTGAGTGGTTCTCAGTCTTCACGTGTTATTTACTCAGATGACCATGGTGAAACTTGGCAAGCAGGTGAAGCAGTCAATGATAACCGTCCAGTAGGTAACCAAACAATTCACTCTTCAACTATGAATAATCCAGGTGCTCAAAATACTGAGTCAACTGTTGTTCAGTTGAATAATGGGGATCTCAAACTCTTCATGCGTGGATTAACAGGAGATTTGCAGGTTGCAACAAGTAAGGACGGTGGAGCAACTTGGGAAAAAGATGTAAAACGTTATGCGGATGTTAAGGACGTATACGTTCAAATGTCTGCTATTCATACTGTACAAGATGGTAAGGAATATATTATCCTCAGCAATGCAGGTGGGCCAGGACGTTACAATGGTTTGGTACACTTGGCGCGTGTGGAAGCTAATGGGGATCTGACTTGGCTTAAACATAATCCAATTCAAAGTGGTAAATTTGCCTATAACTCATTGCAAGATCTTGGGAATGGTGAATTTGGCTTACTTTATGAACACGCAGATGCCAATCAAAATGAATATACTTTGTCTTATAAGAAATTCAACTGGGATTTCTTGAGCAAGGATATGGTTGCACCAACTAAAGCAAAAGTAAAAAGTGCAGTAGATATGGGTAACAATATTGTTGCACTAGAATTTGATTCAGAAGTCTTGGTAAACCAAGCTCCTGTTCTTAAATTAGCGAATGGAAACCTAGCAACCTTCTTAACTCAGTACGATACAAAAACACTGCTATTTGTTGTCAAAAAAGAAGATATTGGCCAAGAAGTTACAGAATTAGCTGGTGGTGCAATTGAAAGTATGCATAATTTACCAGTTAGCCTTGAAGATGCAGGAATCCCTGGTGGAATTAATGGTAAAGAACCTGCCATTCATGAAGTTCCAGAGTTCACTGGAGGCGTCAATGGTGACGAAGTGGCAGTACATGAAGTTCCAGAATATAATCCAGTGGAGACCTCAAAAGGGGAACCGGCAGTACATGAAGTCCCAGAATTCGAAGGTGGCGTAAATGGCGAAGAAGCAGCTGTAACAGAGACACCTGAGTATACAGAAGCTATTGGAACAGTGGGGGACGAGCCAGCACCAATAGTAGAAATTCCGGAATCCACAGGAGGCGTAAATGGCGAAGAAGCAGCTGTAACAGAACTTCCTGAGTACACTGAAGCTATTGGAACAGTAGGTGACGAAGCAGCACCAACAGTGGAGGTTCCAGAATTCGAAGGTGGCGTGAATGGTGAGGAAGCGGCTGTAACAGAGGCACCTGAGTATACAGAAGCTATTGGAACAGCAGGTGAGGAAACAGCACCAACAATAGAGGTTCCGGAATCCACAGGAGGCGTGAATGGTGAGGAAGCGGCTGTAACAGAGGCACCTGAGTATACAGAAGCTATTGGAACAGTGGGCGACGATCCGGCACCAACAGTAGTAGTCCCAGAATTCGAAGGTGGTGTCAATGCAGTCGAAGCTGCAGTTCATGAGCTTCCAGAATTCACAGGCGGAGTAAACGCAGTTGAAGCGCTCAAGAATGAGCTTCCAGAATTTGCAGGTGGAGCAAATGCAGTTCAAGCCCTTAAGAATGAACTTCCAGAATTCACAGGCGGAGTAAATGCAGTCGAAGCAGCCAAAAACGAACTTCCGGAATATAAGGTTGAAGAAAAACCGCTTGTCACTTTAGTAGCACAGCAAGACAAGACATATCAAGCTCCAGCAGCTCAACCACAACAACCAACCCTCCCTGCAACAGGAAGTGAGGTTTCAACTCCTCTAGTATCTGTAGGAATGGTTGGAATACTCCTCGGTTTGTTTGGAATGGCTAAGAAAAAAGAAGATTAATGGCAACATTGAATCTAAAAAGTCTCTATAAAAGGGTTTAGACTTATATTAGAAGAGTCTGTAACGTTCATTCGTTACAGGCTCTTTATTTGCAGAAAGCGAAGATTCTAGTGGAAATAAGCGGATGGAAGGCGATTCAAATTCGGGTATTTTTCCCTGAAACTACTTTCAGGAGATTCTGTTTCATAAAATTGTTTTGAAACTTCAATCTATTCTAGTACAAGTTCTTGAAAGCGCTTTAAAAATGATATATAATAGGCTCATAAGAAAAAAGAAAAGGAGGAAAGTGGATGCCACAAATTAGCAAAGAAGCCTTGATTGAACAGATTAAAGATGGAATCATCGTTTCTTGTCAGGCACTTCCTCACGAACCGCTTTATACAGAAGCGGGAGGTGTAATGCCCTTGCTAGTCAAAGCGGCTGAGCAAGGTGGAGCAGTCGGTATCCGAGCAAATAGTGTTCGAGATATTAAGGAAATCAAAGAGGTCACAAATCTTCCGATTATCGGAATTATCAAACGTGATTATCCACCACAGGAACCATTCATCACAGCTACTATGAAAGAAGTTGATGAACTAGCAGCTTTAGATATTGAGGTGATTGCTCTTGATTGTACCAAGAGAGAACGCCATGATGGCTTGGAAATTCAAGAATTCATCCGTCAAATCAAAGAAAAATACCCAAATCAACTCTTGATGGCTGACACAAGTACCTTTGAAGAAGGGCTTACAGCAGTTGAAGCAGGAATTGACTTTGTTGGAACAACCTTGTCAGGCTACACATCTTATAGCCCGAAAGTGGATGGTCCAGACTTTGAATTGATTAAGAAACTTTGTGATGCAGGAGTAGACGTCATCGCAGAAGGTAAGATTCACACACCAGAACAGGCTAAGCAAATCCTCGGTTACGGAGTGCGAGGCATTGTAGTTGGTGGCGCTATTACTAGACCAAAAGAGATCACGGAACGATTTGTTGCGGGTCTCAAATAAGACAATTAAAACACGAGGAGAGTGGTTGATTAGTAAAACAAAATGTAAACGTATACAAAGTTGTCAATACTCATTATCCGTTTCGGATACGCTTATCATCATTTAGGAGAATACTAATGAAATTTAGAAAACTAGCTTGTACAGTACTTGCGGGTGCTGCTGTCCTATCTCTTGCTGCTTGTGGCAAATCAGACGCTAAAAAAGACGCTGCAAGTGATGCAGGAAAAACTGAAATCACTTGGTGGGCTTTCCCAGTCTTCACTCAAGAAAAATCTGGTGACGGTGTAGGAACTTATGAAAAATCTATCATCGAAGCTTTCGAAAAAGCAAACCCAGATATCAAAGTTAAACTAGAAACAATCGACTTCAAATCTGGTCCAGAAAAAATCACGACAGCTATTGAAGCTGGAACTGCTCCAGATGTACTTTTCGATGCACCAGGTCGTATCATTAATTACGGTAAAAATGGTAAATTAGCTGAGTTGAATGACCTCTTTACAGATGAATTTGTAAAAGATGTTAACAACGAAAACATCATTCAAGCAAGTAAAGCTGGCGATAAAGCATACATGTATCCAATCAGTTCTGCACCATTCTACATGGCTATGAACAAGAAAATGTTGGAAGATGCTGGTGTAGCTAACCTTGTTAAAGAAGGTTGGACAACAGATGATTTTGAAAAAGTCTTGAAAGCACTTAAAGACAAAGGATACACTCCAGGTTCATTGTTCAGTTCTGGTCAAGGGGGAGACCAAGGAACACGTGCCTTCATCGCTAACCTATACGGCGGTTCTGTAACAGACAAAGAAGTTACTAAATACACAACTGACGATCCTAAGTTCGTTAAAGGTCTTGAAAAAGCAACTAGCTGGATTAAAGATGGTTTGTTGAACAACGGTTCACAATTTGACGGTGGAGCAGACATCCAAAACTTTGCAAACGGTCAAACATCATACACAATTCTTTGGGCACCAGCTCAAAACGGTATCCAAGCTAAATTGTTGGAAGCAAGTAAAGTTGAAGTGGTAGAAGTTCCATTCCCATCTGATTCTGGCAAACCAGCTCTTGAATACCTTGTAAACGGATTTGCAGTATTTAACAACAAGGATGAAAAGAAAGTTGCTGCAGCTAAGAAATTCATCCAATTCATCGCAGATGATAAAGAGTGGGGTCCTAAAGACGTAGTTCGTACAGGTGCCTTCCCAGTTCGTACTTCATTTGGAAAACTTTACGACGACAAACGTATGGAAACAATCAGTGGTTGGACTCAATACTACTCTCCATACTACAACACAATCGACGGATTTGCTGAAATGAGAACTCTATGGTTCCCAATGTTGCAATCAGTGTCTAACGGTGACGAACAACCTGCTGCAGCTTTGAAGACATTCACTGAAAAAGCGAATGAAACAATCAAAAAAGCAGCTAAATAATAAGCCCTAAATAAAAAGTAAAATCACCCCCTTTTCCCTGTGCACATCTGTGTACGAAAAGGGGGAGTTTTGTTTAAAAAATGTAAGGAACTGACAGGTCAAAATTAAAATGAAGTTCTTACATAGGCTTTTCTTGGAAAAAATTTCATTTTGATTTTACATCAATGTCAGACAACAATCAAAAAAAACAAAAACTATTTGAAAGTGAGGTGCCGACTGTGAAAGTCAATAAAATTCGCATGAGAGAAACAATTGTTTCTTATGCTTTCTTAGCACCAGTATTAATCTTCTTTACCGTCTTTGTCCTAGCTCCAATGATCATGGGATTCATCACTAGTTTCTTTAACTACTCAATGACTAGCTTTGAGTTTGTAGGATTGGACAACTACATCCGCATGTTTAAAGACCCTGTCTTTACAAAATCTTTGATTAATACCGTAATCTTAGTTATCGGATCTGTACCAGTCGTTGTACTCTTCTCACTATTTGTGGCATCACAAACTTACCAACAAAATGCAGTTGCTAGATCCTTCTATCGTTTCGTATTCTTCCTTCCTGTTGTAACAGGTAGTGTTGCCGTAACGGTTGTATGGAAATGGATTTATGATCCTCTATCAGGTATTTTGAATTTCGTGCTTAAGTCAAGCCATATCATTAGCCAAAACATTTCTTGGTTGGGTGATAAAAACTGGGCTTTGATGGCGATTATGATTATTCTTTTGACAACATCAGTTGGTCAGCCAATCATCCTTTACATCGCTGCAATGGGTAATATTGATAACTCTCTTGTTGAAGCGGCGCGTGTCGACGGAGCAACTGAGTTACAAGTTTTCTGGAAGATTAAATGGCCAAGCCTCCTTCCAACAACTCTTTATATCGCAATCATTACAACAATCAACTCATTCCAGTGTTTCGCTTTGATTCAGCTTTTGACTTCAGGTGGTCCAAACTACTCAACAAGTACTCTCATGTACTACCTATACGAGAAAGCCTTCCAATTGACTGAGTATGGCTATGCCAATACTATTGGTGTATTCTTGGCAGTTATGATCGCAATTGTCAGCTTTGTTCAATTTAAAGTACTTGGAAACGACGTAGAATATTAATAGAAAGGAGACAGCTATGCAATCTACACAAAAGAAACCTTTAACAGCCTTCACTGTTATTTCAACCATCTTCTTGCTTTTATTGACTGTACTCTTTATCTTTCCATTCTACTGGATTTTGACAGGTGCATTCAAATCACAACCGGATACCATTATGATTCCACCACAATGGTTCCCTAAAGCTCCAACAATGGAGAACTTCCAACAATTGATGGTGCAAAACCCAGCCTTGCAATGGATGTGGAACTCAGTCTTCATTTCATTGGTAACTATGTTCTTGGTTTGTGCAACTTCATCCCTAGCAGGTTATGTATTGGCTAAGAAACGTTTCTACGGTCAACGCATTCTCTTTGCAATCTTCATCGCTGCCATGGCTCTTCCAAAACAAGTTGTCCTTGTGCCATTGGTACGTATCGTCAACTTCATGGGAATCCATGACACTCTTTGGGCGGTTATCTTGCCTTTGATCGGATGGCCATTTGGGGTCTTCCTCATGAAACAGTTCAGTGAAAACATTCCAACAGAATTGCTCGAATCTGCTAAAATCGATGGATGTGGTGAGATTCGTACTTTCTGGAGCGTAGCCTTCCCTATTGTGAAACCAGGATTTGCAGCTCTTGCAATCTTTACCTTCATCAATACATGGAATGACTACTTTATGCAGTTGGTTATGTTGACATCTCGTAACAACTTGACCATCTCACTTGGGGTTGCGACTATGCAGGCTGAGATGGCAACCAACTATGGTTTAATTATGGCAGGGGCTGCTCTTGCAGCTGTGCCAATCGTAACAGTCTTCCTTGTCTTCCAAAAATCCTTCACTCAAGGTATTACTATGGGAGCCGTTAAAGGTTAATACTCTGCGAAAATTGAATTCAAACCACGTCAGCGACTCCTTGCCGTAGATATTGGCACTGACTTCGTCAGTCTTATCTACAACCTCAAAACTGTGTTTTGAGCAGCCTGCGGATTGCTTCCTAGTTTGCTCTTCATTTTTAATCGAGAATAGGAAAATCTATTTATTGAAAACAATATAGTATTATAAGTGTCTACAAAATGGAGAGGAGTTGGTTACTTCAGGAAGTTTTGTTAGACACTTATAAACTTACTGGCTAGACATTTTGTGTCTGAAGATAACAATCAGGTAAAGGAAATTACTATGATTTTTGATGATTTAAAAAATATTAGCTTTTACAAGGGAATTCACCCAAATCTGGACAAGGCTATTGATTATCTCTATGAGCATCGTAAAGATACTTTTGAATTGGGTAAATACGACATTGATGGAGATAAGGTCTTCTTAGTTGTACAGGAAAATGTTCTCAACAAAGAAGAAAATGATCGCTTTGAGCATCATAAAAACTATGCAGACTTACATTTGTTAGTTGAAGGACATGAATATTCAAGTTACGGTTCTCGTGTTAAGGACGAGGCAGTAGCATTTGATGAAGCTAGTGATATTGGCTTTGTTCATTGTCACGAACAATACCCACTCTTGTTGGGATATCACAATTTCGCAGTTTTCTTTCCAGGAGAACCTCATCAGCCTAACGGTTATGCAGGTATGGAAGATAAAGTTCGCAAATATTTATTTAAAATTTTAATCGATTAGTCAGTTAGGAGGAGCAAACAATGGCACATAAAGGATCTGGATTGATAAAAGCGGCATTTGATACGGATAACTTTCTGATGCGTTTTTGTGAGAAAGTGTTAGATATCGTGACGGTTAACCTACTCTTTGTTGTGTCTTGTTTGCCTATTGTGACTATTGGAGTAGCTAAAATCAGTCTCTATCAGACAATCTTTGAAGTGAAACGCAGCCGTCGTATTCCTGTTTTCAAAATCTACATTAGAGCCTTTAAGCAAAATTTGAAATTAGGTTTTCAGTTAGGATTGCTGGAATTAGGAATCTTTTTGATCAGTGTGGTTGACTTATCACTATTTTGGAGTCAAACTGGAGTTGCCTTTCAACTCATTAAAGCTATTTGTTTGGGAATTCTGATATTTTTAACACTAGTTATGTTGGCTAGCTATCCAATTGCTGCACGCTATGAATTAACTTGGAAAGAAGTGCTCCAAAAGGGCTTACTTTTGGTCAGTTTTAACTTCGTTTGGTTCTTCTTGATGCTTGCGATTATTTTGTTAATCATTATGCTTCTCTATCTATCAGGCTTTACTCTAGTGCTTGGTGGTTCAGCATTTCTACTCTTTGGCTTTGGTCTACTTGCCTTTTGCCAAGCTGGATTAATGGAAAAATTGTTTGCTAAATATCAAGCAGATTGAAAACGATATGAAACTACTTTCAAACAAGAAAAGCTATGGGAGATGAATAGAAATTAAAATCTAAGTGGCTGAGATATATTGAAAGCGCTTTTTACAAGGTGTATACTAAAATAGTAAAAAATCATCTGCTCAGTGCAGAAAATAAGAAATCTTAGGAGAAATCTATGTCAGATTTAAAAAAATATGAAGGTGTCATTCCTGCCTTCTACGCATGTTATGATGATGCGGGTGAAGTAAGCCCAGAACGTACTCGTGCCTTGGTGCAATACTTTATTGATAAAGGTGTTCAAGGGCTTTATGTCAATGGTTCTTCAGGTGAATGTATCTACCAAAGCGTAGAAGACCGCAAATTGATCTTGGAAGAAGTGATGGCAGTTGCTAAAGGCAAGTTGACTATCATTGCTCACGTGGCATGTAACAATACTAAAGACAGTATCGAACTTGCTCGTCATGCAGAAAGCTTGGGAGTAGATGCTATTGCAACAATCCCACCAATTTACTTCCGCTTACCTGAATACTCAGTTGCAAAATACTGGAACGACATCAGTGCTGCTGCACCAAATACAGACTATGTCATCTATAACATTCCTCAATTGGCAGGTGTTGCTTTGACTCCAAGTCTTTACACAGAAATGTTGAAGAACCCACGTGTTATCGGTGTTAAAAACTCTTCAATGCCAGTTCAAGATATTCAAACATTTGTTAGCCTTGGCGGCGAAGATCATATCGTCTTTAATGGTCCAGATGAGCAGTTCCTAGGTGGTCGTCTCATGGGAGCAAAAGCTGGTATCGGTGGCACTTATGGTGCTATGCCAGAACTCTTCTTGAAACTCAACCAATTGATTGCAGATAAAGACCTAGAAACAGCGCGTGAATTGCAATACGCTATCAACGCTATTATCGGTAAATTAACTGCAGCTCATGGTAATATGTACTGTGTGATTAAAGAAGTCTTGAAAATCAATGAAGGGCTTAATATCGGATCAGTTCGTTCTCCACTTACACCAGTTACCGAAGAAGATCGTCCAGTTGTAGAAGCAGCTGCTCAATTGATTCGTGAAACTAAGGAGCGTTTCCTCTAATCAACAGGAGGCTTTATGACTAATTTCGTTGCAATTGATATTGGTGGAACTAATATCAAATACGGTTTAATTGACCAAGATGGACAACTTGTAGAGTCTAACGAAGTAGCGACTGAGGCTCATAAGGGTGGTCCCCACATCTTACAGAAAACAAAAGATATCGTAGCTAGCTATCTAGAAAAAGGACCAGTGTCAGGTGTAGCCATTTCCTCAGCGGGAATGGTTGATCCTGATAAGGGTGAAATTTTCTATGCTGGTCCACAGATTCCAAATTATGCTGGAACCCAATTTAAAAAGGAAATTGAAGAAAGCTTTAACATTCCTTGTGAAATTGAAAATGATGTTAACTGTGCAGGGCTTGCTGAAGCTGTCTCTGGTTCAGGAAAGGGTGCAAGTATTACCCTTTGCTTGACAATTGGGACTGGTATCGGTGGTTGCTTAATCATTGATGGCCAAGTTTTTCATGGCTTTAGTAATTCTGCCTGTGAGGTTGGTTATCTGCACATGCAGGATGGAGCTTTCCAGGATTTAGCGTCTACGACAGCTCTTGTTAAGTATGTTGCAGACGCACATGGAGATGAAGTGGAACAGTGGAACGGTCGTAGAATTTTCAAAGAAGCTACCGAAGGCAATAAACTCTGTATGGAGGGGATTGACCGTATGGTGGATTACCTTGGTAAGGGTCTCGCAAATATTTGTTATGTTGCCAATCCAGAAGTTGTCATCCTTGGTGGTGGCATTATGGGGCAAGAAGCAATTTTGAAACCAAAAATCCGTAAGGCTTTGAAAGATTCGCTTGTTCCAAGTTTGGCAGACAAGACTCGACTTGAATTTGCCCACCATCAGAATACTGCTGGTATGCTCGGAGCATATTATCATTTCAGAACCAAACAGTCCTAAATTGGCTTTGCCAATTTAGGTTTTTTTGGCAGGAAAAAAGTTAGGTAAAACTTTAATAAAACTTTGGAAGCCCTTGCATTTCTTGGAATAATATAGTATATTTATTATACTGAGAAATCTCGAAAAAGCGTTTGTAAAATCAAGTCATTTTTTTATTCAGAAAAAATGTAAGCGATTTCTAAAATGAATTTAAACAGAAGATAAGAGTGGGAGGAAGAAGAGTTTTAAAGTAGGTACTGAGAAATAAAATTGTCGCCAGAGAAACTGGGCTCTTGCAGTAGCTGACTGCTTTTGTTCATTAGGAGAATTTGATGAAACAGTATTTTTTTGAAAGAAGTCGTATATTTAGTATTCGTAAACTAACGGTTGGTGTAGCCTCTGTGGCAGTTGGACTGGCTTTTTTTGCATCTGGAAATGTTGCCGCTAACGAAGTTGTGACAGAGCCAAAACTGGAAGTAGAAGGTCAAGCAAAAGAAGTAATCGATGTTGATAAAGAAAAAGCGGAAGCAGTTAAGGAAACTAAAGAAGTAGTGAGTCCTGTTAAAGAAGAAGTTGCTAAACAAGCATCTCCTGCTACAGAAAAAGTAACAGAAGAGACTAAAACTACTGAAGAGGCTGGAGATTTACTTCCAGAAGAAATTCCTGACCGTGCTTATCCTGATACGCCAGTGAATAAAATTGATACTTCAGCTATTGTATCAGAAAAGGATAGCCCGAAAGTAGAAACTAAGAGTATTCTAAAAGCTGAAGAAGCAAGTGCAACTGGAGGAGAGAAAGAAAATAGAGCCATTATCAATGGTGGTCAGGATCTCAAACATATTGACTATGAAGGACAACCAGCTACATCTGCGACTATGGTTTATAGCATTTTTAGCTCTCCACTTGCAAATGGTGGGAAGCAGGATTATCTCAATTCTGGCTCTGGTATCTTTGTTGCACCAAATATTATCTTGACAGTAGCACACAACTTCTTAGTCAAGGATGCGGATACCAATGCGGGATCTATTCGTGGTGGTGATACTGCTAAATTCTACTACAATGTCGGTTCAAATAGTCCCAAGGTAAGATCTTTGCCAAACTCAGGAAAGACGGTTATTTTCAAGGAAAAGGATATCCATTTTTGGAATAAAGATAAGTTTGGTGAAGGTTACAAGAATGACCTAGCCTTGGTCGTAGCACCTGTTCCACTTCAAATCGCTAGTCCAAATAAGGCCGCAACCTTCACTCCTCTGGCAGAGCATCGGGAATACAAAGCTGGAGAACCTGTTAGTACCATTGGTTATCCTACAGATTCAAGCTCACCAGAATTGAAGGAGCCGATTGTTCCAGGACAGTTGTATAAGGCTGACGGTGTTGTTAAAGGTACTGAAAAATATGATGATAAGGGAACAGTAGGTGTTACCTATCGTTTGACTTCTGTATCAGGCCTTTCTGGTGGCGGTATTATCAACGGTGATGGCAAAGTCATCGGAATTCACCAACGTGGTACTGTTGACAATATGAACATTGCTGAAAAAGATCGTTTCGGAGGAGGTTTGGTCTTATCTCCAGAACAACTAGCTTGGGCTAAAGGCATCATTGAAAAATACGGTGTCAAAGAAGGCTGGTATCAAGGCGATAACGATAATCGCTATTACTTTGATTCAAAAGGACAATTACTCAGAAATACCACAGCTGTCATTGGTGGAAACAAGTATGCCTTTGACAATAGCGGTCTTGCTACCCTAGTTGAAGGCGTTGACTACGGCCGTGTAGTTATCGAACATGTGGACCAAAATGATAACCCAGTCAAAGAAAACGATACTTTTGTAGACAGGGCAGAAGTTGGTGCACAATTCAATTATAACTACAAATCGGAAATTGAAAAAACAGATTTCTACAAGAAGAATAAAGAAAAATATGAGATTGTTTCAATTGGTGATTCTCCAGTCAATAAACAATTGAAAGACGCTTGGAATGAGGATCATAGTGTTGTGAGCAAGGCTCCTGCAGGAACTCGTGTCATTAAAGTAGTCTATAAAGTTAACAAAGGTTCCTTTGAGGTTCACTATCGCCTGAAAGACTCTGATAAAGAGTTGACGACTGCAGATGTGGACAATAACGAAGGTAAAGAATACGATGTTTCCTTTGTTCATAAATTCCAATCTAAAGAAATTGCAGGTTATCGTGCAGTCAATGCAAGTCAAGAAGCAACTATCAAGCATAAAGGGGTGAATGAAGTTATTTTTGAATACGAAAAGATTGAAGATCCAAAACCAGCAACTCCTGTAACTCCAGTGGTTGATCCAAAAGATGAAGAAACAGAAATTGCTGCTTACGGTCCACTTCCAAGCAAGGCTCAATTGGACTACCATAAAGAAGAATTGGCTGCCTTCATCCACTATGGTATGAATACCTATACTAACTCTGAGTGGGGGAACGGTAGAGAAAATCCTCAAAACTTTAACCCGACGAACCTTGATACAGACCAGTGGATTAAGACATTGAAGGACGCTGGATTCAAACGAACAATTATGGTTGTTAAACACCATGACGGATTTGTAATCTATCCTTCTCAATATACAAAACATACCGTAGCTGCTAGTCCATGGAAAAATGGTAAGGGTGACCTTCTTGAAGAAATCTCAAAATCAGCAACTAAGTATGACATGAATATGGGTGTGTACCTATCACCATGGGATGCAAATAATCCAAACTATCACGTGAATACTGAAAAAGAGTACAACGAATACTACCTTAACCAACTCAAGGAAATCCTTGGCAATCCTAAATACGGGAATAATGGTAAATTCATCGAAGTATGGATGGACGGTGCGCGTGGTAGTGGAGCTCAAAAAGTAACCTATACCTTTGACAAGTGGTTCGAGTACATCAAGAAAGCTGAAGGGGATATCGCTATCTTCTCTGCTCAACCGACAAGCGTACGTTGGATTGGTAATGAACGTGGAATCGCTGGAGATCCAGTTTGGCATAAAGTCAAGAAAGCTAAAATCACCGACGATGTGAAGAATGATTATCTCAATCATGGGGATCCAGAAGGAGATATGTACTCAGTCGGTGAAGCAGACGTTTCTATCCGTTCAGGTTGGTTCTACCATGATAATCAACAACCAAAATCAATCAAAGATTTGATGGATATTTACTTCAAGTCTGTTGGTCGTGGAACGCCACTTCTACTCAATATTCCACCAAATAAAGAAGGTAGATTCGCAGATGCAGATGTCGCCCGCTTGAAAGAATTCCGAGCAACCCTGGATCAAATGTATGCGACAGACTTCGCTAAGGGTGCAACAGTTACTGCAAGCTCTACTCGTAAGAATCACTTGTATCAAGCAAGCCACCTAACAGATGGTAAGGATGATACGAGCTGGGCTCTAGCAAATGATGCTAAAACGGGTGAATTTACTGTCGATCTTGGTCAAAAGAGACGCTTTGACGTAGTCGAACTCAAAGAAGATATCGCTAAAGGTCAACGTATCTCTGGCTTCAAGGTTGAAGTTGAGCTCAATGGACATTGGGTACCATACGGTGAAGGCTCAACTGTTGGTTATCGTCGCCTTATCCAAGGTCAACCAGTAGAAGCACAAAAGATTCGTGTGACTATTACTGGTGCACAAGCGACTCCAATCTTGACAAACTTCTCTGTTTATAAGACACCAAGCAGTATCGAAAAAACAGATGGTTACCCTCTAGGTCTAGATTACCATTCAAATACAACAGCTGATAAAGAAAATACAACTTGGTATGACGAATCTGAAGGTATCCGCGGAACATCTATGTGGACAAACCAAAAAGATGCAAGTGTAACCTACCGCTTCACTGGAACAAAAGCATATGTAGTATCTACAGTGGATCCAAACCACGGTGAAATGTCAGTTTACGTGGATGGTCAAAAGGTTGCAGACGTGCAAACCAATAATGCAGCTCGTAAACGTAGCCAGATGGTTTATGAAACAGATGACTTGGCTCCAGGTGAACATACTATCAAACTCGTCAACAAGACTGGAAAAGCTATTGCGACTGAAGGTATCTACACGCTCAACAACGCCGGCAAGGGTATGTTTGAAATGAAAGAAACGACCTATGAAGTTCAAAAAGGCCAACCGGTTACTGTAACCATTAAGCGTGTTGGTGGTAGCAAAGGAGTAGCAACAGTTCACGTTGTAACAGAACCAGGAACAGGGGTTCATGGTAAAGTCTATAAGGACACAACAGCTGACCTAACCTTCCAAGATGGTGAAACTGAGAAAACAATCACGATTCCAACGATTGACTTTACAGAACAAGCTGATTCAATCTTTGACTTCAAAGTGAAAATGACTAGCGTTTCTGACAATGCCCTTCTTGGTTTTGCTTCAGAGGCTACGATTCGAGTGATGAAAGCTGAATTGCTCCTAAAAGACCAGAGAAGCTATGACGATCAGGCACCTCAGCTTGATTACAGTCCAGGTTGGAACCATGAAACCAATTCTTCAGGTAAATACCAAAGCACTGAGTCTTGGGCATCATTTGGTCGATTGAATGACGAGCAAAAGAAAAATGCTAGTGTAACAGCCTACTTCTACGGAACAGGTCTTGAGATTAAAGGACATGTGGATCCAGGACATGGTATCTACAGAGTAACGCTAGACGGTAGAAAAGTCGAGTATCAAGATGGTCTAGGGAATGCGTCTGAATACAACGGTAAGAAGTACTTCAGTGGTACAGCCACTACTCGTCAAGGTGGTCAGACTCTTGTTCGTTTGACTGGACTCGAAGAAGGTTGGCATGCTGTAACCTTGCAATTGGATCCAAAACGTAATGACACTACGAGAAATATTGGTATCCAAGTTGACCAGTTCATCACTCATGGTGAAGATAGTGCTCTTTATACCAAAGCAGAGTTAATCCAAGCAATGAAGAGCTGGAAGGATGAGTTGGTTAAGTTTGACCAGACAAGCTTGAAGAATACTCCAGAGGCACGTCAAGCCTTCAAGTCAAACTTGGATAAATTATCTGAGCAACTTTCAGCAAGTGATGCCAATGCACAAGAAGTTCTGAAAACAGCAACAGCTTTGCAAACGATCCTTGATAAGGAAGAAAATTATGGCACAGATGATACTCCAACACCAGAACAGCCAGAAGAACCAAACTATGACAAGGCTATGGCAAGTCTGACCGAAGCGATTGAAAGGAAAACAGCTGAGCTTGGCGATGATAAAGAAGCTAAGAAGAAACTTGTAGAACTTACAGAGCAAGCCTTGGCAGCCATCCAAGAAGCTAAGACTCAGGATGCGGTAGATAAGGCCTTGCAAGCAGCTTTGGCATCTATCAACAGTCTTCAGGCGACTCCGAAAGAGGAGCCGGCTCCAGAAGAACCAAAACAGCCAGAAGAACCAAACTATGACAAGGCTATGGCAAGTCTGACCGAAGCGATTGAAAGAAAAACAGCTGAGCTCGGTGATGACAAGGAAGCTAAGAAGAAGCTAGTTGCATTAACAGAGCAAGCCTTGGCAGCCATCCAAGAAGCGAAGACTCAGGATGCGGTAGATAAGGCCTTGCAAGCAGCTTTGGCATCTATCAATAGTCTTCAGGCGACTCCGAAAGAGGAGCCGGCTCCAGAAGAACCAAAACAGCCAGAAGAGCCAAACTATGACAAGGCTATGGCAAGTCTGACCGAAGCGATTGAAAGAAAGACAGCTGAGTTGGGTGATGACAAGGAAGCTAAGAAGAAGCTAGTCGCACTAACAGAGCAAGCCTTGGCAGCCATCCAAGAAGCCAAGACTCAGGATGCAGTAGATAAGGCCTTGCAAGTTGCTTTGGCATCTATCAATGAGCTTCAAGCGACTCCGAAAGAGGAACCAGCTCCAGAAGAGCCAAAACAGCCGGAGGAGCCAAGTAAGCCAGAAGAGTCTAAAGTTGACTACCATAAGGCAATTGCAGATTTGACTGAAGCTATCGAGAAAAAAGCAACAGAACTTGCCGATGATGTAGCTGCTCAGGAAAAACTCGTTGAACTTGGAGAACAAGCTCTTGCAACTATCCAAGAAGCTAAGACTCAAGATGCTGTTGAAAAAGCCTTGCAAGAAGCTTTGGCATCTATCAATGAGCTTCAAGCAACTCCAAAAGAGGAGCCAGCTCCAGAAAAACCAACACAACCAGAAGAGCCAGCAAAACCAGAAGAACCAACACAGCCAGAGGTACCAAGCAAACCAGAAGAGCCTAAGCTTGACTACGATAAAGCTATGGCAAGCTTGTCCGAAGCCATTAAAAGTAAAACAGCTGAGTTGGGTGATGACAAGGAAGCTAAGAAGAAACTAGTTGAACTAGCAGAACAAGCCTTAGCTGCTATTGAAGAAGCTAAGACTCAAGATGCTGTTGAAAAAGCCTTGCAAGACGCTTTGACATCTATCAATCAGCTTCAAGCGGCTCCGAAAGAGGAACCAAGCAAGCCGGAAGAACCTGCAAAACCAGAAGAACCAAGCAAACCAGAAGAGTCTAAGATTGACTACGATAAAGCTATGGCAAGTTTGTCCGAAGCTATTAAAAGTAAAACTGCTGAGTTGGGTGATAACAAGGAAGCTAAGAAAAAACTCGTTGAGCTAGCAGAACAAGCCTTAGCTGCTATTGAAGAAGCCAAAACTCAGGATGCAGTAGATAAGGCCTTGCAAGACGCTTTGGTATCCATCAATAAGCTTCAAGCAACTCCAAAAGAGGAACCAGCTCCAGAAGAGCCTGCAAGACCAGAGGAGCCAAGTAAGCCAGAAGAGCCTGCGAGACCAGAAGAACCAACACAGCCAGAAGAGGAAGTGAAACATTCAAATCTTCCAACTGAAGGTGTTAAAGAATTGAGTGTAACTCAACCAATCCTTGAAGTAACGACAGATCCGATTGCCTTCAACACTATTCGTCGTGAAAATTCTCTCTTAGCTAAAGGTAAGGAACAAGTCGTTTCTGAAGGAAAAGACGGACAAGTAACGACTTATGTAGAAGTTGACGGCAGCGATCGTAAGGTTGTTAAGGTTGAACGTGAGGAAGCTCAAGACCGCATCGTTGAAGTAGGTACTCAAGAAGGAACTGCTATGCCGACAGAAGGCGTTATGAATCTGGACTTTAACCTACCAAATCTAAAAGTAGAGAAAGAACCAATCGCCTTCAAGACTGTTCGCCGTGAGAATGCTGATTTAGCTAAAGGTAAGGAACAAGTTGTTTCTGAAGGAAAAGACGGACAAGTAACGACTTATGTAGAAGTCGATGGTGACAACCGTAAGGTTCTTAAAGTAGAACGTGAGGAAGCCCAAAATCGCATCGTCGAAGTTGGAACCAAGGAAGAAAGTCCATCAACTGATAGCACATTGAAGGTCTTGAAAGATTCTTCAACAAACTTGAAACTGATTGCTCGAGAAGGGGACCTCAATGGTGGTTCTGTTCTAGAGGTCGATAAGGTTGCTGACCAGGTCTTGGAAGGTCGCCGTTTCGATGCTTATCAAATTCAATTGAAGAATGAGAAAGGCGAACTTGTTCAATTGAAAGGTGCAGCCCTTGTTCAAGTTGCTGTGGCGTCTGATGTAGCCAATGTCTATGCTATGAATGCAAATCAAGAATTGCAGGAAGTGAAGTTTGAACAGAAAGGTTCAGCACTTGAATTTGTAGCTCCACACCTAGGTGTCTATGCGGTAGTCTACAAGGATGCAGCTCAACCAAGTGCACCAGCAAATGTAGAAACTCCTGCTCCACAACCTATGGGAGAAGATAAGCCTTTAGCAGAGGCTAAGGGCACTGTAGCAGATTCTACAAGCAAACAGTTACCAGCAACAGGAGAAGAAGTAAGTTCAGCTCTCTTGCCTGCCCTCACTCTTGTCTCAGGAATGATGCTATTCTTCTTCAAAAAAGATATGAAGGACTAGAATAGAGAACGCTAAAGGAAGTATCTTGAAACACTAAAAAAGGAGTCCCATTGTGGACTCCTTTTTGTGGGGAAAAATATTTTAAACAGAAAACCCTGAATGGTTTCCAATTTCAGGGTTTTCTATTTCTTGTGTTTCTGCGATAACCATTTAATCGATTATTTTCCCAGTAGCTATTAAAGATTTTTTCTTTACTTTCGCGATCAATTTCTAGGAAATAAGCATAGAGTAAATCAATGATAATCAGCATTGGAAGCTGAGCAGAGATTCGTTGGATATAAGAGGCCTGGCTTTGACTTGCGACTAATACTGTTTCTGTAAATGCTTGGGTATCCTTATTCGGTGCACTTGTAAATAGAACTGTCTTAGCTCCCATATCCTGGGCATCTAATAGGCTATCGATGATAGATGGTGTTGTTCCTGAGAGAGAAAAACCAAACACCAAACATTTTTCATCAATAATGCTAGTCGTCCAGGCAAAACCGTCTGGATCTGTTAAGGCTTCACAGACGACACCCAATCTCATAAAACGTAGCTTCATCTCACGTGCGACTAGACCAGAACTCCCAGTTCCGAAAAAATACACGCGTTCGGATTGGTCAATCATCTGAGCCACGCGTTCCAGCTGCTCATCGTCAATCAATCCTTGAGAAATTTCTCGCAGGTTTGCATAACTTCTAAGGACTCTCTGAGTCAAAGGATTCATATCCTGTTGAGGAGTAGAAAGAGTGTCTTTTTGTTGTTGGTATTTGAAGATGAACTCTCGATAGCCCTTAAAACCACACTTCTTGGCAAAACGAGTGAGCGCTGCCTGGGAAATATGAAGTTTTTGAGTAACTTGCTGAGAGGATAAGTCATCGTTTATGGTATCTGCCTGCAGAAAATAGCGAGCAATTTCTTGCTCTAAATCGGTCATTTCTTCAAAGTGAAGCTCAATGATTGTAGAAATATCTTGCTTATTCATGGGACTCCTTTGATAGCTATTTGCCAGAATTTATTTGATAAATCTAACAAATAAAATAGCGCTTACCTCCATTATATCATAGAAAATAATTTTTGGACCAAAAAGGGAAAGTCTTTTCTTTTTCCATAATTTTCTACCTAAATTATGGTACAATTAAGAGTGTGATTTTGATTAGAAATGAGATTGATGTGTATGAGAAAATTCAATAGCCACTCGATACCGATACGGCTTAATTTGTTATTTGCAATCGTCATTTTGCTTTTTTTAACAATTATTGGCCGTTTGCTTTATATGCAAGTTCTTCATAAGGATTTTTATGAAAATAAACTAGCTTCTGCTAGCCAAACTCGAGTAACCATGGGTTCCGCTCGTGGAGAAATTTATGATGCAACAGGAAAACCTTTAGTCCAAAACACCGTTAAACAAGTTGTTTCATTCACACGAAGTAACAAGATGACTGCGGCTGATTTGAAGGATATTTCTAAAAAATTGTTGACTTATGTCACAGTCACTTCTCCAGAGTTGACGGACCGACAAATGGCAGACTACTACTTGGCGGATGCCGAAGCTTATAAGAAAACAGTTGAAGCTCTTCCAAAAGATAAACGGTATGATTCAGATGGCAATCAACTTTCTGAATCTGAACTCTATAACAACGCTGCTAATAGTATTGCAGCTAATCAGATGGACTATTCCGAGGATGAAAAGAAGGCCATCTATCTCTTTAGCCAGCTCAATTCAGTTGGAAATTTTGCTACAGGAAATATTCAAACAGATCCTTTGAGTGATACACAGGTAGCTGTAATTGCTTCTGCTTCAAAGGAATTGCCAGGTATTTCTATCTCTACCTCATGGGATCGAAAGGTCTTAGAAACTTCTCTTTCATCTATTGTCGGAACTGTTTCTAGTGAAAAATCAGGTCTTCCAGCAGAAGAAGTAGACGCTTATTTGAAAAAAGGTTATTCGCTCAATGATCGCGTCGGGACTTCCTATCTTGAAAAACAATACGAAGAAGTCTTGCAAGGGAAACGGACCGTCAAGGAAATCCATTTGGACAAGCATGGAGACATGGAGAGCGTAGAGAATATAGAAGAAGGTAGCAAGGGAAAAAACATCAAATTAACCATTGATTTGGCCTTCCAAGATAGCGTAGACAGCCTCTTAAAGAGTTATTTTAATTCTGAACTTGCAAATGGTGGTGCTAAATACTCAGAAGGTGTTTATGCAGTAGCCCTTAATCCTAAGACAGGTGCTGTATTGGCAATGTCAGGAATTAAACACAATCTAGAAACAGGAGACTTGACACCAGACTCACTAGGAACAGTGACCAATGTTTTTGTACCAGGGTCTGTCGTTAAGGCGGCAACCATCAGTTCTGGTTGGGAAAATGGAGTCTTGTCAGGCAACCAAACCTTGACAGACCAACCAATCGTCTTCCAAGGTTCTGCCCCTATCAATTCCTGGTATACCCCTTATTACGGTTCCTTTCCGGTTACAGCCGTTGAGGCTCTAGAATATTCATCTAATGCCTACATGGTTCAAACTGCGCTAGGAATGATGGGTCAGACCTATCAACCAAATATGACAGTCAAAACCAACCAACTTGAGTCTGCCATGGGAAAACTACGCGCGACTTTTAGTGAGTATGGTTTGGGTGCTTCTACAGGTATTGACTTGCCCGAGGAATCAACAGGATTTATCCCTAAAGAATTTGATTTAGCTAATTATCTGTACAATGCATTTGGTCAGTTTGATAACTATACACCGATGCAGTTGGCTCAGTATGTGGCGACCATTGCTAATAATGGGGTTCGTCTAGCTCCACATATTGTCGAGGGAATATACGACAACAATGATAAGGGTGGCCTTGGGGAATTAATCCAAGCAATAGATACCAAGGAAATCAACAAGGTCAATATTTCTGAATCAGATATGGCAATCTTGCACCAAGGATTTTACCAAGTATCGCATGGAACTAGTCCCCTTACGACAGGACGGGCGTTTTCAGATGGCGCCACTGTTTCTATCAGTGGTAAGACCGGTACAGCTGAAAGCTATGTAGCTGGTGGTCAAGAAGCTAATAATACCAATGCCGTGGCCTATGCTCCAACAGAAAATCCTCAAATTGCAGTTGCAGTAGTCTTTCCTCATAATACCAATTTAACCAAAAATGTTGGGCCAGCAATTGCTCGCGACATTATCAATCTATACAACCAACACCATCCAATGAACTAGAAAGGAAGCCATGCTTTACCCAACACCTATAGCTAAGCTGATTGACAGTTATTCTAAACTTCCAGGTATCGGGATTAAGACAGCGACCCGACTGGCCTTTTATACCATTGGGATGCCGGATGACGATGTCAATGAATTTGCAAAAAATCTCCTTGCAGCCAAGCGAGAATTGACTTATTGCTCTATTTGTGGACGTTTGACAGACGAGGATCCTTGCTCTATCTGTACTGATCCTAGCCGAGATCAGTCAACGATTCTGGTCCTTGAGGATAGTCGCGATGTCGCTGCCATGGAAAATATCCAAGAGTACCACGGACTTTACCATGTCTTACACGGCTTGATTTCCCCTATGAATGGGATTAGCCCAGATGACATCAATCTCAAGAGTCTCATGACGCGCCTCATGGATAGCGAGGTTTCAGAGGTCATCGTAGCCACCAATGCAACTGCTGATGGTGAGGCGACTTCCATGTATATCTCTCGACTTCTCAAACCCGCAGGGATCAAGGTTACTCGTCTAGCGCGAGGTCTAGCAGTCGGAGCTGATATCGAATATGCGGACGAAGTAACGCTCTTAAGAGCTATCGAAAATCGTACAGAACTCTAGTCTGTAAGATTAATGATAGAAGCAATTAGCTAGTAGATAAGATTTTAAGAAACATAGAGACTGGATTTGTTTTTAATCTAGTCTCTTTTTTGCTATTCAAGTTTAAAAAAAGAGACAAATGTGATATACTAAAGAGCAAGTATTCTAGTAGAAATAGGACAATCATATGAAACAAACAATTATTTTATTATATGGTGGACGCAGTGCAGAACGTGAAGTGTCTGTATTGTCAGCTGAGAGTGTCATGCGTGCGGTCAACTATGATCGTTTCGCAGTCAAAACCTTCTTTATCAGCCAGTCCGGTGATTTCATCAAAACCCAAGAATTTACCCAAACTCCTGGACAAGATGAACGTCTCATGACCAATGAAACGATTGATTGGGACAAGAAAATTGCTCCAAGTGCCATCTACGAAGAAGGAGCGGTTGTTTTTCCAGTTCTTCATGGACCTATGGGGGAAGATGGTTCTGTTCAAGGTTTCTTAGAAGTCTTGAAAATGCCTTATGTCGGTTGTAACATCCTATCTTCAAGCCTTGCCATGGATAAAATCACAACTAAGCGTGTCTTGGAATCTGCTGGGATTGCCCAAGTCCCTTACGTAGCGATTGTTGAAGGGGATGACTTGACTTCTAAGATTGCAGAAGTTGAGGATAAATTAACCTACCCAGTCTTTACCAAACCATCCAATATGGGTTCTAGTGTCGGTATTTCTAAGTCTGAAAATAAAGAAGAACTCCATCAAGCTTTAGAGCTTGCCTTCAAGTACGATAGTCGTGTCTTGGTAGAGCAAGGAGTCAATGCACGTGAAATCGAGGTTGGTCTTTTAGGAAACTATGATGTCAAGAGCACGCTACCTGGTGAAGTTGTCAAGGATGTAGCTTTCTATGATTATGAAGCCAAATACATCGATAACAAGATTACGATGGATATTCCAGCCAAGATTAGTGATGATGTAGTAGCAGTCATGCGTAAAAATGCAGAAGCTGCCTTCCGTGCTATTGGTGGACTTGGTCTATCACGTTGTGACTTCTTCTACACAGATAAGGGAGAAGTTTTCCTAAACGAGCTCAACACCATGCCAGGATTCACCCAATGGTCTATGTATCCCTTGCTTTGGGACAATATGGGTCTTCCTTACCCAGAACTAATTGAGCGTTTGGTTGATCTTGCTAAGGAAAGCTTTAATAAGCGTGAAGCGCACCTATTGTAAAGACAGCTATAAGGGCGGGGCAAGACTCCCTGCCCCTTTTTAAAGGAGTAAACATGAAACTTACGATTCACGAAGTTGCGCGTGCCGTCGGTGCAAAAAATGATGTGACAAGCTATGCGGATAGCCCACTCGTCAAGGCTGAGTTTGATAGTCGCTTGATTGGATCTGGGGATTTATTTGTGCCACTAAAGGGGGCGCGTGATGGTCATGACTTTATCGAGACGGCTTTTGAAAATGGCGCAGCTTTAACCTTATCAGAGAAAGAAATAGCAGGCCATCCTTATATCTTGGTAGAAGATGTCCTAACTGCCTTTCAAGCACTTGCGGCCTATTACCTTCAAAAGACAGGAGTAGATGTCTTTGCTGTTACAGGTTCAAATGGGAAGACCACTACCAAGGATATGTTGGCCCATTTGCTTTCTACAAGCTACAAAACCTACAAAACGCAAGGGAACTACAATAACGAGATTGGCCTCCCTTATACGGCTCTTCATATGCCAGATGATACTGAAAAGTTGGTCTTGGAAATGGGACAGGATCACCTAGGAGATATCCACCTCTTGTCTGAATTAGCTCATCCAAAGACAGCTATTGTGACCTTGGTCGGAGAAGCTCATTTGGCCTTCTTTAAAGACCGTTCTGAAATTGCCAAAGGGAAATTGCAAATCGCTGATGGGATGGAAAAGGGTGCCTTGCTTTTAGCACCAGCTGATCCAATTGTTGAGGATTATCTACCTGCTGACCAAAAAGTGGTTCGTTTTGGCCCAGGTGCAGAACTCGAAATTACAGAATTGATTGAGCGTAAGGATAGCTTAACCTTCAAGGCTAATTTCTTGGAGCAAGCCCTTGATTTGCCAGTAACTGGTAAATACAATGCGACCAATGCCATGATTGCATCTTATGTAGCTCTTCAAGAAGGAGTGACTGAGGAGCAAATTGGTCAAGCCTTCCAAAATCTTGAATTGACCCGCAATCGTACCGAGTGGAAAAAAGCGGCCAACGGTGCGGATATCTTATCAGATGTCTATAATGCCAATCCAACGGCTATGAAGCTGATTTTAGAAACTTTCTCTACTATCCCAGCTAATGAAGGTGGGAAGAAAATAGCTGTCTTGGCTGATATGAAAGAGCTAGGGGATCAATCCGTTCAACTCCATAATCAAATGATTTTGAGCCTGTCACCTGATGTACTTGATACCGTTATTTTCTACGGTGAAGACATTGCGGAATTGGCCCAACTAGCCAGTCAAATGTTCCCCATCGGCCATGTTTACTACTTCAAGAAAACAGCTGAGGAAGACCAGTTTGAAGCCATGGTTAAGCAGGTCAAGGAAAGTCTTGGCGCACATGACCAGATTTTGCTTAAAGGTTCGAACTCTATGAATCTAGCCAAGCTAGTAGAAAGTTTAGAAAATGAGTGCAACTGATTTCGCCAAAGCTATTCAGAGAATGTTGGCCATTACTGATACTGGACTGACCTATACCAAGGATCCTTTTGACCGTGAACGTTATGAGGATTTACGGCAGATTTTATCAAGTGTCTTGCAGGATCAAACGGAGCTCGATCAAGAGGAATTGACTGCAATTTTAAAACCAACAGGTAGCTATGCAACTCCCTTGATGGATGTGCGTGCATGGATTGTTCAAAATCAGAAGATTTGCCTGGTTAGAGGACAAGGAGAGGATACTTGGGCATTACCTGGTGGCTTTGGCGAGGTAGGATATTCTCCCAAGGAAAATATCCGAAAAGAAGTTCAGGAAGAAACAGGATTTTCGGCAGAAGTAGGTTCTTTATTGGCGGTTTTTGATACCAACCGCTTTCAACTTCAGAACAAACAGTATGCCAAGTTCGTTTTTGACTGTCAGTTATTGGATGGACAATTTCAAGAAAATCAAGAAATTGCAGAACTTGAATTTTTTGATATCAAGAATCTCCCACCCCTATCTGAAAAACGAATAACCAAAGAACAAATGGAAATTCTATGGCAGGTCTATCAGGGTGAGCGGGAACAATATGTCGATTAGAAGCTTTGCTTTATATTAAGATCGACAGTTTCTTTTACACAAAATTATAAGAAATAAATGTAAGCTAGGCTCTATAGAGATGAGTAAGAG
Source organism: Streptococcus sp. oral taxon 061 (assembly GCF_013394695.1). NCBI lineage: Bacteria > Bacillati > Bacillota > Bacilli > Lactobacillales > Streptococcaceae > Streptococcus > Streptococcus sp. oral taxon 061. The sequence continues at coordinate 301,419 of NZ_CP058258.1, forward strand.
GCCTGCTTATATGAAAATGAGGAAAGTTACATGAATGTTTGGGATGCTTTATTTAGCACGCAGCCGACGGAGCCACCCCGATTTGATCTTCTTTGGTATGGAAGTCTATTTACTCTATTGGCATTGACTGTATTTCTTGCCTATCGCTATGGTGATAAAAAAGTTTGCCAACGATTTTTCCAGATTTTACAGGCTCTGCAGTTAATTCTGCTCTACGGTTGGTATTTGGTCAACCAGATGCCTCTAACAGAAAGTCTGCCCTTTTATCATTGCCGTTTAGCAATGTTTGTAGTGCTTTTGATTCCTGGTGTCTCTAGAGTCAAACAGTACTTTGCTGTGCTTGGGACCTTCGGGACTTTGGCGGCCTTTGTTTATCCAGTGCCAGATCCCTATCCCTTCCCCCACATCGCTATCCTGTCCTTTATTTTTGGACACCTAGCCCTCTTTGGAAATTCCTTGATTTATCTTTTGAAGGACTATGATGCTAGCTTATTGGACTTCAAACGAATCCTAATCATCACATCTTCGCTTAATGCGCTGATCTTTGTGGTTAATCTAATGACGGGTGGAGATTATGGCTTTTTGACAAAACCACCATTGGTTGGAGACCACGGTCCTTTGATCAATTATCTAGTCGTTACGCTATTCTTGACTTTCGCCATTTACATAGTCTCTAAAGCTTTTCAGACCATGCTTGAGGAGAAGGGGGAAAGAAGACTACGAATCTGGCAGAAATAAAAAAATATTTTCCCAACCGCTTGACTTTTATCTGAGAATTTTGATACAATAGTAGGCGGTATTGTTTACCCCATTTGTAAGGCCCCGGAACCTTTCAAATAACTTGCGGACCGGAACATCCGCCCTGTAAACAAAAACGACATTCATATAGGAGAAATCATGAACAAAACTACATTCATGGCTAAACCAGGCCAAGTAGAACGCAAATGGTACGTTGTTGACGCAACTGATGTACCTCTTGGACGCCTTTCAGCAGTTGTTGCTAGCGTACTTCGCGGAAAAAACAAACCAACATTCACACCACACACTGATACAGGTGACTTCGTAATCGTTATCAATGCTGAAAAAGTTAAATTGACTGGTAAAAAAGCAACTGATAAGATTTACTACACTCACTCAAACCACCCAGGTGGATTGAAATCAATCTCTGCTGGTGAACTTCGTTCTAAAAATGCAGTACGTTTGATCGAGAAATCAGTTAAAGGTATGCTTCCACACAATACTCTTGGCCGCGCTCAAGGTATGAAATTGAAAGTATTCGTTGGAGCTGAGCACACTCACGCTGCACAACAACCAGAAGTTCTTGATATTTCAGGACTTATCTAAGGAAAGGAACAATAAAGTATGTCACAAGCACAATATGCAGGTACTGGACGTCGTAAAAACGCTGTTGCACGCGTTCGCCTTGTTCCAGGAACTGGTAAAATCACTGTTAACAAAAAAGATGTTGAAGAGTACATCCCACACGCTGACCTTCGTCTTGTAATCAACCAACCATTCGCAGTTACTTCAACTGCAGGTTCATACGACGTTTTCGTTAACGTTGTAGGTGGTGGTTACGCTGGTCAAGCAGGAGCTATCCGTCACGGTATCGCTCGTGCCCTTCTTCAAGTAGACCCAGACTTCCGCGATTCATTGAAACGCGCAGGACTTCTTACACGTGACTCACGTAAAGTTGAGCGTAAGAAACCAGGTCTTAAGAAAGCTCGTAAAGCTAGCCAGTTCTCAAAACGTTAAGAACCAGCTACAATACAGCATTTACAACACTTCATGGTTCACACCATGGGGTGTTTTTTTACTGATTTTTAGCAAAATTCACACCACTTTTCACACCAAATTCACACCATTACTTTTTAAGATTGCGGTAGGCAATTTCACCAACTGCCATTGGAACAACATTTGAAGTATTGACATAGGTCTTAGTTGTAAAAGTGTCGCTATGCGTTAAAGCCTCTGAAATAGCTTCAAGTGATGTTCCTGCTTGTTTAGCTAAAGTTGCTCCGGTGTGGCGTAATTTGTGTGGTGTAGCATGTGCGAGTTCTGGATGGCGACGCTTAACAGATTTCATCTTGTTGTTAAGATAATCAGCATGGAGACAACTGTTTACATTCCCCTTTGTATCAATATATGTAAATACATACTGATCAGGAGTTTGGATAATATTGAATTTTGCCAGTTCAATTTTTTGTTGTTTTTTCCATTCCTGAAGTAAGTTAGTTAACTCACTAGGAATTCGAAAAGTTGTTTTCTTGTTTCCTTTGGTAGACTTTGTATTCTTGTATCTGTCTAAAGCTTGTACTAATTGAATTTCCTGTTCTCTTGTATTGATATGCTTCCATTGCAAAGCGTAACTCTCTGATTTTCTATCTCCCAAAAAGAAGGTAGTATAGAACAATACATAGTCTTTGAATAGAATTTTTTCAGCCTCTAGATCTTTTTCAAAAGCTGTAAACCATGCTTGGAGTTCTTCTTGAGATAGATATAAATCTTCATCTTTTTTAGATTCTTGTAGCTTGATTTTCTTAGTAGCTTTGATGCGGCTTATAGTTTTTGATAGGCGATTAGTTTCGATGTACTCTAATTCTTCTGCCCAGTCAAAGATAGAGTTAACGTAGCTCCTGATAACTTTGAAATTTGCATATTCTTCAGCCTTTTGAGTCAATAGATTTAGTACAACTTGCTTATTTTGATTAAGAAAGTCTATTGAATAATTCCCAAGTAAAGGTAAGATGTGTTTTCTAAAAGCAATTTCTGTTCCATCTATAGTTACTTGAGAAGGTGGTTTAGCAGTAGAAGTAGTCTGGCCTGCTTTGTAGGATTCCCACCAAACGTTTTTATAGAAGTCGGAAAAGAGTATAGAACCGCTATTCTCTAATGAAGCAGATCCGCCACTAAGAATTTTATCAATCTTATTTTGAAGTTCTCGTTCGTATCTTTTTGCTTCATTCCTTGATTTGAACCGTTTTTCAATCACTTTCTTATCAATACCTAGCGAAGATTTAACCTCCTCACGAATATAAACACGTAAGCGATAGGTTCCGTTTTTAGTTTTTTTAATAGACATAGTATTCTCCTTTTGAATTGAGCTAGAAAATACCATGGTTACATTATAACAAATGACCATAGAATTTCTACTGCTTTTGTAACCAGCGATTGATTTCTGTTTTGCTAAAGCGAACAGTTTTTTCCACTTTAATGCAAGGCAATCCACGCTTAATCCAGTTGTCTAAAGTATTGTTGGAAATATTCAAATATTCACAAGTTTGCTTTTTATTTAAAAATTGATTGGAATTTTCATTAATATCCAAAAATTTTTCCAGTTCTTTCTTAACAGTATCTGATAGTAGTAATTGAAATTGCCGAATCACTTCGTCTGGAATAAATAAATTCATGAATAGTACCGTTTATTTCTTTCTATTAGATTTAAATTTTATTAGTTTGGATTTTGTTTTTTAAGTCTTCAAGGGTTGAAGACTTAAAAAACAGGAAAACGTTGCTGTATTAATACTTTTTCATTTTTTTAATCAGAATTTATATTAAAAATGTAGATTTATATTAAAAATGTAGATTTATTTTCCAAAGTTTATTAAAAAAAGAATCCAGGAATGAACCTATATCTTTATCCTTGCTTTGAATAATTTCATTAAAAAATGTATCTTTTTTTTCATTTGTAAAACTAGGGATTTTAAAAGAAAGGAGTTCATTATTTTGATTATCCTTGCAGCAACCAAAATCAAGGATAGTAACAAGAGATAGAGTATTTAGCATAAAGCGAAAGAGATATAGTACTTGCCATGTAATCATAATAGAAAGATAATAACTCTCTTTCTTTATATCATTCTTTCTACTTCTTTTAATCAGATTTCTTTTAGTTCTTGCACAGTTTTTTGGCTTTATAAATTTAGATACATCAATAAATAAGAAAATAGATTCATCCAATGTTATTGGATATAAATAATTCATAGCATGATTTAGCTGAGTGTCAAAAAAAATTTTCATATATTCATCTTTACCTTTTTCTTCATACACTTCTTTTAACTTATTTTCAGTATCTCTTACTGAAGTTTGAACCAATATCTTAAAGTTGGACAATCCTTTCTCAATTACACTATATACAAATGAATAGAGCTGATCATTGTGTAGTTTATCTAAGTCAGTAGTCTGGAATTCACTTTTAATTTTTTTTTCATTCAGTGTCATTTCGTATCTATAGATGCGATATTTACGAGATGCGTTTAATTCAATCTGTTTATTATGTTCAGCTTTTGCTGTTTTATCGTAAAGGACATGCAACAAGTTTTCATTTTTTTTACTTGAAAGAATATGATGATCTTTAGAAGTTGAACATTTTGTATAAACTTTTTTATTTACTTGAGATGTATTAGATAAGCTCCTCAATAATAAATTTCTTGTTTGAAAATGAATAATCGCATCAGTAGCAAATGTAAATGCGATTTCCATTTCGTGAACCCTAATAATAGTTGGGATAATCCAAATACCAGTTTGCTGTTTGATTCCTGTTATAACGTTTATTAGTTTCTTTCGTATTGCTGAAATAGAGAGAGTTTCAAAATTTAGACCTCCATGATTCAGCTGGAGTAAGCAATAATTAACAGTATCTCCGCTTTCTTTTTTATAAATTTTTCCAATTTCAAGTTTTCCGAATTCCCTTGATTCGATAATTAAATCTTCTATCTGATTTGAATTGTGAGTAAATTTTTTAACTTCATGAGGATTCTTTTTTTTGAATTCTATCAGTTTTTCAATGTCAACAATTAGATTTTCACCTAAGTTAAAAACCATGCGATCAAACCCCCAGAAGGAATTCATAAAACTAAAACAAGATTGAATTTCTTTCTCATTTAAATGTTTCTGTTCAGTAGAAACTTTAGGCTGCCCTTTCATGATTTAACGTTTCCTTTCTACTATTATTTTTGATAGGAATTATGCTAGGAAGTATTAGAGGTTGAAAAAAAACAGTTAAATTATTTTAACCGCATTTGTAATTCAATTTACATATTCATTTTTTCGTGTATTAGAAGTATGCCATAAATCATCACAAAATCTTGTATTTTCTTAAAAAACAAATTAAAAAATGAAAAAAATTTTTAAAAATAAAAAAAACACTCAGTTTTGAGTGTTTTAAAAAACGCGTAGTGACAAGGTTTTGAAGAAAAAAGTAGGTTCTTACCTACAAAAAAAAATTTTTTTAAATTTTTTAGTTTTTGATGTTTTTTTATTTTTTATTTTTCATTTAGACTTAATATGTTGAGAAAAAGTTCAATAATTTCAGTACGATTTTTATTGAGTTGAATTTTTTCAATTAAAAGTTGAAGATTATCATCTGAAGTTTCGGAAAGTGGTCTAAAAAAATCAGAAGGATCTATATCCATGGCAGATAAAATTTTTAGTAGAGTATCGACAGATAAGTTTCTTCTATTGTTTTCAATTAGATTAATAAAAGGTAAGCTAAGATCACTTTTTTCGGCAAGCTCTTGCTGAGTTAGCTTTTTACTTAGTCGATATTCCCTGACCAATTCTCCAATCTTCATTTACAAATTCTCCTTTTAATTATTGTATATATTTTTTGTTAATATTTATATAAACAATAGTATTTGAAATATACGTTTTTATTTACAATAGTAAATAAAAATGATATAATGAGAGCGTTTGTAATATTATAAGAAGGGCTTGGATTTGGAGTGGAATACTTCAAATTTATGTGGGTAAAAATGAAATCAAGAAAAAGTAAAAATAATAAGAAAAAAATAACTCTTGCTCTAGCGGCAGGAGTTGCTTTAACAAGTTTTTCAACACTATCTGTAAAAGCAGATGAACAGGTTGATGTTAAACCGACAGACAATACAGTAGCTGAAGAAAAACATCTACAAAATTCGCCTACAACATCCATCACTCAAGTTGAGGGTGTTGAGGTTTCAAACGGAACTGCTCTTGTAACTAAGACTCCAACTCAAGAAGTTGTTGGACAAGCAAAAGAAATCAAAGACCAAGCTGACCAAGCTGTTGAAACTCAAACTCCTGTTGTTGAAAAGGCTAAAGAGCATGAAACTACAACTGGCGAGGCAGAAGCTAGTGCTAAACAAGCGTTTGAACAAGCTGAACAAAAGAAAAAGGCTGCAACTCCTGAAGCAATCGAAGGAACAAAAAATGCGATTGACGCTTCTAAGAAAGAAGTGACTACGCAAACAGAAAAGATTGATTCTTTGAAAGACCAAGAAAATCAAGTGCAAGGAAAGAAAAATGCACAAGAAACTGTTGTTAAAGATGCTACGGAAGCGACTGGCAAACAGGCTGAAAAGGTTGCTGGTGCAGAAAAGAAAGTTCAGAACGCTCAAAATGTTTTGAATGGAACTGGCGCTGACAAGGTTATCAAAGAAGAAAAGGATGCTAAGAAAGACCTAGAAGCTAAAAAAGCTATCGTGAAAGATGCGAAGAAAGCTCTTGGACAATCACAAGATGCGGATGCGAAAAAAGCTCGTAATTTAGACGATGCAAAAGAGCTTGAAGCAGGGCAAAAGAATACTTTTGACCAAGCGACTGATGTTCTTTCAAACGCAACTCAAGCTCACAATGAAGCTACATCTAAACGCAATGTTGCCAAACAAAACAAGGACAACGCCCAAGCTGTTTTGGATGGAACTGGCACAACAGCTATCCTAGATGAGCGTAAAAGTGCACAATCTGACTTAGCAACTAAAGAAGCTACTCTTAAAAATGTTACTAAAACTTTAGATGACGCTAAGAAGACTGATGCTAAAAAGGCAGAGGAAATTGCTGGGTTAGAAAAAGCGAAAACAGATGCCGAAAATCAAAGCGCTTCTACTGCGAAAACTCTTCAAGATGCGACTGATGAAGCAAATGAAACTTCTTCTAAACTTGATGTTGCTAAACAAAACAAGGATAATGCTCAAGCTGTTCTTGACGGAACTGGCACAAAAGCCATCTTTGATGAGCGTGATGATGCCGAGTCTGATTTAGCAACTAAAAAGTCAACGCTTGAAGATGCTACTACAAACTTGGAAAATGCTAAACGTGCAGATGCTAAACGTGCAGAAAAAATTGCTGGGGCAACAACTGCTTTGAATCAAGCTAATACTACCTTTGAACAAGCAGAAGGTGATTTGCTTGATGCTCAAACTGCCGCAAACCAAGCTTCTGACGAGTTGAAGAATAAGAAAAAAGCTGAAAAGACAGCTCAGGAAACTCTAAATACTTCTAAAGGAAAAGTAGCTGGAGTTACAAAAGAACGTAACGATGCCAAGTCTGACTTAGCAACCAAAGAAAATACTCTTACAAATGCTACTGCGAACTTGGAACATGCAAAAGGCAAAGATGCTCAAAAAGCAGAACAACTTCGTTTGTTGGATGAAGCTAAAACTCAAGTTGAAGATGAAGAAGCTAAAACTAAAAGAGCTGAAACAAAAGCTCAAGGTGGCGCAAACCTTGCTTCCACTAAACTTCAAGAAACTACCGCAGATGAAAAAAATGCAAAAGATAGTCTTGCTTCATCTGAGAACCGTTTGCCAAGTGTTACAGAAGAGCGTGACAATGCTAAAGCTGACTTAGCAACTAAGCAATCTAAAAAAGAGGATGCTGAACGCAAGTTAGAAGATGCGAAAAGAACAGATGCTCAAAAACGCTCTGACATCCAAGAACTACGAACTCTCAAAGGTGAACAAGAAGCTACTGTTCGTGAAACAACTCAAGAATTGCTTGATGCAACAACTGCTGCTGAAAATGCTGAAAATGCGAAGAAAGAAGCAGAAAAAGCCGTTGATACGCTTGAAAAACAAATCTCTGCTATCAAAAACTTGACCATTCCTCAATTGCCACAAAATGTCATTGTAGCATATAAGACTTACTTGAATGATGCTAGTGAAGCAAACAAACACGCTTTGAACAATGCTATCCAAGCATGGTACAAGGGTGGCAAGTATGATTTCGGAAAACCACAATTTGTTTGGAATCCAGAAACTAAGAAAAATGTCTTCACTGGTTGGGATAATAAAAACATTGTTCTTCCAATTGACGACACTCTAGTGGATTTGGATAACATCACTGACGAACAAATTAAAGCTTTGAGCCACTACTATGTGCTTATGGCAAACAACCTACAAGACCAAATCTGGGGAACACATAACTTTATCGTTACCAAAGAGTCTGTTCAAGGAATTAAAAACATTGCCAAGAATTACGCCAATGAAAATAAACCATACAACAGTGGACATAGTGATACAGCTCTGAACAACCACGGAGTAGAAGCTGTTAAGTTCAATGGCGAAGTAATGAATTACGCATGGATTTTAGCAACATCTCAAGACTTGGGTGGCGGAAATGTTAAGGAAACTCGCAAGGCTACTATGTCTCAACTCTATCGTGAGGTGTATGACTCAGTTATCGACTTTATGACCAATGACATCCATGCCAACTTTGGACACATGAAAGGAATGGTGGGACGTGTTAAGCCAACTATTCCAAGCGCAGTTGGTGGGAACATTAGTTACACTAAAGATAAAGTCGGACGTACACACTTCGTTCAATTTGCAGGAAAAAATGCTCGCATCATCATCGAACGAGACCCAGAAACAGGACGAAAAACAGAAACTTATGTGGATGAATACTACCAAAACGGTATCGCGAAACCACTCCCAACTCCATTTGACACCAGCAAAATGGAACAAGACTTGGCTCAAGCTAAGAAGACTAAAGTTTCTGCCATTGCGACTCACAACAATGCTCAAAATCGTTTGGCTTCTGCTAAAGATGCAGACGATACTGCAAAATCTAATCTTGCAACTACTACAACTCGTCTTAACACCTTGCTCAACACACAAGATTTGACACCTAATGCAGAACGTGTTCTTGATAAGGCTAAGTCAGAATTAAGCCAAGCTGAATTGCGTAATACAAACGCAAAAACTGCTTATGCAAATCTTACAAAAGAGATTAACAACAAACGTGCTACTTACAAAGAAGCAGAAAAAGCCTTGTCTAAAGCAAAAATCGCAAACAAGGTTGCGCAAGAAAGCCTTGAAAAAGCAACTACTGCACACGACAATGCGGTTAATAAGCTAAACAGCATTAAAGATGCTATCAAACGTACAAAAGCTATTAAAGACTTGACTCCTAATGCACAAGCTAAGTTTGATACTGCGCAAGCAGAACATCAAGCCGCTGAAAAACGACTTGCAAGAGCTGAAAAAGCCTTGACTGACCTTAACAACGAAATCAAGGCAAATAGCGAAGCTCTCGACACAGCTAAGTCAGAATTGCGCCAAGCCGAACAAACTAACAAGGATGCACAAGCTACTCTAAAAGAAGCAACTTCTGTTAAGAATAATGCTTCTAAAGCACTTGATAACGCAAAAGATGTTCTTTATAAAACAAATACGATTAAAGAGTTGACTCCTGAAGCTCAAACTGCATTTGACCAAGCACAACTAGCCTACAACACAGCTAAAACTCGTTTGGAAAATGCGGAAACAGCCGTCAACAACCTAAACGCTGACCTTGCAGTGAAACGCCAAGCTTTGGCAGATGCTATCGAAGCACTTAAAGATGCTGAGAAAGCTAACACTACTGCTCAAACTAAGAAAGCTAACGCAGAAAAAGCACACACTAAAGCAACAAGTACGCTTTCAAACATCCAAAACGCTCTTGCTTCACTCCTTGCGATTAAAGACTTAACTCCTGATGCAGAAGCTAAATTTGACCAAGCAACAGTAGAGTACAATGCTGCTCAAACTCGCTTGGAAAATGCGGAAACTGCCGTTAAGAACCTAAACGCAGGATTGCAAGAAAAACGTAAAGCTTTGGCAGATGCGGTTCAAACTTTGAAAGACGCTGAGACTCTTGCAAAATCTACACAAGCTGACCTTGAAGTTGCCGAGGCTACTTATCAAAAAGCTAATGATGAGCTTACAGCTACTCGCAAAGTGATTGCAGAGTTGGAAGCAACTAAGGACTTAACTCCTGATGCTCAAAAAGCTTATGACCAAGCTCTTGAAGCTGAAAAACTTGCAGAAAAACGCTTGGCAGATGCTAAAGTAGCTGTTGAGAACCTAACTGCTGATGTGAAGACTAAACAAGAAGCTTTGGAACAAGCGCAAGCTGAACTTGAACAAGAAGAGAAAGTTCTTGAAACACTCAAAGCAAAACAAGCCGAAGAGGAAAAAGTTCTAGCAACTATTCAAGCTCAACTAGATGACTTGAAAGCTCAAGAAAAAGCTGTTCGTGCAGAGATTACTAAAATCGAAGACAGCATCAAAGAGATGGAAAAACTCCTTGATAGCCTCATCCATGCTTCTGAAAACTACGAAGTCGCAAAAGATGAGTACGAAAAAGCTCTTGAGGCTCACCGCCTAGCTCTTCAAACTCTTGAAGCAGAACAAGCTAAACTTAACGTTCTCCTCCAAAACCAATTGGATGCCAAAGCTCAGTATGAGGCTGTTCTACTTGCATATCAGAAGGCGTATAATAAACCTCAAGAATCATTGAACCATAGACATGATTCTAAGGTATCAAATATAGAACATAAACTGGTAACAGATAAACTTAGAACTGCTCTAAGTAATCAAGCTTATATCTATGTTGGAAATAAACCTAAATATGGTGTCAATACGACTTTACCAAATACAGGTTCAAGTGAAAATATGTTGATGGTAGTTCTAGGAACTATACTTAGTGGAATTGGTTTAGCATTACCACTTAAGAGACGTGATTAACTAGAATATACTAAATTAGAGTTCTGTTAGAATAGTAAGTTATTTATAAGGGCAGAACGAATACAACATAAAATTTTTAGTATTTTAATTTCTATAAAAAGATTTAAAATTTTTATTCAATACATTTTAGTATTTTAGGAGGAAAAAATGATGAAAAAAATTATTGTGATAGTAGCTTCTGTACTTGTAGCACTTTTAGTGGCGGGTGGAACGTTCTTTTACCTAAATCAAAAATCTGATCCAGCAAGCCAGTTCGTTGGCTCATGGTATGATAAAGAGCATGATGTTATGATAGAATTTAAAAAAGATAACAGCCTTGAAGTGACTAATGATAAAGATGAAACTAAAGAAGGAACATGGAAAGTAGCTGGTAAATATATCAAATTTACTATCGATGGTGCATCTAGTGCAAAAGCAGAATTGCCTGAAGAAGGTGCTAAAGAAGTGAAAAAACTTGATTTTAAGTTTGATACAGCTAAAACATTACAAAGTAAGTTTCTTATAAAAGATGGGACATTTGAAAAGCAAAAATAACTAAATAGTATTAAAAAAAGGTAGTTCAAATTATGAACTGCACCCCAAAAGTTAGACAGGAAAAAATCTAACTTTTGGGGTGTTTTATTATGAAATTAACTTATGAAGATAAAGTTCGGATCTATGAACTCAAAAAGCAAGGAGAGAGCTTTAGAAAGCTTTCAAATCAATTTGGGATAAATATTTCTAATCTTCAGTACATGATTAAATTGATTGATCGTTATGGGATAAAAATCGTCAAAAAAGGAAAGAATTGTTACTATTCTCCTGAACTAAAACAAGAGATCATTGATAAAGTTCTTCTTGAAGGTCGTTCACAAATTAGGGTGTCTCTGGATTATGCTCTTCCAAGTAGTGGATTACTTTCGAATTGGCTGGCACAATACAAGAAAAACGGGTATACTATTGTTGAGAAAATAAGAGGGAGACCACCTAAAATGGGACGTAAGTCAAAGAAGAAACCTGAAGAGATGACAGAGTTAGAACGTCTTCAAGCAGAAAATGAATACCTGAGAGCGGAGAATGCTGTTCTAAAAAAGTTGAGAGAACTCCGATTGAGGGACGAAAAAGAGCAAGAAGAAAAACGGAAATTGTCCGAGGATTGGTAACAGAGTTTTCTTTAGAGATTCTTCTAAAGATTATTAAGCTTGCCCGTTCAACTTATTATTATCATTTAAAACAGCTCGATCAAAACGATAAAGATTATGATGTTAAAGTTGAAATTCAAGCTATTTTTACTGAGCATAAAGGGAATTACGGCTATCGTCGAATGACTCTTGAATTGAGGAATCGTGGTTTTGTAGTGAATCATAAGAAGGTGCAACGTCTAATGAAGGTCCTTGGTTTAAGTGCTCGAATTCGTCGTAAACGGAAGTATTCTTCATACCAAGGAGAGATTGGCAAGAAAGCAGACAATCTTATTCAACGTCAATTTGAAGCAACCAAACCAATGCAAAAGTGCTACACAGATGTGACAGAATTTACCATTCCAGCAAGCAGTCAAAAGCTTTATTTATCACCAGTTTTAGATGGCTTTAACAGCGAAATTATCTCCTACAATCTTTCTACTTCACCGAACTTAGTACAAATGAAAGCTATGCTAGAACAAGCCTTTACAGAGAACCATTACGAAAATACAATTCTCCATAGTGACCAAGGATGGCAATACCAACACGATTTCTATCATCATTTTTTAAAGAATAAGGGAATCCAACCATCTATGTCACGTAAGGGAAATAGCCCAGATAACGGTATGATGGAATCTTTCTTTGGCATTCTTAAGTCTGAAATGTTTTATGGTTATGAGAATACGTTTCAGTCACTTGAGCACTTGGAACAAGCTATTGTAGACTATATTGATTACTACAACAACAAACGAATTAAGGTAAAACTAAAAGGACTTAGTCCTGTACAATACAGAACTAAATCCTTTGGGTAAATTAATTGTCTAACTTTTTGGGGGCAGTACAATTATTGAACTACCTTTTTTATTTTAAGGAGAGATATACCATTATTTTTTAGAAGTGCTGATTAGTTTGCTTGTGCGATTAACTTATATGCATAAGACTTTTGAAACTCTTCTGGTCGATTGTGTCCGAGAGCCCGAGATACAATTAAACAAGCCTTTCGATCAAGGACAACGCCTTTTAATTCCCCTCGTAGATAAATTTTTTCCTTTTTATCCTTGATGTCTTTTGGGTCTCGTGCGACAAGAAGATAAAGGCGTTTTGCGTATTCAGCACGATATTTGTGAGGTTTTAAAGCAGATGGAACTTGAAATACACGCTTTTTACCAGCTAGCCTAAATTCTTCAACAAGCCTCTCTAATTCTTTTTTGTCTCGCGTAATAATCGGAACCCAACGATCTCGGGCTCCTTTTGATTTATGCTTTTTACCAATGATTTTAAGATAGTATCGACCATCTTCACGTTGATGTAGAGAATCACCTGTAATAGCTTTTAATTCATTTTTACGTAGCCCAGTGGCAGATACGATTGAGAACCAGCGATTATTTGTTTCTTCAGACATCCTGTCGTCATTAGACTTCAAACGATTATTCTTTTTGTCGGCTCGATATCGAATATCTGTTGCAACAAAAGCAGTAGAAGATACACCTAAGACTTTGGCTAATGCTGCTTTATAGGTTGACTGAGTTGGAGCAGAAAGCCCTAATTTCTTACAATGTTCTAAGTATTGATTTACTAAGTCAATCCATCCCTCAATATCGTTAGATTTTTCAAGAGCTTCTAGATCTTCGGCAGTAGTTATTGAGGCAACAAAGGAAGCGAATCTGCTCCAGGAACCAGCGTAATTGTGTAAGGTTCGGTCTGTATGGATTAAATGAATGTCCTCTCCCGTTTTTTTGGATTCATTTCGTTTGATACCCTTTCCTTTTTTAAAGCGCGTGACTAGATTAGTTAGTCCTTTTGATTGGACGAATTGTTTACGACCTTCGAAAGTAGTTAGAGAATCCATCTGTTCTTTCTTAGCTTTCTCTTTAGCTTTTCGTCGATCAGCACGACTACGTCTCTTATTTGCCATAGTTCTTTCCTTTCTATAGTAGATAATGTGCTTATAAAGAAGATCTTAAGAAAAATCTTAAGGTCTTTTTTATTCAAGTTGAAGTAGTGCAGTGACTTAAGCTTATATTCACTGATGTAGTATCTTCCCTTTGCTGAGGGCGCTTCTTAATTGATGGCTAAGAAGATAACCAAGTCATTTTACAACATGACAAGTTGACTCAATTCAAATAAGATGTAGAGTTCCATCCTACAGATAAAAATCTGTTGTTTTTTCTTGTTAGTCTTTTTCAGGTTTAAATGCTCTGAATTTAGCGACTGAGCTAAGCTAGTTTTTGTATTTGATTTTTAGACTTTTGTTATTTACTTTAGTTTTTATACTTTGATTTTTTACTTTGTTATGATCAAATAATTTTTTTAAACTGCTGTTGACATTACTTTTATTATCTATACATTTATTTTTTATTGGTAAATGAAATACAAAAATTGGTTCCTGTTATTTACTTTCATTCTTTACTTTGTTACGATCAAAAAATTTTTTTAAACTGCTATTGACATCTTTTTTATTATCTATACATTTATTTTTTATTAGTAAATGAAATACAAAACTGGTTCTTTCCTAACCCAGCTTAAACCTACTGTTTCCACGATAGCTACCTCCTTTCAAACATAAAAAACGTAGCTATATTAGTTACGTCTCTACTCAATCAATTATCTTGATATTATTAGTATGCCATAAATTTTAAAATAAAAAAATTAGGATAAGATTTTTTACGTTATTCACTTTTACCTAGTACTGTGTGTTTAGCGTGACTTACACATACGTTTCTGTCAACGCTAAACACACAGAAAAAATTAGAATTGCAAAAAAACTGAGGGATGAGCGGAAGAGGAAAAACTACAAAAAAATTTAATAAGCAAAACAACTTATTTATCATTTTTTCTTAATTATTTTTTTTTATTTTAAAATTTATGGCATACTTTAATTGTAAAAGCAAAGGGGATTAAATATGTATAAAACATATTCGTTTTTAAATACAGGCCTAGTATATGAACTTGGCCCTCCAGACATTGGTATCATTCAATTTATTTTTAAACTCAATAAACAACAAAAGGAGAATAAAATGAACGTTTATAAAGAGTATTTATCTAAAAAAATTTTAGAGACTGTAAATATCGAAATTGAAACAGGTGCGGATTTTGATGTCACTGTTAATTTTTGCCGTGATGAATATAATTTTTATCTAACTTTATCTCGTGAAGGAGAAGAACTAGAGTTTGATTTCATTGATGATAGGTTGAATTTGATTATTTATCACTGTTGCCATGATAAACTGTATTATAGTATTACAGAAATGAATGAGATTTTAAATTTCAAATATGCAATTGATATGTTAGTGGAGTTATTCGTAGCCAATAAATGGTATACGTTTGTACCAGATTTAACTACTCATAATCTCTGGGAATTGGTTGAACAGTACAAAACAGGTAAATTAAGAGATTATGAATAGGAAAAAATAACTTTTTGTTATCTCCCTATTAAAACTATTAAAAGGTACAGAAAAGCAGGCCCAAGCCTGCTCTGTTTTTTGATCTGTTTCTACCATATTTTATGATTTTTAAATAAGTAGAGGAAACACAACTGGGAATTAAATTGATGAGTTCAGTAAGCAAGTAAATTGCACCTGTTATAGGTGCTTTTTATTTTAATAATACTGCACTTCAATTCCATCCATAATATTTATTAAAGTGTTATCTCCAATGTTTAAAGAAATTAAATCATTGAATGACGATACCTGGTATTCCTTATCTCCAATCACCACTACAATATCATGAACAGAATTTGGTAAAATGGCACAATTTTGTCCTTTGTAGACAAAAGAGGCGTCCCAACCATTGTCATATAATGCTTGTAAATCATCTAATATCGCCATATAAATCTAAATCCTTTTCCGTAGTATTTTCTTTCAAGTAAGGCAGGCAAAAGTGCCTAGATTGTTCTAAGTGGTGATAATTTTGATTTCCTTGATAATGTTCTCAGGGTATGAGTGGTCACCTATAACGATTTCGTCAGCACCATCTAAATCATAGCCGTCAAACCAATCAACAGCCTTGCCAGTGATGGAGGTACCATCTTCTAAAACAAGGCGCACTTTTTTATCTACATATTCCCATAGTCTCAATGTGTTCCTCCTTTTCAATGTTTAGATTGTATAAACGCCTAGAATGTACTAAGCGCTATAGTTTACTAACTGTTTTGCCTTGTTGTAGTATGGCTCAAGGAACTTCCTACACAATTCTCTATTTTCTGTATCCTCTTCAACATAGAAATAATACATTGGTTCATCATTGATAAGATCAAAAAGGGGTTCATTCTCTGCTATCAATCCATCAGCAAAAGCCTCGTCTTCGCCTAATTTGGCAGTGAGTTCAAGAAAAAAGTCATAGTAATCATCAACATCACCATTTACACCTCTTTTTAGCATGTTTAAGACTTGTTGACTGTATTTCATAACACTAGACCTCTTTTCTTGAGTTCAGCCATGATATCCTCTTCATCTTCTTTTGAAAACATGGTAAACCTCAAATGTGATAGCTCTTCATCTGTCATCTCAGATAGGTTAAACTTTGGAGAACTCAACCCCATTGAGTCAATCTGAGAAAAAGCCTCTGATAAATTCATGTTAAACCTCTTTGATACTAAGAATTTCATCCTCAAAATACTCATAAAGAGTACCATCAACATCCAAGCCGATTGAGTCAATCTCCTCATCATTGTCATCTTTGTTACAGTATTCTTGGACAAAGCCTGAAATGGTTGAGCCGTCTTTAAGCACAAGTTTCACGTTTTGTCTTAAAAAGGTCCATAATTTCATAACTTGCCTCCATACGTTGGGACAATATGTGCCCCTGTCTTTCTATAATGTATCCTAAAGCTATCAGTTTCAAGTCTCCTATACCGTTCATTAGTTCCTCTGATGTGATTAGCTTGTTTTTGCTTATTGTTCAATCTTAATTTTACCACAACTCTTGTACCTTTGTTAAACCTTAGTATTTTTAAATACAAAGCCTTATACTAATCGTATACTTTTTTTACATAAGTATAAATCAATCTGCATTTTCTACAGCTGATAAGTGTTCCGTAGCCTTTTGCCTAATTAGGTATACAATTGTTCTTGATTTTCCTATCTCATCTACAATTTTATCAACTATAACATATTAGATTAAAACTTGTTACAGAAAAAATTGCTCACTGAGACGCAAACAATAGAATGAAATAAACATACTGGGATAAGTATTGTACTGATCCCAAAAGTTTGATTTTTTCTATCTAACCTTTGGGGTACAGCTCAGAATCTCAGTGTATTTTTGTAGTTATAGATATATAGAAAGCCTTTTCCTATATAGTATTTTGTGATACAATGAGATTTAATAGTAACGCTGTTAAACTAAATAATTGCGGAGTCTTAAAGGGGAAATTGTGATGTCTAGTGGAATCAAGTATAAAGAGGAGTTGTCTATAGAAGTAGACCTGATTAATCAACTTACAAGAGGCGAGAGTCAATGGGTCTATAGACCAGAATTAAATACAGAAGAACAACTATGGAATAATTTTTTTGAGAAGCTGGAAGCAAATAATGTTCGGTTTTTAAATGATGTACCTCTTACAAATTCAGAAAAAAATCAAATTAAAAATCAGCTCAATTTTATTAATTTTTACGAAGCAGCAAAGTGGATAGCTGGGGAAAATGGTATTGCTAAAGTTCAAGTTCAACGTGAGAACGCTAGCCTAGGAACAATTCGTTTAGAAGTTTTATGGAGGAATAATGTTGCAGGCGGAAAGTCTAGTTATGAAGTTGTTAATCAAATAATGACTGGAGGAGAAGACATACGTCATCGACGTGGAGACGTGACCCTGCTTATTAATGGTTTGCCTTTGATTCAAATCGAACTGAAAAGTCGTTCTCATGGCTTTATGCATGCCTTTCATCAAATTAAAAAATACGACCAAGAGGGACAATTTCGTGGAATTTTTTCAAGTTTACAAATGTTTGTAGTATCAAATATTACTGATACTCGTTATATTGCTGCAGCTAAAGCTAACAAGTTAAATGAGCGTTTTTTGACTAAGTGGGTAGATAGTGAAAATAGGCCCCAGCCTCAACTATTTGATTTTGCAGAAGCAGTATTATCAATTCCTAGAGCACATGAGATGGTGATGCAGTACTCTGTAATAGATGATGATAAAAAAGCTTTGATATTATTACGTCCTTATCAAGTACATGCTATAGAAGCGATTAGAGAAGCTAGTCGCCGGCAACAATCAGGGTATATCTGGCATACGACAGGTTCTGGGAAGACTTTGACATCTTATAAGGTTTC
This sequence comes from Streptococcus sp. oral taxon 061, assembly GCF_013394695.1. NCBI lineage: Bacteria > Bacillati > Bacillota > Bacilli > Lactobacillales > Streptococcaceae > Streptococcus > Streptococcus sp. oral taxon 061. The sequence goes on from NZ_CP058258.1 coordinate 319,618, forward strand.
TAGAAACTTGCTCCAAATTCCATCGATTGAAAAGACTATTTTTGTTATCGACCGGACAGATTTGGATCAACAAACCACAAGCTCTTTCCAGTCATATGCTGAAAATGACATGATTGATATTGATGAAACAGATAACACATATGAATTGGTTAAACATCTAGCTTCTGATGAGCGTCGTGTAGTTGTAACAACTATTCAAAAACTAAATGCTATGATTCGTCAATTTGATGAAGGTCGTCACCAAAAAGTTTTCAACCGTATTAAACAATTAAAATTAGCATTTGTTGTAGATGAATGTCATCGAGCGGTAACACCAGAGCGTCAACGTTATTTACAAAATTTTTTCACGAATTCTCTTTGGTATGGCTTTACAGGCACACCTATTTTTTCAGAAAATAAACGAGAACAAAAAGGTGACTTAGCTCAGACGACCGAGGAGCAGTATGGCTCTTGCCTACATGAGTATACTGTAAAAGAAGCTATTCACGATCGTGCGGTTTTAGGATTTAATGTTGAATATCATACAACCATACCTGACTGGGCAGAGGAAGAGATTGACGATGAACTGTATGATGATGAACGTCACATGCTTGCAGTTTTGGATGCAATATTAAACCGTTCAAAAAGGAAATTAGGGTTTAAAAATGGTGTTGGAAAGACTTATGAAGCCATTTTAACTGTTAAAAGTATTTCTCGAGCTCAGGCTTATTATAATTTAATTAAGCAGGTTAAAAATGGTGAAAAATCACTAAATATTTCTGAAAGTATTAAAAAAATATTACCGGACTTTCCTAAGGTTGCAATAACCTATTCTTTAACAGAAAATGAAGTAGACTCCTATTCTAATCAAACAAATATGGCTATTAATTTACAAGATTACAATGAGATGTTTGGTACCCACTTTAATCTTGAAACTATTGCCTCTTATAATAGAGATCTAAATGACCGTCTAGCACGTAAGAAAGAACGATTTACATTTCGTGATGAACAATTGGACCTCGTTATTGTCGTAGATCGTTTGTTAACTGGTTTTGATGCACCTTGTTTATCTACTCTGTTCATGGACCGTCAGCCAATGAAACCACAGCATCTTATTCAGGCATTTTCGAGAACAAATAGGATTTTTGATGAAGAAAAAAAATATGGACAAATTGTTACATTTCAAACTCCTATCAAATTTAAAGAAAAAGTAGATGAAGCTTTAAGATTATACTCAAATGGAGGAGAAAGCAGTGTCTTGGCACCTGAATGGTCAGAGGAAAAAGCTAAATTTCTTGAAAAAGTTAATCAACTTCTGCTGATTGCTCCTAGTCCTGAACAAGTTCCAGATATTGATTCGTCGACAGATGCTGAATTAAAACGTTTTGCTAAAGCATTCCAAGAATTTGATAAGCTTTTCTCTTCAATACAAGTATATGCAGAGTATAATGAAGATGATATTCTTAAAGAAATTAGTTTGAGTATGGAAGATATTGAGAATTTTGCAGGTCAATACCAAAATGTCATCGAAGAACTTCGTAGACGTAGGAGAGAAGACCAGGAAGTTGAAGACGAAGAATTTCTAATTGATATAGAATATGAGCTCGAATCCATACGTACAGATGAGATAAACTATCAGTATATCCTTTCTCTTATTCAAGTTTTAATTGAAAATAAAGATAATACGCTAAGGAAACATGAAAAGAGTCTAGTAGATAAGTATATAGAGGATTTGGAAAAAACAAATCCTAAATTATCTAAAATTATTTCAGAACTTTGGGAAGATGTTCAGGCAGATATTGATAGTTATCAGGGTCAATCTATTGCACAAAAATTAGATGATATGATCCAACTTGCGATTAATAAGATTATTTGTCAAACAGCTGATTATTGGCAAATAGGGCGAGAGGAACTCAGATTTGTTGTTGAACATTACCGTATTGGTAGCGATAAACAAAGTGGAGAGAAAGCAATCACTGATTCTCAGAATTATGCAGCATATAGACTAATCCATGGGGAACGATCTCTACCAAAACTGAAGTATAAAAAAGCTCTTAAAGCGGACTATATGCGTATGATAACAGAAGAGATTTTGCCATTAAGAGGAAGATGATAATCTTTTGTGCAACTTATATGGAGGAAAGTTTCCGATTATTAAAATTGGAAGAATAGAAAATTAACATCAAGTACATAAAGTAAAAAGTAGAAGTAATTGAAACCACGAAAGGATTAAATATGAATAAAGTAGGTTTTTTGTTTGGAGCAGGAGCTGAAATTGCTTACGGTATGCCTACTGGAGGCAAATTTGCCTTAGACATTTTTCAAAAAAATACTACTAATGCTAAGGATATTTTTAAAAAAAATCGGGAAAGAATTAACAAAAGTTCTCAGTACGCAAGTAAATGGTTACCACAAGATTATGATTCTAAGAGGGTTGCTACATTTCGAGAGAGTATTTTTGAAAATATAATAAAAGATACTGTTGTAAATAATCGTAATTCCATCATAAATAGGATCAATAAATTAGATGACATTGCTCGTCCTTTAGTAGATTCTGTTTCTAAGTTTAAAGACACTTTATTAGAGGAATTAGAAATATCATATCAGGACATCAACATTAATCAGCAACTAAAATATAATAACTATTTCCAAGATGGAAATGATTTATTCAATAGTAAATATTTTGCGATATTATTAACATATTACAACCAATTTGAATTTGAAAAAGACATTGATAAAGAACTATTGGGTGATATTGTCAAGTCTATACTTCAAATACATATAGGCGCAATGAGTGAAAATTTATCGAGAAATATACAAGAGAATATATTTTCAACAGATGATTTGGAGTTAAGTATTTTTGATGATTTAGGAAATAATCTTTCAGTTAATTATCAATCTGCTGGTGTTAAAGGACTCGAACTTTTATATAGGAGTTCGACTAAAGAGGCTCATTATATTGTTAAGCTTGCTTTTAAAATTTTAGAACAAATTTATGCAGATATTTTGGATTATAAATCAGTAATTGATAGTAACTGGCATTATCTATATATCCCTAAAAATGAGTGGGGAAAGTTCTGTAAGATTAGTATCTTCCTGCATTCAGTACGAGAATATATTGAGGAGTGTGCTTCTGATTATAATGCGGAAAATATAGGATATTATGATGATTTAAACAGTCAAGAAAATTTTGAAATTAAAACTATAGCAACTTCAAATTATGTAAATACTTTGATCGGAGATAAATTACGTGGTAAAAACATTATATTTCTTAATGGTAGTGTTAATGACTTTTATGATCCGTATTTAAATATAATAATAAATAAAGCTGAATATGAGAATTATAAAAATTTTGCAGTTCCATTGATATTTACACAGAGTGGAACGAAGCCTATGACATCTATTGATATGTCTAAGAAATATGTGGAATATTATTCCGAATTACTACAGTCCGATTTTATTTGTTCAGTTGGCTTTGGATTTAACGAAGATGATGAGCATATAAATGGTATCATTAGGACAGCGATTGAGAGAGAACAAAAGCATCTGATTATTGTTGCTCCAGATAATGGTGAATCTATAAACATTCGAGAAGAAAAATTAGCAAGTAAATTAAAAGTAAGTAGTATAGATAAAATTCATTATGTTATTGTGGATAATGAAAGAAAAGTAAATAATGAAATCTTATGGACAGAATATATTGTATCAGATGAGTTATTAAATAAAATGGAGATTAGTTCACATGCTTAAATTACCAGATTACCGTTTTACAGGTTATACCGTTCCTTGGGAAGAAAAGAAATTGAGTGATGGGATCTCTAAAATTGGAGATGGTATTCATGGGACGCCAGTTTATTCTAAAGATGGAGATTATTATTTCATAAATGGAAATAATCTTGTCGATGGGAAAATTTTTTTGTTTCCAGAAACTAAAAAGGTTCAAAGTAACCAATTAACAGTGTCAGATACTAGTTTAAAAAAAAATACTATTTTGATGTCTATAAATGGAACAATAGGTAGTTTAGCGTGGTATAGAGATGAGAAAGTAATGTTGGGGAAAAGCGTAGCTTATTTAACAACCGAAGAATTTAATAGAAAATTTATATATAGCATTTTACAAACTCCCAAGATTGTGAAACATTTTAATAATAATTTAACTGGTACGACTATAAAAAATTTGGGTCTAAAGACTATTAGAGATACTGTCATTTCCCTCCCCTCCCTCCCCGAGCAAACTGCCATCGGTTCTTTCTTCCAAGATATTGACCAGCTCATTAACCTTCAACAGCGTAAGTTAGAGGTACTCAAAGAGCAGAAGAAAACCTACCTCAAACTCCTCTTCCCAGCCAAAGGACAAACCAAACCAGCCCTTCGCTTCGCAGGATTTGAAGATGACTGGAAGGAAGTGAAGTTGGGGGAAGTTGTTGCTTCTGAAAGAAAAGGAAAAGCAAAATCTGAGATGATTGGTAATAAGTCTGTTTATTTAGACACTATCTATCTGAATGGTGGAGAGCAAACAAGAGTTGATTGTGATTGTGATACATCCAAAGAGGATATTATCATTTTATGGGATGGTTCACAGGCTGGTGCTGTTTATTATGGTTTTGAAGGAGCTTTAGGTTCAACTTTGAAATCATATAAAATATTTGGTAGTGGAAGCTTTTATTATCAGCAAATGAAGGCTAGTCAATCACTAATATTTGAGAGATATAGAACACCCAATATACCTCATGTAATAAAAAGTTTTTTGGATGATTTTTATATTTTCACAACTTCTCTCCCTGAACAACAAGCTATCGGTTCTTTCTTCCAAGACCTAGACAAGGCTATTTCCAAGCAAGAGGAAAAAGTCAACCAGCTCAAAGAAAGCAAACAAACCCTACTCAGAAAAATGTTTATCTAAGATACCAAGACCGTTAAAAGCCCAGTAAAAATAGGAAACTGGCGCAGTCTTCGATGAAGGCCAGACAGTTTATCTTTTTTACCCAGCTTTTAGGTCGTGTTCAATCCATAAGATACCAAGACCTCAAAAAGCTACACTAAACGAATGAAAGTAGAAATTGATAGGAGACCCTATGTCACAAACAGATTTATCAAGACAGCTCTACCAATCCCTCTGGAATGCGGCAGATATCCTGCGTGGCCAGATGGAAGCCAATGAATACAAGTCCTACCTCTTGGGCTTGATTTTCTACAAGTACCTATCCGACAACATCCTCCAAGCCGTCTGTGACAACTTGGACGAGACCTTTGAGTCCTTCCAGCAAGCCCAGCTTCTCTATGAGGAAAACTTTGCGGATACAGATGTCCGTGAAGACCTCATCGAGGTCTTAAATGACGATCTGGGCTATGTGATTGAGCCTTCTCTGACCTTTACCAAGCTGGTTCAGTCTATCCACGAAGGCACCTTCCAGCTAGAATCTCTAGCTCAAAGTTTCCGTGATATCGAGCAGGCCAATGAGAAATTTGAAAATCTCTTCGAAGATATCGACCTCTATGCGAAAAAGCTAGGCAACACCCCACAAAAGCAAAACAAAACTATCTCTGAGGTCATGAAACAGCTCAACGACCTCAATGTCTCCAGTCATGCTGGTGATATCTTGGGCGATGCTTATGAATACTTGATTGGCCAGTTTGCCAGTGATTCTGGGAAAAAGGCTGGTGAGTTCTATACACCTCAAGCAGTCTCTCACCTCATGACTCAGATTGTCTTTGCAGGGCGTGAGCATCAAAAGGGCATATCAGTTTACGACCCGACCATGGGTTCTGGTTCTCTCTTGCTCAATGCCAAGCGCTATAGTAAGGAAGCTTCGACGATTTCATACTACGGTCAAGAGTTGATTACTTCGACCTTCAACCTTGCTCGCATGAATATGATGCTTCATGGGGTCGCGATTGAGAACTATCACCTCAGCAACCACGACACCCTAGACGAAGATTGGCCAACTACCGAGCCGACAGACTTTGATGGGGTTTTGATGAACCCACCCTATTCACTTAAGTGGTCAGCAGATAGCGGATTCCTGCAAGATCCTCGCTTTTCAAGTTATGGAGTTCTTGCACCTAAGTCCAAAGCAGATTTTGCCTTCCTTCTTCATGGTTTTTACCACCTCAAGCATAATGGAGTTATGGCCATCGTCCTCCCTCACGGAGTTCTCTTTCGAGGAGCAGCCGAGCAAAAGATTCGCCAGCATCTGCTAGAAGAAGGCGCTATTGATACAGTTATCGGCTTGCCAGCAAATATCTTCTACAACACCTCTATTCCGACAACCATTATTATCCTTAAAAAGAATCGCACCAATAAGGATGTCTTCTTTATCGATGCCTCAAAAGAGTTTGAAAAAGGGAAAAATCAAAACAATATGACCGAAGACCATATTGCCAAGATTTTGGAGACCTATCAAAAACGCGAGAATGTCGAGAAGTTCGCCCATCTAGCCAGCTTTGAAGAGATTGTCGAAAACGACTACAACCTTAACATTCCGCGCTATGTTGATACCTTTGAGGAAGAACTTGTTGTTCCCCTTGCCGACCTCGCAGACCAGCTCGCAGAGATTGATAAAGAGATTGGAGAGGTAGAAGCCAGACTCGCACACATGCGTAGCCAGCTAGTAGGCACAACACCAGAAGCCCAAGCAGAATTAAGCGCCTATCTTGAAAAATTGAAAGAGATTTAGATAGTAGGGAAAGAATGAAAACATCTCGTATAGATTGTACGAGGTGTTTTTTTGAAGACTTGATTTCACCTTACTAAGTTTCCGGAAAATATAAATTTTTCGGAAAGAAAATATATTATTCCTCAGTATCAATTTCTTCTTCATTCATAAAAGATTCAAAACTACCAATTGGTGCGAAGTCAATATTGATAGTAGTGTAATCACCTTTTCTCCTCCAAAGTCGAACAGAGTCGGTTCCTTTCTTTTGGAGCCATTCTCTTGTTACAACTTGTCTGTCTTTTAATCCGAGTACATCAACAAGTAACCATTGTCCAAGAGCAGACTGCCCATAATATTTCCCAGTCTTTGGGTCAATTTCAGTAGTACTACCAGATTGTAGACCTTTCATATTGCTTTGGGTAACCAAAGATGGAATCAGCTCTCCATTTGGTAGTTTAAGTTGGAATCTAACTTGGGGTTTTTCGTTTCTATTTCCTTGAAATATTTTTTGTTCTCTTTCAGCCTTAAAAATATCGGGACAAAAGAAATCAGGATATTTTTTATGAAATTCAATAGGGATTGGAATATAGATTTCATTGAGAGGTCTAAGTGTGACACTTCCTTTATTTTTAGGTGCAGCATTCCAAGAATTTAGACCTGATTTTTCTTCTACTTCTTTACTTCTGTATGAATAAAGAGGGAGATACACCTCAACAATATCATTATCATATTGGTTATCATACTTTCCAATAAAATTAAAATAAGATTGTATAAGGAAATCAAATGGGTCTTCAATGATGTTGACATCAAATTGGTTAAGAATAAGAGTGTCTTTTTTACCAGAGTCAAAGTGTTGCCAAATTTGTGAGTCACTGTATGTAAATTTATAATCTTTATGACCGTCAGACCATTGGAAAGCAGTAGAAGTTCGCATGAAATTTCTCAAGTTGTTAGTATCAACTAGAGGGTATTGCGTCTCTTGTATAACAAACTTTCCTGCATCACGAGTGATGTAATGATAAATATTATTTTTCTTAGAAAGCCCCAATCGATTGTAGTCTACTAGCATACGCTCATTTTTTATTTGGGATAATTTTAAAGCTAGTTCTTCATCAGATTTTTGGAAGAAGGGGTCAATATCTGATTTATATCTTTTTAGTTGCATTACCTTTTGATAAGATGGTTTGGAATTCATCCATGTTTTAAGTCCAATTCCTATACGTTCATCGCCAAAGACGGATAAAATATCGTGAGGAGTATTTCCGATATCAACATTCTCTGCCTTAAAAACTTTTGCATAAATTGTTTCTTGAAACTTAGAATCTAAATAAGGAATAGGATCACCGTGTTTCTGTCGGAATAGATTCGTTAAAGCACCATAGACTTGAAGAAACTTGATATATTCATCTCTTTCCTCTTTAGAATATCGCTCCCAGATTGACATAATAGTTCACCTCAATTGTTAATACTTATTTAAGTATAACAAAAGAAAGCTAGCTTAGCACTAGCTTTCCTGTTTTAAATTAAACAATACTGTAAAATTCTAACTTGCCACGTTTTTTGATTAGTCTAAAATAGTCTTCATCAGTTAAAGTCGCAAGTCCATCCTGATAGTTTTCAATGATATTTTCAGCTTCTTCATAACTCTGGGCAAAGTCTCTAACATAAGATTCCCCCTCAAACTGTCCATTCATCTCTGTATAAAGAATTGCAAACTTTCCTTCTCTATCAAACAGTGTTTTTCCATTTGAATCATTGAGAGCTTTTGCTATGTTTTCAGCAATACGTTTAATGACTGGAACAACAACACTATTCCCTGCCTGTTTATAAAGTTGAGCATTTGAAACTCCCTCTGGTAATTTGAAGTCTTTAGGATAGCCTTGGGCATTAAAAGTTTCTTTAGGAGTAAGTTTTCGTATTGTTCCACTGTTAGTAAGTATTAACGGCACGTTGTGTCCACCTGTACCCATGTTTGCTGTCAAAGTTGGAACGACTCCGTTTTTGTTTTCACGAACATACTGACGACGCCATTGATATACAGTGTCTTGACTAGTCATACTAGCTTTTAGCTCTGGATAAAATCGTTGTCTACCTTCTTCATAGTGATAGATGGAATCCTTATCCTCTGTAAAATCGATAATGTCTCGTAGTGTGGTTGTCAATTTTATTTCTTCTGGAAAACTAAAATTATCATAAGCTTCCTTATTATCAAAGCCAACAATATAAATTCTTTCTCGATTCTGAGGAATGTTACCGTAATCTTTACCGTTTAGAACTTTCCATTTAATGAAATAGTTATTTTCAGTAAGTGCTTCCCTAATAACTTTGAAAGTGTTTCCGTGGTCATGTCCGACCATGTTTTTTACATTTTCAATAAAAATTGCTTTTGGCTTTTGAGCTTCTATCATTCTCAAGAGTTCAAAGAATAGGTCTCCTCTGTCATCATCGAAACCTTTTCTATAACCTGCAATACTAAAGGCTTGACAAGGGAATCCCCCTACAATGACGTCAATATTCTCTCCAATTTCATTTGCAGGAATAGCGTGAATATCACGAGAATCTAAATGAACGTTTGGATAGTTCAATGTATAAGTCATTCTAGCGTATTTATCGAACTCATTTGCAAACACCACTCTGAACTCGTTGGTTTGTTCAAAACCTAACTCAATTCCACCAACACCGCTAAAAAAGGCAGCAATATTATACTTTTTTACAGTGGGCGAACTTACAGAATTTGACATGTTTACCCCTCCTCATATTAAGTTTGACTTTGTAATTATATCATTTTTTATATTAAAAAGCAGCATGTAGATATTCTTCTGAGAAAAATATAGTAAAATAGAATAAAATAAGTTATTTTTTATGGAGTGATTTTATGAAAATAGACAACTATAGCGATATTTCGAAGTTTGTAGAGGATAATTTAAATGATATTGATTCAAAAAAAATCTCTTTTTCTAAAAAATCACAGAAAGAGACTTTTACGAAATTGGGTAAGGATATACCTGACCACATCTATTCATTAACAGAGATAACGAAAGAAATTGACAAAGTTTTCGAAAAAATTTGGAAAGATCAAGAAACAGGTATCATAGAATTGCTTAGAAGGAATAAGTTAGACATTGAATTAACAATTAAAGAAATTCTTAAATGGGGTGTGGTTATTCCTGAAAATCGACTTAACAAAAAATTGTTAGAGGTGATTAAAACAGAGGAAATGATTGTTTTTGACTTTGAATCATTTAAAAAAGGTCAACAAGAGAAAACTATCGACAACATTGAAAAATTTGTAGAGAACAATATAGTATTATTTAATTTAGCATCAACTCTTTTTAGTAATGATAAAATACTCAATGCACTAAACAAACATCCAAACATAAACAAAGATAAAGAAAAAATCCATAATAAAACAGATATGGATGAATACCTTAATAACCGTTATACGAAACTCAGCAAATCCGATAAAGATAAGATTATAGATGAATACAAACAAAGTAATTTTGACATCAGTAAAACAGCAGAACAGATATCCAAACAGTATATTTTGAAAACAGGAGATGTTGAAGCCTATTTAAAAAAATATACTTTTGAATCTTTAGGTGAGAGCATACTAAAGGAAGATACTTTATCTGAACTTACTGAAAGTGTAGCTAGCTTATTTTTAGAGTATAATAAGGATGAGACTCAAAGTATAGTTGGCGATTTAAAGAAAATTATAAAGCGTTATGTACCTCTAATATTGTCAAATGGATTTCCTGTTAATTTAACAAATGTAAATAGTGGTGTGATGATTGCAAATGCGGGTGATTCAGCACAATTTCTATTTATTGCTAGAGCTATTTTGGCTGGATTCGATAGTTCAAATGTTGACGTTAGAAGTTCACGTTATGATTGTATTGTAAATTATAAAAACAAAATTTTTCGTGTACAGGTAAAAGGTATATCTGACAATTATGTAAGATATAAGGATAGGTCTAGAGGTGGCAGAGGTATCGACCACACGAATGAAAGAAATGTTGGCAGAAGAATAACAAGTGAGGACTGTGATATATATGCTGCCGTAGATAAGCTAACTGGAACTGTATTTCTAATTCCGATAGAGCATTTAGAGAATACAGAAAAGGATTCAGAGAACATTAGTGAATTGAAACAGTACCGTGAGAATTGGGAAATCTTTGAGGAACTATTCCAGAAGTAAGATACTTAGGAAGTTTAGACTTTGAGTTCACTTTTTGTTGGTTCAATAATGTCAGTATAAAATCTTTCAACGCTAGTAGAAAGATATCCTTGCGACGTTTTTGGTGTGTGATTAAAGAGCTCAACAAAAGATGGTAAAGCTAAAATATCAGCTGATTCAATATCAAACTGCTTATGCTTGCAAAAGTTAAACAATTCAGAACCAAAGGATTTAACTTTTTGCTGAAATTCTCCGTCAAAAATATTTTTAGTCAAACGAATCTCAAGGTTAGAAATAAAATCTTCTAAGTTATCGTAGAGTTCTTCGTAATTTATCATGATTTTTCTCCTTAAAGTCTATTTAGTTTTATTGTAACCATAGTTAATAGTGTTGTCAAAATATTACAGGTTTTAGCTAGTGTATGTTATAATGAGTCTAGAAAGTCTGAATGATGTGGTGGACCGGATCTATATAAATGTCAAGGATTTACCGTTTCAGTCCTTGGGAGCTTTAGCTAATATCCTGTCTGATGTTAAGAAGGGACTGATTCAAGACAGTCATATCTAGTCTTTCTTCCAGTCATTTTTCAAACAATATCAGTTGATAATCAGCTTAAATCAGATCTATCAGTTTGTCTATCTTTCTCTGATGGAGATCATGTCCTATCTTCACTTTGATTATTGGAAAAAACGGCTCGGTCAGGAGCTAGTATGAATAAGGAGAACAAATGAGACGTTTAAAAATGTTATGGCATATTATACAGGTTACGGGTTTTACTCGGTTTGCTCTGAGTTTTGTGACCTTTGTTTTTGGGTCAGGAGGCGTGCTTTTCCTAGTTGAACCTGCTATCACAAATTACGGAGACGGTCTTTGGTATGCTTTTGTGACTTCGACGACTGTCGGCTACGGGGATCTCCTAGCTGTGACCTTGATTGGAAGGATTACCAGTGTCTTCTTGACGATTTATGGGCTCATATTTTTTGGCTGTTTATCAGCTGTTATTATTAATTATTATACCGATTTAAATAAGGAAAGAGGAGAGGACAAATGACTGCCAATTATTCAACACGGGAATACCGTGAGAAATTATACGATGACCTTCATGTTCGATTGAGAGATACAGCGATTTTGATGTGTGCAATTTTTATTGCCTCTATCGGTCTAAATATGAATTCAACAGCTGTTATTATTGGAGCCATGTTAATTTCACCTCTCATGACACCGATTGTTGGACTGGGATTCGGTTTAGCTATTTTTGATACGCGTTTAATCAAGCAATCTCTAGAGGTTTTATTGACTCAAGTGTTGGTCAGTTTGCTTGTCTCGACTCTGTATTTCTCCCTTGTCTTATGCAAGTAGCGAGTTGATCGCACGAACCTCTCCAACCATTTGGGATGTTTTCATTGCTATTGCTGGTGGGATTGCTGGTGTGATCGGTTCAAGGAAAAAAGAAGCAAACAATATCGTGCCAGGAGTAGCCATTGCTACAGCTTTGATGCCGCCTATCTGTACTGCTGGCTATGGTTTAGCTAATGGGAATGTACGATTTTTATTGGGGGCTCTCTATCTTTTCTTGATCAACTGTGTCTTTATCATGCTAGCCAACATTGTTGGAACAAGAATTTTGATGAGAAAATCTCCTTTAACTTCATTTAAAGAGCTGAGCATTAAAATGAGAATTGGCTTGATTTCTTTGATTGTATTGTTGATTCTTCCAGCTAGCTATTCGGCAGTTACTCTGACAATAGAACAAGCGCGCAAAGAAGGGATCAAACAGTTTGTAGGAAAAGAGTTCGCCAATTATACGGTTATTAATCAAGTCTACAAGTCAAGTAACAATGAATTGGTCTTGACGGTTGTTGGAGATCCGATTTCAGAAGAAGAATTAGAAACACTCCACCAAAAACAAGCCTCTTACGGTATTCAATCTGTTCAATTGAAAGTGAATCAAGTTCAGAACTCGCCAACATTAGATAGTGAAGCGACCAAGGAATTTTATGAAAACATTGACAAGTATATTGATCAAAAACTCTCTGAAAAAGATTCACAAAACGATCTCGTAAAAGAAAATGAAGCAGACAAGGATTGAGGACAATGAACTGAATCGGTTTTTACGCCGTGTTTTTCTTGTATCTTCCTCTTTCTTACTTATAGCAGGTTGTTTTTGCTTGAATAAGAAATAAATTAGAAGTTCTATCATCTAAGAAAAATGATGAAAAAAATCATTTAACTAATGGTGTGAACGTTTAGTGTTTATCAGCTCCATTCTCTGTAATTTTGGGGGTAAAATCCACACCATTTAGATAAAATTAGTTGAATTTGATTGGAAAAACGCTTTTATAAAAGCGGAGAAAAGTCTTGATATTACGCTGTTTTTAGTCCAACTGAAATTCATACTTTCCAAACCAGGCTTGAAAAAGGCCCGTAAAGCATCACAATTTAGTAAACGTTAATTCGTTACTGGACAGCAGAATACAAACGAAAACACTTTGCATCTTGCAAGGTGTTTTTTTCTATGAGAACTGGCGGTGCGCAATTAGGATAGCTCTAGCGACTTTAGTCGCATAGAGATATGCTATGCACAGTTGCCTCAAGAAAACAATGCTTCTTGGTCCACCCTGTTAGACAAGCTTCAAAACCAAGGAATCCAACAGATTTCTCTTGTAGTTACAGATGGCTTTAAGGGGCTTGAGCAGATTATCAGTCAGGCTCACCCATTAGCTAAACAACAATGTTGCTTAATTCATATTAGTCGAAATCTAGCTAGTAAAGTGAAACGAGCAGATAGAGCGGTTATTCTGGGGCAATTTATAATGATTTATCGTGCTGAAAATTTAGAAATGGCAGGACAAGCTTTAGAGGACTTTCTCGCCGAATGGAAACCAAAGTATAGGAAAGTCATGGAAAGTCTGGAGAAGACGGATAATCTTTTAACTTTTTATCAGTTTCCCTACCAGATTTGGCACAGCATGTATTCGACAAACCTCATTGAGTCTCTTAACAAAGAAATCAAACATCAAACGAAAAAGAAGGTTCTTTTTCCTAATGAGGAGGCTCTGGAACGTTACTTAGTTACGTTGTTTGAAGATTATAATTTCAAGCAAAGTCAACGAATCCATAAAGGGTTTGGTCAATGTTCTGATACACTTGAAAGCTTATTTAATTAACACTCCGTAACTCTACTTAAGTGTTTACACATAATTATTTACAGTATCAAAAAATAAAGTATATTGTTTTCATCATAATATAATTAAATATCAGTATAGAGAATTTTATCTATATATCAGATATCAGCAATTGCTTTTGCTGTCATTTTTCGCTACAATAGTTACAAGGAGGAAATAAACATGTTAAAAGAAGTATTAAACGTCGCAAAAGTTGCGAAAAAATCATCTCTCTTCTTAGGAGGGGTAGCATTTGGGACGCTTGGCTTGAAAGTCTTAGCAAGTAAAGAAGCTAAGAAAGGCTATTCTAAGGCCTTGGCTAAAGCTTACAAATTGAAAGATGGACTGGATGCATCTGTTTCTGTTGTAAAACAACACGGTGATGATGTTTTACAAGACGCTAAATATTTATACGAACAGGAAAAGAAAGAAGAACAATTAGATAGCCTGACAGGTGAATAATATGTCTTTTAAAGTGCTACACAGAGGATATCAACATATCCGATTATCGTCCTCGTTTTCACTGACCTTGGATATTCAAGATTATCTTCGTTCCTTGGCTAAAGATGAAAAAGGGATCGACTCTATTCAGTTTTATATGGATCAGCAGCACTTTACTCTACGTATGAAAGAAGGCTTCTCTGTATTAGAAAATGCAGAGGCCTTTTTAAAAAAAATTGACAAGGGGAAAGTTTCGGACTTGATGACTCTTCCCATTCGTAGAGAAGAGAGTGCTTATTCAATTGTATCGGGTGCAGCGATTAAGCGTTTGCTGTTTCGAAGTTTTGTACCCTACCCTATTCGTTATATTTGGACTTGTTATCAGGCTTTGGGTTATGTCAAAGAAGCCTATCAAACTTTAGCGCGCAAGGAACTAACCATGGAGGTCTTGGACTGTTCGGCCATTTTGTTGTCCTTGTTTATGAACCAATCCAAGACAGCTAGCAACATCATGTTTATGCTTGATTTGGGTAATCATCTAGATCAGTGGTCTTTAAAAAAAACAGCAACAGATTTGGAACAAAGCCTTCTTGCTAAAGAAAGTGATGTTTTCTTAGTGCGGGGAGACATGGTCATCAGCATCAAGAGTTCTGATGTTCAAGTAGGTGATGTATTAGTTGTCTCCCAAGGGAATGAAATCTTGTTTGACGGCCAAGTGGTTTCAGGATTAGGCATGGTCAATGAGAGTTCCTTGACTGGAGAGAGCTTCCCTGTTGAAAAGAAAGAGGGAGATTCTGTATGTGCGAATACTGTTTTGGAAACAGGAGAGTTAAGAATTCGTGTGACTGATAATCAGATAAACAGTCGTATTTTGCAACTCATCAATCTGATGAAAAAATCTGAAGAGAGTAAGAAGACAAAACAACGTCATTTTATTAGGATGGCAGACAAGGTTGTAAAATATAACTTCTTAGGTGCTGGTTTGACTTATCTGTTAACAGGTTCGTTTTCAAAAGCCATTTCCTTTTTATTGGTGGATTTTTCATGTGCTCTAAAAATATCCACACCTGTAGCCTACCTTACGGCCATAAAGGAAGGTCTAAATCGAGAAATGGTTATTAAAGATGGTGATGTATTAGAAAAATATCTGGAAGTGGATACTTTCTTGTTTGATAAAACGGGTACCATCACGACGAGTTATCCTTTGGTTGAAAAGGTTCTTCCTTTCGGAGATTATACTGAGAAAGATATTTTAAGAATAAGTGCATGTTTGGAGGAACATATCTATCATCCTATTGCCAATGCAATTGTTAAACAAGCTGAAATTGAAGGCATTGAACACGAAGAAATGCATGGCAAGCTTCAGTATGTTGCAAGCAAAGGGATTAAATCGCAAATTGATGGTCAATCGGTTGTCATTGGAAATTATGTACTAATGCAAGACGAACAGGTAAGAATTAGTTCTGAGCAGCTGGCCTTGATTGAGCAATATAAGACTCATTACAATTTATTGTTTTTGGCTTATAAGAAAGAATTAATTGGGATGTTTTGTATCCACACTCCCTTGAGAAGCGAGGCGAAAGTTGCATTGAAAAAGCTAAAGCGCCAAGGGAAAAAACTGATTCTGGCAACTGGTGATACGTTGGCTAGAACAGAAGAGTTGGTTAAAGATCTGCCATTTGACAACGTTTATACTGATTTAAAACCAGATGGTAAGTTTCAGTTGGTTCAGGAATTACAGAAAGCTGGCCGAACTATTTTGATGGTTGGAGACGGGTTAAACGACTCTGCTGCCTTGACGCTTGCAGATATTGGGGTTGTGATGAATGAAAGTGCTGATATTTCTAAGCAGATGAGTGATATTTTATTATTAGATAATCGTTTAGATTTCTTCGAGGAATTGAATTCTTTATCTGAATCGTTGCAGAAATTAATTCAAAGAAATATTCAAGAAACAGTTGTAATAAATGGAAGTTTAATTGGATTTGGGTTGTTAAATTGGTTAAGCCCATCTAATCTTTCGATATTGCACAATCTGACTACTTTAAGAATCGTCCTTCGTAGTCTTTCTATTAAAAGTAGGTAAGAGACCGAGAAGCTGAGGTTATAAAAACTAAAAGGAGTTGTCTCATTTGAGAATAACGGCTCTTTGTCAACTGTAGTGGGTTGATGGAAAATTATACCCTGGAGAGGACCAAATTGGTTCTCTCCTTTTAAATATTGAAAAAACCATTGGCAGTGGACATACTTTAAGACTATATATTTCTGAAACTAGTTTCACAATACAAATATTGACATGCAATTATTAATTGGTGGATTTTAAGTTGACATCTACAAAGTTTAATGTTAAAATTCATTCAAAAATATATTTGAATGAGGTGTTTTATGATTCAAAATGTTGTTACTTCAATAATCCTGTATTCTGGGACAGCCGTAGACTTACTTATTATCCTAATGTTATTTTTTGCCAAAAGAAAAAGCAGAAAGGACATCATTAACATCTATTTAGGACAATTTCTAGGCTCTGTTAGTCTAATATTGATAAGTTTGCTTTTTGCATTTGTCTTAAATTATATTCCTAGTAAAGAGATTTTAGGTTTGCTCGGTTTGATTCCAATTTTCCTAGGCCTCAAAGTTTTGCTTTTAGGAGATTCTGATGGAGAAGCTATTGCAAAAGATGGTTTGCGCAAAGATGATAAAAACCTGATTTTTCTAGTCGCTATGATTACTTTTGCAAGTTGTGGTGCTGACAATATTGGTGTTTTTGTCCCATATTTTATTACCTTAAATTTAGCGAATTTGATAGTGGCTTTACTTACTTTTCTAGTCATGATTTATCTCTTGGTTTTTTCTGCCCAAAAGTTGGCACAAGTCCCTTCTGTTGGAGAAACTTTGGAAAAATATAGCAGATGGTTTATTGCCGTTGTTTATTTAGGATTGGGGATGTATATCCTGATTGAAAACAACAGCTTTGATATGCTAAGGACTGTGTTCAGCTAGGAGAAAAAATTATGAAAAAAGATAGTATCTGTCAAGTGGATGTTATAAATCAACAAAATGTTACAACCGCAACGAACTACCTTGAAAAGGAAAAAGTCCAAAAATCACTTCGCATTTTATCAAAATTTACCGATAATAAACAGATAAATATCATTTTTTATCTCCTTGCCGTCGAAGAACTCTGTGTCTGCGATATAGCCTGTTTATTAAATCTCAGTATGGCATCTGCCTCCCACCATCTTCGTAAACTAGCCAATCAAAACATCTTGGACACTAGAAGAGAGGGGAAAATTATATATTATTTTATAAAAGATGAGGAAATCAAAGACTTTTTTAATCAACTAGGATAACAACTATTTTTACTACTTTACCATGATTATATATAGGACTTATCTATGAAATTTTTTGATGAAAATTACTCACAAGAAATACCTACTCGTATCAAATGTTTAAGAAAAAAGTATAATTTAAAGCAAAGCGACCTAGGTAATGCAGGTCAAGTTAGCCAAGTTGAAAAGGGAGGAATTTGAAAGAATTTGTATCTTTTATTTTTTGTTTCATTTATGCCCTATGCTACTGGAATCGTTAGTAGTCATTTCATGAATCATACGGCACAGCTCTTTTATGGACTGATCGTTATTGTTTCAACGGTAGCAAACTGGTTTTTACATAAAGTAATTGATAAACCCAATATAGATCAGAAAGAATTACTTGAAGCTACCGCACAATATAGGAAGTTATTGATACCTGACCTAATAATTAAAGGAGTGGGATTGATTCTGTCCTTAATTCTCTATCCTCCGATTATGATGTATAGTGTTTTAATTGCGGCATTTTACATCATAACTTTAAAAACACTATCCGAAAAAAGAGTGAATAACTAAAAAACGGTGACCAAAGTTAGGTGTATTATTTTAATGCTTAGAGACCTAAACTATTCCCTATTTTAAAAATATTGATTCAGATTTTATGAAATTAAAAAGTAGATATTGTTCAGAAAATCCTTGATATTACGCTGTTTTTAGTCCAACTGAAATCCATACTTTCCAAACCAGGTCTTACGATTTGTAAGTAAAAGAACAAATAAAAAAAGAGGAGCTTCACAATAAAGCTCCTCTTCTTTTACATATCCGAATCATTATTCTTATTTCAAAAAAGGTAGTGATTCGGTTGATTTATATTGCAATGTAGTGAAATTTAGAATTTCAAGAATCGCTTAAAATCAAGGGTTCTCACATCTATTGACGTGTAGTGAATCCCTATTTCACCTCTGTAATTATCAAGTATTACAATCTATATTTCTTTTAATATTTTACCAAATAATTCTTCTAGCTTCCCTAAGTCTCCATAGACAGTTCCGTCCATATAAAGGTTGTAAACTTCATCATCTTGTTCCACTCGTATTTGTGCAGAATACCCTTTTAATAGTGCTAAGGAACGAATAACTTCTCGTTGAGTTCGTCCATTTCCTTCTCGAAAGGGATGGAAATAATTAAGATTATCAAGAATTTTTGCTAAATGTTTAATGATTTCATCTTTTGAGTTGGCAGTTTGATGATAGGAATGAATGAGATGATTTATATAAGTTTCTGCAGCATTAAACGACTGTATCGACATAAAAGGATTACCACTTTTAGAGATATTCACCTTGCGATATTGTCCTGACCAGGCATAAACGTCTTGAAACAAATAGTTATGAATGGCTAAAATATTACTCATGGAATAGACTTCAATGGCTTTCAAGCGCAAGTCTGCAAGTCTTTTAGTAACGAATAAGTGTTCATTTCGGTAGGCTTCTTCAATATTTGTAACATTTTGTTTGTTGATTAAGACTGTGGAATTTGGATAGGTATATTGGTGATTAGGGTCAATGTACTTATAGCTTTCGTATTGATTTTTAACCAATATTCAATTCCTTTCGTCTATTGACAACATAAGTTTTTAAATCAATCACATCTTGAACAGTAGGTTCATAATTTTCAATCATTGATGATCCAATAGCATACCAGACAGTATCGAAATCTGAAAAATTATCAAAAGGAATCCCTAAAATTGTTAATTCTTCTTTATTTACATCAAGAGTCATGTCACATCTCCTTATATAATGTTACCTTTATTATACCATAAAATCGGTATTTTTACCTAAAGGGATAGAGACTATAAGATATATTATGTTTAATGTAGATTTATGATAAAATAGTTTTACTATAAAAAGAAATAACAGAGGTATAGCATGGAGCCATATATTACAGAAGCTTTAGTAAGAGCAGGGATTGAGTTGGGAACTCTAACATTTAAGGGAACAACAACACTAGTGAATAGTAAAATTCAATCATTAAAGGAAGAACATAACGCCGATAAATTACGAAATACTTATGATGAAATTGTAAATGAGTTACTTTCGGAACGAGAACAGGCAATCAGAATTGCTCAGGCATATAAAGAAGAATATGAAAAAGTACATATTGATGATAAAGATATTGAGTATTTGCACAACACTTTAGAACGGGTTATTTCTCTTCTATCTTCATTTACTAATGTTGAAGATGGGAAAGAAGATTCAATGAAACAATTGGTTGCTCTGCTTAATAAGGATACTTTAAAGACTATGCAACTATTAGGATTTAATTACAAGGAGGCAATAGGAGAACCTTTAACGGAGGTTTGCTCAAATGCTATAAGAAATACATTAGGAAGTCTATCATCTAAGAAAAACGTACGTAACAAAAAATAATTGAACCAATGGTGTGAACTTTTTGGTAAAATCTAGCTTAATTTGTGTATTTTTAGGGTAAAATTCACACCATTCAACTGAAATTGATGAATGTAACGATAACAAATAAAATGTTTGATAAGGTAAAGAGATTTAATAAGCGGAGGAAAATAAATTGAAAATTTTTAAGGGAGAGTTTTATCGAATCTCTGTATTAACAGACAAGTTAGTAAGGTTAGAATACTCTCAAACTGGAAGTTTTGAGGATAGAACTACACAACTTATCTATAATAGAGATTTTGGTCAAGTTTCGTTAGATTATATCGAGACATCAAACGTACTAGATATTATGACGGACTATTTTCATCTGCACTTTAATAAAGGAGAATTTAACGCCGAAAATTTATTTATAGAATTAAAAGGAAATTTTGCCGTATATGGTAGTCGCTGGTATTTTGGTGAATCTATTGAAACGTTAAAAGGAACAGCTCGGACTCTGGATGAGGCAGATGGAGCAATCTCGTTAGAAGATGGAATTATTAGCCGAAATGGTATTGCCTTACTGGATGATTCTCAAGGATTTATTTGGGATGAACAGTCTGGTTATATTGAGAGAGAAAATCAAATTGACCTGTATTTCTTTGCCTATGGGCATGATTATAGAGGAGCAATCAGAGACTTTTACCATTTGACTGGTTCAACACCCTTGTTGCCAAGATATGCTTTAGGCAATTGGTGGAGTAGATATTGGCCTTATACGTCGGATGAATACTTGGATTTAATAGACAGATTTGAAACAGAGAAAATTCCATTATCTATCGGTGTTTTAGATATGGATTGGCATATAACTGAAATTCCAGCCCGTTTTGGAAGTGGGTGGACAGGATATAGTTGGAATAGAAACTTAATACCAAATCCAGAACAGTTATTGCAACAACTTCATGATAGAAAGTTAAAACTCTCTTTAAATGTCCATCCTGCTGATGGTATACGGGCTTATGAAGAAGCTTATCCTCGGGTCGCAAAACGATTAGGGTTAAATGTAGAATTAGAGGAACCTGCTATTTTTGATTTTTTTAATCCATCTTTTAGAGAATCCTACTTTAAAGATGTTCATTATGAGCTAGAAAAGCAGGGAGTAGATTTTTGGTGGATTGACTGGCAACAAGGGACTCAAGGTATGTTGGATCCACTGTGGCTTTTAAACCATTATCACTATCAGGATAGTTGTAAAAATGCAGAAGGTGGTTTGATTTTATCAAGATATGCAGGTCCTGGCAGTCATCGCTACCCTGTTGGTTTTTCAGGAGATACTATTATTAGTTGGAATTCGTTAAGATTTCAACCTTATTTTACAGCGACAGCATCTAATATTGGTTATAGTTGGTGGAGTCATGATATTGGTGGGCACATGCTTGGAGATTATGACGAAGAATTACAAACTAGATGGCTACAGTTTGGTGTTTTTAGTCCGATTACTCGATTACATAGTTCTAGAAGTCCCTTTAATAGTAAAGAACCTTGGTTTTTTTCAGAAACAACATCTAAGATTATGAAGAAATACCTTTGTTTGAGACATCAGATGCTTCCATATCTATATACCATGAATGTAAAGACACATGAGGAAGGTGCCCCATTAATCAGCCCAATGTATTATTTCTACCCAGAGAATGATGAGAGCTATAATGTTCCTAATCAATACTTTTTTGGAACAGAACTGATGGTGGCTCCCATTGTAGAAAAGATGGATTTGGTATTCCAATCTGCAAAAGTAGATGTATGGTTCCCTGAAGGTGAATGGTATGACTTCTTTTCAGAGAAAAAATATACAGGTGGTGTAAAGTTGAGTGTTTATAGAGATATTTCGACGATACCTGTGTTCGCAAAAAGTGGTGCAATCATTCCCTTGGTTGGTTCTGAGATAGATATGGGTGTTGATTTACCTGAAGTTGTAGATTGGTATGTATTCCCGGGCAAACAACATTCTTTTGAAATGATTGAAGATCAAAATGGTCAAAGATACAAAACAAGATTATCAATCGATTGGGAAATGGGAATGGTAGAGTTAGTATTACAAGGAGATTCTAGTATCGTTCCAAGTAATAGAAGGCATAGAATTCATTTTAAAGGAACGAATGTGTCTATAATTGAATTGCCAAATAAGAATGATACAGCTAAATTCGAATGGAAAGATAATAAAATTCCATCTCTAAATGATGAAGTTTTTAGACTACTAAAGACGGCTTCTCTACCATATGAATTAAAAGATAGATTGTTAAATCAATTCATTAATACGAAAAATTCTCATGAGTTAATGAATATCTTGCATCGTCAGGACGAGGAATTGAGAGGGCGTTTGTTAGAAATGATATTTACTAGTGAAAACTAATTGAGACATTTCATAAACAATTTCGATTCTTTAATGTGTAATAGTTTTACATCTCTATGCTTATTGGCTTGTATTTCACTAGCTACAAGCTTGGTATAGGGATTTTTTTGTTTATTGAAGAGGATAAGTACGTTTCAAAGTTTGAAAAACTACTTTAAACCAAACAAGAGTAAATTTATATATACAATGATCATTACTTTATTTTCTATCAATATGAAGAAAGATAGTAGAGGAACTTAGCAGTATGTATATCATTAGAATTATTGTGAGAGTTTTTGTAGTTTGAAAGTATTGAAAATCGTAAAGATATCATTACGAGAATACAAGAAGATGTTGTTTTATTTCCATTTAAAATTACTTCCTTCCTTAACAATAAGGAAAAAGAATGCGTTTTCATCTTTTGGTTTGAGGTTTATAATAAGAGTATCAAAGTCAGGAGGAAAAAAGATGACTACTTTTAAAGATGGATTTTTATGGGGTGGTGCTGTTGTTGCTCATCAACTTGAAGGCGGATGTCCTTGAAAAAGAAAAACCAGGAATCTTTGATGACCCATCTAAGACATTCATTGATTTGTACATGAAGTAAAGTCTCTATATTGCAGAGGGTGTTAAGCGACTATATAATAGCGAAGGCTTGAAAGATGTATTTCCGAATTCTGAAGAACGATTAAAACATATCCTAGAAAATCAAGTTTATGGATTTGCGCCTTCAGAGATTATCTATAACATCTCGACTAATTTTATTTTTAGAAATCTCTCTCAAGATATCAGTAGAAAGAACTTTGTTCTAGAAGATACTATTCCTGCTGCTAAAGAAGGTAGGATTCAGGAATTAGTAGATAATCATTTCGGATAGAATGGTTAAAATATAATAAAAGTTTCCATTCCTATAAACAATATAGGAGAACAATAACAATTTAAATGGTGTGAACTTTTAGGTAAAATCTAGCTCAATTCGTGTATTTTTAGGGTAAAATTCACACCATTCAAATGAAAGTTATTCAAATTAGATAAAATCGTTCTTTCTGAAAACGTGGGAAAACATTGATTTTAAGTCCATCTTGAAACGAATTCAAATAGAAATGTTTCCAACCAGGTCTTAAGAAAGCTCGTAAAGCATCACAATTTAGTAAACGTTAATTCGAGAGAATTACTATACTTGCAAAGAGCACCTTTCGGGGTGTTCTTTTTTTGTTAAAAAGTAAGACTTATCACAAAATTTTTCTTGAGTTATTTTTTATCGACAACTTTTCTCAAATATATGAAATTCATTTGATATAGAAAAGGGCCTATATTTACAATACTTTTCAAAAGCATCTATTAGTTTGACAGTAATCAAAGGAGTGTTATAATAGAAAAAAAGACAGAAATGAGAGATTGAGTGTGGGGAAAAAACTATTAGGTGTAGTTTCAATACTTCTACTAATGCTTTTGCTTATATTTAATGCAAGTAAAAACAACAATAATACCTATGATAATGAATTTCTAACTTCGTTAGCAAAAGGGTTAGATAAACGTTGGGAGTTTGTTGCCAAAAGGGAGTATGATAAAGAATCACTAAAAAACTATAGAATCTGTGTGGATTATGAACTAAATGAACTTAAGAAATATAAAAATCGAGAGTTCGAAAATCCTGAGTTAAAGAAACTAGCTGACACCTATATTGATGTCCTTAAGAATGAAAAGGAAACGGCAATAAATCGAAAATACTTGGATAGAATCTTTAGAAACGAGTGGAACAAACTCCAATATAAACGTTATGAATTACTTTTAGATATTAATTCAATAAGTGAAATCCCTGTTCAAGATAAAAATAGTTTAAATAATATATTGAGGTCCGGTGAAGCTGTTAAAGAATTTAATAGAGTTTACGGAATATTAGTAGATACGTTTGATGCAAAGAACTTTGTAGTTGAAGAGGTTGAAGATGGATCAGAAAAAGAGAAACGATACGTGGGGAATTTTGAAAATACTACAGGTCATCGCATCAATTACATTGATATAAATATTTCTTTTTATGATGAAAATGATAAAATTTATTCTGGTTTTAAGTTTGAAACAAGATATTTATGGGAAAATGGAACTAAAAAAAGCTTTGAATTCTCGATTCCAGATTCAGACAAGAGGTTCAAATATTTTAAGGTTAATTTGGGTGAAAACAGTTTTAGGTATGAGTAGGCTTCTTGTTTTATTAGCATAAAAATAATATATTTTCAATAGGCCTTAAGAAAGCTCGTAAAGTATCATAATTTAGTAAATGTTCTTCGAAAGAATTACGATACTTACAAAGAGCACCTTTCGGGGTGTTCTTTTTTATACTTTCTTACTAAATTGGTGCAATTGACACAGTTGTTGCGACTTTAGTCGCTTACAAATGTGGCTGCAACCTGACAAAGTCAGTTGCCTCAAAACGTTAATCAATACGATACTATCAACATTTACAGACGTTCAAGAATTTTCTTTTGGATGTCTTTTTGTTTCAAAAATACAAAATTCACCCAAATAATATATTTAAGTCCAATATTTTGTTCCTTGTATGAGTGTAGTATGATATAATTAAATAAGAATAATTTAAAGGAGTTATGAATGAAAATAGGAAAAGGCATAAATTGGCTTTTGATTTTGTTATGTTCCTTAATCCCTATAGTGCTGATAAGTTCTCTCTTCTTCTTTTTTAATCATAAGAAGCAAGATGCAGAAGTAGTGAATACTCCTACAACGGAACAGCGTTCTACTACTAGTACGACAACGACTAGTTCGACAACCACTAGTTTAACGACTACCCAAGATAGTATTACTACTACGGAGGAGGAAAGAACTTCGACACAAGAAGAGAAAACGAATGCTGAATCAAAAAAAATAGATGAGCAAGCCATTCTAAATGGAGATTTCTCTACTCTAGTTGGAACGTGGAGAAATGGACTTGGCCAAGAGTTTACATTCGATAAAAATGGATTAGTAAACAGTGGAAACATTGAGAAAGTGAGCATGGGTAACCATGGAACTATTGAATTCAGTGTTAGATCTGGTTTTACAGGGTATGGAATGAGTGTTTACCCTGCTGGACTTATTATAGATGGGTTAGATTCTGACTTAAGTAAAAACAGGCTTACTGCTGGTCAAGCTGCTCCAACTAAATCAGAACAAGTTTTTTATAAAGTAGACTAAATGATTAACCATCTCAGAATTGATGAGATGGTTTTCTTCTTTATTTGTAAGTCATTATCACTTTATGAAGATGAAGCAAGTAGGTTTAAAAATAGCTTCCATAGGTGTTTCCAGCTTGTTTAGCAAGATGTTGGAATTTATGAGGACCTTGATGGATATTATTTTTCTTCATAGTATGTTGTGTTATAATGTAGATGCGATATGAATAAATTAAGATAGCTCTGTAAATTCTGTAAATATCACTTTGTGTGAACATGACTACATTTGAATTTATAGAATGATAGGAGGTGGTTTACAATGATAAGTTTAGAGTTGATGTCTGAAGAAAATAGCATAGATGTTTATTCTTTTGAAAAAGAAAATAGAGAGTATTTTGAGCGAAGTTTACCTCCTAGACCAGCTCACTATTTTGATTCAGAAAGTTTTAAAGAAATTACAAGGGAATTGTTAAGGGAACAAGAGAATCATGATGTCTACATGCATCTTATTAGAGATACACAAGGTGTTATGGTTGGAAGAATCAATTTAAGTGTTTTAGGGAAGGATAGAAAAACAGCAGAACTTGGATATAGGATTGGAGAAAATGTTACTAATTTAGGATATGCCAGCGAAGCGGTTAAACTCGTTTTAGAAAAGGCCTTTACTACTTATGGTTTACATAAGATTATTGCGGGGACGGCAACGTACAATCTGGCTTCTCAGAGAGTGCTTTTAAAAAATGGTTTTACCTTTAGTAAAATCATAGAAAATGACTTTCAAATGAATAACGAGTGGATTAATACGGCAGTATTTGAGATAAGGAATCTATAGCATCGTCATTACCAGCCGTTTGCCAAACCTCAACATTTCTAGTAGACATTCGTCTACTTTTTTTATATAATAAAACTAAACCAAAATGGTTGAATTTTGGAAACAAAGTCAACCTACGATGAAAACATCACGCTAGGAGGTAAAACATGTACCAACCAGAAAAACTCAAAGCTCGGAGAAAAGAGTTAAAGCTAACACAGAAAGAAATTGCAGAGCAGCTTGGCATTAGTTTTCAGGCTTATTCAGCTTGGGAACGCGGAGTCAAGGAGCCTTCTAAAGAGAAGGTTGCTCAACTAGAAGATCTTTTAAAAGTACCAAAAGGCTATTTCACCCAAATCGAAATTGTCCGTCTCTATAATAGCCTCTCGAACCAAGGGAAAGAAAAGGTGGTAGTCTATGCCCGTAATTTGGCTCAAGAAGAACAAGCCAAGAAGGTGACTGCTATTTCAGAAAAACTCTACGAGTATCACGTCTATGAACGCATGTCGGCTGGTATCGGAGCTTCGGTTTATGATGATCGAAACTTCGATACGGTTTACTTCAATGAGGAATTAGCCCATGATTTTGCTTCCTGGGTGTCTGGAGATTCTATGGAACCCAAATATCAAAATGGTTCCGTGGCTCTGATTCGAGAGACAGGATTTGATTATGATGGTGCTGTCTATGCAGTGGTTTGCAATAACCAGACCTATATCAAACGGGTCTACCGTGAAGAAGATGGTCTGCGTCTGGTCTCTATCAATCCTAAATACAAGGATATTCACATTTCTTACGAAGAAGATCCGCGAATTGTGGGCATTATCGTGGGTAATTTTGTACCGATGGAGGGATAGTCTATGGGCTACTTTGATTATTCCAGAGAGCCCAAAAGTGATATTGCCTTTGTTGATATGAAGTCCTTTTATGCCAGTGTTGAGTGTGTGGAAAGAGGACTCCATCCCCTCAAAACCTCCCTTTGTGTCATGAGTCGAGCGGATAATTCTGTTGGGCTTATTCTTGCCTCCTCACCTATGTTCAAAAAGGTCTTTGGGAAAGCAAATGTCGGTCGTGCCTATGACCTGCCCTTTGATATCCAGACGCGTAAATTTTCCTACTACAATGCCAAAAAACAAGGCTTGCGGGCAGATCCAGCCTATGTGAAATTTATCGAGGATTGGGCTCGAGTGACAGTCATTGTCCCTCCTCGGATGGATAAGTATATCGCGGTCAATATGGAAATTCAGCGCATTTTCCAGAATTATGCCAGTCCAGATGATATCTATCCCTACTCTATTGACGAAGGTTTTATCGATTTGACTAGTTCGCTCAATTATTTTGTCCCAGACCAGCAGATTTCTCGCAAAGATAAGTTGGATATGCTTTCGGCTCGTATTCAGAGGGATATCTGGCGGCAGACAGGGATTTACTCGACGGTCGGCATGTCGAATGCCAATCCTCTGCTTGCTAAGTTGGCCTTGGATAATGAAGCCAAGCACACACCGACCATGCGAGCCAATTGGTCCTATCAAGATGTGGAAGATAAGGTCTGGTCTATTCCTAAAATGACTGACTTTTGGGGGATTGGGCATCGGATGGAGAAGCGCTTGAATGGTTTAGGGATTCATTCGATTAAGGAGTTAGCCAATAGCAATCCTGATGTCCTGAAGAAGGAACTTGGTCAAGCTGGACTTCGCTTGTGGTTTCATGCTAATGGGATAGATGAGAGTAATGTTCATAACCCCTATAAGCCAAAATCTCATGGCTTGGGCAATTCGCAAATTTTACCGAGAGACTATGTCAAACGGCGAGATATTGAAATTATCCTTCGAGAGATGGCTGAGCAGGTGGCTATCAGGCTTCGAAGAGCTAGTAAAAAGGCGACAGTGGTATCTATTCATCTTGGTTTTTCTAAGCAGGAACAAAAACGCTCCATCCATACTCAGATGAAGGTTGAACCAACCAATAACACCAGTATTTTGGTTGGTCATGTCCTGGAATTATTTCACAGCAAATATACTTCTGGGGCCGTTAGGAGTGTTGCCGTTAGTTATTCAGGATTTGTGGATGAATCCTTTGCGTTGATTTCCCTTTTTGATGATGTTGATAAAGTAGAAAAAGAAGAAAGGCTCCAGACAGCCATTGATTCCATTCGAGAACAATTCGGCTTTACTTCCCTTTTGAAGGCGACTGCCTTAGAGGATGCGTCGAGAAGTATTGCCAGAAGTAAGCTCATCGGAGGACATTCTGCTGGAGGATTAGATGGACTCAAATGATTGATCGTTCTTATTTACCCTTCCAATCCGCAAGGGACTATCAGGATCCAGGGATGCAGAAGTGGATGGGCTTCTTTTTATCAGAGCATACGAGCTCGCTCAGTGAAGAAAAAAATCGTGTCGATTTCTCGACAGATTTGACTCCTGTTGAGAAGTTGCTCTTGCTCTCTCAACTCTATATAAATCGACTAAAAGGCTCTTTTGTGGTCAAGGAGAATAATCATAAAAGCACGATAATCGGTGAAGTAAGAGAATTATCTCCTCAAGAAGTCTCTGTTAAAACGGATGAGGGTTATAGACTGCTAAGGGGCCAAGACATTCTCGCAATCCAACTTTGTCAGGAGGAAGTTTATGACTAGAAAAGAGCTTTATGAAAATAAATTGCAGATGGACTATTTCTCAGATGACTACATTCGTTTTGAGGAAGATTTTCAAAAATACTCTGCCATGAATGTGCCCCTGACTTTTTTGATTGACGACATCCTACGAACCATGGCTATTAACCAAAAGGACTACTTTGTCTTGAATAAGGAAAATACCAAGGACGGCAGGGAGCATCGGTTTTATTTTAGGGTGAAGATGGAAAAAGATTGTCCACGTACTCGAACCTATGCTTATCTTGGGCTGAAACAAAACTGCCTGTAGATTGCATAGGAAATACCGAAACAATAGTAAACATGGTATAATGAAGAAAATTCATGAAATATTACCTGTGAACAGGAGAAAAACTTCTAGGGGGGTAGCTTATGCTAGGAGCAGTTATTGGAGATATTATTGGTTCCCGATTTGAGGCGGATAATCATAAGAGTAAAGAGTTTGATTTGTTCACTCGTGATTCTTGCCCGACGGACGATAGTGTTATGACTTTGGCGGTTGCTAAAGCCTTATTGGCTAGTAGGGAAGACTGGAGTCAACTCTCTAAAAATGCAGTGAAATACATGCAAGAGATAGGGAGACAATATCCAGATTGTGGATATGGCGGTCATTTTTTCTACTGGATTTTTTCAGATGATCCTCAACCCTATGGGAGTTATGGGAATGGATCTGCCATGAGAATTAGCGCTGTCGGTTTTGCGGCAGATAGTATAGAGCAGGCAAAGGCTTTGTCCCAAGCAGTGACAGAAGTGAGTCATGACCATCCTGAGGGACTAAAAGGTGCAGAAGCAGTTGCAGTAGCGATCTTCTTGGCTAGAACTGGTTCTAGCCGTCATGAGATCAGAGACTACATCGATAAAAATTACTACCCGATGGACTTTACCCTAGACCAAATCCGTGAAGATTATAGCTTTGATGTAACTTGTCAAGGTTCAGTTCCTCAGGCCTTCCAAGCCTTTTTTGAGTCACAAGATTTTGAAGATGCTATCAGAAATGCTATTTCCATCGGAGGAGATAGTGATACGATCGCTGCTATCTGTGGAGGTCTTGCAGAGGCCTATTATGGAATTCCTAATCCAATCAGAGATCAAGCTATGACCTATTTGGATGATCGTTTAGTAGAGATAGTGGAAACTTTTGAAAGTACTTATCCCTTCCAATCTAATAAATAATAGGCTGCGAGGAGTGAGAACAGATAAACTGTGATGTCTGGTGTTCGATAGGGTATAGACATAAGTTGATCAGCTATATTTCTAAACCATTCAAGAGCTATTTTTTGAATGGTTTTTTGTTTGCGGTTCAAAAGTAATTGAGCTATACCAATTTTTATTCTTGACAAGCGAAAGAAACAAGTATATACTGTTTTCACTGATTCTATAAACAGAAAATCAGACTATACCAATTTCGATAAGGAGAAAGCACAGCTTGTCTGTGTCGTATATACTATGTGTGGAATTGTTGGTGTTGTTGGAAACTCAAATGCAACTGATATTTTGATTCAAGGACTTGAAAAACTCGAATACCGTGGTTATGATTCGGCTGGAATTTTTGTTCTAGGTGGTGCTGAAAGCCATCTGGTCAAGGCTGTTGGTCGTATTGCAGAATTGTCTGCCAAGACAGCAGGCGTTGAGGGGACAACTGGTATTGGACATACTCGTTGGGCCACTCACGGAAAACCAACAGAGGACAATGCTCACCCACACCGCTCTGAGACAGGACGTTTTGTCTTGGTGCACAATGGGGTGATTGAAAACTATCTTGAAATCAAGGAAGAATACCTTGCAGGTCACCACTTCAAGGGACAAACAGATACAGAAATCGCCGTTCACTTGATTGGAAAATTTGTTGAAGAAGACGGATTGTCAGTACTTGAAGCCTTCAAAAAAGCCCTTCACATCATCCGTGGTTCTTATGCCTTTGCTTTGATCGACTCTGAAAATCCAGATGTCATCTATGTGGCCAAAAACAAATCACCACTTTTGATTGGTCTTGGCGATGGCTACAACATGGTTTGCTCAGACGCCATGGCCATGATTCGTGAAACTAACCAATACATGGAAATCCATGACCAAGAGTTGGTAATTGTCAAGGCTGATAGCGTCGAAGTGCAAGACTATGATGGCAATAGTTGTGAGCGTGCTAGCTACACTGCTGAACTTGACTTGTCTGATATCGGTAAGGGAACTTATCCTTACTACATGCTCAAGGAAATCGATGAGCAACCAACGGTGATGCGTAAGCTGATCCAAGCCTACACAGATGAGGCTGGTCAAGTTGTCGTAGATCCAGCTATTATAAAGGCTGTTCAAGACGCGGACCGCATCTACATTCTTGCAGCTGGAACTTCTTACCATGCAGGATTTGCTTCTAAAAAGATGCTAGAAGAATTGACAGATACACCAGTTGAACTTGGCATCTCCTCTGAGTGGGGGTATGGGATGCCACTTCTCAGCAAGAAACCACTCTTCATCTTTATCAGTCAATCTGGTGAAACAGCTGATAGCCGTCAAGTTTTGGTCAAGGCTAATGAAATGGGCATCCCAAGCTTGACAGTGACAAATGTTCCTGGATCAACCCTTTCACGTGAAGCCAGCCATACTATGTTGCTTCACGCAGGTCCTGAAATTGCTGTAGCTTCAACCAAGGCCTATACAGCCCAAATCGCAGCCCTTGCCTTCCTTGCAAAAGCAGTTGGTGAAGCAAATGGTAACGAAAAAGCTCAAGCCTTTGACTTGGTTCACGAGTTGTCTATCGTAGCACAGTCTATCGAATCAACACTTTCAGAGAAAGAATTGATTGATGCTAAGGTTCGTGACCTTCTTGAAACAACACGCAATGCCTTTTACATCGGACGTGGTCAAGATTATTATGTAGCCATGGAAGCCAGTCTCAAGATCAAAGAGATTTCTTACATCCAATGTGAAGGTTTTGCGGCTGGGGAGCTCAAGCACGGAACCATTGCCTTGATTGAAGATGGGACACCTGTTTTGGCCCTCTTGTCAGACCCAGTCCTTGCTAACCACACTCGTGGAAATATCCAGGAAGTGGCAGCCCGTGGAGCTAAGGTCCTCACCATCGCAGAAGAAAATGTTGCCAAAGATACAGACGATATCGTTCTTACGACCGTACACCCTTACCTCTCACCAATCTCAATGGTCGTACCAACGCAACTAGTCGCTTACTTTGCAACCCTACACCGTGGACTCGATGTGGACAAACCACGTAACCTTGCTAAGTCTGTAACGGTAGAATAACAAAAAAGTCTAGTTTAACTAGACTTTTTTTATTATAAATCTTGCATGGAAATCTTATTGAGTTCGTTGACAACTTGCAGAATAGATAGTCGGCTAATGTTCATGATTCGCTTATTATCAATTTCTTTAATATCAAAATTAGTGATAATAGCGTCATAGTCACTTTGCCTAATTTCTTCGATATTTAGGGTTTCTTTATCCCAAGTTTCATACTGGATGTTATTTGCAGTATGGAATTCGTAGAGAGATATCAAGAATTCTGGATGAGCAAAGTCATACTCACTGAGAACTAAGACTTTGACTTTCTTTTTATGTTCAAATAATTGATCTGTAAGCCCCTCTGCGTGGGTAAATAGGGTGTAGATTAGGTGAGAAAGAGCAGGTATCTTCTCCTTTTGTCCCATAATATTCTTATAGCGCATCATTTCAAAGACGGTTGCTTCATAAAAATTAGGGAAGAATTTTTTAATCTTTCCAAGTGTATAGTCTTTATTTTGTGAAATGATCGATTCGGAGTTGATTTCTCTTCGCTCAAGCAAGGCAGTGTTATGCAGATTCCAAATCAAGGTATCCGTATTTGAAAATTGAACACCAAATCTTCGAGTCAAGTTGTCCAGAATGTCTCGTGCAGCATGATAGGACAAATTAACTTTTTCGTTAGATTGACGAGCAGCTAGAAAGTCTTCGACTGTGAAGAAGAGGCTAGGTTCAGCAAATGGACTGAAGATTTGATAGAGATTTTCCGGATTGATATCAATGTTAAGTCCTTGGGCCAATTCTTGTAACTGATGCTGAAAATCGGGTAGTTGGTCGAAAATAGGATTTAACCAGGAAATGTTTTGTTCTGATAACTGAACGAAATATCCTCTCTTCATTCGGTGCAAATCGACTGTAGCCTGTGTTCGGATTTGGTAAAGATTTTGATATTTTGCAGGGAATTTCGCCAAATCAATGAAGAAAGAGACAAAATTATTTATATTTTCTTCCTTAACCTCCTCAAAGGGCCAGTCCAGAAAATTATAAGCTTCGTGGAAAAATTGGGAGAAGAAAAATCTAATATCTTTTTCATCTCCAATGATAGATATTGGGGTTACCTTGAGCTTAAAGCGGTAAGTTCCATCAAGTGTCTTATTGATATCCGCAATTTTCTTTCGCAAGGAAGGGAGGGAAATATCCAAAGATTCAGCAAGATGCTCATAGGTAAAGGGGCTGTCCAAAAGGAAAAATGCTTTTAAAATTTGAAAATATTCAGACGTCTGTAAAAAATATTGGTAAATTCGCTCAATGCCATTATTTTTCGTATTCACCATCATTATCCCCGCAGTTGAGTGTCGAATATCAAAATCAGGAAAGATTTCACGTAATTCTTTGATATCACTTTTAATGATGCGAGCATTGTGTCCAATGGTTTTAGATAAATCATCTAGGTAAATCCAGTCAGGATTTTCAAACAAATATTCTAAAATCTTTAATTGCCTTTGCTCTTTTTGACTGAGTAATTCTCTCATTTTTAATAAACTCCCGAAGTAATGTTAGAATAATTAGAAAAGAAGATAGTCGGAAATCGTCAGAATCATAAAATAAAGTCACCCCTTAAGAGAGATTCGAAATCTATCGAAGAGGGGTGATACTTGATAAGAAGTTCTTACTAGTTTTCAATCTACTTACGATATAAACGGTCGTATTGGTAGTAGGGATCAAAGGTTACGTTAATTCCCAATTTACGGAGAACATTCTTATCTTCGTCCGTTAAGATGATCGTAGAATGAGCTTCGCTACCTTTGAGATTTCCGAGTTCTTTCATAGCACGGTCTGCATCAGGATTCTGCATAGCTGTAATTGCAAGAGCGATGAGAATCTCATTAGAATGAAGACGTGGATTGCGACTACCTAAGTGATTAATTTTCAAACCTTGGATTGGTTTCACCACTTCTGGTTCAATTAATTTTGTTTCGGCATCGATGTTAGCTGACTTTTTGATTGCATTGATCACAGCAGCAGCTGTTGGACCAAAGAGTTCCGAGTTCTTACCAGTGACAATTTCACCAGAAGGTAACTCAAGTGCTAGAGCGGGTCCATCTGTTTCTTCAGCTTTTTGTCGAGCAGCAACAGCTACCTTACGGTCAGCTGGTGTGATGCCGAGATCATTCATGAGAAGTTCGATTTTCTTGACAGCAGACTCAGCAACTTTTTCGGCTTTAAAGTCGAGAACTGTTTGGTAGTAGCGGCGGATAATCTCTTGTTTGGATGCTTCAATTGCAGCATCGTTATCAGTGATTGCAAAACCAACCATATTTACACCCATGTCAGTTGGAGATGCATAAGGAGATTCACCCAAGATACGTTCGAGCATACGCTTAAGAACAGGGAAAATTTCGATATCACGATTGTAGTTGACTGTAGTTTCTCCATAAGTTTGGAGATGGAATGGGTCAATCATATTGACATCGTCAAGGTCTGCAGTAGCAGCTTCATAGGCTAAATTGACTGGGTGATGCAGTGGAAGGTTCCATACTGGGAAGGTTTCAAACTTAGCATAACCAGATTTGATGCCATTCAGTTGGTCGTGGTACATGTTAGACATACAAGTTGCCAACTTACCTGAACCAGGTCCAGGAGCAGTCACGACAATTAAATTGCGACTAGTTTTGATATAGTCATTTTTCCC
This sequence comes from Streptococcus sp. oral taxon 061, assembly GCF_013394695.1. Classification (NCBI taxonomy): domain Bacteria; kingdom Bacillati; phylum Bacillota; class Bacilli; order Lactobacillales; family Streptococcaceae; genus Streptococcus; species Streptococcus sp. oral taxon 061. The sequence goes on from NZ_CP058258.1 coordinate 354,664, forward strand.
CATACCTTCAGGAGAGATGATATGATCCATATCTGTCGGATATCCCTTGATTGGGTAGTGGAGATACGAGTCAATCCCATTTTTTTCTAATTGATTACGGAAGGCATCAGCTGCAGGTTGACCAGCATATTGGGTAATAACCACAGAGCCAACAAAGATACCAAGTTCGTTAAATTTATCAATCAAACGAAGCACTTCTTGGTCGTAAGAGATACCCAAGTCACCACGAGCTTTTGAGTGCTCGATATTGCTAGCGTTAATGGCAATGACAACCTCGACTTGTTCTTTCAACTCTTGCAAGAGTTTGATTTTGTTATCCGGCTCATATCCAGGAAGGACACGGGCGGCGTGGAAATCTTCCAACATCTTGCCCCCAAACTCCAAGTATAGTTTGCCGTCAAATTGATGAATACGCTCCAAAATATGGTCGCGTTGTAAGTTTAGATATTTTTCAGAACTAAAAGCTTGTTTTTTCATTTTTTTACCTCTGTTTTCTATTATATAAAAAAAATAAAAGATAAGAAACTACAGAGTAATAAAAGTAAGAAAAAAGATAGAGCAAACGCTTGCACAAATGATAAAAAAAGTCTATGATGGAGTAAAGTTAAGTTAAAAGAGGTGAAAAGATGCAAGAAAAATGGTGGCATAATGCAGTTGTCTATCAAGTTTATCCAAAAAGTTTCAAGGATAGTAATGGAGATGGGTTTGGTGATTTACCCGGAATAACTAGCAAGTTAGACTATTTAGCTAAGCTTGGGATCACAGCAATTTGGCTTTCGCCTGTCTATGATAGTCCTATGGATGATAATGGTTACGATATTTCAAATTATCAAGACATCGCTTCTATCTTTGGAACCATGGAAGACATGGACCAGCTGATCGCTGAAGCCAAAAAACGAGATATTCGAATCATCATGGACTTGGTTGTCAATCATACCTCAGACGAGCATGCCTGGTTTATCGAAGCGCGTGAAAATCCTCAAAGTCCCGAACGTGACTACTATATTTGGCGAGATAAACCCAATGATTTAACCTCTACTTTTAGTGGTTCTGCTTGGGAATACGATGAAAAGTCTGGTCAATATTATCTGCACTTTTTCAGTAAGAAACAACCAGATCTCAACTGGGAAAACGAAGAGCTCCGTCATAAAATCTATGAGATGATGAATTTCTGGATTGATAAAGGGATTGGTGGATTCCGCATGGATGTAATCGATATGATTGGAAAGATTCCGGATGAGAAAGTTGTAAGTAATGGTCCTATGTTGCACCCTTATCTCAAGGAGATGAACAAGGCAACCTTTGGCGACAAAGATTTGTTGACTGTTGGTGAAGCCTGGGGAGCAAATCCAGAAGAGGCCAAGCGTTATTCAAATCCAGAAGGTCAAGAGTTATCTATGGTCTTCCAGTTTGAACATATCTGTCTTCAGTATCAAGAAGGACAACCTAAGTGGCATTACCAAAAAGAGTTAAATGTAGGGAAATTAAAAGAGATTTTCAACAAGTGGCAGACAGAATTGGGGGTTGAAGATGGTTGGAATTCCCTCTTCTGGAACAACCATGACCTTCCACGAATCGTCTCTATCTGGGGCGACGAAGACAAATACCGTGAGAAATCAGCTAAGGCTTTTGCGATTTTACTTCACTTGATGAGAGGGACGCCTTATATCTATCAAGGTGAAGAAATCGGTATGACCAATTTCCCATTTGAAAGCTTGGAGCAAGTAGAAGATATCGAATCTATCAACTATGCCAAAGAAGCGCTAGAACAAGGTGTACCGCTAGAGAAAATTATGGATAGCATTCGTGTGATTGGACGTGACAATGCGCGTACCCCAATGCAGTGGGACACGACAGATTATGCTGGTTTTTCAAGTGCAAAACCTTGGCTATCAGTCAATCCAAACTATGCGAAGATTAATGTAGAAGAGGCTTTAGCAAATCCAGATTCTATCTTCTATACCTACCAAAAACTAGTTCAGCTACGCAAGGGAAATAGCTGGTTGGTTCAAGCTGACTTTGAGTTGCTAGAAACAGCTGAGAAAGTCTTTGCCTATATCCGTAAGGACGGAGAACGTCGCTTTTTAGTAGTGGTAAACCTTTCAAGTCAAGAACAAGAGTTTCGCTTAGATGAGGTCGTCAACTCAGTCTTGGTTGCCAACACCGATGTTCCAGACAAACTCGAGCAATTAACACTAGCTCCTTGGGATGCTTTCTGCGTCGAATTAGCCAATTAAACCTAAAAACTCAAGTATCTTCGATGCTTGAGTTTTTTCTAAAATAAGTGTAAAAACTTCTTTAATAAATATTAGTTTGAATTTTCTAAAAAATTGCATGAAAACCCTTGCTTTTATAAAAAAATAGGGTATAATGGTGAAAAATAGTATTTTAAAGGAGAATACCGATGAAATCGAAAAAGTTGCTCGCAGTAGCAGGGATAACGATGAGTGCAGCTCTTCTTTTGGCAGCTTGTGGAAAGACAGAGAAAAAAGCAGATGCTCCTACAACATTTTCATACGTATATGCCATCGATCCATCAACATTGGACTATAGCGTTACTAGTAAAAGTTCAACATCGGACGTCATCGCTAACTTGGTCGACGGACTCTTGGAAAATGACAAATACGGAAACTTGATTCCATCTCTTGCTGAAGACTGGTCGGTTTCACAAGACGGTTTGACCTACACTTACAAACTACGTAAAGGTGTCAAATGGTATACTTCTGAAGGTGAGGAGTACGCTGAGGTCAAGGCTCAAGACTTTGTGACTGGTTTGAAGCATGCTGCTGATGGTAAGTCAGATGGTCTAACTCTTATCCAAGATTCTATCAAAGGTTTGGCAGAATACGTTAGCGGTGAAACGAATGACTTCTCAACAGTCGGTGTCAAAGCAGTTGATGACTATACGGTTGAGTATACCTTGAACAAACCAGAAAGCTTTTGGAATTCTAAGGTAACAACAGCGACTATGCTCCCAGTTAATGAAGAATTCCTAAACTCTCAAGGTAAAGATTATGGTGCAGCTACACCTTCAGGTATTCTCTACAACGGTCCATATATTTTGAAGAACTTCACTTCAAAATCAGTGATTGAGTACGAAAAGAATCCAAACTACTGGGACAAGGACAATGTTAAGATTGACCACGTCAAATTGACTTTCTACGACGGTTCTGACCAAGAATCATTGATCCGTAGCTTTGCATCAGGTTCCTATACAACAGCTCGCCTCTTCCCAACTAGTTCAAGTTTTGACTCAACTAAGAAAGAATACGGCGATAAGATTGTTTATAGTCCTCAAGAAGCGACAAGCTATTACTTTACTTTCAACGTAAATCGTCAGTCTTATAATAAAACAGCGAAGACAGATGAAGCACAAAAAACTTCAACTAAAGAAGCACTTCTCAATAAAAACTTCCGCCAGGCAATCAACTTTGCTCTTGACCGTCATTCTTATTCTGCTCAGATGAATGGTGAAGAAGGAGCGGACAAGATTATCCGTACCAGTCTTGTACCTTATGACTATGTTCAGGTCGGTGAAAAGACTTTCGGTGAATTGGCTCAAGAACAATTGGTAACATACGGAGACCAGTGGAAAGATGTAGCTTTGACAGATGGTAAAGACACTCTTTACAATCCAACAAAAGCAAAAGCTGCCTTTGAAAAAGCAAAATTAGAATTGCAAGCTAAAGGTGTAACCTTCCCAATCCATTTGGATATTCCAGTTGAACAGACAGATGTCATTGCTGTTCAACAAACCAATTCCCTCAAACAATCTGTCGAAGCAGCGCTTGGAACTGAAAATGTTGTCATCGATGTCCTTCAAATGACAGATAATGAGAAAATGAGTATTACATCTCAAGCTAAGGTTCCTTCTCAAAAAGACTATGACTTGAATGGAACTGGTTGGGGACCAGACTATCAAGATCCAGCTACCTATCTAAATATCTTGGATGCTAAGAAAGGTTCTGCCCTTAAACACTTGGGTATCACAAAAGGTAAAGATCCAGAAGTCATGGCTCAAGTTGGACTTGATGAGTACAAGAAACTCTTGGATGATGCAGCATCAGAAACAACCGACCTTAACAAACGCTATGAAAAATATGCTAAAGCACAGGCTTGGGTATCTGATAGTTCACTTCTCATTCCTGTAGCATCTTCAGGAGGTTCTCCTACAGTTAGTCGTACAGTACCATTTTCGAAAGCCTACTCTCAAGTTGGGATCAAGGGAGATCCGTTTGTATTTAAAGGTTTAGAGTTGCAAAATGATATTGTAACCACTAAAGAATACGAAGAAGCTCTTAAGAAATGGCAAAAAGAGAAACTTGAAACAAACGCTAAATATCAAAAAGAGTTAGCCAACCACGTTAAATAATCTTAAACAACGATGAAAGAAATCCTGATTTTATGCGGGCTTTCTTTCTTTTTTTCATATACTGACGAGAGGGCGAATAATTAAATAACTTTACTTTTGGGGCGAAATTTGATAGAATAGATACATGTCATAAAACCTAACATATAAGGAGAGAATGAATCATGAAACTCAAAAAACGACTGATTGGAGCGGGGTTGACGCTTGCCGCGGCGGTCTTATTGACAGCGTGTGGGAAGTCAGCATCAGATGCTAAAACCTACTCGTCAACATTTGGTGCCGATCCAACAACCTTCAACTACATTTTGGATTATTCTGGTGACAATACTAATGTTATTACCAACTTGGTAGATGGTTTGCTTGAAAATGACAATTATGGAAATCTCATTCCTGCTCTTGCAGAAGATTGGAGTGTTTCAAAGGATGGTTTGACTTACACTTATAAACTTCGTCAAGATGCTAAATGGTTCACGGCTGACGGGGAAGAATACGCCCCAATTAAAGCACAAGATTTCGTCACAGGTATCAAGTATGCAGCGGATAACAAGAGTCAAGCGCTTGATTTGATTCAGAACTCAATCAAGGGATTAGATGATTATGTGACAGGCGCAAATACTGACTTTTCAAATGTTGGTGTGAAAGCTGTAGATGATTACACTGTCCAATATACTTTGACACGTCCAGAACCATTCTGGAACTCTAAAACAACCAATAGTATCCTCTTTCCAGTCAATGAAGAATTCTTGACTTCTAAAGGTAAAGAATTTGGGGAATTAAAACCAGATAGCATTCTCTACAGTGGTCCTTATTTGTTAAAAGAATTCACATCAAAATCATCACTCGAGTACATGAAGAACCCTCATTACTATGACCAAGAAAAAGTGACGATTGAAAGAGTTAAGTTGGCTTATGTTGATGGTTCGGATCAAGATATGACGATTCGTAACTTTGAAAGTGGTGCTTACTCATCTGCAGGAGTCTATCCAAACAGTTCAAACTTTGCTAAGACAAAGGAAAAATACAAGGACAATATCGTCTATAGCTTACAGGATGCGACTTCTTGGTACTATAATTTTAACGTTAATCGCCAAACATACAATCATACAGCTAAGACTAGCGATGAGCAAAAACAAGCTACCCAAGCTGCGATTTTAAATAAAAATTTCCGTCAAGCAATCAACTTTGCCATTGACCGTACAGCTTATTCGGCTCAGTCTAATGGAGAAGAAGCAGCTAAAAATACTCTTCGTAACACACTTGTGCCACCAACTTTCGTGCAAGTAGGTGACAAGACTTTTGGTGAGACAGTCGCATCTAAGTTGGTAAACTATGGTACACAGTGGTCAAATATGAATCTTGAAGACGCCCAGGACGGCTACTTCAATAAAGAAAAAGCACAAGCTCAGTTTGCAGAGGCTAAAAAAGAATTAGAAGCACAAGGTGTGACCTTCCCAATTCATTTGGACTTGCCTGTAGACCAAGTTAACAAAACCTTGCTTCCAAAGATTCATTCGCTTAAACAATCTGTCGAATCAACTCTTGGGGCAGAAAATGTAGTGATTGATGTCGTTCAAATTTCAACAGAAGACTATGCCAACGCGACATTCCAAGCGCCAACCACAGCTGATCATGACTATGATTTAAACTTGGATGGTTGGTCTGCAGACTACCAAGATCCATCAACTTATCTCAATCCTTTCAATGCTGAGGATGGATTCTATCTCAAGATTTTAGGACTTGATCCAAGCAAGGATACTGATAAGATTACAAGTATCGGATTGGACCAATATACTCAAAAATTGAAAGCGGCAGATGCAGAAAATACAGACGTAGCCAAACGTTATGAAAATTATGCAGACGCACAAGCTTGGCTGATTGATAGTTCGCTATTGCTCCCTGTAAATTCAAATGGTGGTGGGGCTTCAGTAACACGTGTGACACCATTTACACGAGCTTACTCACTTGTCGGAATCAAAGGTACTGGAAGTAACTACAAGTACATGAGATTGCAAACTGAAGTAGTAACAACTGCTCAATTTGACGAAGCTAAAGCCAAATGGGAACAAGAACGTAAAAATTCTGTCGAAAAGAGTCAAAAAGAATTCGAAAGTCACGTTAAATAATAAAAAATGGAGCTTTTTAAGAGCTCTATTTTTTTATTATAGTTGTGTTTTGGGAACACAAAAAGGAGTAAAAACTATAGTAAATATAAAAAACGAAAACACTTACCAAAAGCAAGTGCTTTCTTGATTGGTGTTGATGGCCTTGAGAGGCAATTTATGATATAATTAAATTAAAATGTTTTGTAGAGGTGTTCCATGAAAAGTAGACGCATTAAAAAAGGTAAATCTAGTAAGTTTCAGCAGAGTTTAAATGTAGGTTTGTTGCTAATCTATGTTGTTCTTGCTTCTTTTTTATTGTTTCTGATTTTTAGGTATCAGATTTTAGCGGTCAGTTATTTTAATGTTATTTTGGCAATAGTTTTAGCACTTATCGCTTTATTGTCCCTGTTGTTGATAGTGAGACGAAAAGCCAAGGTTTTCACTTTGATAGTACTATTGCTCTCAGTCTTATTCAGCTCTGTAGCTTTGGTAGCTGTAAATCGATTTGTCAGTCTTGCCAATCAATTCAATGCAACGTCGAATTATTCAAGCTATTCTATGAGTGTGGCGGTACTGGCAGATAGTGAGATCAATAATGTTTCTCAATTATCCAGTGTAACTGCTCCTACAGGAACAGATGCTGAGAATATCAAAAAATTGATAGATGACATAAAAACGACTCAAAGCAAGGAATTGACAGTTGAGGAAGCTTCTTCTTACCTAGCATCCTATAAGAGTTTGATAGGTGGAGAAACCAAAGCAATTGTCTTAAACAGCGTTTTTGAAAATCTGATTGAACAGGAATATCCTGACCATGCTAAAAAGATTAAGAAAATCTATACTAAGGATTTGACAAAGAAAGTGGAAGCTCCTAAGGTTGCTACAGGGAATTCTTTCAATGTTTATGTCAGCGGGATTGATACCTATGGTCCTATCAGTTCTGTTTCGCGCTCAGATGTCAATATTATCATGACAGTTAATCAGGATACCAAGAAGATTCTCTTGACGACAACTCCACGAGATGCCTACGTTCCTATCGCGGATGGCGGGAATAACCAAAACGATAAGTTGACGCATGCGGGTATCTATGGCGTAGATGCTTCTATCCATACCTTAGAAAATCTTTATGGTATCGACTTGAACTACTATGCTCGTCTCAATTTCACCTCTTTCTTGAAGTTGATTGACCTTCTTGGAGGCGTTGATGTCTATAATGACCAAGAGTTTACTGCACATACAAATGGCAAACACTACCCGGTTGGAAATATCCATCTTGATTCAGAACTGGCTTTAGGTTTTGTTCGTGAACGCTACTCCTTGACGAACGGTGATGGGGATCGCGGTCGTAACCAACAAAAAGTCATTGCGGCGATTATTCAGAAATTAACCTCGGCGGAAGCTCTGAAAAATTACGATAGCATCATTCAAAGTTTGCAGGATTCGATCCAGACCAATATGCCACCAGAAACAATGGTTAGTCTTGTAAATACTCAATTAGCAAGCGGTGGGAAATATACCGTTACCAATCAAGATTTGAAAGGTACTGGACGTATGGGGCTTCCGTCTTACGCTATGCCAGATAGCAATCTTTACATGTTAGAAATTGATCCAACGAGCTTGGAGACTGTTAAGGCGGCCATTAAAGATACCATGGAAGGAAAATAAGATGATTGACATTCATTCGCATATTGTTTTCGATGTTGACGATGGTCCTAAAAATCGAGCTGAGAGCAAGGCTCTCCTAGAGGAAGCTTACGCACAAGGTGTTCGAACCGTTGTCTCAACCTCTCATCGTCGAAAAGGGATGTTTGAAACACCTGAGGATAAAATTGCAGCTAATTTTAGCGAAGTCAAACAGTTGGCTCGAGAAATTGCACCGGATTTGAATATCGTGTACGGAGCTGAGATTTATTTTTCTAGCGATGCTTTAGAAAAACTTGAACAAAACATCATCCCAAAACTCAATGGTACTCGTTATGCCTTGATCGAGTTTAGCATGAATACTCCCTATAGAGATATTCATAGCGCCTTGACAAAAGTTCTCATGTTAGGGATTACACCTGTGGTTGCTCATATTGAGCGTTATCACACCTTGGAAAATGATGAGAAAAAAGTAAGGGAGCTCATCAATATGGGCTGCTATATGCAGATTAATAGTTCGAGTGTATTAAAACCACGACTATTTGGAGACACCTACAAGTTTATGAAAAAACGTGCTAGGTATTTCTTGGACAAGGACTTAGTTCATGTAGTGGCTAGCGATATGCATAATCTGGGAAATCGTCCGCCTTATATGAAAGAAGCTTATGAGCTTATTGCTAAAAAATACGGAGCAGGAAAAGCTCGTGAGCTTTTTGAAACAAACCCATCAAACATTATAAATGACCAACTTATTTAGGAGAAATGATGAAAGAACAAGAAAAATTTGAAATTGATGTATTTCAATTAGTAAAAGTGCTTTGGAAACGAAAATTCCTCATCGCCTTAGTTGCGCTAGTAGCAGGTCTAGCAGCTTTTGCTTATAGCTCGTTTGTAATAAAGCCGCAGTACGCTAGTACCACACGCATCTATGTTGTCAATCGTAACCAAGCAGATAAACCAGGTTTGACTAACCAAGATTTGCAGGCAGGTTCATACTTGGTAAAAGACTACCGTGAAATCATCCTCTCACAGGATGTACTTGAAAAAGTGGTGGCTGATCAAAATTTAACCATTGATGCCAAAACTCTTGGGAAAAAAGTTTCAGTAACAGTTCCTGCAGATACTCGTATCGTATCCATTTCAGTTCGAGATGGCAAGCCTGAAGAAGCAAGTCGTATCGCCAACGCTCTACGAGAAGTAGCGGCTCAGAAGATTATTTCAGTAACACGAGTGTCAGATGTGACAACACTTGAGGAAGCAAGACCTGCAACATCTCCATCTTCACCAAATATTCGTCGAAACACAATGATGGCCACTATAGCAGGTGTAGGAATTGTTATAGTTATCGTGCTTTTAGTCGAATTATTGGATGATCGAGTGAAACGTCCAGAAGATATCGAAGAAGTTATGCACATCTCACTTTTAGGTGTTATTCCAAATCTTGAGAAATTAAAGTAAAGAGGGAAATATGGCAAAGTTAGAATTATCACAACAACGATTAAACTCTGTAAAAAAAGCTGAAGAGTATTATAACGCTCTACGTACCAATATCCAGTTGAGTGGGGATGGTCTCAAAGTGATTGCACTTTCTTCGGTTCGACCTGGAGAAGGGAAGTCTACCACTTCAACCAATATTGCCTGGGCTTTCGCGCGTGCAGGTTATAAGACGCTTCTTATTGATGCCGATATTCGTAATTCAGTCATGTCAGGTGTCTTCAAGTCTCGAGAAAAGATTACAGGTTTAACAGACTACTTATCAGGGACCAAAGATTTGTCGCACGGTTTGTGCGAAACAAATGTGGAAAACTTGTTTGTCATTCAATCAGGTGCTGTTTCACCAAATCCAACTGCCCTTCTTCAAAGTGACAAATTTGAAGCAATGATTGAGACTTTACGCAAATACTTTGACTATATCATTGTGGATACAGCCCCTGTCGGTGTTGTCATTGATGCGGCTATTATCGTACAAAAATGTGATGCCTCTATCCTGGTAACTGAAGCTTCTGCAACAAAACGGAGAGAAGTTCAAAAAGCTAAAGACCAGTTAGAGCAAACAGGAACACCATTCTTAGGAGTTATTCTGAATAAATTTAATATCCAGCTTGAAAAATATGGTTCTTACGGATTATACGGGAACTACGGTTCCTATGGGAAAAAATAAGAAAAAGTAGATTTTGAAAAGAAGATTATATGAAAAGTAGGTGAAGTTTAAGTGGAGATTAGTGAAGTCTTATACAAAAGTTTTAAGCAACTTGCAGACTTTTTGATTGGATTGGTTGGAACTGTTGTATTAGCCTTTCCAGCTTCCGTGATTATTTTCATCATATATAAAGCAAAAGGATATAAGGGTAGCATTTTCTTTACTCAATACCGAGTAGGATTGAATGGAAAAAAATTCAAAATCATTAAGTTTCGTTCAATGGTTGAGAATGCTGAAGAAATTCTCTTGGCCAATAGAGAGCTACATCAAAAATATATTGACAATAGCTACAAATTACCTCCTAACGAAGATCCGCGCTTAACGATTATTGGGAATTTTATTAGAAAAACGAGTATTGATGAATTTCCTCAGTTTATAAATGTTTTGCGAGGTGAAATGAGCTTTATAGGACCTAGACCAATCCTTGATAAGGAATTAGAAGAATATTCCCAAGAGGAACAGGAGCTTCTGCTTTCAGTCAAACCAGGGATAACAGGCATGTGGCAAGTTTCTGGGAGAAGTGAAGTCTATTATCCTGAGCGTTGCGAGATGGAGTTGTACTATCCTAGAAATCAATCTTTCAAATTAGATGTAAAGATATTTTTGCTAACCATTAAGCAAGTTTTGTCAGGAAAAGGGGCTCATTAAATAACAGATATGTTTTGTTAGGATTTTATGATCTGTTGATGAGTTTAAAATGGAATTGATACGAAATCAAATACTGGTAGTCATGTTTTAGAATATTCTTGCGAAGTTATATAATCAGAGTAGTCTATTAGAAACATGGCAAAAGAGTCAACTAGTTTCTTAGGTGAACTCTATGAAACTAGGGTGCGAGTGTTTGATTTCTTTTTTAGAGCAAACAGTTCAATCTAAATGAAGGGGGTTAAAATGACAAAGAATTATAAAATTATCGTAGCAACACACAAACAATTTACTATGCCTGCTGATACTGATCTTTACCTACCCATCCATGTCGGTAGTGAAGGAAAAGAAAAGTTAGGATACCAATGTGATAATGAAGGAGACAATATTTCAAGTTTGAACCCCTATTATTGCGAATTGACTGGACTTTATTGGGCCTGGAAAAATTTAGAATGTGACTATCTCGGCTTGGTGCACTATCGTCGCTATTTCACCGCAAAACGTCATTCTTATAGTGAAACGATTGATATGAATGATATTATCCTGTCCAAGGCAGAATTGCAAGATTTGTTAGCAGAAAATGATGTGATCGTTCCTAAAAAACGGAAATATTACATTGAAACACTATACTCACACTACGCACATACACATGATGCCATTCATTTAGACGTGACCCGCCAGATTGTTAGCGAGTTGAGACCGGATTATATCGAGGTCTTTGATCGGGTCATGAAACAGCGCAGTGGTTATATGTTCAATATGTTTATCATGTCCAAAGAAAATGTAGTAGCCTATTGTGAATGGTTGTTCCCGATTATCGATGCTCTCTATAGAAGATTAGATATTAGAGATTATTCTGCTTTTGACGCTAGATTATTTGGTCGTGTCAGCGAACGCTTGTTCAATGTTTGGTTGGCAAAGCAAGATTTGCGGGTAAAAGAGATTCCGTTTATCTATATGGAGAAAATTGACTTGATTCAAAAAGGGAAATCCTTCCTACAAGCAAAATTCTTCGGGAAAAAATATGGACAGAGTTTTTAGATAGGGATAAAAGAATAAGGATGAAATTAGTAGTAAAAATAAAATCTTTGCCAGAGCTCTTGGCTCTTGTTGCCTTAGGAATATTTTTAACGGTTTCGATATTAAATGTGACTTTTTATGCTCGATATATACCTGGAACAGTTTATAAATTAGCGATAGCTTTCTCGATTTTTCTTTTGTTCGTTAAAGAGATGTTTAAAAGAAAGTACGATTATAGAGCGCTCATTGGATTGTTTGCAACAATTTTAATTTATTTTATCGTGGGGGAAATGACTGCTCTCGGTTCAGAAGTTCCTGTAAGCATATTATTTATTTACGCTTTACGAGATGTTCCCTTTAAGAAGGTGGCGCAAACTTCATTAGTCGTTAGTACGTGTTTATTGTTCTTTATTATTGTCAGTGCAAAAGTTGGAATAATAACGAATTATATAGAAGTTTCTGAGTCTCGAGTACGAAGTTATCTAGGATTTCGTTACGCCTTATTTCCATCAATGTTACTGATGGACATAGTCGCTATTGTGTTTTATTTAAAGCAAAACAAAATCCAATATTGGAAATGGCTACTGTTATCCCTTTCTGTGTATTGGGTATATGATCAAACGGATTCTCGTTTAACATTTTTCAGTTCCTGTATATTGTTGGCATGCAGTTTGCTAATGAAATGGTTCCCTGAGCTATTATCTAAACTAGGATATGTTTTTAAAGCTTTTAAATTGACTTTTATTGTAAATGCAATCATTAGTTTTTGGGTCTCATTTACCTATCTCAATTCAGGTTATTCTTTTATTAATGACCTTCTTTTTAAAGTGAATCATATGTTAGGAGGCCGTCTATACTTAGCAAATAAATCTTTAAATCTGTATGGTTTTGGATTGCTAGGACGACCAGTTGAATGGTACGGTAACGGTCTGACTGTTGAAGGAGTTAGAAACTATCAGACCTATTATCTGTATGTAGACAATTTGTATGTCCAAGTTTTACAAAGATTTGGCTTACTCATCCTGGGATTGATGCTCTCAGTCCTAACTTTGACTTTGTCTAAAATAATTAAGAAACGCCAGTGGGTTCTTGCTCTCATTTTGATATTAATGAGTTTTCATTCCATGATTGATGATTTGAATTTCTATCTTCATAATAATATTTTTTGGATCTTGGTAGGCGCTTTAATCTACCCGGATTATCAGTTTTCTGATGAAAGCAACGAAGAACTCGGGGGACATTCGTTTGAAAAAATCGTATAGTGAAATGGTAAGAAGTATTTAACAAGAACTTAAAAGAGCATAGACTGGGAAGACGGTTTTATTTCGATTTATATAGGAGGAAAGTATGTCGGATATCAAAATCATTCAAGATAAGATTTTATCTATTTTGAAAGAGTTTATTAATATTTGCGAAGAAAATAACCTAACCTACTATGCTCTGGGTGGGACCTTGCTAGGAGCGGTACGTCATAATGGTTTCATACCTTGGGATGATGACATTGATATCGGTATGCCGAGAGAGGATTACGAAAAGTTTAAAAAAATAGCTTCAAATGTCTTGCCAGAAAACTACAAGTTTTTAAGCGAAGATACATTAGACTATAAAAAAGCATTCTCTGTGATTCGAGATGATTCTACAAAAATCATCATGAATTATAGTAAAGAAGAATTGGTAGAAAGTTTGTGGATAGACATTTTTCCGCTAGATGGTATGCCATCTAATGCTTTAAAGAAAAAAATTCATTCTTTGAGATACTTGTACACAAGGATGATGGTTCAACTCTCGCAATTCAATAGTTTGGTGAATCAGAAAAAAGAAAATCGACCATTCATTGAAAAGATAATTATTGCTTTTGCGAATGCTGTTAATATTGAGAAGATTATTTCCTTTACTTGGGCACAGAAAAAATATTTACAAACGATAAAAAAATATTCGTTTGATGAAGCTTACGCAGGAAATTTTACGGGAGCTTACAAATTAAGAGAGATAGTACCGAGCGATTACTTTGGAGAACCAGTCCTATTACAGTTTGAAGATCTTAAACTTTGTTGTCCTTACAAATACAAAGAATATCTAACAGCCATTTACGGAGCGGATTATATGCAATTGCCACCAGAAGATAAAAGGGCTCTTCACCACTACGAGATTATATCACTTGGTGAAAATGAAGGGGAAGTGTAGTTTAAAGATGAAAAAAATCGCTTTAGTGAAATGGATTTTGGATGAGTCTGGTGGTGGCGAGCGTGTGGCTGTATCCTTAGCTAACGAACTCACAAAAAAGTATGAAGTTCATTTGATTGGAATTACAACAAAACAATCAGACCTGTTTTTTAAAATCAATTCTCAAGTAAAATACTCCAATTTTTTTGACCATAGAGTACGCTTGTCCACGAATATTCTAAAAATCTCTAAAATGTTAAAAAAATATTTTAGAGATAATGAGATAGCAGTTGCCTTCGGGATAGGGATATCTGCCAATGTATTTTTATCTTTGGCAGGAAAGGGAATTTCTACTAAAGTAGTTTTGTGTGATCACACAAATTCAATTACGGATAATAGAGAATTTTCTCAGAAAGTCCAAAGATATGTCGGGGCAAAGCTTGCAGACAAGATTATCACTCTCACACAAGAAGATCGTAGAAATTATATAAAAAAATACGGAATTTCTGAGAAAAAAATTGCTTATATCTATAATTGGAAAGAAGATGGTCTTTCCAATGTGACTTATAACAATGAGTCGACTAAACTTGTTACAGTTGGTCGCTTTGATTCCCAAAAAGGATATGATTACCTTGTTCAAGTTGCCAAAAAGGTTTTGTCTGAGAAGTCTGACTGGACCTGGGAAATTTACGGTTCCGGCAATCAAGATGAAGTAGACAAAATCAAGGAACTAATCAAGGAAAATAATTTACAGGATAAGTTATTGATTAAAGGACTTGAAAAAAATCAAGATCTAATATATGGGGATAAAGGGATTTACGTCATGACTTCCCGTTACGAAGGCTTGCCTTTGGTATTGTTAGAAGCTCAGCAATACAATCTTCCTATCGTTAGTTTCTGTTGTCCGACGGGACCTAGTGAGATTGTTGAAGATGGTGTTAATGGATTTTTGGTAGATTGTTATGATACTGATAAGATGAGTGAAAAGCTTCTCAAATTAATGGAAAATGAAAGCTTGCGACATTCTTTTTCAGCACATGCTAAAGACAATATGGATAAATTTGATAAAAATAGAATACTTAATCAGTGGATTGAATTGATTGAAACGATTTAGGAGATAAAATGAAAGATTGTTTGTTAACAATTGTAATGCCCAGTTATAATATTCAGGACTACCTTTCAAAAGGGATTCAATCCTTTCAACAAGTAGACTCAAAGTACAAAGAAAAATTTGAGGTTTTAATTGTAAACGATGGTAGTACAGATGATACAGAAAAAGTAGCAGAAGAACTTTTGGGGAAAGATCCTCTACTGAATGGACGAGTAATAACGAAGGAAAATGGTGGGCATGGTTCAACCATCAATCGTGGTATCCAAGAAGCAAAAGGGAAATTTTTTAAAGTTATTGACGGGGATGATTGGGTTATTCCGTCAGAATTTGAAAGTTTTTTGGATAGTCTTGAAACTACTGATGCAGAAATGATTATTACCGATTTTACGGAACAACATGTATATAATAGTACTGCTATCCGAAATGATTTTATTGATAAATATGAAGTTGGTAATATTTATACGGGAATTCCTGATGTGCGAATTCCAATGCATTCAGTTACTTATAAAACATCTATCTTATCGAAGAATAACATTCGATTGAGTGAAAAAACTTTTTACGTTGATATGCAGTACACTCTGTTTCCTTTGGAGTATGTTCATAGTTTTGTCTACTGGAATTACGATGTTTATCAATACTATATTGGAAGGCCTGAACAGAGCATGAATATTGAGAGTATGAAGCGCAATGTCCGTCATCATTTGATTGTAACCAATTCTATCCTAGACTACTATTCTAGAATAAAAGATAATAATGTTTTAGAAAAAGTCGTTGCAGCTGTTCTAGAATATTTGATCAGCTTGCAGGTAGATTTGTCCTGGATGGTTGATGGTTCGGAGAAGCTTTCAAGAGAACTATATAGTAAAATCCAACAAAGTTCTTATGACTATATTCCTACGAAAAGATTTGATAAATTATCTTATCTAAACTATAGAACCAACTATATTCTAGGTTTTATTTTTAGTTCGATTTTGAAGAAGTACTCTAAGAAGAAAGAAAAAGAGAGAGGAATTTAGAATGTTTATCAGCATTGTTGTTCCGGTATACAACGTTGCAGATTATTTGCATTATGCGATAGATAGCCTAATGAAACAGACCTATCAAAACTTTGAAGTAATTCTTGTAAATGACGGTTCAACAGACAATTCTCCTATGTTATGCGAGGATTATGCAAATCGGTATGAAAATATCCATGTTTTTCACAAAGAAAATGGTGGTTTATCTGACGCACGTAACTTTGGAGTTTCTAAAGCGAGTTCAGATTGGATTTTCTTTTTAGATCCAGATGATTATCTTGAATACTACACGCTTGATTTAATAGTGAAAATACAGGAATTGCACCAAGCGGATTTGATTTCAACCAAGGTAAAAGCAACGTCTAAATATAATGCATATGCCTCTTATAAATTGCAAGAGTCAGACTACAAAGATTTAGTTCCATTCACAAAAGAAAAGGCTCTGGAGGCAATGTTGAATGATAAATTTGCAACGGTTTCCGCTTGTGCCAAACTCTACCATAAAAGTATCCTGGAGACAGTTCCTTTTCCAGTTGGTAAAATTTATGAAGATTTTTATGTTGTAGGGCAACACCTTGCTCTTGCAGATAAAATTGTGATTAGTCCGCTTGAAACATATAATTATTATCGAAGAGAGGGAAGTATTGTTCGTTCAACATTTACTGAAAAAAGGTACGAATTCTTCGATGCTGTTGCTAAAAATGAAGAAGTAGTTAGGAAAGAATATATTCAAAACGAAGAACTGCTCCAATCATTGCAAGCGAAAAAAATATTAGGTGGTTTTGTAGTGATTGGGGCAAAAGCTGACTCAGGCTTAAAAGATTTTTCAAAAGATAAAGAGTTGTTGAAAGTCGAAATGAGTGAGTTGCTAAAAAATAGTAAGCTATCATGGAAAGTAAAACTAAAATACCTTATTTTTATGTTTAGCCCTAAATTGTATTTGTTGCTACGATAGTATCGTGCATAAAACCAATTTAATTTGCAACAAATATCAAAAAAATTGTAGGAAAGAGGAAATATGATAGAAGCTTTTAGAATAATTGCTCATTGTAAGTCTGTTCGGTCACAATTTCTAATTTCACGGATTGATTATAAATAGGACGGATTGACATGAAAGTATTAAAAAACTACGCCTACAATCTTTCTTATCAATTGTTGGTGATTATACTCCCGATTATTACAACTCCCTATGTGACACGGGTTTTTTCTTCGGATGATTTAGGGACGTATGGTTATTTTAATTCCATTGTTACTTACTTCATCCTCTTAGCGACTCTGGGAGTTGCTAACTATGGAACCAAGGTCATTTCAGGGCATCGCAAGGAAATTGAAAAAAACTTTTGGGGAATCTACTCCCTGCAATTAGGTGCAACTCTTCTTTCTCTAACCTTGTATGGCCTTCTTTGTCTGGCTCTTCCCTTTATGCAAAATCCGGTAGCCTACATTCTAGGCTTGAGTTTAGTTTCTAAAGGTTTAGACATCTCTTGGCTCTTTCAAGGGTTGGAGGATTTTCGAAAGATTACTGTTCGAAACATCACGGTTAAAATCGTTGGGGTTACCTCTATCTTTCTCTTTGTCAAGTCTGCAAATGATCTTTACCTCTATGTTTTTTTACTAACCATATTTGAACTTTTGGGGCAACTAAGTATGTGGTTGCCTGCTCGAGAGTTTATCGGTAGACCTCATTTTGACATAGAATATGCTAGGCATCATTTGAAACCCGTCATCTTATTGTTCCTTCCGCAAGTGGCGATTTCCTTGTATGTAACGCTAGATCGTACCATGCTTGGAGCCTTAGCTTCTACAAAAGATGTAGGGATTTATGACCAGGCTCTAAAATTAGTAAATATCCTTCTGACCTTGGTAACTTCCTTGGGAAGCGTTATGTTGCCACGTGTTGCGCATTTATTAGCTACAGGTGATCATAAGGCAGTCAATAAGATGCATGAAATGTCCTTCCTCATTTATAATCTAGTCATTTTTCCAATGATGGCAGGGATCTTGATTGTCAATGATGATTTTGTTCAGTTTTTCCTTGGTCAAGATTTTCAGGATGCACGCTATGCAATTGCAATTATGATTTTCCGTATGTTCTTCATCGGTTGGACAAATATTATGGGAATTCAGATATTGATCCCTCATAACCGAAATAAAGAATTCATGATTTCAACCACGGCTCCTGCAATTATCAGTGTAGGATTGAACTTGTTATTCCTTCCTAAGCTTGGTTATATCGGAGCAGCAATTGTTTCTGTCTTAACAGAGGCGCTAGTGTGGGCAATTCAATTGTTCTTTACCCGCAGATATCTAAAAGAAGTTCCTATTATCGGATCTATGACAAAAATTGTCCTAGCATCAGCTATCATGTATGGTCTTTTGCTTGTTTCAAAAATAGTTATTCATTTTTCACCAACCCTAAATGTTCTAGTTTTTGCAGTGCTTGGTGGAATTATCTATCTTTTTGCAATTCTATCTTTGAAAGTGATAGATGTGAAAGAATTAAAACAAATCATTGGGAAAAAATAGAATGCATAAAACTCGGAATATTAATTTAGATTTAATAAAAGTGCTAGCATGTATTGGAGTTGTTTTACTTCATACAACAATGATTGGATTTAAAGACACAGGGTCTTGGAATCTTTTGGCGTATTTATATTACTTAGGCACCTACTCTATACCTCTGTTTTTTATGGTCAATGGTTATTTATTGTTAGGGAAGAGGAATATAACCTATTCCTACATACTGCAGAAAGTCAAATGGATTTTAATAATAGTATCATCATGGACTATTATCGTTTGGCTCTTTAAAAGAGACTTTGCAGTTAATCCAATAAAAAAAATTGTAGGCTCTCTATTACAAAAAGGGGATTTTTCTCAGTTTTGGTTTTTTGGCGCACTAATACTTATTTATTTATGCCTACCTATTTTGAATAAAATTCTGAATTCAAAAAGAAGATATTTACACATTCTATCTTGCCTTATCGCTATTGGTTTAATTTTTGAGTTAGCAAATATTATACTTCAAATGCCGTTACAGTCATATGTTATACAAACCTTTAGGCTGTGGACGTGGTTTTTCTACTACCTGTTAGGAGGTTTGCTAGCTCAATTTGATAAAGATTTTATAAAAAATGGGTTTAAGAGATGGATGAAAGTAGCTGCAATGCTGTCGCTGTTGATTTCACCAGTAATACTATTTTTCTTAGCAAAAACCATTTACCATAATTTTTTTGCTGAATATTTTTATGATATTCTATTTGTAAAAATTGTAAGTTTAGGAATTTTCCTGACGGTATTGACACTCTCTTTGAAAGAAAATAAAAGCAAATGGATTGTTACACTTTCTAATCAAACAATGGGAGTTTTTATAGTACATACTTATGTTATGAAAGTGTTGGAAAAACTATTTGGGTTTAGTTATACAGGTGCATATTTGCTTTTTCCAATATTCACTTTATGTATAAGTTTAATTGTTGTTAGTCTATTAATGAAAATTCCTTATTTTAATCGAATCGTTAAATTATAAGAAGGAGAATAAAATGTACGATTATCTGATCGTTGGTGCAGGCTTGTCTGGAGCAATCTTCGCACACGAAGCTACAAAACGTGGCAAAAAAGTAAAAGTGATTGACAAGCGTGATCACATCGGTGGAAATATCTATTGTGAAAATGTTGAAGGTATCAACGTTCACAAGTACGGTGCCCACATTTTCCATACTTCAAACAAAAAAGTTTGGGACTATGTCAACCAGTTTGCTGAGTTCAATAACTATATCAACTCACCAATTGCCAACTACAAGGGCAGTCTTTACAATCTTCCCTTTAATATGAATACATTCTACGCTATGTGGGGAACCAAGACTCCTCAAGAAGTTAAGGATAAGATTGCTGAGCAAACGGCTGATATGAAAGACGTTGAGCCTAAAAACTTGGAAGAACAAGCTATCAAGTTGATTGGTCCAGATATCTACGAAAAGTTGATTAAGGGCTATACCGAAAAACAATGGGGACGCTCTGCAACAGACCTTCCATCATTTATCATCAAACGTCTTCCAGTTCGTTTGACCTTTGATAATAACTACTTTAACGACCGTTATCAAGGGATTCCGATTGGTGGTTACAACGTTATCATTGAAAATATGCTTGGTGATGTGGAAGTAGAGCTTGGCGTAGATTTCTTTGCCAATCGTGAAAAGCTTGAAGCTTCAGCTGATAAAGTTGTCTTTACAGGGATGATTGACCAGTACTTTGACTACAAGCATGGGGAGTTGGAGTATCGCAGTCTTCGTTTTGAACATGAAGTTTTGGATGAAGAAAACTATCAAGGGAATGCCGTGGTTAATTACACAGAACGTGAGATTCCTTACACTCGTATAATCGAACACAAGCACTTCGAGTATGGCACCCAACCAAAGACAGTTATCACTCGTGAATACCCAGCTGATTGGAAACGTGGAGACGAACCATATTACCCAATCAACGATGAAAAGAACAACGCCATGTTTGCTAAGTACCAAAAAGAAGCAGCAAAAAATGACAAGGTTATCTTCTGTGGACGTTTGGCAGACTATAAATACTACGACATGCACGTGGTTATTGAGCGTGCACTTGAAGTTGTGGAGAAAGAATTTTCATAAAAAGAAGCTAGTTTCTAGCTTCTTTTTTTCTTTTTTTATGAGACAAAAATGGAATTAAACTTCGTGAAAAAAAGAGTATATAGTTGAGTGGGTATCGGTATTGTTTTCGCCATGAAAATGAGTAGGAAAAAATTGAAATTAAAAAAATAAACTTTGAAAAAAACGGAAATTTTCATGACTTTTTCAGCTTTTCCGACTCTTTTACACCAATTTTCGGAAAAAAAGATAAAAACAATCACTTGTAATGGAATATTAAAATAAATTTAATGAAAAACCTTCGATAAAGTCACAAAAAATTAGGCACGAATCGGATTTTTGTGATATAATATTCTGTGAATAGCTATGCCTTCTTGTAGCTGTTAAAAAATCAAAGTGTGAAACTTGGAAGATAGAGAGGACGCAATGTAATGACTAGAAATGGTTTCTTTACAGGCTTAGATATTGGAACAAGCTCAATTAAAGTGTTAGTTGCTGAGCTTGTAGATGGTGAAGTAAATGTAATCGGTGTTAGTAACGCCAAAAGTAAAGGTGTCAAGGATGGGATTATCGTTGACATCGAGGCCGCAGCGACGGCTATCAAATCTGCTATTTCTCAAGCAGAAGAAAAAGCAGGAATTTCAATCAAATCAGTAAACGTTGGACTTCCAGCAAACTTGTTGCAAGTTGAACCAACTCAAGGAATGATTCCTGTAACATCAGATACAAAAGAAATTACAGATCAAGATGTTGAGAATGTTGTCAAATCAGCTTTGACAAAGAGCATGACCCCTGATCGCGAAGTGATTACGTTTGTGCCAGAAGAATTTGTGGTGGATGGCTTCCAAGGGATTCGTGACCCTCGCGGTATGATGGGTGTTCGTTTGGAAATGCGTGGACTTCTCTATACAGGTCCAAGAACCATTCTTCACAACCTTCGTAAAACTGTAGAACGTGTTGGAGTTCAAGTCGATAACGTGATTATTTCACCACTTGCAATTGTAAACTCTGTTCTTAACGAAGGCGAACGTGAGTTTGGAGCAACAGTTATCGATATGGGTGGCGGCCAAACAAGCGTTGCTACTATCCGTAATCAAGAGCTTCAATACACAAATGTTTACCAAGAAGGTGGCGATTACGTCACTAAAGACATTTCAAAAGTTCTTAAAACTTCTAAGAAGATTGCAGAAGGTTTGAAACTGAACTACGGTGAAGCTTATCCGCAACTTGCAAGCAAAGAAACTTTCCAAGTTGAAGTTATTGGTGAAGTAGAACCTGTTGAAGTCACAGAAGAATACTTGGCTCAAATTATTTCAGCTAGATTGAAACACATCTTTGAACAAATCAAACAAGATTTGGAAAGAAGACATTTGTTGGATTTACCAGGTGGTATTGCTCTGATTGGTGGAAACGCTATTCTGCCGGGCATCGTTGAGCTTGCCCAAGAAGTACTTGGGGTTCGTGTAAAACTTTACGTTCCAAACCAAGTGGGTATCCGCAATCCTGCATTTGCTCATGTGATTAGTTTGTCTGAATTTGCTGGAAGCCTTACAGAAATTAATGTTTTAGCTCAAAGAGCTATCAGAGGAGATCAAGTTTTGCGTCAACAACCAATTGACTTCAGAACTTCAAGTCAGGAAAAACCTGTAGCTTCTCAACGTTCAGTGTTTGGTACAACTTCAACTGAATCAGCAGAACCAACTTATGCTGCTGACTCAACAACTCCAAATCAATCAGAAGAGAAACCAAAATTAACTGAGCGATTCCGTAGCTTAATCGGAAGCATGTTTGATGAATAGGATAGAGGAATAAAATATGACATTTTCATTTGATACAGCAGCAGCACAAGGTGCAGTAATTAAAGTAATTGGTGTCGGTGGTGGCGGTGGAAACGCCATTAACCGCATGGTTGACGAAGGCGTTTCAGGTGTTGAGTTCATCGCAGCCAACACAGATGTACAAGCCTTGAGCAGTACAAAAGCTGAAACAGTTATCCAACTTGGTCCAAAATTAACTCGTGGACTTGGTGCTGGAGGACAGCCTGAAGTTGGTCGTAAGGCTGCTGAAGAAAGCGAAGAAGTAATTACTGAAGCTATCAGTGGTGCAGATATGGTCTTCATCACTGCTGGTATGGGTGGTGGTTCTGGTACAGGTGCTGCACCAGTTATCGCTCGTATCGCTAAAGGTTTAGGTGCTTTGACTGTTGCTGTTGTGACACGTCCATTCGGTTTCGAAGGAAGCAAACGTGGTCAATTCGCAATCGAAGGAATCAACGAACTTCGTGAACATGTTGATACTCTCTTGATTATCTCAAACAACAACTTGTTAGAAATTGTTGACAAGAAAACGCCACTTCTTGAAGCTTTGTCTGAAGCAGATAACGTTCTTCGTCAAGGTGTTCAAGGGATTACAGATTTGATTACAAATCCTGGTTTGATCAACTTGGACTTCGCAGACGTGAAGACAGTAATGGCAAACAAAGGAAATGCCCTTATGGGTATTGGTATCGGTAGCGGAGAAGAACGCGTTATTGAAGCGGCTCGTAAAGCTATCTACTCACCACTTCTTGAAACAACTATCGATGGAGCAGAAGATGTTATCGTTAACGTAACTGGTGGTTTGGATATGACTTTGATTGAAGCAGAAGAAGCTTCTGAAATCGTCAATCAAGCTGCTGGACATGGCGTAAATATCTGGCTCGGTACTTCTATTGATGAATCAATGAAAGATGAAATCCGTGTAACTGTTGTTGCTACTGGGGTTCGTCAAGATGCAGTCGATAAAGTTGTAGCGCCGCAACCAAGACAAGCGTCGTTCCGTGAACCAGTAAAATCTGGACATACACGCACTTATGACCGTCATTTTGATTTGGCAGAAACAGCTGAGCTTCCAACTCCTTCACAACGTCAAACTGAAGCTCCTAAAGCATCAGCTTTTGGTGATTGGGACTTGAGACGTGATTCAATTGTTCGTCAAGGTGAATCAGTCGTATCACCAGTTGAGCGTTTTGAAGCTCCATCTTCTGATGAGGATGAGTTGGAAACACCACCATTCTTTAAAAACCGTTAATTGAGATGGACTTAAAAGAAAATACAAAACAGGTATTTCAACAGGTTAAAAAAGCAATTCAAGAAACCGGCCGTGAAGACGGTTCGGTTTCTGTAATTGCCGTAACAAAATATGTTGATATTGCAACTGCGGCAAATTTGATTGACCAAGGAGTCAAACACATTGGTGAAAACCGTGTCGACAAATTTCTTGAGAAGTATCATGCTTTAAGTGATAAAGATGTTACTTGGCACTTAATTGGTAGCTTACAAAGAAGAAAAGTCAAGGATGTTATTCCTTTTGTTGATTATTTTCACGCTTTAGATTCTTTGAAATTAGCTCAAGAGATTCAAAAACGAGCCGATCGAACAGTTAAATGTTTTTTGCAGGTCAATATTTCTGGAGAGGAAAGCAAGCATGGTTTTTCAAAAGAAGAACTATTGACAGTCTTGCCAGACTTGTCTAGCTTGGATAAAATCGAGTATGTTGGTCTCATGACCATGGCTCCCTTTGAGGCCCAAACAGAAGAGTTGCAAAAAATCTTTAAAGAAACGCAAGAGTTGCAACAATACATTCGTGAACAACAATTCCCCAATATGCCAATGACAGAACTAAGTATGGGAATGAGCCGTGACTATAAAGAAGCGATTCAGTGTGGCTCAACTTTTGTTCGAATTGGTACAGCATTTTTTAAATAGGAAATAATCATGTCATTAAAAGATAAATTTGATAAATTTATAGATTACTTTACAGAAGATGGAGATGAAGTTGCTTCAGAAGTTGTCGCTGCACGTTCTGAACGTTCACTAGCTTCGGTTCCTCAAAAAAGAGAATTGCCACAGCAAGCTGCTGCTCAAGAATCTTCTTCAGTCGAAGCAAAAGAGAAAAATATTACAAAACTTCATGCCCGTCAGCAACAACTAGCGATTGAAAGCCATCATAGCACAGAAAAAGTAACCATCGATGTTCGTTACCCACGCCGTTACGAAGATGCAACAGATATTGTTGACCTGTTGGCCGGAAATGAAAGTATTTTGATCGACTTCCAATATATGACAGAAGTTCAAGCTCGTCGTTGTTTGGATTACTTGGATGGAGCACGTCATGTCCTTGCTGGTGAGTTGAGGAAAGTTGCAAACACAATGTATCTTTTGACACCAGTTGGTGTTGTGGTTAACATTGAAGATATTCGTTTGCCAGAAGAAACTCAAAGCGAAGAGTATGACTTCGACATGAAGAGAAATAGAGTACGTTAATGTTTCTAATAATTCGTTTTATCCAAAATGCTACAGATATCTATTCACTGATACTTGTAGCTTTTGCGCTATTATCATGGTTTCCAAATGCCTACAATACCCAGTTGGGTAAGTTTTTAGAAACTTTGTGTAAACCAATTCTTGAACCTCTAAAACGTCTACCTCTTCAAATTGCGGGATTGGATTTCTCCGTTTGGATAGCTCTAATTCTCATCCGTGCAATCAGTCGCTATCTTATCAATTTGCTGGTTATGTTATGAGCAAAGAACTTTACCAACATTTTGCAACTGAAGATATTCCATTTATTGACAAGGGTCTAGAATGGATAAGGCAAGTAGAAGAACATTACGCACCGATTTTATCTCCTTTTATCAATCCTCACCAAGTATTTATCTTGGAGACATTGGGAAACAATAGAGGGGTAAAAACCTTTTCTAGTACTCGTTATGTCCATTCAGAGTATGCTAGGGTCATTCTAGCGCCTGATTATTTTACGCCAACCTTGGAAGATTTTGAAATGACCTTGCTTGAGATTGAGTATCCCAGCAAGTTTCAACAATTAACCCATTCAAAAATTCTGGGAACAGTTCTCAATCGGCTAGGTATTGACCGAAAGTTATTCGGAGACATTTTGGTAACAGAAGATAAAGCCCAAATTATTGTCGATCGAAGATTTACTACTCTTTTCCAGGATGGGATTCAAAAGATTTCCAAGTTGCCTGTAAGTTTAGTAGAACGTCCTTTTTCAGATAGGATAGAATCTAAAGACGAGTATCAAGAAAAAGAAGTCTTGGTTTCAAGCCTGCGACTAGATGCCTTTTTATCTAGTATATTGAAATTATCACGCTCACAAACTGTAGCTCTGGTTGAAAAGAAGCTGGTTCAGGTCAATTATCATATAGTTGAAAAGTCTGACTATCAGTTAAAATTTGGTGATTTAATCAGTGTGAGACGCTTTGGCCGAATAATCTTGCTCAAAGAAAATGGTCAAACCAAGAAAGATAAGATAAAACTAACAGTCCAACTACTTTTAAGCAAGTGAGAAAATATGTCAATTACACCACAAGATATTACTGACAAGGAATTCTCAAGAAAATTCAGAGGCTACGATCAGGAAGAGGTTGACCTATTTCTAGATAAGATTTATTTTGAATTAGAGGAATTAATCCGATACAAAGAGGAAACTGAACTCTATATCAAAAAACTAGAAGAACGTCTTTCCTATTATACGACTGATATTCCTAAAAGAACAGTAACAAACGAGCAAGAACCAGAAGCAATTAATGATTCTATTTTTTATTAAATAAGTGAGGGAAAATATGCCAATTACATCGTTAGAAATTAAGGATAAAACCTTTGGTGTTCAGTTTAGAGGTTTTAACCGTGAAGAAGTTGATGAATTTTTAGATATTGTTGTTCGGGACTATGAAGATTTAGTTCGTAGCAATCATGAAAAGGATCAACATATCAAAAATTTAGAAGAGCGTCTATCTTATTTTGACGAAATCAAAGATTCGTTGAGTCAGTCAGTTTTGATTGCCCAAGACACAGCTGAACGTGTAAAACAAGCTGCGAATGACCGTTCTAATAACATCATTAAGCAGGCTGAGCAAGATGCTCAACGTTTACTTGATGAAGCTAAGTATAAAGCCAATGAAATTTTGCGACAAGCTACAGATAATGCTAAAAAAGTTGCTGTGGAAACTGAAGAGTTGAAGAACAAGAGTCGCGTCTTCCACCAACGTTTGAAATCAACAATCGAAAGTCAGTTGGCTATTGTTGATTCATCAGATTGGGAAGAAATTTTGCGTCCGACTGCAACTTATCTTCAAACGAGTGACGAAGCTTTCAAGGAAGTTGTCCGAGAGGTTCTAGGTGAAGATGTATCGTCATACCATGAAGAAGAGCCGATTGACATGACTCGTCAATTCTCTCCAGAAGAAGTTGCAGAACTTCAAGCACGTATTGAAGCAGCTAACAAGGAATTGTTGGAAACGCAACAAACTGCTGAAGAGTCAACTGAAACTGAAGTTGAAGTTCAGCCAGTTGCTGAAACTCCTGTTGAACCATCGCATGAGGAAGGATCTCAAGACGATCCTAACACTCAACAAGAGTCAGTTCTAATTTTATAAGAATCTCATTAGAGAACAAGAATTTATCAAACACATTTCTAGCGAGTAGGAGATGGTGGAAGTCCTACAATCCCTGTTGGTAAATTTATCCTCTCAAGTTATCAAGTCTGAAGTTAGTAGGATTTGACGTTACCCACGTTACGGGAAAAGAGGGAGAAAGACTAGTTCTTTTTCCGAACAAAGGTGGTACCACGATTTTCGTCCTTTTTAGCGAGTCGTGGTTTTTATATTGTCAATTTACATTAAAGGAGTAAACATGAAACTAAAAGATACCCTAAACCTAGGAAAAACAGATTTCCCAATGCGTGCAGGCCTTCCAACCAAAGAGCCAGTTTGGCAAAAAGAATGGGAAGATGCAAAATTGTATCAACGCCGTCAAGAGTTAAATGAAGGGAAGCCTCATTTCACTCTTCATGATGGACCTCCATACGCTAACGGAAATATCCACGTAGGACATGCCATGAACAAGATTTCGAAAGATATCATTGTTCGTTCTAAGTCTATGTCAGGATTTTACGCACCATATATCCCAGGTTGGGATACACACGGTCTGCCAATCGAGCAAGTCTTGGCTAAACAAGGAGTTAAACGCAAAGAAATGGACTTGGTTGAGTACTTGAAACTTTGCCGTGAATACGCTCTTTCTCAAGTAGATAAACAACGCGAAGACTTCAAGCGCTTGGGTGTTTCTGGTGACTGGGAAAATCCATATGTAACTTTGACACCTGACTATGAAGCAGCGCAAATCCGCGTCTTCGGTGAGATGGCTAACAAGGGCTACATCTACCGCGGAGCTAAGCCAGTTTACTGGTCTTGGTCTTCTGAGTCAGCGCTTGCTGAAGCGGAAATTGAGTACCATGACTTGGTTTCAACGTCCCTTTACTATGCTAACAAGGTCAAAGATGGCAAAGGTATTCTAGACACTGATACTTATATCGTCGTTTGGACAACAACTCCATTTACCATCACAGCTTCTCGTGGTTTGACTGTTGGTGCGGATATTGATTACGTCTTGGTGCAACCAGCTGGCGAAACTCGTAAATTTGTAGTTGCTTCAGAATTATTGAATAGCTTGTCTGAGAAATTCGGTTGGGCGGATGTTCAAGTCTTGGCAACTTACCGTGGTTCAGAATTAAACCATATCGTGACTGAGCACCCATGGGATACAGCTGTAGATGAACTCGTTATCCTTGGTGATCACGTTACAACTGATTCTGGTACAGGTATCGTCCATACAGCCCCTGGTTTTGGTGAGGACGACTACAATGTCGGTGTTTCCAATGGTCTTGAAGTTGCTGTAACTGTCAACGAACGCGGTATCATGATGGCTAATGCTGGCGCTGAGTTTGAAGGTCAATTTTATGACAAGGTTGTGCCAACAGTTATTGAAAAACTTGGAAATCTTCTTCTTGCTCAAGAAGAAATCTCTCACTCCTACCCATTTGACTGGCGTACGAAAAAACCAATTATCTGGCGTGCAGTACCTCAATGGTTTGCTTCTGTATCTAAATTCCGCCAAGAAATCTTGGACGAAATTGAAAAAGTGAAGTTCCACTCAGAGTGGGGTAAAGTCCGTCTTTACAATATGATTCGTGACCGTGGTGACTGGGTTATCTCTCGCCAACGTGCTTGGGGTGTTCCTCTTCCAATCTTCTATGCAGAAGACGGAACACCAATCATGACAGCTGAAACCATCGAGCATGTAGCTCAACTCTTTGAAGAACATGGTTCAATCATCTGGTGGGAACGTGACGCTAAAGACCTCTTGCCTGAAGGATTTACCCATCCTGGTTCACCAAATGGTGAATTTAAGAAAGAAACAGACATCATGGATGTATGGTTCGACTCAGGTTCATCATGGAATGGGGTTGTAGTGAACCGTCCAGAGCTCAAATACCCAGCTGACCTCTATTTAGAAGGTTCAGACCAATACCGTGGCTGGTTCAACTCATCACTCATCACCTCTGTAGCTAACCATGGTGTCGCACCATACAAACAAATCTTGTCGCAAGGTTTTGCTTTGGATGGTAAAGGTGAGAAGATGTCTAAATCACTTGGAAATACCATTGCTCCAAGCGATGTTGAAAAACAATTCGGTGCGGAAATCTTGCGTCTCTGGGTAACAAGTGTTGATTCAAGCAACGACGTACGTATCTCTATGGATATCTTGAGCCAAGTCTCTGAGACTTACCGTAAGATTCGTAACACCCTTCGTTTCTTGATTGCTAACACTTCTGATTTTAACCCAGCTGAGGATGCAGTAGCTTACGAAGAACTTCGTTCTGTTGATAAGTACATGACTATCCGCTTTAACCAACTTGTTAAGACTATTCGTGACGCTTATGCAAACTTCGAGTTCTTGACAATCTATAAAGCCCTAGTGAACTTTATCAACGTTGATTTGTCTGCTTTCTATCTTGACTTTGCCAAAGATGTTGTCTATATCGAAGGTGCAAAATCTCTCGAACGCCGTCAGATGCAAACAGTCTTCTATGACATCCTTGTGAAAATTACAAAACTCTTGACACCTATTCTTCCACATACTGCTGAAGAAATCTGGTCATATCTCGAGTTTGAAACAGAAGACTTTGTTCAATTGTCAGAATTACCTGAAGCTCAAACTTTTGCTAACCAAAAGGAAATCTTGGATGCCTGGTCAGCCTTTATGGACTTCCGTGGACAAGCTCAAAAAGCTTTGGAAGAAGCTCGTAATGAAAAAGTGATTGGTAAATCACTTGAAGCTCACTTGACAGTTTATCCAAATGAAGTGGTGAAAACTCTTCTTGGAGCTGTTGATAGCAATGTAGCCCAACTCTTGATCGTCTCTAAATTGACCATCGCTGAAGGTCCAGCTCCAGAAGGTGCAGTTAACTTTGAAGATGTAGCCTTCACGGTTGAGCGTGCAGCTGGTGAAGTTTGTGATCGTTGCCGTCGTATCGATCCAAGCACAACAGAACGTAGCTATCATGCAACTATCTGCGATCACTGTGCAAACATCGTCGAAGAAAACTTTGCGGATGCAGTAGCAGAAGGATTTGAAGCTAAATAGTCTAACAAAAATACAGGAGAAATTCCTGTATTTTTTTAAAAAATAAAAACTTTAATAAAAATATGGTATAATATACCTTATTAGAATAAAAGGAGATATTTATGAAGACAAAAACACTAGCACAAGTAGATGGCTTTATTGGTATTATTGCAGGGGCAATTTTAGCTTTCTTACCAATTTTTATGGTATTTCTTGCAGCCATTTCTGAAGACGAAGATGCTGCAGGGCTAATTTTGGGCATTATTTTCATTGTTTTCTCTTTAGTGAAAATTGCAACCCTCATTCTTGGAATCCTCTCACTTGTCTACTATAAGGATGACAATCGTATTTCACTAGCACCATCGATTCTATTTATCGTTGGATCTGTAGTTGCCTTGATTCCTTTCCTTGGGTGGATTGGTGGAATCGTCCTTGTCATTGGTGGAGCTTTGTACCTAGCAAGCTTGAAACAATTTAGAATTGAAGAATAAATTATTTTTTAGGGAAGAGTCCATGACCTCTTCTCTTTTTCGTTGATTTTAACTAGCTTTTTTGTGAAAAATTGTGTAAAATAGAATAGATAAACGAGGGCAACCTCGAAAAATAAAAGGAGAATCCAACTAATGGTAAAATTGGTTTTCGCTCGCCACGGTGAGTCTGAATGGAACAAAGCTAACCTTTTCACAGGATGGGCTGACGTAGATCTTTCTGAAAAAGGTACTCAACAAGCTATCGATGCTGGTAAATTGATTAAAGAAGCTGGTATTGAATTTGACCAAGCTTACACTTCAGTATTGAAACGTGCAATCAAAACAACTAACCTTGCACTTGAAGCATCTGACCAACTTTGGGTTCCAGTTGAAAAATCATGGCGCTTGAACGAACGTCACTACGGTGGTTTGACTGGTAAAAACAAAGCTGAAGCTGCTGAACAATTTGGTGATGAGCAAGTTCACATCTGGCGTCGTTCATACGATGTATTGCCTCCAGCAATGGATCGTGATGATGAGCACTCAGCACATACAGACCGTCGTTACGCATCACTTGATGACTCAGTAATTCCAGATGCTGAAAACTTGAAAGTGACTTTGGAACGTGCTCTTCCATTCTGGGAAGATAAAATTGCTCCAGCACTTAAAGATGGTAAAAACGTATTCGTAGGTGCACACGGTAACTCAATCCGCGCCCTTGTAAAACACATCAAACAATTGTCAGACGACGAAATCATGGATGTGGAAATCCCTAACTTCCCACCATTGGTATTCGAATTTGACGAAAAATTGAACGTAGTTTCTGAATACTATCTTGGTAAATAATGTAAAATAGAGTCTAGGATTATTCCTAGGCTTTTTTATTTTAAAAATAGGAAAATGCAGAGTGCAATTTAACTTGTCAAAGACAAGGATTCTTGTTATAATAGATAGGATGGAGGCGCTATGGCACTTAAAAAAGCAAGTTTAGCCTGTGCGGTTTGTGGTTCAAGAAACTACTCAATTAAAATTAGTGGGAATCCAAAACCGACTCGCTTAGAAGTAAATAAATTTTGTAAACATTGTGGTAAATACACAACACATCGAGAAACGAGATAGGAGATAAGAATGGGTTTTATAAAGGATATCTTTACACTTCTTAAAGATACAACTTGGCCAACTCGAAAACAAAGTTGGGTAGATTTCAAATCTATCATGGAATACACTGCCTTCTTTGTTGTCATCATTTATATTTTTGACCAGTTAATCGTTAGCGGATTGATCCGATTCATTAACATTTTTTAAGATAATATAAATAGGCTGAAAGAAGTTTACCATTAAGAAAGGAAAAAAGATGGATAGTTTTGATAAAGGATGGTTTGTCCTACAAACATATTCTGGTTATGAAAATAAAGTAAAAGAAAATCTCTTGCAACGTGCACAAACATACAATATGTTGGATAATATCCTACGTGTGGAAATTCCAACTCAAACTGTGCAAGTTGAAAAAAATGGGAAGAAAAAAGAAGTTGAAGAAAATCGCTTCCCAGGATATGTTCTTGTGGAAATGGTTATGACTGATGAAGCTTGGTTTGTAGTTCGTAATACACCAAACGTTACGGGATTTGTCGGCTCACACGGGAACAGATCTAAACCAACTCCACTTTTGGAACAAGAAATCAGAGATATCTTGGTATCAATGGGACAAACAGTTCAAGAATTCGATATCAATGTTGAAGTTGGTCAAACAGTTCGAATCATTGATGGTGCCTTTGCTGATTACACAGGAAAAATTACTGAAATTGATAATAACAAAGTGAAAATGATTATTTCAATGTTTGGTAATGATACAGTAGCAGAAGTAAACTTGAATCAAATTGCTGAATTGTAATCTCAGTTTCTCATCTACTTGTGAATCTAGAATCCTGTCAACTAATTTTCAAAAAACTAGTTGACAAGATTCTAAAAGTAGGTATAATAGAAAGAGTTGAAAAAGCTCAGGTCCGTTGGTCAAGGGGTTAAGACACCGCCTTTTCACGGCGGTAACACGGGTTCGAATCCCGTACGGACTATGGGTGTATCGCGGTTGATGGAAATAGGATTTAAAAAAAGTTAAAAAAACCTGTTGACAGAGAAAAGTGACTGTGATATACTAATATAGTTGTCGTAAGCGCGACAAAGACCTTTGAAAACTGAACAAGACGAACCAATGTGCAGGGCACTATAACTGATGTTATAGTACTGAACAATGAAAAAACAATAAATCTGTCAGTGACAGAAATGAGTGAGAACTCAAACTTTTAATGAGAGTTTGATCCTGGCTCAGGACGAACGCTGGCGGCGTGCCTAATACATGCAAGTAGAACGCTGAAGCTTGGTGCTTGCACCGAGCGGATGAGTTGCGAACGGGTGAGTAACGCGTAGGTAACCTGCCTGGTAGCGGGGGATAACTATTGGAAACGATAGCTAATACCGCATAACAGTAGATATCGCATGATATGTGCTTGAAAGGTGCAATTGCACCACTACCAGATGGACCTGCGTTGTATTAGCTAGTTGGTGAGGTAACGGCTCACCAAGGCAACGATACATAGCCGACCTGAGAGGGTGATCGGCCACACTGGGACTGAGACACGGCCCAGACTCCTACGGGAGGCAGCAGTAGGGAATCTTCGGCAATGGACGGAAGTCTGACCGAGCAACGCCGCGTGAGTGAAGAAGGTTTTCGGATCGTAAAGCTCTGTTGTAAGAGAAGAACGAGTGTGAGAGTGGAAAGTTCACACTGTGACGGTATCTTACCAGAAAGGGACGGCTAACTACGTGCCAGCAGCCGCGGTAATACGTAGGTCCCGAGCGTTGTCCGGATTTATTGGGCGTAAAGCGAGCGCAGGCGGTTAGATAAGTCTGAAGTTAAAGGCTGTGGCTTAACCATAGTACGCTTTGGAAACTGTTTAACTTGAGTGCAAGAGGGGAGAGTGGAATTCCATGTGTAGCGGTGAAATGCGTAGATATATGGAGGAACACCGGTGGCGAAAGCGGCTCTCTGGCTTGTAACTGACGCTGAGGCTCGAAAGCGTGGGGAGCAAACAGGATTAGATACCCTGGTAGTCCACGCCGTAAACGATGAGTGCTAGGTGTTAGACCCTTTCCGGGGTTTAGTGCCGTAGCTAACGCATTAAGCACTCCGCCTGGGGAGTACGACCGCAAGGTTGAAACTCAAAGGAATTGACGGGGGCCCGCACAAGCGGTGGAGCATGTGGTTTAATTCGAAGCAACGCGAAGAACCTTACCAGGTCTTGACATCCCTCTGACCACTCTAGAGATAGAGTTTTCCTTCGGGACAGAGGTGACAGGTGGTGCATGGTTGTCGTCAGCTCGTGTCGTGAGATGTTGGGTTAAGTCCCGCAACGAGCGCAACCCCTATTGTTAGTTGCCATCATTCAGTTGGGCACTCTAGCGAGACTGCCGGTAATAAACCGGAGGAAGGTGGGGATGACGTCAAATCATCATGCCCCTTATGACCTGGGCTACACACGTGCTACAATGGCTGGTACAACGAGTCGCAAGTCGGTGACGGCAAGCTAATCTCTTAAAGCCAGTCTCAGTTCGGATTGTAGGCTGCAACTCGCCTACATGAAGTCGGAATCGCTAGTAATCGCGGATCAGCACGCCGCGGTGAATACGTTCCCGGGCCTTGTACACACCGCCCGTCACACCACGAGAGTTTGTAACACCCGAAGTCGGTGAGGTAACCATTAGGAGCCAGCCGCCTAAGGTGGGATAGATGATTGGGGTGAAGTCGTAACAAGGTAGCCGTATCGGAAGGTGCGGCTGGATCACCTCCTTTCTAAGGATAAGGAATGCACATTGGTCTTGTTTAGTCTTGAGAGGTCTTGTGGGGCCTTAGCTCAGCTGGGAGAGCGCCTGCTTTGCACGCAGGAGGTCAGCGGTTCGATCCCGCTAGGCTCCATTGGTGAGAGATCACCAAGTAATGCACATTGAAAATTGAATATCTATATCAAATAGTAACAAGAAAATAAACCGAAAACGCTGTAGTATTAATAAGAGTTTATGACTGAAAGGTCAAAAAATAAGGTTAAGTTAATAAGGGCGCAC
Organism: Streptococcus sp. oral taxon 061; assembly: GCF_013394695.1. Taxonomy (NCBI): domain Bacteria; kingdom Bacillati; phylum Bacillota; class Bacilli; order Lactobacillales; family Streptococcaceae; genus Streptococcus; species Streptococcus sp. oral taxon 061. The sequence continues at coordinate 389,594 of NZ_CP058258.1, forward strand.
GGTGGATGCCTTGGCACTAGGAGCCGAAGAAGGACGTGACAAACGACGATATGCCTTGGGTAGCTGTAAGTAAGCGATGATCCAGGGATTTCCGAATGGGGGAACCCAACAGGTACTACCTGTTACCCATATCTGTTAAGGATATGAGGAGGAAGACGCAGTGAACTGAAACATCTAAGTAGCTGCAGGAAGAGAAAGCAAAAGCGATTGCCTTAGTAGCGGCGAGCGAAACGGCAGGAGGGCAAACCGAAGAGTTTACTCTTCGGGGTTGTAGGACTGCAATGTGGACACAAAGATTATAGAAGAATGGTTTGGGAAAATCAGCCAAAGAGAGTGAGAGCCTCGTATTTTAAATAGTCTTTGTACCTAGCAGTATCCTGAGTACGGCGGGACACGTGAAATCCCGTCGGAATCTGGGAGGACCATCTCCCAACCCTAAATACTCCCTAGTGACCGATAGTGAACCAGTACCGTGAGGGAAAGGTGAAAAGCACCCCGGGAGGGGAGTGAAATAGAACCTGAAACCGTGTGCCTACAACAAGTTCGAGCCCGTTAATGGGTGAGAGCGTGCCTTTTGTAGAATGAACCGGCGAGTTACGATATGATGCGAGGTTAAGTTGAAGAGACGGAGCCGTAGGGAAACCGAGTCTGAATAGGGCGCTTTAGTATTATGTCGTAGACCCGAAACCATGTGACCTACCCATGAGCAGGTTGAAGGTGCGGTAAGACGCACTGGAGGACCGAACCAGGGCACGTTGAAAAGTGCTTGGATGACTTGTGGGTAGCGGAGAAATTCCAAACGAACTTGGAGATAGCTGGTTCTCTCCGAAATAGCTTTAGGGCTAGCGTCGACATCAAGATTCTTGGAGGTAGAGCACTGTTTGGGTGAGGGGTCCATCCCGGATTACCAATCTCAGATAAACTCCGAATGCCAATGAATTATGGTCGGCAGTCAGACTGCGAGTGCTAAGATCCGTAGTCGAAAGGGAAACAGCCCAGACCACCAGCTAAGGTCCCAAAATAATTGTTAAGTGGAAAAGGATGTGGGGTTGCACAGACAACTAGGATGTTAGCTTAGAAGCAGCTATTCATTCAAAGAGTGCGTAATAGCTCACTAGTCGAGTGACCCTGCGCCGAAAATGTACCGGGGCTAAAACAATTTACCGAAGCTGTGGATACCTTTATAGGTATGGTAGGAGAGCGTTCTATGTGTGGCGAAGGTGTACCGTGAGGAGCGCTGGAACGCATAGAAGTGAGAATGCCGGTATGAGTAGCGAAAGACAGGTGAGAATCCTGTCCACCGTAAGACTAAGGTTTCCAGGGGAAGGCTCGTCCGCCCTGGGTTAGTCGGGACCTAAGGAGAGACCGAAAGGTGTATCCGATGGACAACAGGTTGATATTCCTGTACTAGAGTATGTAGTGATGGAGGGACGCAGTAGGCTAACTAAAGCAGACGATTGGAAGTGTCTGTCTAAGCAGTGAGGTGTGAATTGAGTTAAATGCTTAATTCTATAACATTGAGCTGTGATGGGGAGCGAAGTTTAGTAGCGAAGTTAGTGACGTCACACTGCCAAGAAAAGCTTCTAGCGTTTAAACATACTCTACCCGTACCGCAAACCGACACAGGTAGTCGAGGCGAGTAGCCTCAGGTGAGCGAGAGAACTCTCGTTAAGGAACTCGGCAAAATGACCCCGTAACTTCGGGAGAAGGGGTGCTGACTTTAGGTCAGCCGCAGTGAATAGGCCCAAGCAACTGTTTATCAAAAACACAGCTCTCTGCTAAATCGTAAGATGATGTATAGGGGGTGACGCCTGCCCGGTGCTGGAAGGTTAAGAGGAGTGCTTAGAGGTAACTCGAAGGTATGAATTGAAGCCCCAGTAAACGGCGGCCGTAACTATAACGGTCCTAAGGTAGCGAAATTCCTTGTCGGGTAAGTTCCGACCCGCACGAAAGGCGTAATGATTTGGGCACTGTCTCAACGAGAGACTCGGTGAAATTTTAGTACCTGTGAAGATGCAGGTTACCCGCGACAGGACGGAAAGACCCCATGGAGCTTTACTGCAGTTTGATATTGAGTGTCTGTACCACATGTACAGGATAGGTAGGAGTCTATGAGATCGGGACGCCAGTTTCGAAGGAGACGTTGTTGGGATACTACCCTTGTGTTATGGCCACTCTAACCCGGATAGGTGATCCCTATCGGAGACAGTGTCTGACGGGCAGTTTGACTGGGGCGGTCGCCTCCTAAAAGGTAACGGAGGCGCCCAAAGGTTCCCTCAGAATGGTTGGAAATCATTCGCAGAGTGTAAAGGTATAAGGGAGCTTGACTGCGAGAGCTACAACTCGAGCAGGGACGAAAGTCGGGCTTAGTGATCCGGTGGTTCCGTATGGAAGGGCCATCGCTCAACGGATAAAAGCTACCCTGGGGATAACAGGCTTATCTCCCCCAAGAGTTCACATCGACGGGGAGGTTTGGCACCTCGATGTCGGCTCGTCGCATCCTGGGGCTGTAGTCGGTCCCAAGGGTTGGGCTGTTCGCCCATTAAAGCGGCACGCGAGCTGGGTTCAGAACGTCGTGAGACAGTTCGGTCCCTATCCGTCGCGGGCGTAGGAAATTTGAGAGGATCTGCTCCTAGTACGAGAGGACCAGAGTGGACTTACCGCTGGTGTACCAGTTGTCTTGCCAAAGGCATCGCTGGGTAGCTATGTAGGGAAGGGATAAACGCTGAAAGCATCTAAGTGTGAAACCCACCTCAAGATGAGATTTCCCATGATTTTATATCAGTAAGAGCCCTGAGAGATGATCAGGTAGATAGGTTAGAAGTGGAAGTGTGGCGACACATGTAGCGGACTAATACTAATAGCTCGAGGACTTATCCAAAGTAACTGAGAATACGAAGTGTGAAGGTTTTCTTGGAATTTGATAGATATTCAATTTTGAGTAGGTATTACTCAGAGTTAAGTGACGATAGCCTAGGAGATACACCTGTACCCATGCCGAACACAGAAGTTAAGCCCTAGAACGCCGGAAGTAGTTGGGGGTTGCCCCCTGTGAGATATGGAAGTCGCTTAGCTCGAGGGAGTTTAGCTCAGCTGGGAGAGCATCTGCCTTACAAGCAGAGGGTCAGCGGTTCGATCCCGTTAACTCCCATAGGTCCCGTAGTGTAGCGGTTATCACGTCGCCCTGTCACGGCGAAGATCGCGGGTTCGATTCCCGTCGGGACCGTAATAACGAAAGTTATTTGACTCGTTAGCTCAGTTGGTAGAGCAATTGACTTTTAATCAATGGGTCACTGGTTCGAGCCCAGTACGGGTCATATTTGCGGGTTTGGCGGAATTGGCAGACGCACCAGATTTAGGATCTGGCGCTTAACGGCGTGGGGGTTCAAGTCCCTTAACCCGCATAATAGAAATCAGCCGGCTTAGCTCAGTTGGTAGAGCATCTGATTTGTAATCAGAGGGTCGCGTGTTCAAGTCATGTAGCCGGCATTTTTTTTAATATAAACCAGAGTCGATGCGAACGTAGTTCAGTGGTAGAACACCACCTTGCCAAGGTGGGGGTCGCGGGTTCGAATCCCGTCGTTCGCTTAGAGAGGCCGGGGTGGCGGAACTGGCAGACGCACAGGACTTAAAATCCTGCGATTGGTAACGATCGTACCGGTTCGATTCCGGTCCTCGGCATATATTGAAGAGCACCCTTAGCTCAACTGGATAGAGTACCTGACTACGAATCAGGCGGTTAGAGGTTCGACTCCTCTAGGGTGCATTAAACATTTAACTCGGGAAGTAGCTCAGCTTGGTAGAGTACTTGGTTTGGGACCAAGGTGTCGCAGGTTCGAATCCTGTCTTCCCGATTGATGGCGGTGTAGCTCAGCTGGCTAGAGCGTCCGGTTCATACCCGGGAGGTCGGGGGTTCGATCCCCTTCGCCGCTATAATGATCTTGTTGGACCTTTAGCTCAGCTGGTTAGAGCTCTCGGCTCATAACCGAGTGGTCGTAGGTTCAAGTCCTACAAGGTCCATTGAAATGTTGGAGGATTACCCAAGTCCGGCTGAAGGGAACGGTCTTGAAAACCGTCAGGCGTGTAAAAGCGTGCGTGGGTTCGAATCCCACATCCTCCTTTATTATTAACGCGGGATGGAGCAGCTCGGTAGCTCGTCGGGCTCATAACCCGAAGGTCGTAGGTTCAAATCCTGCTCCCGCAATATTGGCTCGGTAGCTCAGTTGGTAGAGCAATGGATTGAAGCTCCATGTGTCGGCGGTTCGATTCCGTCTCGCGCCATTTTTTAATATGATACTATGCGGGTGTAGTTTAGTGGTAAAACTACAGCCTTCCAAGCTGTTGTCGCGAGTTCGATTCTCGTCACCCGCTTTGAACTTTGTTCAAGTACCAAGTTTTTACTTGGGCGCGTAGCTCAGGTGGTTAGAGCGCACGCCTGATAAGCGTGAGGTCGGTGGTTCGAGTCCACTCGTGCCCATTAATAGGAGAATTACTCAAGAGGCTGAAGAGGACGGTTTGCTAAATCGTTAGGTCGGGTAACTGGCGCAAGGGTTCGAATCCCTTATTCTCCGTAATTAAAGAGCTGTTTAGCTCTTTTTTTATTGTCTTAGTCTTATATTATTCTTTTTATAACTGTTAAACATTTGATATAATGTAAGTGAAATCACTACAATAATTAGTTATCTACAAAGGAGTTCGTTATGGAATCTAAGAAGATCTTAGGAAGCTTGCTAGTTCTTTTCATAAGTCTTTTTATGTTTGGCTGTAGTAATCATAGCTCCGAAAATTCTAATCAGGGGCTTAGTTTATCAACAACTGTTAGTCAATCAAATACTAATGAACAAACTTCCGTAGAGGCTAAGAAAAATTTTAAAGAATTCTACAAGCCAGTTTTTGATAATTATCAAATAATACTTTCTACACCGAAGGATGTAAATGCAATTGCTGATCTCTATAAGAGTTTACAAGGTACTGAACGCCCTATCAATAGTTGGTCAGTTGAAAATGCGGTTTATCAAGCTGATAAGATGAGTTTTGCCTACGCGGATCTTAATAAAGATGGTGTAGAGGAATTGTTAATTGGCGTTGAGCAATCTAATGGTGGTTATTATATTTCGGGTCTTTATTATCTCGTAAATGAGAAACCGATACTTTTAGCAGAAGGCTTTGTAGCTGGTCATGGTGGAGCTAGAAATTCTATGAATATCTATAATGATGGAGATATCTTGGAATTAAGCTGGTCATCTGGTACAGGTGAAGGTAGGGGAGCACTTTATCATCTGAATTCTAGCCAGCAAGCAGCAAGTAAAGTTCAGGAACAGGACATTCGTGTACCAGGTAACAAAAGTTTGCATTCTGACTTTGGTAAAGCAGAGGCAGATTTAATGAATTTTAAGCAACTAGATTGGCAGAAATTTGAAAACTCTACTAGCACGACTATTTCGGGAGAAAAGCAAAAAGCTCCTTGGAATGCCAACAAATCTGCTAAATTAGAAGCTTTTATTAAAGACTGGGGAGAAAGACTTGGTCAACCTAATTACAAAAAAGGAATTGCTGGAGGAGATGTCGGTGCAGATAATCTCTATACCTTTGGTGATGGGCCGAGTGAAAAAATAAATGCGGAATACTCGGATAATGGGTTAGGAACTGCTAAGTATCGTATCGTAGAGCGCTATAGTAACTGGGATAAATTTCCAGATGTTCATAGCTATTACTTTGCGATAACCAATACAGGAGAAGCGATTGTCTTTCATTCACCGACAACTAATGGTGGGATTATGTACTTGAAACCAACCGAAAACACAGAAATACAAGCAGAGTTCAGACGCTTGGTTGAAGAAGACTAGAAAAATGAAGAATTTGGTCTTGGCTAAGCTCTTTTTATAAAAATCTCTTTTTTCATTTTTATATTCTTTGATTATTTAATTGTATGCTAGTGTTATATAAGAACGTAAAGCATTGTTTGATGATGACTCTATAATTCAGGGGAATAGAATATATGACAAAAATTGTGAAGTTTCATAGTATTTACTATAGATTTGTTCTTTTTATAGTTATTTTATATCTTTTGGGTGTTCATCAAATTGTTGGTCGAGGAACTCAAACAGTTAATATTTTTGATTACGCCTTCAGCTTCCATCAAACACAGTTAGGGTATTTCCTTCTTTTATTAATTCTAGTTGGCATTGGCATAAATCTTCTTTGTTCTTGGAAATTTTCTGTATCTCCAAAAGGGATTTATCTTAGAAGATTAGCTTTATTTGTTCCTTGGAGTGATATTAGTGGAGTTTCGCATGTTTGGATTAACAAGGCGAGTAATTTTAGTAGTGGGATTAATTTTTATAACAATAAATGTTTAGTTTTTTATCGTCATGATTACAAGCCAATTTGTATCTATAATATTTCTTTATTGGCTTTATTTGCTGTCAAACTCTTCAATCCTCAGATTAAGACGAATATATTATCAGCTATTTTTGCTACGGGATTTAATATTCTATTGAATGCTTTAATTTTCTTTTATCTTTATTTTTTTGAGTTAAAAACTCTTAGTTTTAGTTCTTTTTTACTTTTTTGCTTACTCTACTTTATAAAAATTTTTATCATTCCTTTATGCTTGGTTTCTAGTCAAAATTCTAAGTATGGTCCTTATCTGGGACATAGTAATTTCTTTAAGAGAAATGCTTCAGATGTGATTCATGTTTAATTTTATAAAAATGATGACTTTCTACTTTTTGGTAGGAAGTTTTTTATTATTTCTATATCGAAATAGTTGACAGATGTAATTCAGAGTGTTACTATAGTTCAAAAGGTTCGATATAGAACAAAAAGGAGACAAAATGGACAAGATGTTAGGGGGCTACCAAGCTCTACAGATTCGATTATTGAATGGACGTATCTTTCAAAAGTTGCTGAGCAAGGAACCAGATGCTCAATACCGAAGTGAACAGGGAAAAATTTTAACGATTTTGTGGAAGCAAGAGTTAGGGTGTGCTACTGCGACCGATATCGCTCTTGCGACGGGTTTAGCCAATAATACATTGACCAGTATGGTTAAGAAATTGGAAGAACAAGGTTTGGTCACGATTCAACCTTGCACGCAAGATAAAAGAAAAAAATATATCTCGTTGACAGACCTTGGTTGGGCGCAAAAAAAAATTGGAGACCGTGTTAGTCGGGAACTTGGAGAGATTTTCTACCAAGGCTTTTCAGATCAAGAAATCCGAGAATTTGAGGCCTATCAAGAGAGAATTATCTCAAATCTAAAAGCTAAAGAGAATGACATCTAGGGAAAGGAAGTAACAGTTATGATCGGAATTACAGGTGTAACAGGGAACTTAGGCTCCTATGTGGCTGATCTTATCGATAAAAAAGGAATCGCTTCCGTCCATCTAGCACGAAGCCCAGAGCGTGCAAAAGTTTACGCGTCTGCGGAAATACGTAGAATGTCGTATACAAATACTCCAAAAGTGGTTGAGGCCTTAAAGGGGATCGATATCTTGTTGATGGTTTCTGCTCGGGAAAATCCTGAGCGTGTCAAGGAGCACAAGGAGTTTTTAGATGCTGCAAAGCTAGCAGGAGTAGAGCATATCGTTTATACCTCCTTTTATGGGGCAGATGAGAAGGCGACTTTCACCTTGTCTCGAGATCATGCCCAGACTGAAGCCTATATCAAGGAATTAGGGTTCACCTACACTTTTTTGAGAGATAATTTTTACTTGGACTTCCTGATTGATATGGCGCTTGAAAATGGAGAGATTCGTGGTCCGGCCGGCAGTGGTCTTGTGTCAGCTGTTGCCCGTAAGGACACATCTAGGGTTGCAGCAGAGATTCTTTTAAATCCTAAGGAGTGGGAAAATCAAACCTTGAATCTGACAGGGCCTGAGGATCTTTCCATGGAAGAAATCGTAGCGCTTCTCTCGAAAGAGACCGGTAAGGACATCACGTATATAGATGAATCAGTAGAAGAAGCTTATGAGTCACGGAAAAAATGGCCAGCACAAACTTGGGAGTACGATGCCTGGGTCAGTACTTATACAGCGATTAAAGCTGGCGAACAGGCTGGGGTTTCAACAGATATCGAAAAAGTGCTAGGGCATCCAGCAAGCAGCCTTTTGGATATTCTTAGAGACAGAAAACTTATTGAGGAAAAACATGATTGAATACAAACACGTAGCCTTGCGCTACACGGATAAAAACATTTTAAAAGATGTCAATCTCCGAATTAAAAATGGAGAATTTATGGTGCTAGTGGGTCCTTCAGGTTCTGGAAAGACCACTATGATCAAGATGATTAACCGTCTTTTGGAGCCGACAGATGGCAATATCTATATGGATGGGAAACGCATCAAGGACTATGATGAACGGGAGTTACGTCTCAGTACCGGCTATGTCCTCCAAGCTATTGCCCTATTTCCTAACTTGACAGTTGCGGAAAATATTGCTCTGATTCCTGAGATGAAGGGCTGGAGCAAGGAGAAAATTGCCTCTAAAACCGAAGAACTCTTGAACAAGGTTGGCCTGCCTGCTGCAGACTATGCCCATCGTTTACCAAGCGAGTTATCGGGTGGGGAGCAACAGCGGATTGGCATTGTGCGGGCCATCATTGCAGAGCCAAAGATTCTATTGATGGACGAGCCTTTTTCAGCCTTGGATGCCATCTCTCGCAAGCAGTTGCAAGCTCTCACCAAAGACTTGCATAAGGAGTTTGGTATGACGACTATTTTCGTTACTCATGATACGGACGAGGCTTTAAAATTAGGTGACCGGATTGCGGTTTTGCAGGATGGGGAAATTCGCCAGGTCGCAGAACCTGAAACAATTTTACAAGCGCCTGCGACAGACTTTGTAGCAAACTTGTTTGGAGGTAAACTTCATGTCTAATTTGATTTCAACCTTTCAAGAGCGATTTAGTGAATGGGTAACAGCTCTAGGACAACACTTACAATTGTCTCTTTTGACCTTATTGGTTGCTATTTTTCTGACCATTCCGCTGGCGGTTTATCTAAATGGTCACAAAAAAGTAGCGAACTGGGTGCTACAAGTTGCGGGTATCTTCCAGACCATTCCCTCAATGGCTTTGTTGGGTCTCTTTATTCCTTTCATGGGAATTGGAACCTTACCAGCCCTCACAGCCCTTGTTATTTACGCTATTTTCCCGATTTTAGAAAATACGATTACAGCCCTGAACGGCATTGATCCTAGTCTTGAGGAGGCAGGGATTGCTTTTGGAATGACCAAGTGGGAGCGACTCAAAAAGTTTGAAATTCCACTGGCCATGCCTGTCATTGTATCGGGGGTTCGTACAGCAACCGTTATGATCATTGGGACAGCAACTCTAGCTGCTCTTGTGGGAGCTGGAGGACTAGGCTCCTTTATCCTTTTGGGAATTGATCGTCGGAATGCTAGTCTCATTTTAATCGGCGCAATCTCATCAGCCATTTTGGCCATTCTCTTTAATGTTATTCTCAAATGGTTGGAAAAGGCAAAGTTGCGTACGATTGTTGCAGCCTTTGCTGTTATGGTACTTGGTTTGGGAGCTAGTTATGCTCCAAGCATGATTCCAAATAAAGAGAAAGAAAATCTGGTTATAGCTGGGAAGTTGGGACCTGAACCTGAGATTCTCATGAATATGTATAAACTTCTCATCGAGGGAAATACGGATATGACGGTGACGGTCAAGCCTAACTTTGGGAAGACAGATTTCCTTTATCAAGCGCTGAAAAAAGGGGACATTGATATCTACCCAGAATTTTCTGGAACAGTGACAGAGAGTCTCCTCCAACCATCTCCACAAATTGGGCATGACCCAGAAAAGGTTTACGAGGTGGCTCGTGACGGCATTGCCAAACAGGATCAACTAGCCTTTCTTAAACCCATGGCTTATCAAAATACTTATGCTATAGCAGTTCCTAAAAAAATTGCGCAAGAATATGGGCTTAAGACGATTTCTGACTTGAAAAAAGTAGAAGGACAGCTCAAGGCGGGATTCACTCTGGAGTTTAATGACCGTGAGGATGGAAACAAGGGCTTGCAGTCTGTTTATGGATTGAATCTCAATGTGGCAACCATGGAACCAGCTCTTCGCTACCAAGCCATCCAGTCAGGTGATATTCAAATTACAGATGCTTACTCAACGGATGCTGAAATTGCTAGGTATGACTTGATGATTTTAGAAGATGATCAACACCTCTTCCCACCTTATCAAGGGGCTCCACTCATGAAAGCTGAGTTACTCGAAAAACATCCTGAGTTGGAAGATGTTCTTAATAAACTAGCTGGAAAAATCACCGAGAGCCAGATGAGTCAGATGAACTATCAAGTTGGTGTGGAAGGTAAATCAGCTGAAGAGGTTGCGCATGAGTTTCTCCTTCAAGAAGGAATACTTAAGCAATAATCAAAGGAGTATTAGTTTATGAGTATACAAAAAAGGATCAAAAGATCCTTTTTTATTGTACCAAGGCTAACAAGATGGTAAGCACCAGTGCAATTCCAATTCGAATCAGATGGTGGGCTGGATGGAAGTTTTCTTTTTGTTTGCCATTCCAATAGGCTCCGTAGCAAATTAATCCACAGCCAATCAGCCAAAGAGATAGTGCGATAATCGGCAAAAAGAAGTAGAGGAAGATAGATAAGGTCGCAAGGCTACTTCCGATAAGGAGAAATGTATTTCCTAGAGTGTGATTCCCTTTTTTAACTTCAGACAGAGAAGCCAATAAGTGAAGAAGAACAAAAGCAAGGGCAAAGAAGGCCGTAAAAAAGCCGAGAAGAATGGGGAAGAACATAGGGTTTCCTTTCTAAGATATGATTGCCTGAGTACTATTTTTTATGACTGATTTTATGAAGAATCATAAATGATACTACAAGATTTAAAATAATAACCAATAAGGTAAAAAGAGAGTAACCATAAAGTTTAATTGGAAATTCATTTTTGAGATTGCAAAGAGCAAACAAACTCGTTAAAATGCCCGTCAACAATCCAGGCACATATTTTCGAATAACGATTGTCTGAATCAGATGTCCTAATACATGGTAGATATAAGCGATTATGATGGTTGCGTAAATGGTATAGTTATCAAACTGGTAACTAAGATATAGCGACGTCATAAGGATGAGAAATTGCTCCAAGACAATAAAGTTGAAAGCAAAAGGAGTGTAATAAGAAAGGATTCGATTGTTTGGATACTGGATTGATATTTTTTTGACAAAGGATGGCATCCAAACGATTTCTTCGAGTTCGTGAAGCATGAATAGGGCTGGAAATACAAAATAAAATTTCACGATGGACATTGAAGACACGCCTTTCTAGTTAGTACCCACTTTTAAAATCTCCAAATAAAACTGAATCACTTCTTGTTCCGTGTAGGACTTACCTTTCTTCAACCACCAGCTCAGGGTTTCGATGAAATGGCTGACGACCAGGTGTTTGAGGTAGGAGTGAGGAATGGTTGGATGGGACTTGATAAGTTCGTCGGCTACCATTGGATAGACGTCATGCTCCAGTTCTTTTCGCAGTTGCCGTATAAAATAATCGTTTTTAGAGAGCAAGAGACTGGTCACATGGTCTTGATTTTTCTTGAAATGCTGAAAGATATGGGCCAGGTAGTCTTGTGGAGAGAGGTGTTCAGCACGCTCAAAGAGGTGATGAAAGAGCTTTTGGCAGAGTTCATCCAGTAGTAACTCCTTACTCTCGTAATGGCTGTAAAAGGTTGAGCGCCCCACATCAGCAAGGTCAATGATTTCCTGAACGGTGATGGCCTCGTAGTCTTTTTGATTGAGTAATTGTAAAAAAGCATTATAGATGGCTTTTCGAGTCTTAGTAATACGACGATCCTGTGCTGTCATATGGACACTTAGAACAAACTGTTCAGTAACGGACACCCTAAACGGTTTGCCCCTATCCTTTCTGTTGTGAATGTTAGATAATGATAATGAACATGATGTTCATGAATCTATTATAACAAAGGAAATAGGATTATGAAGACAAAACATGCGGTCTGGCTGGCTTTTTTCTTGAATTTGAGTTATGCCATTGTTGAGTTTATTGCAGGAGGGATTTTTGGATCCAGCGCTGTCCTTGCGGATTCGGTCCATGACTTGGGTGATGCGATCGCAATTGGGGTATCAGCCTTTCTTGAAACAATCTCTAATCGTGAAGAAGATAGTCATTACACCTTGGGTTACAAACGATTTAGCCTTTTGGGGGCCATGGTAACGGCTGTGATTCTGATGACAGGATCTGTTCTGGTAATCTTGGGAAATATAACGAAACTCTTTCATCCACAAGCGGTCAATGATGAAGGAATCCTCTGGTTAGGAATCATTGCTATCAGCGTTAATGTAATAGCAAGTCTAGTAGTTCGTAAGGGAAAAACCAAGAATGAGTCTATTTTGAGCCTTCATTTTCTAGAAGATACTCTGGGGTGGGTGGCTGTTATCCTGATGGCCATTGTTCTGCGATTTACCGACTGGTATATTCTGGATCCGCTCTTATCTCTTGTCATCTCTATCTTTATTCTGTCAAAAGCTATTCCACGTTTTTGGTCCACACTTAAGATTTTCTTAGATGCTGTACCGGAAGGAGTAGATATCAAGCAAGTAAAAAGCGACTTGGAGCAGTTGGACCATGTTGCTAGCCTTAATCAGCTCAATCTCTGGACCATGGATGGTTTGGAGAAAAATGCCATTGTCCATGTTTGTCTAAAAGAAATTGAACAGATGGAGCTTTGCAAGGAATCGATTCGAAGCAAACTCAAAGATTGTGGTTTTCAAAATATCACCATTGAGATTGACGCAGACCTAGCAAGTCATCAAACTCATAAGCGAAATATGGAAGAGCTAGAAGCAGTCCAAAACCATGGACATGAACATCATCATTGATGAGGCGTAGTATAAGAAAGCGAAAGCTTCATAAAAAGTGTATACTTGAAGTAAGTTAGATACAGAGAGGTAAATGTTTATGAAATCAGCAGTCTATAAAAAAGCAGGTCAGGTTGGTATTGAAGAGGTTAAACATCCAAGCATTCAAGAAGCGGATGATGTGATTATCCGTGTGGTTCGTGCTTGCGTATGTGGTTCAGACCTATGGAGTTACCGAAATCCAGATATTAAAGCGGGTCACAAAAATAGTGGACACGAAGCAATTGGAATCGTTGAAGAAACTGGAGAGGCCATTACAACAGTCAAGCCCGGTGATTTTGTGATTGTACCATTTACTCATGGCTGTGGGGAATGCGACGCTTGTCGTGCTGGATTTGATGGTTCTTGTGACAATCATATTGGAAATAATCTAGGAGGAAATTTCCAAGCTGAATATCTCCGTTTCCACTACGCTAATTGGGCACTTGTGAAAATTCCTGGTCAACCTTCAGATTATAGCGAAGGCATGCTCAAGTCACTTTTGACACTTGCTGATGTCATGCCGACCGGTTACCATGCAGCGCGTGTGGCTAATGTGCAAAAAGGCGACAAAGTTGTCGTTATTGGGGATGGGGCTGTTGGTCAATGTGCTGTCATTGCAGCTAAGATGCGTGGCGCATCCCAAATTGTCCTTATGAGTCGCCACGAAGACCGTCAACAAATGGCCTTGGAGTCAGGCGCGACAGCAGTCGTAGCTGAGCGAGGAGAAGAAGGAATTGCCAAGGTACGTGAAATTCTTGGCGGTGGAGCAGATGCAGCACTTGAGTGTGTTGGTACTGAGGCTGCTGTTGAGCAAGCACTGGGTGTCCTTCATAATGGCGGTCGCATGGGATTTGTAGGAGTTCCACATTATAAGAATCGTGCACTTGGTTCAACCTTTATGCAAAATATCTCTGTTGCAGGTGGAGCAGCTTCTGCGACAACATACGATAAACAATTCTTGCTCAAAGCTGTCCTTGACGGTGATATCAATCCAGGTCGTGTCTTTACTTCAAGTTATAAACTGGAAGATATTGACCAAGCCTATAAAGATATGGATGAGCGCAAGACTATCAAGTCTATGATTGTGATGGATTAATACTCTTCGAAAATCTCTTCAAACCACGTCAGCTTCAGCTTGTCGTAGATATAGGTAACTGACATCGTCAGTCTTATCTACAACCTCAAAGTAGTGCTTTGAGCAACCTGCGGCTAGCTTCCTAGTTTGCTCTTTGATTTTCATTGAGGATAAAAAGAAAAACCTAATAGGATTTGAGAATCTCTATTAGGTTTTTTTGTGTTTAACTATTGCGCTTAATGCGAAGTACTTTCTCTTAAAGTCAGTTTGGTTCCCAGCATAGTGAGGCTTGGGATTTTACGGCCGTGAAGGACTTCTCTGTTCAGAATATCCATTCCTGTGCGTCCCATTTCTTCGGTGTAGACTGTAATACTGGAAAGTGGTGGGAACACTTGCTTAGTCAGAATGGTATCATTAAAGGAAATAATGCTGACGCGCTCTGGTATGCTGATGCTGGCTTCTTGAAGGGCGCGAAGGGCACCAATGGCCAAGCTATCACTGGCTGCAAAAAAGGCTTGTGGAAGCTTCTCTCCTAATTTTTCGATAGCTTCTTTCATTAAATCATATCCAGATTGAGCAGTAAATAGACCTTGGAAAACGAATTTCTCGTTATAAATTCCTTTTTCTTGCGTATAAGATTTGAAGTAATCTAAACGCTTGTCTGCGATGACTTCTTCTTGGTCAGTAGTAGTTTCAAGACCGGATAAGATACCAATCTTCTTAATCCCGTGGTCTGTAAAGTAATCAACCACCTGTCTAACAGCATTATTAAAATCTGTAATGACACAGGTATGGCCCAAGGCGATGGTGTCACTATCAAGAAAAACTAGAGGTTTTTGATATTCTTCAAATGAGGCAATCTGTGCTTGGCTAAATTTTCCAATACAAAGAATTCCAATGACTTCTTCGCTAAGCGTGAAAGGTTGGTCGTTGAAATAGCGCAAGATTTCGTAATCTAATTCTTGGGCTCTATTTTCAATTCCTAGTCGAATCTGGTAGTAGTAGAGGTCTTCTAACTCTCCCTGTTCACTGACCCATTGGATGATGGCAATCTTTTGTTTGAGTTTATGAGATTCACCAGTTTTGAGATGCTTGGTGTAACCTAGTTCTTCGGCGACGGTTAAAATACGATGTCGGGTTTCTTCTGTGACAGATAGACTCTGATCGCGATTGAGGACACGGGATACAGTTGCGATTGAAACAGAGGCTAGCTGAGCGATATCTTTGAGTGTAGCCATAATTCCCCTCCTTTTTAGGTTATTATAGCATATTTTTCTTGCTTTTTACTCATAGTTTAGTAAAATATCGGTAAAATTGTTGACCAAAGCAAAACCCTTGGGTACAATAGAAGAAAACGATTACAAGGTAAATTTTTTTACCTGACAAATTGTCAAAGGAGAATTCATATGACACAACATCTTACTGCTGATGCACTTCGCAAGGACTTTCTTGCGGTTTTTGGTCAAGAAGCAGATCAAACCTTCTTCTCACCAGGCCGTATCAACTTGATTGGGGAACATACTGACTATAATGGTGGCCATGTTTTCCCAGCTGCTATTTCACTCGGAACTTATGGGGCCGCACGTAAGCGTGATGACCAAGTATTGCGTTTTTACTCAGCTAACTTTGAGGATAAAGGAATCATCGAAGTGCCTCTAGCTGACCTTAAGTTTGAGAAAGAGCACAACTGGACCAACTATCCAAAGGGTGTCCTTCATTTCTTGCAAGAAGCTGGTCATGTGATTGATAAAGGGTTTGATTTCTATGTTTTTGGGAATATACCAAATGGTGCGGGCTTGTCTTCTTCTGCATCCTTGGAGCTTTTGACAGGTGTCGTGGCAGAATACCTCTTTGACCTAAAATTGGACCGTCTAGACTTAGTTAAAATCGGAAAATTGACAGAAAATAACTTTATCGGTGTTAACTCTGGTATCATGGACCAGTTTGCCATCGGTATGGGGGCTGACCACCGTGCTATTTACCTGGATACTAACACTCTAGAATACGACTTGGTACCACTTGATTTGAAAGACAATGTCGTTGTGATTATGAATACCAATAAGCGCCGTGAACTAGCAGATTCTAAGTACAATGAACGCCGTGCTGAATGTGAAAAAGCAGTGGAAGAACTCCAAGTTGCCTTGGATATCCAGACTTTAGGTGAGTTGGATGAATGGGCTTTTGATGAATACAGCTATCTAATCAAAGACGCAAATCGTTTGAAACGTGCCCGCCATGCTGTTCTTGAAAATCAACGCACCCTTAAGGCACAAGCGGCTCTTCAAGCAGGAAATTTGGACAAGTTTGGTCGTTTGATGAATGCTTCTCATGTTTCACTTGAGCACGACTATGAAGTGACTGGTTTGGAATTGGATACCCTTGTTCATACAGCTTGGGCTCAAGAAGGTGTTCTCGGTGCTCGTATGACAGGAGCAGGCTTTGGTGGTTGCGCCATTGCCTTGGTTCAAAAAGATGCGGTTGAGGCCTTTAAAGAAGCTGTTGGCAAGCACTACGAAGAAGTAGTTGGCTATGCACCAAGCTTCTATATCGCTGAAGTTGCAGGTGGCACTCGCGTTCTTGCTTAGTCAGGAGGAGGTTTTCTAGTGACCTTAGTAGAAACATTTGTGACCAAAGTCATTGCAGAAAGCACCTTTGAAGAGTTGGACCGTATCTATCTGACCAATCGTGTTTTAGCACTGGTGGGAGATGGAGTTCTCGAAGTCAAGACTGGCCAAGATAACTTGATTGACCTCAAAGACCAGCTTGTCGAGGAAGCAGTTCGCTTGGAAACGATTGAAGATAGTCTGGCTGCGCGTGAGATTCTCGGTGCTGACCTCATGGACTTGGTAACCCCTTTTCCAAGTCAGGTCAATCGTGATTTTTGGAATACCTATGCCCAGTCACCAGAGCAGGCAATTGCAGACTTCTACCAACTCAGTCAGAAAAATGACTACATCAAACTAAAGGCTATCGCAAAGAATATTGCTTATCGTGTACCGTCTGACTACGGTGAACTGGAGATTACTATCAATCTCTCTAAACCTGAAAAGGATCCAAAGGAGATTGCGGCAGCCAAGTTAGTCAAGTCCAGTAACTATCCTCAGTGTCAGCTCTGTATGGAAAATGAAGGCTATCATGGTCGTGTCAACCATCCAGCTAGAAGCAATCATCGTATTATCCGTTTTGATATTTCTGGGCAGGAGTGGGGCTTCCAGTATTCGCCTTATGCGTACTTTAATGAGCACTGTATTTTCTTAGATAGCCAACATCGTCCCATGGCCATCAGTCGTCAAAGTTTTGAGCGTTTGTTAGCAATTGTAGAGCAGTTTCCGGGTTACTTTGCTGGTTCGAATGCTGATCTACCAATCGTGGGTGGTTCCATTCTGACGCACGATCATTATCAAGGTGGGCGACATGTATTCCCGATGGAAGTGGCGCCTTTACAAAAGAGCTTTACCTTTGAAGGTTCTGAATCTGTCAAAGCAGGAATTGTTCAGTGGCCTATGTCAGTGATTCGATTAACGTCGGATTCAAAAGACGATTTGACCAATCTTGCTGAGAAAATCTTACTGGCTTGGCGCCAATACTCAGATCCAAGTGTACAGGTCTTGGCAGAAAGTAATGGAACACCGCATCACACTATCACACCGATAGCCCGTAAGCGAGATGGGCAGTTTGAGTTGGACTTGGTTTTGAGAGACAATCAAACATCTCCAGAGCATCCAGATGGTATCTATCATCCCCACAAGGATGTCCAACATATCAAGAAGGAAAATATCGGCTTGATAGAGGTTATGGGATTGGCTATCTTGCCACCACGCTTGAAGGAAGAAGTGGAGCAAGTAGCAGCTTACCTGGTTGGAGAGGATGTTCTAGTAGCAGATTATCACCAAGAATGGGCGGATGAATTGAAAGAATCCCATCCTGGATTGACTGACAAAGACCAAGCTCTTAATATCGTCCAAGAATCTGTTGGAAAAATCTTTGCTCGAGTTTTGGAAGATGCAGGAGTTTACAAGCAAACAGAAGAAGGACAAGTTGCCTTTATGCGCTTTGTGGAGCAGGTTGGGATTTTACCTGAATAAGTGCTTCTCTCTTGCGTAGAGTCTTGAAAAGTAGTATCATAGTGTCGTTTGAAATATCAGGAGGAACGTATGAAAGATTTTCACTTTGACGCTATATCTGCCTTTGAAAACTACGAAATTGAAAAAATGAGAGATGGTCACGTGGTGGTAACAACAAAAGTAGTGGACTCGTCGCTCAACTACTATGGAAATGCCCATGGAGGCTATCTATTTACCCTTTGTGACCAAATCAGTGGTCTTGTGGTGATTTCGCTAGGATTAGACGGAGTGACACTCCAGTCTTCTATCAACTATCTGAAAGCTGGAAATCTAGGAGACGTTCTTACTATCAAAGGAGAATGTGTCCATCACGGACGCACCACTTGTGTCGTCGATGTTGACATCATCAACCAAGATGGTCGAAATGTCTGCAAAGCAACCTTCACCATGTTTGTCACAGGACAACGGTCAGAAGATAGACAGGTGAGGATATAGAAACAAAAAAAGAGGCAGATGCCTCTTTTTTTATTACTTTTTCACTCTAATGATTTATCATTCTATTCGCTAAATCTTAAAAAATAGCCATCTGGGTCTAAAACTGCAAATTCATGAGGGTAGATATATTGTTCATCAACACGAAATTCTCTTTTAGTCAAAGGACGATGAATAGGATAGTCAGACTTGATTAATTTCTGATAGAGTCGAGGGACATCCTTTATGCCAAAGGAAATGTTGACTCCACGACCAAAGGGGTAGGTCAGTTCAACTAATTCATCCTTTGTTCCCTCCTCTAACATTAGCTGGCAATCTTCAAGCGATAAGAAGAGGAAGTTTTCTTCTGGTCGCTCGTATTCGATCGTAAAACCCAGTAAATCACAGTAGAAGGAACGGGACTGTTCTATATTTGATACCATAAACTCGGGAATAACTGCATTGTAGTCCATAAAGAAACTCCTTACAATTCAATCTCCAAGACAATCGGTGTATGGTCTTGGCGAGCGCCTGAATCTATCATATCTGACTTGGTAACTTTATCTGCTACACGGTTACTTGTGAGCCAGTAGTCGATTCTCCAGCCTGTGTTGTTGATTTTTGAAGTCTTGCTGCGTTGGGCCCACCAAGTGTAGCGTTCTGGAACATCTCCGTGAACATGGCGGAAAGTGTCGGTAAATCCTTTGGCTAAAAGGTTTGTAAATCCTTCACGTTCTTCGTCTGTGAAACCTGGTGAACGACGGTTGCTTGCTGGGTTGGCAAGGTCAATTTCCTTGTGGGCAACGTTGTAGTCACCTGTAGCAAGAACTGGTTTTTTCTTGTCTAACTCAGCCAAGTATTCCGCATATTTGATGTCCCAAACTTGACGTTCTTCCAAACGTTTGAGTCCATCCCCAGCGTTAGGTGTGTAGACTTGAGTTACGAAAAATTTATCAAATTCTAGGGTAATGATGCGGCCTTCCAAGTCCATAGTAGAAGGGGCGCCAATCTCTGGGAAGCTAACAGTTGGAGTGAGTTCTTTCTTATAGAGGAACATAGTTCCAGCATAGCCTTTACGGGCAGGATCTTGAGAAGAGCGCCAAGTGTTTTCATATCCAGGGAAGAGTTCTTCCAGTACCTCAAGGTGTTTTTTTGTAGGGCCTTTAGCTGAAAGCTTGGTTTCCTGGATAGCAATGATATCAGCGTCTTCGGCTACCAAAGTTTGGAGAACGTCTTGAGACAATTTCGCACGCGCAGAGTCACTCGTCAACGCTGCATTGAGGGAATCAATGTTCCATGAGATTAGTTTCATAGTGTGTACCTTTTCATTCAGATTATAGACAATATTATACCAGAAAAAGAAGTAATTCCCCAGCGTATAGTTTGAAAAATCAAGGTCATTCCTATATAATAAAGAATGATTTATGTAAAAGATTGAAAATAAATGAAATGTTACTCCTATGAATATCTTTATCACTGAGTATGACAAAGTTCAAGTGAGTGTCGTCACCTATGAATAAGAAAAACCTGGGGTCCATGCCTCAGGTTTCCATTTGTCATTAGAAAGGAATTTTATGTCCATCATCCAAAAACTCTGGTGGTTTTTTAAATTAGAAAAACGCCGTTACCTAGTTGGAATTGTAGCTTTGGTTTTGGTTTCTGTACTAAACCTCATCCCACCTATGGTTATGGGGCGCGTGATCGATGCAATTACTTCGGGACGATTAACACAGGATGAGCTCCTGCTTCATCTCTTTTATCTCCTATTGGCAGCTTTTGGGATGTACTATCTGCGTTACGTTTGGCGCATGTATATCCTAGGAACCTCCTACCGACTGGGACAAATCATGCGTTCAAGACTATTTGAGCACTTTACAAAAATGTCGCCTGCTTTTTATCAGAATTATCGGACAGGGGATTTGATGGCTCACGCAACTAATGATATCAATGCTCTGACTCGTCTAGCAGGTGGTGGTGTTATGTCTGCGGTAGATGCTTCCATCACAGCCTTGGTGACTTTACTAACTATGCTCTTTAGCATCTCTTGGCAGATGACCTTGGTTGCTATTCTTCCCTTGCCATTTATGGCCTATGCGACTAGTCGTCTGGGGAGAAAGACCCATAAAGCTTTTGGCGAATCGCAAGCAGCCTTTTCTGAACTCAACAATAAGGTTCAGGAATATGTATCAGGAATTAAGGTAACCAAATCCTTTGGCTATCAGTCTGATGAATTGGCATCTTTTCAGGAAGTTAATGATTTGACCTTCCAAAAGAATCTGCAAACCATGAAATATGATAGTCTCTTTGACCCGATGGTTCTGCTTTTTGTTGGTTCTTCCTATGCTTTAACTCTCTTGGTCGGTGCCTTTATGGTACAAGAAGGACAGGTAACTGTTGGGAATCTGGTCACTTTTATCTCTTACTTGGATATGCTGGTCTGGCCCTTGATGGCAATTGGTTTTCTCTTTAATATTACTCAGAGAGGGAAAGTCTCTTATCAACGGATTGAGAGCCTCTTGTCTCAAGAATCACCTGTGAACGATCCGGAATCTCCTCTTGATGGGATTGAAAATGGGCGTTTGGACTATGCCATTGATCGTTTTGCATTTGAAGATGAGGAGACGTTGCGAGATATTTACTTTAGTCTTGAAAAGGGGCAAACTCTTGGCTTGGTTGGGCAAACTGGTTCAGGGAAAACTGCTTTGATTAAGTTGCTCCTACGTGAGTATGATGTTGATCACGGAGCCATTTATCTAAATGGGCATGACATTCGTGACTATCGACTAGCTGACTTGCGTAGTTTGATGGGATACGTTCCGCAGGACCAATTTCTCTTTGCCAGCTCTATCCTAGACAATATTCGATTTGGGAATCCTAACCTGCCTTTCTCAAAAGTAGAAGAAGCAACCAAGTTGGCTCAAGTCTATCAAGACATTCAAGCTATGCCCCAGGGATTTGATACGGTTATCGGCGAAAAAGGTGTCAGTCTATCTGGTGGACAAAAGCAACGTCTGGCTATGAGTCGGGCTATGATTTTAAATCCTGATATCCTGATTTTAGATGATTCCTTATCAGCTGTAGATGCTAAGACAGAGTTCGCTATTATCGATAATCTCAAGGAAACTCGCAAGGACAAGACAACCATTATCACTGCCCATCGTCTCAGTGCAGTTGTTCATGCGGATTTGATTATGGTCATGCAGAATGGTCGCATTATTGAACGAGGGACACACGAGGGCTTACTCGCCTTGGATGGTTGGTATGCCCAAACCTACCAGTCTCAGCAGTTAGAAATGAAAGGAGAAGAAGATGCGCAATAAACAAGCACAATGGGCTGTATTGAAACGCTTGATGTCCTATCTCAAGCCCTATGGTCTCCTCACCTTTTTAGCACTCGCTTTTCTCCTTACGACGACTGTTATCAAGAGTATCATCCCCTTGGTAGCTTCGCACTTTATCGACCAGTATCTACATAATCTCAACCAGCTTGCTGTTACAGTTTTGCTGGCCTACTATGGACTCTACATTCTTCAAACCATTGTCCAATATGTAGGGAACATCCTCTTTGCGCGTGTGTCCTACAGCATCGTTAGAGATATTCGACGGGATGCCTTTGCCAATATGGAGAAGCTAGGCATGTCTTACTTTGATAAAACACCTGCAGGTTCCATCGTTTCGCGTTTGACCAATGACACTGAGACTATTAGTGATATGTTCTCAGGGATCTTGTCCAGCTTTATCTCGGCAGTCTTTATCTTTGTGACAACCCTTTATACCATGCTTATTTTGGATTATCGTCTGACAGTTTTAGTCTTGCTCTTTCTACCCTTGATTTTCCTTTTGGTTAATCTCTACCGTAAAAAATCGGTCAAGGTTATCGAAAAAACTAGGAGTCTCTTGTCAGATATTAACAGTAAGCTGGCAGAAAATATCGAAGGGATTCGCATTATTCAAGCCTTTAATCAAGAAAAACGCCTGCAAGAAGAGTTTGATGAGATAAATCAGGAGCATCTAGTTTACGCTAACCGTTCAGTAGCCTTGGATTCTCTCTTTTTACGTCCAGCTTTGAGTTTGTTGAAGCTTTTAGGATATGCAGTTTTGATGGCTTACTTTGGCTATCGTGGACTTTATCTAGGAATAACGGCAGGAACTATGTATGCCTTTATCCAGTACATCAATCGTCTCTTTGATCCCCTCATCGAGGTAACGCAAAACTTTTCTACCCTTCAGACATCTATGGTGTCAGCAGGTCGCGTTTTTGCACTTATCGATGAAACCAACTATGAACCGGCCCAAGAAAATGGACAAGCGGAGATTAGAGAAGGAAATATCCGTTTTGAACATGTGTCCTTCTCTTATGATGGGAAACACCAGATTCTCGATGATATTTCCTTTACGGTTAATAAAGGTGAAACCATCGCCTTTGTCGGACATACAGGCTCTGGGAAATCTTCTATCATTAATGTTCTCATGCGCTTTTATGAATTCCAGTCTGGTCGAGTTCTCCTAGATGGTGTGGATATTCGTAAGTATAGCCAAGAGGAATTGAGAAAAAATATCGGTCTGGTCCTACAGGAACCTTTCCTCTATCATGGGACCATCAAGTCCAATATCGCTATGTACCAAGATATCAGCGATGACCAGGTTAAGGCAGCAGCAGAGTTTGTCGATGCAGATTCTTTCATTCAGGATCTTCCATTAGGCTATGATGCTCCTGTGTCTGAGCGTGGTTCGAGTTTTTCAACCGGTCAGCGTCAACTTCTTGCCTTCGCAAGAACTGTTGCCAGTCAACCTAAAATTCTGATTTTGGATGAAGCGACAGCCAATATTGATTCTGAAACAGAATCCTTGGTTCAAAATTCTCTAGCCAAGATGAGACAGGGCCGAACAACCATTGCCATTGCCCATCGTCTCTCTACTATCCAAGATGCCAACTGTATCTATGTCCTAGACAAGGGACGTATTATTGAGAGTGGAACCCATGAGGAGCTTTTGGCTTTAGGTGGAACCTATCACAAGATGTATAGTTTGCAGGCAGGGGCTCTTTCCTAGGGAAGAATTCCTTTAAAATACATATTTCTTGCACTGCCTCTTTCATTTTGTGGTATAATGTAGAATGTTAATAAAGATTACATATTAAAAGCAGAGGAGAATGTGCATGCTGAAATGGGATGAACTACCTCAAGAAATGCAATTAGATGAGGTAAAACCATACTACCAGCTTGTTTCTAAAAGAAAAGGCTCTCTGATTCTCAAGCGCTGTCTAGATTTGTTTCTAGCCTTGATCTTGTTAATCTTGACCTTACCCGTATTTCTGATTCTAAGCATTTGGATCAAGCTAGATAGCAAGGGCCCAGTCATTTACAAGCAAGTGCGGGTAACCCAGTACAACCGACATTTCAAGATTTGGAAATTCCGGACTATGGTGACGGATGCGGATAAAAAAGGAAGTCTAGTAACTTCTGCAAATGATAGCCGTATCACCAAGGTTGGAAATTTCATTCGACGTGTTCGTTTGGATGAATTGCCGCAATTGGTCAATGTCCTCAAAGGAGAGATGTCCTTTGTGGGAACTCGTCCAGAAGTGCCACGCTACACAGAGCAGTATAGTCCTGAAATGATGGCTACCTTGCTCTTGCCAGCGGGGATTACATCGCTTGCCAGCATTAACTATAAGGACGAGGATGCCATTATCAGTCAAATGACTGCAAAAGGTATGACGGTTGACCAGGCCTATGTCGAAAGAGTCCTACCAGAAAAGATGCACTATAATCTAGCCTACCTACGTGATTTTAATTTCTTCGGGGATATTAAGATCATGTTCCAGACTGTATTTGAAGTTTTAAAATAAGTAGTCGCAAGATTGAAACCAATCAAAGGAGTAAAACAATGACAAAGTATAATATTCCATTTTCACCACCTGATATTACCGAAGCTGAAATTGCTGAAGTAGCAGATACCCTCCGTTCTGGTTGGATCACAACAGGTCCAAAGACAAAAGAATTGGAGCGTCGTCTATCTGCCTATACTCAGACACCTAAGACAGTCTGCCTCAACTCTGCAACAGCAGCTCTTGAATTAATCTTGCGCGTGCTTGAAGTGGGTCCTGGCGATGAAGTTATCGTTCCAGCTATGACTTATACAGCATCATGTAGCGTTATCACTCACGTAGGTGCTACACCAGTTATGGTTGATATCCAAGATGACACCTTTGAAATGGACTATGACAAGCTTGAGCAAGCAATTACTGAGAAGACAAAGGTTATCATCCCAGTTGAACTTGCAGGGATTATCTGTGACTATGACCGTTTGTTCCAAGTTGTAGAAAAGAAACGTGACCTCTTTACAGCTACTAGCAAGTGGCAAAAGGTCTTTAACCGTATTGTTGTAGTATCTGATAGTGCCCATGCTTTGGGTTCGACCTACAAAGGACAACCAGCTGGTTCTATTGCAGACTTTACGTCCTTCTCTTTCCACGCAGTTAAGAACTTCACAACTGCTGAAGGAGGAAGTGCTACTTGGAAAGCTAATCCAGCTATTGATGATGAAGAAATGTACAAGGAATTCCAAATTCTATCTCTTCATGGTCAAACCAAAGATGCACTTGCCAAGATGCAACTAGGTTCATGGGAATATGATATCGTAACTCCTGCCTACAAGTGCAACATGACAGATATCATGGCTTCGCTTGGTCTGGTTCAGTTGGACCGTTATCCTGCTTTGCTACAACGTCGTAAGGACATCGTAGATCGCTATGACCGTGGATTTGCAGGGACTCGAATCCATCCATTGGCTCATGAGACAGATACTGTAGAATCTTGTCGTCACCTCTACATCACCCATGTAGAAGGTGCTAGTCTCGAGCAACGCAATCAAATCATCCAAGAATTGGCCAAAGCTGGAATCGCAAGTAACGTTCACTACAAACCGCTTCCTCTTTTGACAGCTTATAAGAATCTTGGTTTTGATATGGCAGATTATCCACGAGCTTATGCCTTCTTTGAAAATGAAATTACACTGCCACTTCACACGAAATTAACGGATGAAGAAGTAGACTATATCATCGAGACTTTTGTCAGAGTTTCTGAAGAAGTTCTTGCTTCTTCAAAAAACTAATAAAAAAAATTAGTAAAAAATGAATGAAAACGGTTGACAAAGAAAAAACAATAACATATAATTAACTCAACAAATCAGAAAAGTAATTATTTTTGATCTTCAGGGAGCCTGTGGTTACTGCGAACAGGTGGTTGGAACTAGTGAAATTGGGCTGATTTTAAAAGTGAATTTGAAACAATGAAAATTCGGTGCGCACACCTTACAGTGCAACTTGTTGTTAGACAAGGCAGAGATGTAAAGGGGATATTCTCTTTACAATTGAGGTGGTACCGCGTTACAAACGCCCTCACATGGAAGGAAATTCCGTGTGTGGGCTTTTTTCTATCCGTCATTTTGTTTATCTTTTATTAGGGCGTTAAGTAGCTTTGATGAACTTGAGTTCTATCTACAGCTTCTTGCCTACTACTAAAAGTAAACAAAAAGTCGGATTCATACAGAAGGAGGAAAATTTTATGACAACTAAAGGTTATTTTGGACAATTTGGTGGTAGTTTTGTACCAGAACCAATTCAGGTTTTACTCGATGAATTGGAAGTGACTTTTGAAAAATACAAGGATGATCCAGAGTTTTTAGCTGAGTTTCGCCATTACTTGAAGGATTATTCAGGTCGTGAAACACCACTCTATTTTGCTGAAAGCTTGACAGAGCACCTCGGTGGAGCTAAGATTTATCTCAAGCGTGAAGACCTTAACCACCTTGGTTCACACAAACTCAACAATGTTCTTGGACAAATCCTTCTAGCTAAACGCATGGGTAAAAAACGTGTCATTGCTGAAACAGGAGCTGGCCAGCACGGTGTTGCGACAGCTGCAGCGGCAGCCAAATTTGGTATGGCATGTGATGTCTACATGGGGGCAGAAGATGTGGAGCGTCAACGTCTCAATGTCTTCCGTATGGAGATGATGGGAGCAACTGTTCACGCAGTTGAAACTGGTACTCGTACCCTCAAAGATGCGGTTGACGCAGCCTTTGGAGCATGGATGAATGACCTTGAAGCCTTCTACGTTTTAGGTTCGGCTGTAGGTCCTCACCCTTATCCAACGATTGTTCATGAGTTCCAAAAAGTGATTAGTGAAGAATCTCGTCGTCAAATTTTGGAAAAAGAAGGACGTCTGCCAGACTACGTCATTGCCTGTGTGGGCGGTGGTTCCAATGCCATCGGAGCTTTTTCACAGTATGTAGCTGATGAAGAAGTTAAATTGGTTGGGGTAGAAGCTGCTGGTCACGGTCTAGATACCGACAAACACGCAGCAACAATGACCAAGGGTAGTGTCGGAATTGTCGATGGAATGAAGACCTATGCAGTCTTTAAGGAAGATGGAGAGCTCGCGCCAGTTTACTCTATCTCAGCAGGTTTGGACTATCCAGGGGTTGGTCCAGAACATGCCTTCTTTAAAGACTCTGGTCGTGTAGAGTATGTTGCAGCAACTGATGAAGAGGCTGTTCAAGCCTTGCTTTTACTTAGCAAGACTGAAGGAATTATCCCAGCGATCGAAAGCTCGCATGCCATCGCAGAAGCAGTCAAACGCGCACCAAAACTAAGTAAAGATGAGATTATCATCATCAATGTCTCTGGTCGTGGAGACAAGGACGTAGCTGCTATTGCAGACTACCTTGAAGCTAAAAAATAAAAGATGGAAAAATTATAGCTGTTTCTCTCACAGAGAGCTTGTGGTTGCTGAAAACAAGCAGAGAAAGCTGTAAGGTTGGGTCCGTCTGAAATGAGAGAAGAAAACATAATTCTCAAGGGAGTGCCCTTTATCGCACAACCTGTTACAGGAGCTATCTGAGACAGGAATGAGAGATAGGAGAAATCCTATAATTGAGGTGGCACCGCGAATTTCGTCCTCACGCAAGTTATTTTGCGTGGGGATTTTTTGTAGAATAAACACGGGATTTAAGAAGAACTGAAAGGGAAATTACAATGGAACGAATCATTCATGGAGATGTTTTATCACCAATCTTGGCGTATATGCGCTTAAATGGACAACACAAGGTTATACTTGAAAGTATCCCAAGAGAAAAGGAAAATGCTCGATTTTCTATCTTGGCTTATAATCCAGTTTTTGAGATTAAGTTTGAGAATGGAGTCCTATATCAAAATGGCCAAGTGATTGATCGTGACCCCTTGGATTTCCTCTATGAGGTGACTCATAAGAGCCAGCACCATTCAGACCTACCTTTTGGTGGTGGAGCGATTGGCTTTGTTGGTTATGACATGATTTCTCTTTATGAAGAAATTGGCCAGCTTCCTGAGGATACGATTGGGACGCCAGATATGCATTTCTTTGTTTACGAGAGTTATATGGTATTTGACCACAAGAAAGAAAAAATTCATATCATCGAGGATGCTCTTTACAGTGATCGAAGCAATGATGAGCTAGAAGTGGCTTTAAATCAGGTTTTAGAAGAGTTGAAGATCCCTGCTCCAAATGAATTTGAAGATTTGGACGTTTCTCCACTTCAGTTTAGACCACATATTGCACCTCAGAAATTTGAAGAGATGGTAGAAACAGCTCGCGACTTGATTCGCAATGGAGATATGTTCCAATGCGTGCTCAGTCAGCGTTTCTCCGCAGAAGTAACTGGAAATCCTTTTGACTTCTACAGAAATCTCCGAGTGACAAATCCATCAAATTACCTCTACTTTTATGACTTTGGAGATTATCAAATCATCGGTGCCAGTCCAGAGAGTTTGGTGTCCGTCAAGAATGGTATCGTGACAACCAATCCAATTGCAGGTACGCGACCTAGAGGTGCCAATGACGAGGAAGATGCAGCACTTGCAAATGATCTACTCTCTGATGAGAAGGAAACCGCAGAACACCGAATGCTAGTGGACCTAGGACGCAATGATATCGGTAGAATTGCTGAAACAGCAAGTGTCCAAGTAACCAAGTATATGGAAGTGGAACTTTTCCGCTATGTCATGCATTTGACCAGCGTGGTTAAAGGACGTTTGCTTCCAGAACTGACTGCCGTGGATGCCTTGAAAGCGACTCTTCCGGCAGGAACAGTATCAGGGGCACCAAAGATTCGGGCTATGAAACGCATCTATGAATTAGAAACAGAGAAGCGTGGTGTTTATGCCGGGGCTATCGGTTACCTTTCAGCAACTGGAGATATGGACTTTGCCATTGCAATTCGAACCATGATTCTAAAAAATAAAACAGCCTATGTACAGGCTGGGGCAGGAATTGTTTATGATTCTATCGCTCAAAACGAATACCAAGAAACCATTAATAAAGCTAAATCTATGACTAGAATGGGAGAACTAAGACCATGATTTTACTGATTGATAATTATGATTCATTTACTTATAACCTAGCTCAATATATCGGGAATTTCGCAGAAGTTCAGGTTTTGAGAAATGATGATCCAAATCTTTATGAAGAAGCTACAAAGGCAGATGGACTGGTCTTTTCTCCTGGTCCAGGTTGGCCAGCTGATGCTGGGAAGATGGAAGAAATGATTCGTGATTTTGCAGGTAAGAAACCGATTCTAGGGATTTGTTTGGGGCACCAGGCCATCGCAGAAGTCTTTGGTGGTAAGTTAGGTTTGGCTCCTAAAGTTATGCACGGTAAACAAAGCCAGATTCGTTTTGAGAATCCATCGGTTATCTATCAAGGGATTGAGGACAATCGTCCAGTCATGCGTTACCACAGTATTTTAATTGAAGAGATGCCAGAAGAGTTTGAAGTGACAGCTCGTTCGACAGATGACCAAGCTATTATGGGGATTCAACACAAAACCTTACCGATTTATGGCTTGCAGTATCATCCAGAAAGTATTGGAACGCCAGATGGCCTATCTTCTATTCAGAATTTTATCGAGAAAGTTGTAAAGTGAGGAAGACAAAATGAAAGAAATTATTGAAAAATTAGCGAACTTTGAAGATTTATCAAGTGTTGAAATGACAGATGTGATCGAACGCATCGTGACAGGGCGAGTGACAGAAGCACAAATCGCTTCACTACTTTTAGCCCTCAAGATGAAGGGAGAAACACCTGAGGAAAGAACAGCCCTCGCTCAAGTTATGAGAGGGCATGCTCAACACATTCCAACCAACATTCAAGATGCTATGGATAACTGCGGTACAGGTGGAGATAAGTCATTTAGCTTCAACATTTCTACAACTGCAGCCTTTGTCTTAGCAGGTGGAGGAATCCATATGGCTAAACATGGAAATCGCTCTATTTCTTCTAAATCTGGGTCAGCAGATGTCTTGCAAGCTTTGGGAATCAATATTGACCTTAAACCATCACAATTGGGTAAGGTATTTGACCAAACAGGAATCGTCTTTCTCTTTGCTAAAAACATGCACCCAGCCATGAAATACATTATGCCAGCTCGTTTGGAGTTGGGAATTCCAACCATCATGAATTTGACAGGTCCACTCATTCACCCAATGGTCTTGGAAACACAGCTTCTAGGAATCAGTCGTCCTGAACTTCTGGAAAGTACTGCTCAGGTTTTGAAAAACATGGGTCGCAAACGTGCTATCGTAGTAGCTGGTCCAGAAGGATTAGATGAAGCTGGTTTGAATGGTACTACCAGCATTGCCCTTCTTGAAAATGGTGAAATCACTTTGTCAACCTTTACTCCAGAAGATTTGGGAATGGAACGCATTGACATTGAGGACATTCGTGGAGGAAATGCTCATGAGAATGCAGCCATCCTTGTCAGCGTTCTTAATAATGAACCAAGTCCATTCTTGGAAACAACCGTTTTAAATGCTGGTCTAGGATTCTACGCCAATGGTAAAGCAGACAGTATCAAGGACGGAGTTGAAATGGCACGCCAAGTGATTGCTAGTGGTAAGGCCCTGGAAAAACTCAGACTATTACAGGAGTACCAAAGATGAGTCAGGAATTTTTATCACGTATCCTAGAGCAGAAGGCGCGTGAAGTTGAAAAGATGGAGCGAGAGGAACTTAAGCCCCTGCGAGCAAGCTATCGCTTAGCTGAATATTTGAAAAACCATCAAGAACGTCTGCAAATCATTGCAGAAGTCAAGAAGGCGAGTCCAAGTATGGGTGATATCAATCTGGATGTGGATATCGTTCAACAGGCCCAGACTTACGAGGCTAACGGTGCGGTTATGATTTCTGTTCTGACAGACGAGGTTTTCTTTAAAGGTCATTTGGATTATCTTCGTGAGATTTCCAGTCAGGTACAGATTCCGACTTTAAACAAGGATTTTATTATCGATGAAAAGCAAATCATCCGTGCTCGCAATGCAGGTGCGACAGTTATCTTGCTCATCGTAGCAGTCTTGTCAGAAGAACGCCTCAAGGAACTTTATGACTATGCTACAGAGCTTGGACTAGAAGTGTTGGTGGAAACTCATAATCTGGCTGAGCTAGAAGTGGCTCACCGTCTTGGCGCTCAAATTATTGGTGTCAACAATCGCAATTTAACAACCTTTGAAGTTGACTTGCAGACCAGTGTAGACTTGGCCCAATACTTTAAGGACGATTGCTTGTACATTTCTGAATCTGCTATTTTTACAGGAGCAGATGCGAAACGAGTTGCACCCTACTTTAACGGAATTTTGGTAGGAACAGCTCTCATGCAGGCAGAAGATGTCGCTCAGAGAATCAAGGAGTTGCAGATTGACAAAGGTTAAGATTTGTGGACTATCGACCAAAGGAGCGGTAGAAACAGCTGTGTCGGCTGGGGCAGACTACATCGGTTTTGTCTTTGCACCTAGCAAAAGACAGGTGACCTTGGAACAGGCAGCAGAGCTAGCTAAGATCATTCCTACAAATGTAAAAAAGGTTGGCGTATTTGTTTCACCAAGTCGGTCAGAATTACTAGAAGTGATTGAAAAGGTTGGCTTGGATTTGGTACAGGTTCACGGTCGAGTGGCAGATGATTTGTTTGATGATTTGCCTTGTGCCAGCATTCAGGCTGTGCAGGTGGATGGGAATGGACATGTACCCAATTCTCAGGCAGATTATCTCCTCTTTGATGCACCTGTGGCAGGAAGTGGCCGGACCTTTGACTGGGGGCAACTGGATACGACTGATCTATCTCAGCCTTTCTTCATCGCAGGCGGGCTCAATGAGGATAATGTAGAAGAAGCTATTCAACACTTTACTCCCTTTGCAGTAGATGTATCAAGTGGAGTAGAATCAAACGGACAAAAAGATCATGAAAAGATTAGAAGATTTATAGAGAGGGTAAAACATGGCATATCAAGAACCAAATAAAGATGGATTTTACGGGAAATTCGGTGGACGTTTTGTCCCAGAAACATTGATGACGGCAGTATTGGAGTTGGAAGAGGCTTATCGTGAAAGTCAGGCAGATCCAAGTTTCCAAGAGGAGTTAAAGCAACTTTTGCGCCAGTATGTAGGTCGCGAAACACCTCTTTACTACGCAAAAAACTTGACTCAGCATATTGGTGGAGCCAAGATTTACCTCAAACGTGAAGACCTCAACCATACAGGTGCCCACAAGATTAACAATGCCTTGGGACAAGTTCTTCTCGCTAAACGCATGGGCAAAAAGAAAATTATCGCTGAAACTGGTGCCGGTCAGCACGGTGTAGCAACTGCAACTGCTGCAGCCCTTTTCAACATGGAATGTACTATCTATATGGGTGAGGAAGATGTTAAACGCCAAGCCCTCAATGTCTTCCGTATGGAACTTTTGGGAGCCAAGGTGGAAGCTGTAACAGATGGTTCGCGCGTGCTCAAAGACGCGGTCAATGCAGCCCTTCGTTCTTGGGTAGCCAACATCGATGATACCCACTATATCCTTGGTTCTGCCTTGGGGCCTCATCCTTTTCCAGAAATTGTGCGTGATTTTCAAAGTGTTATCGGTCGAGAAGCTAAACAACAGTACCGTGACTTGACAGGGCAAGATTTGCCAGATGCCCTAGTAGCCTGTGTTGGTGGAGGTTCGAATGCTATCGGTCTCTTCCATCCATTTGTGGAAGATGAATCTGTAGCTATGTATGGAGCTGAAGCGGCAGGACTTGGTGTGGATACAGAGCATCACGCAGCTACCTTGACCAAGGGTCGCCCAGGAGTTCTTCACGGTTCTCTCATGGATGTTCTCCAAGATGCCCATGGACAAATCTTAGAAGCCTTCTCTATCTCAGCAGGTTTGGACTACCCAGGTATCGGTCCAGAACATTCTCATTACCACGATGTCAAGCGTGCGACCTATGTTCCTGTGACAGATGAGGAAGCCTTGGAAGGCTTCCAACTCTTGTCTCGTGTGGAAGGGATTATCCCAGCTTTGGAATCTAGTCACGCTATCGCCTTTGCGGTGAAATTAGCCAAAGAACTTGGTCCAGACAAGTCTATGATTGTCTGTCTATCAGGTCGCGGAGACAAGGATGTAGTTCAAGTTAAAGACCGCTTGGAAGCAGACGCAGCAAAGAAGGGAGAAGCTCATGCCTAAGACACTAACAGAAAAATTGAATGCAATTAAAGCAGCAGGAAAGGGAATTTTCGTTCCCTATATCATGGCTGGAGACCATGAAAAAGGTTTGGCTGGTCTCGGTGAAACAATTCACTTTTTAGAAGACTTGGGTGTTTCTGCCATTGAAGTGGGAGTTCCCTTTTCAGACCCTGTTGCAGATGGTCCTGTTATCGAAGAAGCAGGCTTGCGCAGTCTAGCTCGCGGAACCTCTACCCAGGCTTTGGTTGAAACTTTGAAAACCATTGAAACAGAAATTCCGCTTGTCATCATGACCTACTTTAACCCCCTCTTTCAGTATGGTGTTGAGAAATTGGTTAAAGATTTAGCAGATACAGCTGTTAAAGGTTTGATTATCCCAGACCTTCCTCATGAGCACGCTAACTTTGTAGAGCCCTTTTTGGCGGATACAGACCTTGCCTTGATTCCACTTGTCAGCTTGACGACAGGAATTGAGCGTCAAAAGGAACTCATTGAAGGGTCAGAAGGATTTGTCTATGCCGTTGCTATCAATGGGGTAACAGGGAAATCAGGAAATTACCGATCTGATTTGGACAAGCACTTGTCTCAACTTCATCAAGTGGCTGACATTCCAGTTTTGACAGGATTTGGTGTATCCACCGAGGATGATGTAGAACGATTTAATGCAGTATCAGACGGCGTCATCGTCGGTTCCAAGATTGTTAAGGCTCTGCATGAAGGACAAGTAGCAGAAATCGCTGACTTTATCCGAGAAGCAGTAGCTTCCCAAAAATAATCACACAAGTAGCAAGCAAGAGGAAGGGCACAAAAGGAAGTCTTTCCTTTTTCTTTAGTAGGAGAAAGGCTAGAATGCCAGTAGTGGAAGCAAATTGAATTAAAATTAGAAGTTCTGTAAGTGTAAATACGAGTGCACAAGAGGCCAGAAAAAGAAAATCACC
Source organism: Streptococcus sp. oral taxon 061 (assembly GCF_013394695.1). Classification (NCBI taxonomy): domain Bacteria; kingdom Bacillati; phylum Bacillota; class Bacilli; order Lactobacillales; family Streptococcaceae; genus Streptococcus; species Streptococcus sp. oral taxon 061. The sequence goes on from NZ_CP058258.1 coordinate 423,570, forward strand.
TGCCCCAATGCGAATATCAATAACATGGGAAATGATTCCAAGAACTAGGAAGAAAGCCATGATTAGATTCCAACCACAGCATACCATGAGGACTAGGTGGAAAGTCAGCCAGACTAGCAAGGGATATTCTTGATGACGAAGGTCATAAATTCCTAAAGTTAAGCCAGCAGTGATTAGGATGACTTGATTCAAGGTTAGAAATTCCCAAGAAAAAGCTAAAAAGAACAGTCCCGAGCCTAACTCAAAGAAAGCATACCAGAAAGGATATCGTACCTTGCAATAGCGACAGCGAAAGCGATTGAATATCTGGGACACAATCGGAATCAAATCTAGTGGTCTCAAGCGAGTCTGACAAGAATCACAGTGACTAGCAGGAAAGACGATGGATTGTTCAGGGAAGCGATCAATGACCAAGCCTAGAAAGGAAGCAAGAATCGTTCCAACAAGAAAAAAGTAAAGATGAATCATACTTATTTATTCGTAAAAAATAAGAGAAAGAGTATAATAGTTGGATGTAGGAGAAGTTTTAGGAGCAAATATGAAAATTCACTTTGAAAAAGGACTTCAGTTAGAAAATGCCCAATTCATTTGTCAGTGGTCTAATACTTTGGGAGAAAGTTTTCAGAAGCAATGGATGGGACCAAAGATTTCTTATCCCTTGATTGTCCAATCCTTGCAAAAGATGGAAGGGATTTTTTCCATTTTTGCTGGAGAAGAGTTTGTAGGCATCATCCAGAAAATCAAACTAGAAGATAAAAATCTTCATATTGGAAGATTTCTCATAGCTCCACAGAAGCAGGGAAAAGGATTAGGTCGAAAAGCTTTCCAAGACTTCGTTCAAGAAATGTTTGAAAATGAAGAAATAGAAAGTATTTCCCTAACGGTTTTTGAGTCAAATCAAAGAGCCAAAAATCTCTACCACAAAGAGGGATTTGAAATTGTTCAAACCATTGAAATTCCAGAACGAAAATACATAATGAGAAAATCTAGGTAAGAACTAGATGACACCCAAAACTGTCCCCTTACAATTTTTAATTCTCAAACTTGTTGCAGAGAAATTTTCTTGATAAAATAGATACATGACTAGATATAAAGCTGTAATTTCCTATGATGGCTACGCTTTTGCTGGTTTTCAGCGACAACCTCACGCGCGTAGTGTCCAAGAGGAAATTGAAAAAACTTTAACCAAATTAAATAAAGGACAAGCCATTGCCATTCATGGCGCTGGGCGAACGGATAGTGGTGTTCATGCATTAGGTCAGGTCATCCACTTTGATCTTCCCTATCAGATGGATGAGGAAAAACTTCGTTTTGCTCTCGATACCCAAAGTCCTGAAGATATCGATGTGATTTCGATTGAGATTGTGGCCGATGATTTTCATTGCCGTTATGCTAAGCATAGCAAGACCTACGAGTTTATCGTGGATAGAGGACGTCCTAAAAATCCCATGCGTCGCCATTATGCGACTCATTATCCCTATCCACTCGATGTGGAGCGGATGCAAGAAGCTGTAAAAAAACTAGAGGGGACACATGACTTTACTGGTTTTACAGCATCAGGAACTAGCGTGGAGGACAAGGTAAGAACGATCACGGAAGCTAGCCTTAGGGTGGATGAAACCGGTCAGTTTTTGACCTTTACCTTCTCAGGCAATGGCTTCTTGTATAAGCAAATCCGTAATATGGTTGGAACCCTGCTGAAAATTGGCAACAATCGTATGCCTATTGAGCAGATTGACCTGATTTTGGAGAAAAAAGACAGACAGTTGGCAGGTCCAACTGCAGCACCCAATGGTTTATATTTGAAGGAGATTCGTTATGAAGAATAATCGTATTTTAGCACTTTCAGGAAATGATATTTTTAGTGGTGGGGGACTAGCCGCTGACCTTGCGACCTATACTTTGAATGGTTTGCATGGTTTTGTGGCCATGACCTGCTTGACCGCTTTGACAGAGAATGGATTTGAGGTCTTTCCGACAGATGAGACTATTTTCCAACAACAGCTAGATAGTCTCAAGAGCGTAGACTTTGGAGGGATTAAGATAGGTCTATTACCAACGGTCGGTGTTGCTGAGAAAGCCTTGAATTTTATCAAGGAACGTGAAGGAGTTCCAGTAGTCTTGGACCCTGTATTGGTTTGTAAGGAAACGCACGACGTTGCAGTCAGTGAGCTCTGTCAAGAGTTGATTCGCTTTTTCCCTTATGTATCTGTGATTACTCCGAATCTTCCTGAGGCAGAATTGCTTGCAGACCAAAAGATTGAAACTTTAGAAGATATGAAGGCTGTAGCCAAAAAACTACATGATTTGGGTGCACCAGCAGTGATTATCAAGGGTGGAAATCGCCTCAGTCAGGATAAGGCTGTGGATGTCTTTTATGATGGAGAGAATTTCACGATCCTTGAAAATCCAGTCATCCAAGGACAAAATGCTGGTGCAGGATGTACCTTTGCATCAAGTATTGCCAGCCAGTTAGTCAAGGGAGAGGAGCTCTTACCAGCAATTGAAAGTTCCAAGGCCTTTGTTTACCGAGCTATTGAACAAGCAGATCAATATGGAGTGAGACAATATGAAGCAAACCAAAACAACTAAAATCGCCCTAGTATCCGTCTTAGCAGCCAGTTCGGTTGTATTAGGTTATTTTATTAAAATTCCGACACCAACTGGAATTTTTACACTTTTGGACGTCGGTGTCTTCTTTACAGCCTTTTACTTTGGCAGTCGTGAAGGAGCCATTGTCGGAGGTTTAGCAGGATTCTTAATTGACCTCATTTCAGGTTATCCTCAGTGGATGTTCTTCAGCTTGATTTTCCATGGTTCGCAGGGATATTTGGCAGGTGTTAAAGGGAAATGGCAGTGGTTAGGATTAGTTTTTGCAACTATCATCATGGTGGCAGGTTACGCTTTTGCATCGGCTTGGATGAATGGTTGGGGAGCAGCCATACCAGAAATCATCCCAAATCTCCTGCAAAATATCGTTGGAATGACTTTAGGATTTCTTCTTTGTCATAGTGTAAAGAGATTCAGATAATCGTGAAAAAGGGAATCCTCTGCAGGAACTATTGAAAAAACTCTGATTATTTGCTAAAATGAAAGTTATGAAAACACTCTACGATGTGCAACAATTTCTCAAACAGTTCGGTATCATTGTCTACATGGGGAAACGTCTCTATGATATTGAGCTGATGAAGATTGAACTATCTCGAATCTATGATGCAGGCTTGATGGATAAGCTGGATTATTTAGAAGCAGAGGCAGTTCTTCGCAGAGAGCACAAGATAGAATTAGACTATTTAGAGAAAAATGGAGATTAAGTATTATGGTAACTTGGGTTTTGTGGGGACTTGTCGTAGCAATGTTAGCATGGATGGGATACAACTATCTTCGCATTCGTCGTGCAGCGAAAATTGTAGACAATGCAGAGTTTGAGTCTTTGATTCGTACAGGTCAGTTAATTGACTTACGTGATCCTGCTGACTTTCACAGAAAACATATCCTTGGAGCTCGTAATATCCCTTCAAATCAATTGAAGACAAGTCTTGCAGCGCTTCGTAAGGATAAACCTGTCCTTCTTTATGAGAACCAACGTGCGCAGCGTGTCACAAATGCAGCGCTTTTCTTGAAAAAACAAGGTTTCTCAGAAATCTATATTCTCTCTTATGGATTGGATTCTTGGACTGGGAAGGTGAAATCTAATTAACAATGTGAAAAAAACTTGTCACATATGTTTAATATAGAAATCCGACTTTTTATGGTATAATAGTAATATGAATTTTAAGGAGTTTTTATTATGCAAGAAAAGAAAAAAGCATCGCTTGTTTTAGGTATCCTATCTATCGTCCTTGGTTTGCTATCTCCAATCGTTGGTTTGATTTTGGGTATTATTGGTCTTGTTTTGGGTAATTCACATCAAAATCAATCTGGACTAAATTATAAAACAGAAAAAATCCTCAATATTGTAGGGATTGTCATTTCAGTCCTTAACTGGATTGCAGGAGTCATTTTGATGATGCACTAATCAGGATTCTAACAAAAAAAGCTTTATTTTTAAAGCTTTTTTGTTTTATCCACTTTTCGTTAAGTGGTTTTTAATCATCTTTAATTATTTCTGGCTCAGGGACAGGTTTTCATAGTTCTAAAACTTGTTACTAATAGATAAAGCCGGTTTTTATGATATAATGAATGTGTAAAAAATTTAAGGAGTTTATTGAAAAATGGAAGAAAAGAAGAAAAATCCACTTATAGTGGGTATCCTATCTATCATTCTTAGTTTGTTATTTCCATTGGGAGGTATTGGTTTAGGTATCGTTGGTTTTTTATTTGCTAACGAACTTCAAAAAGAATCTGGATTAGACTATAAAACAGAGAGAATTGTATCTATTGTAGGTATTGTACTTTCTGCTCTTAACTGGATAATTGGAATTTTCTTACATATGAGTTAAAGAAGATTAAAAAAGCTTTATCTTTAAAGCTTTTTTGTTTTACTCATTTTTCGTTAAGTGGTTTTTAATCATTTCTAATTCTTTCTAGCTCAGGGACAGGTTTTCAAAGTTCTAAAACGTGTTACCTAATAGATAAAGCCGGTTTGTATGGTATAATGATTGCGTAATAAGTTTAAGGAGATTTTAGAGCATGCAAGAAAAGAAAAAAGCATCACTTGTTTTGAGTATCCTATCTATCATATTTGCATTTGGATTTCCAGTTTTAAGTATTTTTTTGGGTGTTTTTGGTTTGGTCTTGGCTAATTCATATCAAAAAGAGTCTGGACTAGACTATAAGACAGAAAAAATTCTCTCTATTTTAGGGATTGTGTTAGGGATTGTGATTTCTGCACTTATCTGTATCGTACTTATCTCACAACTTTCGGGAATTCATTAAAACAAAAAAGCTTTATTTTTAAAGCTTTTTTGTTTTATTCACTTTTCTTTAAGTAGTTTTTAATGATTTTCAATTCCTCTTGATTCAAGGGCCGGCATTGACCTTCTGCTAGGTCAGGATCTAATGTAAAATCCCCGAACTGAACTCTTTTTAGGGCAGTGACCTTGACACCGACTGAGAGGAACATTTTTTTGATCTGATGAAATTTCCCTTCAGAGATGGTGATGGTGGCTCGGCTGAGACTAGGGCTTGAAGATAGAATCTCAAGCTGAGCAGGTTTACAGACAGTTCCATCAAGAAAGACAATCCCATTTTTGAACTGCTGGATGTGATCTGGTGTGAGCAAGCCGTTCACCTCAACTTGATAAGTTTTATCGACATGATATTGAGGGTGGAGAAGTTGAAAACCTAGAGGGCCATTATCTGTTAGGAGGAGCAACCCTGTCGTATCTCTATCCAATCGACCAATTGCGTAAAGCTGAGCCGACTGGAGGTGTTGAGGTAGTAAGTCCATAACCGTTGGGAGCTTCTTGTCCTTGCTTGCTGTCACGACACCATTTGGTTTGTGAAGCATGAGATAGGTGTGCTCATATCCTTGGATTTTTATACCCTGAAAAATCAACTCTTGTAATCCCGTATCAACATTCTGTGCAAGGGAAGTAGCAGGAACTCCATCTATTAAGATTTCTTTTTTGATAAGAGCCTGTTTCATGGCTTTTCGACTGATTTTTTCCTGGGCCAATAAATTATCTAAACGCATACCAGCCTATCTTATCACAAGTCAGGATTTTTGAAAAGAAAAGAGAAGGAATGAATTTTCTTTTGAAAACATTTACACTTACTTGAGTTATGCCATTTGCTTAAAATTGTGGTATAATCGTTCAGTTAGAAAATAAATTTGAAATAAATAGAGGAAATCATGACAAAATTAAGAGAAGATATCCGTAATATCGCGATTATCGCCCACGTCGACCACGGAAAAACAACCCTCGTTGACGAATTGTTGAAACAATCTGAAACTCTTGACGCACGTACAGAATTGGCTGAGCGTGCAATGGACTCAAATGATATTGAAAAAGAGCGTGGAATTACCATCCTTGCGAAGAATACAGCAGTTGCTTACAACGGAACTCGTATCAATATCATGGACACACCAGGACACGCGGACTTCGGTGGAGAAGTAGAACGTATCATGAAAATGGTTGACGGTGTTGTTTTGGTCGTAGATGCTTACGAAGGAACCATGCCACAGACTCGTTTCGTATTGAAAAAAGCCTTGGAACAAGACCTTGTGCCTATCGTTGTAGTTAACAAAATCGATAAGCCATCAGCTCGTCCAGCAGAAGTAGTGGATGAAGTTTTGGAACTTTTCATCGAACTTGGTGCAGATGATGATCAGCTTGACTTCCCAGTAGTCTATGCTTCAGCGATCAACGGAACATCTTCATTGTCAGATGATCCAGCAGACCAAGAAAAGACTATGGCGCCAATCTTCGACACCATTATCGACCACATTCCAGCTCCGGTTGATAACTCTGATGAGCCTCTTCAATTCCAAGTGTCACTTCTTGACTACAATGACTTCGTAGGACGTATTGGTATCGGACGTGTCTTCCGTGGTACAGTCAAGGTTGGGGACCAAGTTACCCTTTCTAAACTTGACGGAACAACCAAAAACTTCCGTGTTACAAAACTCTTTGGTTTCTTTGGTTTGGAACGTCGTGAAATCCAAGAAGCTAAGGCTGGTGATTTGATTGCCGTATCAGGTATGGAAGACATCTTCGTTGGGGAAACAATCACTCCAACAGATGCAGTTGAAGCTCTTCCAGTTCTTCACATCGACGAACCTACTCTTCAAATGACCTTCTTGGTTAACAACTCACCTTTTGCTGGTCGTGAAGGAAAATGGGTGACTTCTCGTAAGGTTGAAGAGCGCCTTCAAGCTGAGTTGCAAACAGACGTATCTCTTCGTGTAGACCCAACAGACTCACCAGATAAATGGACGGTTTCAGGACGTGGGGAATTGCACTTGTCAATCCTTATCGAGACTATGCGTCGTGAAGGTTATGAGCTTCAAGTGTCTCGTCCAGAAGTTATCGTCAAAGAAATTGATGGTGTGAAGTGTGAGCCATTTGAGCGCGTGCAGATCGACACACCAGAAGAATACCAAGGTTCTGTTATCCAAAGCCTTTCTGAACGTAAGGGTGAAATGTTGGATATGATTGCAACAGGTAATGGTCAAACTCGTTTGGTCTTCCTAGTTCCTGCGCGTGGTTTGATTGGATACTCAACTGAGTTCTTGTCAATGACTCGTGGTTACGGGATCATGAACCATACCTTCGACCAATACTTGCCATTGATTCCAGGGGAAATTGGTGGACGTCACCGTGGTGCTCTTGTTTCTATCGATGCTGGAAAGGCAACAACCTACTCAATCATGTCTATCGAAGAACGTGGTACTATCTTTGTTAACCCAGGTACTGAGGTTTACGAAGGAATGATCATCGGTGAAAACTCTCGTGAAAATGACTTGACTGTTAATATCACGAAAGCAAAACAAATGACTAACGTTCGTTCAGCTACCAAGGACCAAACAGCGGTTATCAAAACTCCTCGTATCTTGACACTTGAAGAATCACTTGAGTTCTTGAACGACGATGAGTACATGGAAGTAACGCCTGAATCTATCCGTTTGCGTAAGCAAATCCTCAATAAGGCAGAGCGTGAGAAAGCAAATAAAAAGAAAAAATCAGCTGAATAAAGGCTAGAAAGAGATAAAGATGGTCTACTTAATCATAGGGATACTCTTATTACTACTCTATTTATTTGCGACACCCCAAAGTATCAAGGGGACGGTCAATGTTGTAATATTAGTCTTTGGACTTGTTGCCCTCGTAATCTTGTTGCTCTTGTCTGCCCTGCAGATTTTCCAACTTCCAGCAGAAATCTATATAACATTGGGGATGCTAGCTCTTACTTACTTTAGTTTGAGAGATATTTCCTTAATATCGGTTAAAAAGAGATAGGATTTAACCTCATTCCTCTACACCATTAGAGTCAAAATGTAAAATGATTGAAGCAAAATCAGATTCATGCTGGTTTTGCTTTTTGTTTTCACGAGATAACTAGGTAAGAGGCGATTTCATTTATTTTTCATATCTTTTGAATAGAAGTAAGTTTTTTGATACAATAAAAGAAAACGGTTACAAGATTGGAGTTTGATATGAACCGACATTTATTTAAGGAAAAGCAACGTTTTTCTTTAAGAAAATATGCAATAGGAACTTGTTCTGTTTTATTAGGAACGAGTTTGTTTTTTGCGGCCTCACCGATTGAAATCGTAGGAGCTCAGGAGAGACAGCCACAATTAGTTTCTCATTATGTTGAGGATAAAGATTTACCTGAAGCAATAAAGGAAGAATTGCGGTGGTTTGAAGATAATACAATCGAGCTAGAAGAGGGTAAGGACTATTACTTCGTTTATCGTAAATCAGCTGCAAGCTTACCCAATACGGGACTCTTTTCTAATCCTTTAGTGCCAGTACTAGGAATGGGAATTCTTTTGGTTTCGTTAACGTTAATCAAGAAGAAAAAAGGTAGAAGTCTTTTTCTAGTGACAGTTTTGGCAGTTGGGGGAACAGCAGTCTCAGTCTCTGCCCTAGAAAACTTAGTAGAGCTTCGTCCAGCCCTCGTTAAAACGGTAGAAGGGGAGTTTTTGCCAAGACCTGAAAAGATTGAAGGTTATGAATTTACGGGTTACTATTTTGTAAGATGCAATGAAGAGATATCTCAAAGCCTAGTCACACCTTCAAAAACGACTCAGGGAAGTCTGCTTGAACAAGCTGTAATTCCAAGTCATCTAGGTATAATTGAAACTCCAGCAACTCCAAGCCGACCATCTTCTGAAGAGTCTACATCAATCCCTCCTCAGGGTCAACCAAGTCTAGTAGAGGTGAAACCGGAATTGGAAATTAGCAAGGAATCCATTCCTTTTGATACCATTCGTCAGGAAGATCCAAACTTGCCGAAGGGACAAACGCAAGTTATCCAAGCAGGAGTCGCAGGAGAACGTACCATCTTAACAGAGGTTACAAGGGGTAATGGTAAGGAGAGTCGTGAAGTTCGCTCAAACACTGTGACTCAAGAACCAGTTTCAGAAATTATTGCAGTCGGTACTAAGGTAGAATCCACATCAATTCCTCTAGAAGGTTCTCCAAGCTTGGTGGAAGTGAAACCAGAGCTAGAAACAAGCACAGAGTCAGTTCATTTTGATCGACTCTATCAAGAAGATCCAGATTTGCCTAAGGGTCAAACTCGAGTTATCCAGGCAGGAGTAGTAGGAGAACGTACCATCTTAACAGAAGTTACAAGGGTTGATGGTAAGGAGAGTCGTGAAGTTCGCTCAAATACTGTGACTCAAGAACCAGTTTCAGAAATTATCGCAGTTGGTAGCAAGGTGGAATCCACATCAATTCCTCTAGAAGGTAGTCCAAATTTAGTAGAAGTGAAACCTGAGTTGGAAACTAGTACAGAAGAGATACCTTATAATACTCTTCATCAAGAGGACCCAGATTTATTAAAAGGTGAAACTCGTATAATCCAAGCAGGTGTGGTTGGGCAACGTACGATTCTAACAGAAGTTACAAGGGTTGATGGTAAGGAGAGTCGTGAAGTTCGCTCAAATACTGTGACTCAAGAACCAGTTTCAGAAATTATTGCAGTTGGTAGCAAGGTGGAAGCGACAGCTATTCCGCAAGAAGGTAGTCCAAGTTTAGTAGAAGTGAAGCCAGAGTTGGAAACTAGTACAGAAGAGATACCTTATAATACTCTTCATCAAGAGGATCCGGATTTACTAAAAGGTGAGACTCGTATAATCCAAGCAGGTGTGGTTGGGCAACGTACGATTCTAACAGAAGTTACAAGGGTTGATGGTAAGGAGAGTCGTCAAGTCAAATCAAATACTGTGACTCAAGAACCAGTTTCAGAAATTATTGCAGTTGGTAGCAAGGTGGAAGCGACAGCTATTCCGCAAGAAGGTAGTCCAAGTTTAGTAGAAGTGAAACCAGAATTGGAAGTAACAACAGAGGTGGTTCCATTTAAGACCATTCGTCAAGAAGATCCGAATATGGCAGAAGACCAAGTTAAACTAATTCAAGCAGGTGTCAACGGGAAACGTACCATCCTAACCGAAGTTAGCACGCTTAATGGTCAGGAAAAACGTAAGATTATTTCGAATACTTTAACGACAGAAGCCATTCCGGAAATCATTGCTATCGGGACAAAAAAAGAGCTTCTCCCACTCCCCCAACCAAAAATTGAAACCCAAACGGTTCCTTATAAAATTATCTACCAAGCAGATGAAACTCTAGCAGTTGGGACCCGAAAAACAAAAGTTTCTGGCGTTAATGGAAAGCTAGAAACGACTACAAACTATACGAGAGATAATGTCAGCGGTGCAATCAAAGAGTCTAGTACTACAAAAACCTTGGTTGAGAAGGTAGATGAAATTATTCTTGTAGGAATAAAACCAAGTATCGAAACGAAGGTTATTGCAAATAAGACGGTTTTTGAAGCAGACTCTACACTACCTTACCAGACGCAAAAAGTGTCTGTTTCAGGGAAGGAAGGTAGTGAGAAAACGATGACTAGTTACAAAGTTGACAGTCAGTCAGGTCTTGTAACTGAAAAAGATAAACAGAAGCAAACCACGGCCCCAATTGATAAGGTTATTAAAGTTGGGAATGTCGAAAAGATTGTGACTCCAATTCCGATCAAGGAAGAACGTCGAAAGGATCCATCACTTGACAAGGATACTGAAAAAATTGAGAGCCCAGGTCAAGCAGGAGAGTTGACGGCTACTCGAGTTTATGAAGTGAACACTCACACTGGGGCATTACTGTCGTATAAAGAAACTAGTGCTGAGACGAAAGCTATGAAACCGAAGGTAATCCTGGTAGGAACCAAAGAAAATAAACCACATCTCCTCCCAGATAACAAGGATCTAGAAAATGCGATTGATACAAATCGAGTAAGCCGAGATATGAAAGGGATAGATTTATTTACTAACACATACTTAGTGAATGCTCTGAAACCAAGCATCCTTGGGCGTGACGTGATTAGTAAGAAGATTGAACTCAAAAAGACAAATCCAGCTATCACTGATGAAGAAGTCAAAGAAGTCCTGCGCAAAGAATACCTTGAAAGATTATCGATTAAAGATACTTTTGAACAAACAAAGAATAACTTAGATTCAGATCTAAAAAAGATTGCTTCTCATACCCTTAGCATACTAGGAAATACTCCAGATTCTAGGGCAAAAGTCCAAAGTGAACTAGAAGCAAATAAAGAAAAAATTCTTTTAGGTCTAACTTATATCAATCGTTTTTACAATATTGATTTTGGTAAGACCAATATTCGCGATATTCTAGCCTTTAATCCAAGCTCTTTTGGTAAAAAAGTTACTTCCTTAGATTGGTTGAAACATCTAGGTTCCATGAACTATAGTGAGATGAAGTTGGTCAATAGTCCTAATACCTATGAAAAGTATTTTGAGAAGATTACTGACAAAGGAACATTGAAAGACTTCCTTGACTACAACCGGACTACCTTTACAGATATGGATGGTGATACTTGGTTGAAGGATGCTACAAAGGCCATTGTTATAGAGAAAAAATCAAAAGAGAAGCCTGACGAAAACGTTGCTCTATATACAAAATTGACCTCTGATCCTGTCAAGTATGGGGCTGAGCCACAACAAGTTGTAAATCATAAACAGTATAATATGGCAACTCTTTTAGGTCTGGTCAATATAAAAGAACCAAGCATTTATGTTATTACAAATATGGCAACTGTTTCTTATGGAAATATCGGAACCTACATCGATTCTTCACTTGCTAAACGTAACCCTGCCCAATACAAGGCTGATTTAGAAAAGACGAGGGCTCTGGTTGAGTTAACAGCGGATCGTCAGGCAGCTTATGTTGATTCCCTGTACAGAATTACTAAAAAAGAGAACCAAACAAAACTGATAACCAACCGTTTGATTGTGGATACTATGAAAAAGTATACTAACAAGCAAAATGCAGGTATCAAGGAAACTTGGTCTAAGGAGTTTGGTCCAGAGGCTGATAAAGGAGTCAAGGACTTTATGTCTCCGTTAGGTATGTATTCTCCGTCTCAAACCGTTGGAGCTGAAGCCAATGGTTCTGGTGTGCGTTACTTTATTGATAGAGTTTTAGATGATCGTGGTTCAGCAACCTACTCTCATGAAATGACTCACTTGTTGGATCGTACAGTACTCTTTAACAACCATGGACGACGAGATGGTACGGGAGCAGAGTTCTATGCTCGTGGAATCTTTGAAAATTCTTATACACCTGAAACTGATACCTACTTTAACTTGAATTTTGTCTTTGATGAAAGTAAGAAAGATAGTTTCTACAATAAGAAACCGGACCGCTTTAAATCTGCTGCAGATTTGAAAGAATACATGCATGGTAGTTTTGATGTACTTTATAGTTTAGATTATTTGGAAGCTGAGGCTAGTCGAGGATTGTCAGCAGCTGAAAAAGCAATCTACTTCAAACAGCTCTTGCCAAGTCCAACTTCAGGTTCTAGAACTCCAGTTTCTTACGACAATCCATCTGTCCAACCGACTCATCAGAGTGAGGAAATTAAGGCTTTGACGGAGGTAGACGCAAGTAAGTTGACGGACATCAATAGTTTGATTGATAATCATATCGTGGTAAATCGCTATATTATTAAAGGGCTAACAGCAACTGGGAAAGTAGATGCCAATGGCTATTACACGGTCGATATGTTTGATACGATTTATGGTGTTAATCAAAATGATAAAGGAATGAGTGGTGATATTAGCTTTAGAAAACAAGCCTTTGAGTTAATGGCAGGACTTGGTTACTACGAAGGTTTCGTCCCTTATGTGTCGAATCAATACAAGAAAGATGCTGAGAAAGCCAATCGTCCATTGTCGGACAAATATATCTTTGATAAGATTTTATCTGGAAAAAGCTATGCTCAATTTAAGAAAGAACAAGTCAATGAACGAATCAATAACCTGAACAAGTTAAAACCGATAACGATTGACTACAAAGGCAAGAAGGAAGTGATTGCTAGCCCAGAAAGAATGAAGCAGTTAATGGCAGAAGCGGTAAAAGAAGAACTTGCTGAGATTAAAGCTGGTAACACAAGTGCGAAACAATATCGCTTTATTGAAACTCCGGTACAGAAGTTGAAAAAAGCCATTTACAAAGCTTATCTTAAGGAATCAAATGAATTTAAAGAATCGATCTATAAATCTTGATAGCTGAGATAAATTTCAACCGGATTAGAATCATTTTTCTAAGTAGTTTTGAGTACTTAATAAGACAAGAAAAACACCTTTCGGACTGCAAGTCTCTACAGTCCGAAAGGTGTTTTTTATCTGTACAATTATCTCTTTTTGTTTTTTGAATATCGCTGGTAGAAGTCGACTTTTATCTGGATAAAATGTTCTAATTCACGAAAGAGTTGTAATAGGGTTGCCCGTGTCTCAAACTCTTCTCTAGTTTTAGGGAGAGATCGATTGCGAAATACCTCTAGGTAGCTCTCAATATCATTCAATAAGTCGTAGGCTGGATTGGTTTGACTCAGTTGGCTAGCTGTTTTTGAAAAGAGCTGAGCGACAATCAAACTCTCACTAGCGGCTAATTGGCATGTGTTAATCTGTTGAGCCATATTTCTTAAGATACGCGTTTGTCTTTGCCGCATCTCGAAGTAGTGGATATGATAATCTGTCTGGTGAAAGAGATGGTCAGAGTGATCGAGGTAAACTAACTTAAGAGCATCCTCAAGTAGTTGGTCAAGTTCATTTACAAGTTGAGCCTGATTACGGCCATCCCCTCTTTTCAGATAGTAAGAAAGCCGTAGAAGAACATCTCTGAGTTTTTCTTCAACAAGAGTATGATAATGTTGAATGTCTTTTTCACGTGAAGGCATGTAGAGATTGACCAGAAGTGCAAAGCCAGTACCGATTAGGAAGAGTAAGAGCTCATTCAGTAAAAGTGTTGGTGATGTTGTTTGTTGGATTAAGAGATGGCTGACCAGGACGCTACTAGGAGTAATCCCAATTTCCCAACCGAGTTTATAGGCCAAGGGAACATAGACTGCTAAGTAGAGTCCAAAGCTCCAGATATGATAACCAGTTAGTTGAAAAGCAATAACACCGATTGTCAGAGCAAGCAAGGTTGAAAAAAGTCTATTGCGGGCTAATTTGATGGTGCTTCTACGTGTATCAGAGAGACTTAAAATAGCAATGATACCAGCTGAAATAGCTGAGGATAGATCAAAAAAGTAGGCTAGAAAACAGGCAAAGCAGGTTGCCAAAACAAGTTTTAAAGTACGTTGAGTGATAGACATAGAATATTTCCTTGAGAAAATGCTTTAAAGTTTTAGTAGTAGGTGAGGTAGAAAGGTCTATTCCAAGAGAGTTACTGAGAAAATAATTTGTTCTCCTTGTAGTGGTTTGATTATAGTATAAATATGTTTTGAAATCAAGTGAATCTAATAATAGTATAGGCAGAATGAATATTTACCAAACTGGTCCAGATATCGTTTTATGGTATAATAGTAGAAAGGAGTTTTACATGCAAGAATTTTTTAAAAGTTATTTTGATAAGCTAGATTTAACCTCAGTATTTGAGAATCTCTTGACCAAAGTGATTTCTCTTTTAATTTTATTTGTACTATTTTATATTGCTAAAAAGCTACTTCATGCGGCTGTAAAGAAAATAGTGAAACCATCGCTAAAATTTTCAAATCGGGACGCGGGAAGACAGAAGACAATTTCGCGTTTGCTTGAAAATGTCTTTAATTACATTCTCTATTTCTTCTTAGTCTACTGCATTTTATCTATCCTAGGACTGCCTGTATCCAGTTTACTAGCTGGTGCTGGGATTGCTGGGGTTGCAATTGGTATGGGGGCGCAGGGCTTCTTATCAGATGTTATCAATGGTTTCTTTATTCTCTTTGAACGCCAGTTGGATGTAGGAGATGAAGTTGTTTTGACAAACGGTCCCATTACTGTATCGGGAAAAGTAGTTAGTGTCGGCATTCGAACCACTCAACTAAGAGGTGAAGACCAGGCTCTCCACTTTGTTCCCAACCGTAATATCACTGTGGTTAGCAATTTTTCAAGAGAAGAAGAGAACTGAAATTTTACTTGATTTATGGTACAATAGAGGGAGTTTGACAGAGGAGAAATGATGGTTTTAGATAAACAATTAGGAAATGGTTGTACCTGGATAAATCTTGATATCGAAAAAATTAAAAATCTTGGAGATTTATCTGAAATCTATGGTTTGGATAAGGAAACCATCGAATATGCTCTGGATAGAAATGAACGAGCCCACATGGACTATAACCGTGAAAATGGGACTGTAACTTTTATCTACAATGTTCTGGATCTTGAGAAGGACAAGGAATACTATGAAGCCATTCCTATGACCTTTATCGTTGAAAAACAACGAATGATTACGATCAGTAACCATAAGAACGCTTATGTGATTGAACGTATGCTGACTTATCTTAAAACTCATGAAACGATTTCAATCTACAAGTTTCTCTTTGCCAGCTTAGAGCTTATCAGTAACGCTTATTATCCTGTCATCGAAGAAATGGATAAAAGTAAGGACGAAATTAGTGCCTTGCTACGTCAAACCACGACAAAGAAAAATCTCTTTGCTCTCTCTGATTTGGAGACTGGTATGGTTTACTTGACAGCTGCGGCAAAACAAAATCGACTTCTATTGGAACATATCCAAGGTCATGCTCTTTATCGGAGATTTAACGATGTCGAACGAGAGCAGTTTGATGATGCCATGATTGAAGCCCATCAGTTGGTGTCTATGACAGATTTGATTTCTCAAGTCTTACAACAACTCTCTGCTTCTTACAACAACATCCTAAACAATAACCTGAATGATAGTTTGACAATTTTGACTATTATCTCCGTCTTACTAGCAGTACTTGCGGTTATTACAGGTTTCTTCGGGATGAATGTTCCTCTACCATTTACAGAAGAGCCAAATGCTTGGATTTATATCTTAATGGCTAGCTTGATTTTATGGGCAGCCTTATCTCAATGGCTGAAGAAAATTACTAGGAAATAAAAGAGAAGGAGCCAGAATGGCGATTGAAAATTACATGCCAGACTTTGCTGTAGAAGCAGTATATGATTTGACAGTCCAAAGCCTGAAAGACCAAGGGATCAAAGCTGTTTTGGTCGATTTGGATAATACCCTCATTGCTTGGAATAACCCTGATGGGACTCCAGAAATGAAGCAGTGGTTACATGACCTTCGTGATGCTGGTATTCGTATCATCGTAGTGTCCAATAACTCTAAAAAACGCGTTCAACGGGCAGTTGAAAAATTTGGAATTGACTATGTTTATTGGGCTTTGAAGCCTTTTACTTTCGGGATTGACTGTGCCATGAAGGAATTCCACTATGAGAAAAACGAAGTAGTCATGGTTGGAGATCAGCTCATGACGGATATTCGAGCTGCCCACCGAGCAGGGATTCGTTCGATTTTGGTCAAACCCTTGGTCCAGCATGATTCTATCAAAACGCAAATCAACCGTGCTCGTGAGCGCCGTGTCATGAAACAAATCACTGAAAAGTACGGGCCTATCACATATAAAAAAGGAATCTAACTATGGAAGAAATTCTCTGTATTGGTTGTGGAGCAACCATTCAGACGGAAGATAAGACTGGTCTTGGATTTACACCTCAGTCAGCACTTGAAAAAGGTTTGGAGACTGGAGAGGTTTATTGCCAACGTTGTTTCCGTCTTCGTCATTATAATGAAATCACAGATGTGCAGCTGACGGATGATGATTTCTTAAAACTTTTGCACGAGGTGGGAGATAGTGATGCCTTGGTGGTTAACGTTATTGATATCTTTGACTTCAATGGATCAGTTATCCCAGGATTACCACGCTTTGTATCAGGTAATGATGTGCTCTTAGTCGGAAATAAAAAAGATATCCTACCTAAGTCAGTAAAGGCTGGGAAGATTTGCCAATGGCTCATGGAACGTGCCCACGAAGAAGGTCTGCGTCCTGTGGACGTTGTTCTGACTTCAGCTCAAAATAAGCATGCTATCAAGGAAGTCATTGAAAAAATCGAGCACTACCGTAAGGGGCGCGATGTCTATGTAGTTGGGGTGACTAATGTCGGTAAATCAACTCTTATCAATGCCATTATCCAGGAAATTACGGGTGACCAGAACGTCATCACAACTTCACGCTTCCCAGGGACAACTCTAGATAAGATCGAGATTCCGCTTGATGACGGTTCTTATATCTACGATACGCCGGGGATTATCCATCGTCATCAGATGGCTCACTACTTGACAGCTAAGAATCTCAAGTATGTCAGTCCTAAAAAGGAAATCAAACCTAAAACCTATCAGCTCAATCCGGAGCAAACTCTATTTTTAGGGGGCTTGGGACGCTTTGACTTCATCGCAGGAGAAAAGCAAGGTTTCACAGCTTTCTTTGACAATGAACTCAAACTTCATCGTACCAAGCTTGAAGGAGCGACTGACTTTTACGATAAGCACCTGGGAACCCTTCTTACACCACCAAATAGCAAGGAAAAAGAAGATTTTCCAAAACTGGTCCAACATGTCTTTACTATCAAGGATAAGACCGACTTAGTTATCTCAGGATTAGGCTGGATACGTGTGACAGGCACAGCTAAAGTAGCTGTCTGGGCACCAGAAGGCGTCGCGGTCGTCACACGAAAAGCAATTATTTAAACACAGAAAGGAAAGAGTTATCTTTATAAAGGTGAGCATGGCGAGCCTCTAGAAGATACTTTTCGCCGTGGTGTCAGTTGGTACAAATGATTGTACCAACTGCGGAAAATTTGAGACCTTAGGCTCAAATTTTAGTCATGAAAGTCCGAAGGACTTTGCTGACGTCCGTCACCACTTCAGAAAAGTATAAAAAACTCTTTTAAAGAAAATATGTCATTAACATCAAAACAACGTGCCTTCCTCAACAGCCAGGCACACACCCTCAAACCCATCATCCAAATAGGGAAAAATGGTCTCAACGACCAAATTAAAACTAGCGTCCGTCAAGCACTTGATGCCCGCGAATTGATTAAGGTTACTCTCTTGCAAAACACAGATGAAAACATCCACGAAGTAGCTGAAATCTTGGAAGAAGAAATCGGTGTAGACACAGTTCAAAAAATCGGACGCATCTTGATTTTGTATAAACAATCCAGCAAGAAAGAAAATCGCAAGATTTCTAAAAAAGTTAAAGAAATCTAAGCATGACGCTCCAAAAACTGTTTTTACAGAAGACTAAAGGAGATTAGCCTATGGCAATCGAACTATTAACTCCCTTTACCAAAGTGGAGTTAGAGCCAGAAATCAAGGATAAAAAACGCAAGCAAGTTGGAATCCTAGGGGGGAATTTTAACCCTGTTCACAACGCCCACCTTATCGTGGCGGACCAAGTACGCCAGCAGTTGGGATTGGATCAGGTTCTGCTCATGCCTGAGTATCAACCGCCTCACGTAGACAAAAAGGAAACCATTCCTGAGCACCATCGTCTCAAAATGCTTGAATTGGCTATCGAAGGAATCGAAGGTTTAGCTATTGAGACAATTGAGCTGGAGCGCAAGGGTATTTCCTACACCTACGACACCATGAAGCTTCTAACAGAGAAGAATCCAGACACAGATTACTATTTCATTATCGGTGCCGATATGGTAGACTATTTGCCTAAGTGGTATAGAATTGATGAGTTGGTGGAACTAGTTCAGTTTGTGGGAGTTCAGCGACCACGTTACAAAGCAGGGACTTCTTATCCAGTCATCTGGGTGGATGTGCCCCTCATGGATATTTCATCCAGTATGGTGCGTGATTTCATTGCCCAAGGACGAACACCCAACTTTCTCTTGCCTAAGCCAGTGCTAGATTACATCGAGAAAGAAGGACTTTACTGATGGCATACCAAGACTATATCAACTGTTCCCGTGAAGAATTGTTGGAAAAGATGGCGGAGCTTCTACCTGAAAAACGCCTAACCCATTGTCTGGGTGTAGAGCGTGCAGCTATTGAATTAGCTCAACGTTTCGGTATAGATGTTGAGAAGGCTGGTTTAGCTGGTCTCCTTCATGACTATGCTAAAAAACTGTCAGATCAAGAGTTTCTAGACTTGATTGATCGATATCAACTAGATCCAGACCTCAAAAACTGGGGTAATAATGTTTGGCATGGTATGGTCGGAATTTACAAGATTCAGGAAGATTTGGATTTACAAGATCCTGAAATCCTACGAGCTATTGAAATTCATACAGTAGGAGCGATTCAGATGACGAACCTTGACAAGGTTATCTACGTCGCAGACTATATCGAGCACAATCGTACCTTTCCAGGTGTGGATCAGGCGCGTGAGATTGCTGAACTATCACTAAATAAGGCGGTAGCTTACGAGACAGCTCATACCGTGGAGCATTTAGCTCATCAGGGATTTCCCATCTATCCCCAAACCCTTGAAACCTATAACGCCTATGTGCACTATTTGAAAGAGGACTAAATGAACGAAAAAGAATTACTAGAACTAGTCGTGAAAGCGGCTGATGAGAAACGTGCGGAGGATATTCTCGCACTTGACGTACAAGAATTGACCAGCGTGACAGATTACTTTGTTATCACTAGCTCTATGAATAGCCGTCAGTTGGATGCTATCGCTGAAAATATCCGTGAAAAAGTAGCGGAAGCAGGCTTTAAAGGCAGCCATGTCGAAGGTGATGCAGCTGGAGGTTGGGTGCTACTAGACCTCGGTGATGTTGTAGTGCATATCTTCTCAGAAGAAATGCGTGCCCACTATAATCTAGAAAAACTCTGGCATGAGGCGGATTCAGTAGATTTATCTGAAACTCTAGTGTAGAAGATGACTTGAACTTCGGCTGGGAATTGCTTTGAAATTCGACAATGTATTAAGATTATTCTTATTTTTGAGTGAGAAGTGAGAAATTATCGAGACTTTCCGTTGTGATAAAACTTCTTGAAACAATAATGTTTCAAGAAGTCGGGAGTTTTGAGACCTTAGGCTCAAAACTAAGTCTTGGAACTTCGAAGAAGGTCGCAGACGTCCGAAATCACCTAAGGAAAATCTTAAAAAGACTTTGTCTTCAATTGAACTCAGTTGCAGTCAACTGGGTTTTATTTGCTTATTTTAGAAAAATTGATTGAAAGGTAAGAGCGTCGTGTTTTGTTCATCTTGAAACTGAACACGAGCTAAAAGCTGCGAGAAAAAGATAAACTTTCTTTGCATCTGACGATACAGCAGAAAGTTTCCTATTTTCTCCTTGCTTTTAACGCTCTTTGTATCTTAATTATGGCTACTTATGAAACTTTTGCGGCTGTTTACGATGCAGTTATGGATGATAGTTTATATGACAAATGGACAGACTTTTCCCTCCGTCATCTGCCTAAGACTAAGGAGAGAAAGAGACTCTTGGAATTGGCTTGTGGGACAGGGATTCAGTCTGTGCGCTTTTCTCAAGCTGGTTTTGATGTGATAGGATTAGACCTGAGTGCTGATATGCTGAAAATTGCTGAGAAGAGAGCGGCTTCAGCCAAGCAAAAGATTGATTTTATTGAAGGCAATATGCTGGATTTGTCCCAGGCGGGGAAATACGATTTTGTGACTTGTTATTCGGACTCTATCTGCTACATGCAAGATGAAGTGGAGGTTGGAGACGTCTTTAAGGAGGTCTATAATGCCCTCAATGAGGACGGAGTCTTTATCTTTGATGTGCATTCGACCTACCAGACTGATGAGGTCTTCCCAGGTTATTCTTATCATGAAAATGCAGAAGATTTTGCCATGCTCTGGGATACCTATGAGGATGATGCTCCTCACTCTATCGTGCATGAGTTGACCTTCTTTATCAAGGAAGCGGACGGTTCCTTTAGTCGTCATGATGAAGTGCATGAGGAGCGCACTTATGAGGTCTTGACTTATGATATTTTACTAGAACAGGCTGGATTCAAATCCTTCAAACTCTTTGCGGACTTTGAAGACAAGGAGCCAACAGAGACTAGTACCCGTTGGTTTTTCGTCGCACAGAAGTAGGAGAATATCATGACCATTACAGGTATTATCGCGGAGTTCAATCCTTTTCATAATGGCCACAAATACCTGCTGGAACAGACAGATGGCCTGAAAATCGTTGCCATGTCTGGAAATTTCATGCAGCGTGGCGAGCCGGCTATCGTTGACAAGTGGATAAGGGCTCAAATGGCGCTGGAAAATGGTGCGGATTTGGTCGTAGAATTACCCTTTTTAGTCAGTGTACAAGCAGCGGATTTCTTTGGTCAAGGTTCAGTAGATATCTTGGCTCGTTTGGGCATTGATACCCTAGCCTTTGGGACAGAAGAAGTTCTGGATTACCAGCAAATTGCTAACCTATATACAGAACGTGGTCAAGAGATGGAACTCTTCATGGAAAACTTACCGGATTCTCTTTCCTACCCTCAGAAAACCCAAGCCATGTGGAAGGAATTTGCAGGTCTTGATTTTTCTGGTGATACGCCCAATCATGTCCTTGCACTTGCCTATGCTAAAGCGGTAGCAGGGCGAAAGATCAAGCTTCATCCAATTCAACGTCAGGGAGCAGGTTACCATTCTGTGGACAAGAATGTGGACTTTGCCTCAGCGACAGCTCTTCGTCAGCACCAATCAGACCAGAATTTTCTAGAGCGCTTTATGCCTTCTGTTGCCCTTTTTGCAAATGCTAGCAAGGTAAGCTGGGAAGATTATTACCCTTTGCTTCGCTACCAAATCTTGTCAAACCCTGACTTAACCACTATCTATCAGGTCAATCAAGAAATGGCTGTTCGTATCAAGGATGCAATCAAGACAGCTCAGTCTATGGAAGAGTTGGTCGAGGCAGTTGCGACTAAACGTTACACCAAAGCGCGTGTACGTCGCCTCTTGACTTATATCTTGGTACAAGCCAGAGAAAGTGCCTTGCCAGAAGCCATTCATATCCTTGGATTTACCGAAAAAGGTAGGCAACATCTCAAGTCTCTGAAAGAGCAGGTCCATCTAGTTAGTCGAATCGGCAAAGAGCCCTGGGATGCCATGACTCAAAAAGCAGACCAGATTTACCAACTAGGACATCCAAGTATCGCAGAACAAAATTTTGGCAGAGTGCCAATCAGAATCGAAACAAACTAAGTCTACTGAAAGGTAGGCTTTTTACTTATTTTTTTGTAAAAAATTCTATAAAAAATTGGGTTCGTTAAAGAAGCCTATTTTACTAGGGAAAATAACAATTTCAACTCAAAAAATGACCAAAATATCTTCCATTTAAGGTTTGTTAAAAATAGTTTTTTGTGGTAGAATGTATAAGAATGCATGTCATTCGGATAAACAAATAAATTGAGGTAAAAACATGGAAATTATGACAATTGTTATAGTTGTTTTTGCCGTCATCATTGGTTTAGTCATTGGATATGTCAGCATCTCAGTCAAGATGAAATCATCACAAGAGGCTGCAGAGTTGATGCTTTTAAATGCTGAACAAGAAGCAACTAATTTACGAGGACAAGCTGAACGCGAAGCGGATTTATTACTCAATGAAGCTAAAAGCGAAAGCAAATCCCTTAAAAAAGAAGCACTATTGGAGGCTAAAGAGGAAGCCAGAAAATACCGCGAAGAAGTGGACGCTGAATTTAAGTCAGAGCGTCAAGAACTCAAGCAAATCGAAAGTCGTTTGACGGAGAGAGCTACGAGCCTTGACCGTAAAGACGATAATTTGACGAACAAAGAAAAAACACTTGAACAAAAAGAACAAAGTATTTCTGATAGAGCAAAAAACCTTGATGCACGTGAAGAGCAACTAGAGGAAATTGAAAAGCAAAAGCAAGCTGAACTTGAGCGTGTCGGAAGTCTGACTCAGTCAGAGGCAAAAGACATTATCTTAGCTCAAACAGAGGAAGACTTGACCAAGGAAATTGCTAGCCGTATTCGTGAGGCTGAGCAAGAAGTTAAGGAACGTTCTGATAAACTTGCTAAGGATATTTTGTCCCAAGCCATGCAGAGAATTGCTGGTGAGTATGTAGCTGAGTCTACCAACTCAACAGTTCATCTGCCTGATGATACCATGAAAGGTCGTATCATTGGTCGTGAAGGGCGTAACATCCGTACCTTTGAAAGTTTGACAGGGGTTGATGTCATCATTGATGATACGCCAGAAGTGGTAACCTTGTCAGGTTTTGATCCTATCCGCCGTGAGATTGCCCGTATGACGATGGAAACCTTGCTCAAGGATGGACGTATTCACCCAGCTCGCATCGAAGAGTTGGTTGAGAAAAACCGTCAAGAAATTGATAACCGTATTCGTGAATATGGTGAAGCAGCAGCCTATGAAATCGGTGCACCTAACCTTCACCCAGACTTGATGAAGATCATGGGTCGCTTACAGTTCCGTACTTCGTACGGACAAAATGTCTTGCGACACTCAATCGAAGTGGCTAAGTTGGCTGGTATCATGGCTAGCGAACTTGGTGAAAATGCAGCCCTTGCCCGTCGTGCAGGATTCCTTCACGATATCGGTAAAGCCATTGACCGTGAAGTAGAAGGTAGCCACGTTGAGATTGGTACTGAATTGGCTCGCAAGTACAAAGAGCATCCAGTCGTGATTAACACAATTGCTAGTCACCACGGTGATGTAGAGCCTGAAAGTGTGATTGCAGTTCTCGTTGCTGCAGCGGACGCCTTAAGTGCAGCCCGTCCAGGAGCTCGTAGCGAATCACTTGAAAGCTACATCAAACGTCTCCATGATTTAGAAGAAATCGCTAATAGCTTTGAAGGTGTTCAAAATAGCTTTGCCCTTCAAGCCGGTCGTGAAATCCGTATCATGGTGAACCCAGGTCAAATCAAGGACGACAAGGTCACAATCTTGGCTCATAAAGTTCGTGAGAAAATTGAAAGTAATCTCGATTACCCAGGAAATATCAAGGTGACCGTGATTCGTGAACTTCGTGCAGTTGATTATGCAAAATAAATAAGAAAGAGCAGTTGAAAAATTACTGCTTTTTTGTTACACTAGATAGAAAGATTGTAGTAAGCAGAAATGGCTTTACATAGTGAATTCAGATGAATTTTCAAGTCATTTCACAAACTATCCAAAGGAGACATCATGGCAGACCGTGGCTTACTAATCGTTTTTTCAGGTCCTTCTGGAGTCGGAAAAGGAACGGTTAGACGAGAAATTTTTGAGAGTTCTGAAAATCAATTCCAATATTCTGTATCTATGACAACACGGGCTCAACGTCCAGGTGAAGTAGACGGAGTTGACTATTTCTTCCGTACGCGTGCAGAATTTGAAGAATTGATCCGTCAAGGACAGATGTTAGAGTATGCAGAGTATGTGGGCAACTACTACGGTACTCCTCTGACTTATGTCAATGAAACCCTTGATAAGGGCATTGATGTTTTCCTTGAAATCGAAGTTCAGGGAGCTCTCCAGGTCAAGAAAAAAGTTCCAGATGCTGTCTTTATATTTTTGACACCACCAGATTTGGAAGAATTGCAAGATCGTCTCGTTGGTCGTGGTACAGATAGCGCAGAAGTGATTGCACAGCGTATTGAAAAAGCCAAAGAAGAAATTGCTTTGATGCGTGAGTATGACTATGCTATTGTCAATGACCATGTTCCTCTTGCTGCAGAACGTGTCAAACGTGTGATTGAAGCTGAACATTTCCGTGTGGATCGTGTTATCGGTCACTATCAGGATATGCTACCAAAGTCTCCGACTATTCGATAAACTATAGAAAACAGGTACAAACAAATGATGCTTAAACCCTCTATTGATACCTTACTTGACAAGGTACCATCAAAATATTCACTCGTAATCTTGTTAGCAAAACGTGCTCACGAATTAGAAGCTGGAGCAACTCCAACACAAGA
Organism: Streptococcus sp. oral taxon 061; assembly: GCF_013394695.1. Taxonomy (NCBI): domain Bacteria; kingdom Bacillati; phylum Bacillota; class Bacilli; order Lactobacillales; family Streptococcaceae; genus Streptococcus; species Streptococcus sp. oral taxon 061. Next base: position 448,449 of record NZ_CP058258.1, read on the forward strand.
ATTCAAATCTGAAAAATCTACACTTCGTGCTTTGGAAGAAATTGAATCAGGGAATGTAACCATCCACCCAGATCCAGAAGGAAAACGCGAAGCTGTTCGTCGTCGTATCGAAGAAGAAAGACGATTGAGAGAAGAAGAAGAAAAGAAAATCAAAGAGCAAATCGCGAAAGAAAAAGAAGAAGGTGAAAAAATTTAAGGTTGGGGGGACTCAATCTTATTTTTTCTATTGCAAGAATACTCAATCAATTGAAACGATTTAAGAAGAGAAGGAGGTGAGGATATGGCTATTGCAAAAATTATTGTCGATGTTCCTTTGATGCAGACGGACCAACCCTATAGTTACAAGATTCCTGAAGAATTTAAAGATATGTTGGAAGTCGGCATGCGAGTCCACGTTCCATTTGGAAAGGCCAATCGCTTGATTCAAGGGATAGTACTTGGAATGGAACAAGAAAATGATACGGAAGTGGCAGACGAGGACTTGAAAGAGATTGCCGAAGTGCTGGACTTTTCTCCTGTCTTAACGGAGGAACAGCTCTGGTTAGCTGAAGAACTACGTAAGTCAGTATTCTCTTATAAAATTTCCATTCTTAAAGCTATGCTTCCTGGGTTTTTGAACTCTAGCTATGATAAGATCCTCTATCCTCTGGAAGGCTTGAGTCAAGAAGACAGACATCGTTTGTTTGGTTCGCAGGACTCCTTAGCATTTTCATCTCTCGACCTAGAAAAGCAAGCTGAGATGATGAGGTTGACTCGAAAAGGGCTCTTGAAACTAGAGTATCAGGCTGTAGACCAGAAGAAGGTTAAAACGCAGTCTTGGGTTGAAGTGAATCCTGACAAATTAGAAAAATTAGAAATCTCAAATCGTGCCAAGAAGAAATTGGAACTGCGAGAATATTTATTAGCACATCCTGCAACAGTTCCTTTGGCTGATTTGTTAGAATATTACTCACGGGAACAAGTTAACTTCTTTGTGGGACGTGGTGCTGTTACCATTGTTCAAAAGGAAGTCCAACGTTCAGCTGCCTACTTTGAAGGAATTGAATCGAATCAAGCCCTAGAGTTAAATCCAGAACAAAAAGAAGCCTGTGAGGCAGTTGTTGGAGCGATTGGGAAAGAACATCCTCCATTTCTTCTACAAGGAATCACAGGAAGTGGGAAAACGGAGGTTTACTTGCAGATTATCCAAGGAGCCTTGGATATGGGGAAAACAGCTATCGTTTTAGTCCCAGAAATCTCTTTGACACCTCAAATGACAGAGCGTTTCATTGCTCGTTTTGGTGATAAAGTAGCCATTCTCCATTCAGGTTTGTCCAATGGTGAAAAGTACGACGAATGGCGCAAGGTGGAGCGAGGAGAAGCCCAGGTAGTTGTTGGTGCTAGGTCTGCCATTTTTGCACCTTTGAAAAATCTAGGGGTAATCATTATCGATGAGGAGCACGAGGCCAGCTACAAGCAAGACAGTAATCCGCGTTATCATGCTAGAGATGTGGCTCTTTTACGGGCTCAGTACAATCAAGCTGCTCTAGTCCTGGGTTCTGCAACACCGAGTCTAGAAAGCCGTGCGCGTGCTGGCAAGGGCGTCTATCAGCATCTGCGTCTAACTAAACGTGCCAATCCTTTAGCAAGTGTTCCTCAAGTCCAACTGATTGATTTCCGTGATTATATCGGACAAAATGAGGCGTCGAACTTCACACCACCTCTGATTGAGGCCATTCGAGATCGATTGGATAAAAAAGAGCAGGTGGTTCTCATGCTCAATCGCCGTGGCTATTCTAGCTTTGTCATGTGTCGGGAATGTGGTACTGTGGATACCTGTCCTAACTGCGATATTTCCTTGACGCTTCACATGGATACTAAAACGATGAACTGTCATTATTGTGGTTTTTCGAAAGAAATTCCCCATGTCTGTCCAAACTGTCAGAGTCGTAGTATTCGATACTATGGAACGGGAACTCAAAAGGCCTACGATGAGCTAGCAGAACTCTTTCCAGAGGCTTGCATTTTACGCATGGATGTAGATACAACTCGCAAAAAGGGCAGTCACCAAGCTCTACTTGAACAATTTGGCAAGGGTGAAGCGGACATATTACTAGGAACCCAGATGATTGCCAAGGGCTTGGATTTTCCAAATGTGACCTTGGTTGGTGTTCTCAATGCGGACACAGCCTTGAACCTGCCTGATTTCCGTTCTTCTGAGAGGACCTTCCAACTCTTGACCCAGGTAGCAGGTCGCGCCGGTCGTGCTGAAAAGGCAGGTCAGGTCTTGATTCAGTCCTATAATCCTCAGCATTATGCCATTCGTTTTGCCAAGGATCAGGATTACGAAGGTTTTTATGCCTATGAAATGGGCATCAGACGTCAGTTGGGTTACCCACCTTATTATTTCACTATTGGAATCACCTTATCTCATAAAAAAGAGGAAGAGGTTCTTAGACGTGCTTATCAAGTCATGGGCATTTTGCGGTCTGGTTTGTCGGATGCTAGTATCATCCTTGGACCAACGCCTAAACCGATCGCTCGTACGCATAACCTCTATCATTACCAAATTTTAATTAAATATCGTTTAGAAGATGAGTTGGCCTCGACCCTTAATCAGGTTTTGGCTCTAACTCAAGAACGTGAAAATAGCGAACTTCGTCTCAGTATTGACCACGAACCGCAACAATTTTTATAGAAGGAGAGAAGATGACAAAACTAATCTTTATGGGAACGCCCGAGTTTTCGGCAACCGTTTTGAAGGGGCTTTTGTCAGATGACCGCTACGAGATTGTAGCTGTTGTAACTCAGCCAGATCGTGCTGTCGGACGTAAAAAAGTCATCCAAGAAACCCCAGTAAAACAAGCAGCTAAAGAAGCAGGGCTTCCTATCTACCAACCAGAAAAATTATCAGGTAGTCCAGAAATGGAAGCTATCATGAACTTGGGTGCTGATGGAATTGTGACTGCAGCTTTTGGACAATTTCTCCCAAGTAAACTCCTTGATAGCATGGATTTTGCGGTCAACGTTCATGCTTCGCTTCTTCCAAAACACCGTGGTGGTGCTCCTATTCATTATGCCTTGATTCAGGGTGATGAAGAGGCAGGAGTAACCATTATGGAAATGGTCAAGGAAATGGATGCAGGAGACATGATTTCTCGTCGTAGCATTCCCATTACCGATGAGGACAATGTTGGAACATTGTTTGAAAAATTGGCCATTGTCGGCCGTGATTTGCTTTTGGATACTCTACCAGCTTATATAGCTGGTGAAATTCAGCCAGAACCACAAAATCCAAGTCAGGTTACATTCTCACCAAATATCAAACCTGAGGAAGAAAAGTTGGATTGGAACAAGACCAACCGTCAACTCTTTAACCAAATCCGTGGGATGAATCCATGGCCTGTTGCTCATACTTTCCTCAAGGGAGATCGTTTTAAGATTTATGAAGCCCTGCCAGTAGAAGGTCAAGGAAATCCGGGTGAAATTCTCTCCATCGGTAAGAAGGAGTTGATCGTTGCAACAGCAGAAGGAGCTCTATCTCTCAAACAGGTTCAACCAGCAGGAAAACCTAAGATGGACATTGCTTCCTTCCTTAACGGTGTGGGACGAACTTTAGCAGTAGGAGAACGATTTGGTGACTAAAGTAGAAACGGCTAGAAGTGTAGCCTTGAATGTACTTGAGGACGTTCTTGTCAATCAAGCATACTCCAATATCGCCTTAAATAAACACCTTAAGGGAAGTCAACTGTCAGTAGCAGATAAGGGGTTGGTGACAGAACTTGTTTATGGAACCGTAGCTCGTAAACTAACTTTAGAATGGTATTTGTCTCACTTTATTGAGGATAGAGACAAGCTAGACAGCTGGCTCTATGTTTTGCTTCTCATGAGCGTCTATCAACTCCAATACTTGGATAAGCTTCCTGATCATGCAGTGGTCAATGAAGCGGTAGAAATTGCAAAACTTCGTAAAAAGGGTAGCGAAAAACTAGTCAATGCTGTTTTGCGCCGTATTTTGCGTGAGGGTTTGCCTGATATTGACAGTATCAAGCGTAAGAACAAGCGTGATTCTATCGCCTACTCTTTGCCAGTTTGGTTGATTTCTAAGCTCAAGGAAGAGTATGGCGAAGAGCGAGCGCAAGCGATTTTTGAAAGTCTTTTACAACGTAACAAAGCCAGTATCCGTGTGACAGATTTGAGTCGCAAAGAGGAAATTAAAACTTTACTTGATGCCAGTGATTCGATTCTGTCAGCTGCTGGTTTGGTCAAGGAGCAAGGGCATTTTGCTAGTCATGATTTGTTTACTGAAGGGGCTATTACTATTCAGGATGAGTCTAGTCAGTTGGTTGCGCCAACACTAGATTTACAAGGAGATGAGCAGGTTTTAGATGCTTGTGCAGCTCCTGGCGGAAAGACAGCCCATATGGCGTCTTATCTAATGACAGGTCAGGTAACGGCTCTGGATCTCTACGACCATAAACTCACTTTGATTCAAGAAAATGCGGAGCGTTTAGGTGTAGAGGACCGTGTTCAAACGCAAAAACTGGACGCTCGAAAAGTGCATGAGTTTTTTGGCAAGGATCAATTTGATAAGATTTTAGTCGATGCCCCGTGCTCAGGGATAGGACTTTTACGTCGAAAACCAGATATCAAATACAACAAAGACACTGCTGATTTCACGTCATTACAGGAAATTCAGTTGGAAATATTAGGTAGTGTTTGTCAAACGCTACGTAAAGGTGGTATAATAACTTATAGTACCTGCACTATTGTCTCTGAAGAGAACTTTCAAGTTGTTCAAGCGTTTTTAGAAAGTCATCCAGAGTTCGAGCAGGTTAAACTAGAACACGAATGCAAGGATATCCTGAAAGATGGCTGCATCCTCATTACTCCAGAGTTGTATGGGAGTGATGGATTCTTTATCAGCCAATTTCGCAAGATATCCGATTAGGAAGGAACTGACACAATGGAGATTTCATTATTAACAGATGTTGGTCAGAAACGTACAAATAATCAAGACTATGTTAATCACTTTGTCAACCGTGCCGGTCACACAATGATTATCTTGGCTGACGGGATGGGAGGACACCGAGCTGGTAATATTGCTAGTGAGATGGCAGTAACAGATTTGGGTGTAGCCTGGGTTGATACTCACATCGATACCGTGAATGAAGTTCGTGAATGGTTTGCTGAACATCTAGAGATTGAAAATCAAAAGATTTACCAATTAGGTCGAGATGAAGCATATAAGGGGATGGGTACTACTCTAGAAGCCCTTGCAATCATTGATAATCAAGCTATCTATGCTCATATTGGCGATTCCCGTATCGGATTGGTTCGTGGTGAAGAATACCATCAATTAACGAGTGACCATTCTTTGGTGAATGAATTGCTCAAGGCAGGTCAATTAACACCTGAAGAAGCTGAAGCACATCCACAAAAGAATATCATCACCCAGTCTATCGGACAAAAAGATGAAATTCAACCTGATTTAGGAATTGTAAGCTTGGAACCAGGGGACTATATCGTTATGAACAGTGATGGTCTCACGAATATGATTTCAGGAAGTGAAATCTATGACATCGTGACAAGTGATATTTCACTTGAAGACAAGGCGGCAACCTTAGTACGTTTTGCAAACAATGCCGGAGGGCTTGATAACATTACTGTTGCCTTGATTGCGATTGAGGAGGAATCAGAATGATCCAGATCGGCAAGATATTTGCCGGACGATATCGGATTATCAAACAAATTGGCCGCGGAGGGATGGCAGATGTCTACCTGGCCAAAGATTTGATTCTGGATGGGGAAGAAGTTGCTGTAAAGGTTCTGAGAACCAACTATCAGACAGATCCTATCGCTGTTGCACGTTTTCAGCGTGAAGCGCGTGCGATGGCAGACTTAGATCATCCTCATATCGTTCGAATTACGGATATCGGTGAAGAAGACGGTCAGCAGTACCTAGCTATGGAATATGTAGCGGGTCTTGACCTCAAACGCTATATCAAAGAACACTATCCTCTCTCTAACGAGGAAGCTGTTCGTATCATGGGGCAGATTCTCTTAGCTATGCGTTTGGCACATGCAAAGGGAATTGTTCACCGTGATTTGAAACCTCAAAATATTCTCTTGACTCCTGATGGCACTGCAAAAGTTACAGACTTTGGGATTGCGGTGGCCTTTGCAGAAACAAGTTTGACACAGACCAACTCTATGTTAGGTTCTGTTCACTATCTATCACCTGAACAGGCGCGTGGTTCAAAGGCGACCATACAGAGTGATATTTATGCCATGGGGATTATTTTCTTTGAAATGTTGACAGGTCATATTCCTTATGATGGCGATAGTGCTGTTACCATTGCACTTCAGCATTTCCAAAAACCACTTCCTTCTGTCATTGCAGAAAACCCATCAGTGCCACAATCCTTGGAAAACGTGGTTATAAAAGCGACAGCTAAAAAGTTAACAGACCGTTACCAAACTGTCTCAGAGATGTATGTTGATTTATTGAGCAGTCTTTCTTATAACCGTCGCAATGAACCAAAGCTAGTATTTGAAGACACAAGTAAAGTTGATACAAAAACTTTACCGAAAATCTCACAGTCTACTTTAACAGGGATTCCTAAAGTGCAACCGAAGGAAGAGAGTCATCAGAGCCAAAAGCCGACCCAAAAGGCAACTAATAAAGAAACCGTTGCAAAACCAGTCAAGAAACGTCGTTTCAAAGCAAGATATTTTGTGCTTTTAGCTAGTTTTATACTTGTTATGGCTTCTCTATTTTGGATTGTATCGAAAACACCAGCAACTGTGGAAATTCCAAAAGTTGCAGGACAAACTGTAGCAGAAGCCAAGGAAAATCTTAAAAAAGCTAATTTTGAAATTGGCGAGGAAAAGACTGAAGCTAGTGATACTGTCGAAGAAGGTCGAGTTATCCGAACAGATCCAGATGCTGGCTCGGCACGAAAAGAAGGAACAAAAGTTAATCTTATTATCTCTTCAGGTCAGCAATCGTTTAAGATTGGAAATTATATTGGACGTAAATCTACGGACGTCATTGCAGAATTGAAAGGTAAAAAAGTTCCTGAAAATCTCATCAAGATTGTAGAAGAGGAATCAAGTGAAACAGAGGCGGGCCTTGTTATGAGACAGAGTCTGCCAGAAGGAACCACTTATGATCTTAGTAAGGCGACAGAGATTACCTTGACAGTAGCCAAGAAGGTAACTAGCGTTCCTATGCCAAGTTACATTGGATCAAGTCTTGAATTTACCAAGAATAACTTAATTCAGATAGTAGGTGTAAAAGAGGCTAATATTGAAGTGGTAGAGGTCTCTACAGCACCAGAGGGAACTGCTGAGGAAACTGTAGTCAGTCAAAGTCCAAAACCAGGTGAAGGTGTGGATCTGAATACTACTCGTATCAAGATTTCTATCTATAAACCGAAAATAACAACAACAAATCCTACAGTAAGCAATCCTAGTCGTGCAGAAACATCTCCACAGATTAGAGAACCACAGGCTAATCAAAACACTACAACGTCAGATTTGCATTGAGGGGGATAACTAGTCAATCTTTGTCGCAGTTTTTGTGACAAAGATTTTTTTTCCTTCAAATTTATGATAAAATAGTAAGGAGTTTAAAAAGGAGGGGAACATGGACGAATCAAAAAAACTGAATGCAGTCATTGATGTCATTATGTTAGCAGGAACAATTCTGCTTCGCAATGGATCAGAAATCTATCGTGTCGAAGACACCATGATTCGAATCGCTCATTCACAAGGCATCATGGATTGTAATGTTTTGGCCATGCCTGCAGCTATTTTTTTCTCCATTGAAAATACAAATATCTCTCGAATGAAACGAGTAACCTCCTCTGCTTATAATATTGAGAAGGTTTGTGATGTTAATCAGATTTCACGGCAGCTTGTATCAGGGCAGCTTGATTTGGAGACAGCCTTTATTCAACTCAAGCAATTAAATGCTAAGGCATCTCCCTACACCAATGTTCAGCTAACTGCTGCAGCGACCCTTAGTGCTCCCTTCTTCTCGATCATGTTCGGTGGGAATGCCTACGATGCCATTGGTGCAGGAGTAGCAACCATATTTGCTTTCACCTGTTCTCTTTACGTAGAAAAATTTATTCGTATTCCCTTTATGACAGCTTTTGCAGGTGCTCTTGTTTTTGGCTTGATTGCGCAATTTTGGGCGCGCTATTCTGGATTGCCTTCTACAGCTGATTTGGTCATTGCAGGTGCGGTTATGCCCTTTGTACCTGGAATTGCCCTGACTAATGCCGTTAGAGATATTATGACCAATCACATTAACTCTGGTATGAGCAAGATGTTTGAATCTTTGCTGGTTACCCTTGCCTTAGGGGCAGGCACCTCTGTCGCCCTCGTACTCATGAACTAATATGACTCTAACAACATTTTTATTGCAGGCTCTAGCTAGTCTGCTAGCAATTATCACTTTTTTAATCGTTTTAAATGTCCAGCGTTCCATGCTTATCCCTGGTGGAGTTTTGGGAATGTCAATCTGGCTCCTCTATCTAATACTCAAGGAGCCAACTAATGTCATTTTGGCAACCTTTATTGCTGCGGTGATTGGTTCTTGTGTTAGCCAGATTATGAGTATTCTCTACAAAACTCCAGCAGTGGTTTTTGCCCTAGCTATTCTGGCACCACTAGTGCCAGGTTATCTGTCCTATCGAACCACTTCCTTCTTCGTTACAGGTGACTACGGCCATGCCATTTCTAGTGCCATGTTAGTCATGATGTTGGCCCTTGTTATTTCAATAGGAATGGCAAGTGGGACAGTCATACTCAAGTTGTATTACTATCTCAAAAAGAATCGAGCTAGCTAAGACTCGATTTTTTCGTTGGTAGAGTGGCTGAAAGAACATGGATAGGAAGATGGAAATGAACTTGATTTGGGGAATCAAGTCTTTTTTCGCTCATTTGACCTCAATTATGATAAAATAGAGGTGGACGAATTTTTACAATGAATGATAAAAATAGAGGTAAATATGACAATCGGTATTGATAAGATTGGTTTTGCGACCAGTCAATACGTTTTGAAATTACAAGATTTAGCAGAAACCCGAGGAATTGATCCTGAAAAATTGAGTAAAGGACTCCTTTTAAAAGAATTGAGTATCGCTCCTTTAACAGAGGATATTGTTACCTTGGCTGCTAGTGCAGGGAATTCTATCCTGACTGAAGAAGAGAAGCAAGAGATTGATATGGTTATCGTAGCGACAGAGTCTGGGATTGACCAGAGTAAAGCTGCAGCTGTCTTTGTACACGGTTTGCTTGGAATTCAACCTTTTGCTCGTAGTTTTGAAATCAAGGAAGCTTGCTATGGTGCAACTGCGGCTCTTCACTATGCTAAGTTACATGTAGAAAATTCTCCTAAATCAAAGGTTCTGGTGCTTGCTAGTGATATTGCAAGATATGGTGTCGAAACTCCTGGAGAACCAACTCAAGGTGCAGGATGTGTTGCTATGTTAATTAGCCAAAATCCACGTGTGATGATTTTCAACAATGATAATGTTGCACAAACTCGTGATATCATGGATTTTTGGCGTCCAAACTATTCGACAACACCATTTGTAAATGGGGTTTACTCAACGCAACAATATCTTGATAGTTTAAAAACGACTTGGGAAGAGTATCAAAAGCGTTATGACTGTAATTTGAACGATTTTGAGGCTGTATGTTTCCACTTACCTTATCCGAAGCTAGCTCTCAAGGGTTTGAAGAAAATTCTCGACAAATCCTTGCCTCAAGAGAAGAAGGACTTGCTTCAAAAGCACTTTGATGAATCTATTATTTATAGCCAAAAAGTTGGGAACATTTATACAGGTTCACTCTTCTTAGGTCTCTTGTCTCTTCTTGAAAATTCTGATAGTCTTAAAGCAGGAGACAAGATTGCTCTCTATAGCTACGGAAGTGGTGCTGTATCTGAGTTCTTCAGTGTGGAATTGGTTGAAGGCTATGAAAAGCAATTGCAGAAAGGTCGTTTAGATTTGCTAGACCAACGCCAGTCTGTGAGTGTCGCTGATTATGAACGAATCTTCTTTGAGGAAGCAAACTTGGATGAGTCAGGTTCTGCAACCATGTCTGGCTATGAGGGACAGGACTATGCTCTGGTTGAGATTGTAGAACACCAACGTCGCTACAGCAAGGTTGAAAAATAATGAAAAAAAATTGGAATGGATTTGCTAAAAAATCAATTCAAGAGCGCCTTGAGTTCGTTAAGTCTCAGGCGCTTACTTCTATGGAAGCCCAAGAAAGTCTTGAGCAAAATGAAAATCTTAGTATAGCAGTTGCGAACCAACTGAGTGAAAATGTAGTGGGGACCTTCTCACTACCCTACTCAGTAGTGCCAGAAGTACTGGTAAACGGTCAAGAGTACACAGTTCCTTATGTGACCGAAGAGCCATCTGTTGTTGCTGCAGCTAGTTTTGCTAGTAAGATTATCAAACGTGCGGGTGGTTTTACTGCTCAGGTTCATCAACGCCAAATGATTGGTCAGGTAGCTCTTTATCAGGTTCCAGATAGGGATAAAGCATGTCAGGCTATTTTGAGTCAGAAAGCAGAGCTACTCGAACAAGCAAACCAAGCCTATCCATCTATTGTCAAACGTGGTGGTGGAGCCAGAGAGCTAACAGTTGAGAAAATTTCTGGTGAGGCTGACTTTTTAGTGGTTTATCTTCATGTGGATACTCAGGAAGCCATGGGAGCTAATATGCTCAATACCATGCTTGAAGCTTTAAAACCTAGCTTAGAGGCTTTAAGTCAAGGGCAAAGTTTAATGGGCATTCTATCCAACTATGCCACGGATTCTCTAGTAACTGCAACTTGTCGGATTGCCTTTCGTTATTTGAGTCGCCAGAAGGATGAAGCGCGTGAACTAGCTGAAAAAATGGTTTTAGCCAGCCAGTTTGCTCAAGCAGATCCTTATCGAGCAGCAACCCATAACAAAGGTATCTTCAACGGAATCGATGCTCTCTTGATTGCAACAGGAAATGATTGGCGTGCCATCGAAGCAGGAGCGCATGCCTATGCGAGTCATGATGGTGTTTATCGAGGTCTCAGTCGTTGGACTATGGATTTGGAAACAGAAGAGCTAATCGGAGAGATGACTATGCCGATGCCGGTTGCGACCAAAGGTGGATCAATTGGTCTTAATCCTCGTGTAGTCCTCAGCCATGAGTTGCTAGGTCATCCATCAGCTAAGGAATTGGCCCAAATTATCGTGTCAATTGGTCTTGCACAAAACTTTGCGGCTCTTAAAGCTCTTGTCAGTACAGGTATTCAGCATGGACACATGAAACTTCAGGCAAAATCGTTAGCGCTTTTAGCAGGTGCGACTGAGGCAGAAGTATCCAAGTTAGTAGAAAGCTTGATTGCTGAAAAAACTTTTAATTTAGAAAAAGCACAAACTCTTTTGAAAAACTTAAGATCATAAGAAAAACTCAGGCTAATCAAGTCTGAGTTTTTTGTTTATACTCAATGAAAATCAAAGCACAAACTAGGAAGCTAGCCGCAGGTTGCTCAAAACACTGTTTTGAGGTTGTAGATGGAAGCTGACGTGGTTTGAAGAGATTTTCGAAGAGTATTAAATACTTTTACCTGGTAAGAGACTAACTGGTAAGAAATAACCAGTCGTAGCAACTTCTTTCCCCTCAATTTTTTGAAGTAGTAAATCGACTGTCAGGCGAGCAATTTCTTCCAAGGGTTGTTTAATGGTAGTGAGGTGAGGATAGAAATTCTCGATAAAATAAGTTCCATCGTAGCCAATAACCTTAAGTTGTTCTGGAACAGAAATACCAAGTTCCTGAGCGATTTTCATCACCAAGATGGCTGTCAAATCATCCGATGCGAAAATCGCATCTGGTTTTTGTTTGGTCAGGATATTTTTAATTTCCATTTCCTTACGAAGGGGCGAAAAGTCACTGGAAACATTGATAATAGGAGCCTTGGGTAAGATAGAAGCAAAGCCTGCATGACGAAGTCCAGTTGGTGAGTTGGAGTTATCATTACCTGTAATCATAATAACAGATTTAGCTCCAGTTTTAGCCAAAGTCTGAGCGGCTAGGACACCACCAGCATAGTTGTCAGAAGAAACGACAGGGATATCTGGTGATAGGTTCCGGTCAAATGAAATGATTGGAGCGGTTACGCGATTGTAATCCTCAATCCCAAGGTTGTGACTTCCCGAAATGATACCGTCCACCTGATTGGCTTCCAACATTTCGATGTATTCACGTTCTTTTTCCGAATCGTGTTCACTATTACAAATGATTGTCTTGTAACCTTTTTTGAATAGTTCGTGTTCCAATTTGTCAATCAATTCAGCATAGAACACATGGCTGATTTTAGGGAAAATCAAACCGATTAACTTGGCTGATTTTCCTTGAAGACTTCGAGCTAAGTTATTGGGTTTATAGCCCAGCTCACGCATAGCATCATTAACCTTTTGAATGGTTTTTTCTGAAAGATAACCCTTTTTGTTGATGACACGTGAAACAGTAGTAGGGCTGACGCCAGCTAATTTTGCGACATCAGTTAGTTTTGCGACCATATTCTAATTCGTAGTATGTTCCAGTTGGGTTTCCAGATTTAATGAGAATTCCATTTTGATCTGCATGCGGGAATACACGACCAGAAAATACTTTTTCTCCTTTATTAATGAAAATTTCAAAGACTGAATTGTCGATGAAGATATTTACGGTAGTAGCTTGATTATCAATTGGACATGAGCGAGTAGTTCCAAATTCTTGAGCGTATTGCTCACCTGCCTGACTGCGGTCAATGGTTACTTGGCCATTGACAAGATCGAAATTGATAGAGAGCCCCTTGCCGTCGTTATCAGCAAGAAGGATGATTTCACTTTGGCTATTAGCCTCTAAGTTTAGTTCAAGTTCGTAGGTGTTCTTAGTTTCAGAACGATTTGAAAATTCCTCTTTTGAAGCACGGAGGTCCTTGATGGCTGCTACAGGATACTGATAGAGTTTGCCCTCTTTAATGGTTAATTCTTTGACCAATGAGAAAGTTCCTTGGTGATCAAAGCGATCAGATGGATAAGACACATCTGGTAAACCAAGCCAACTTACTGCCAGGGCACGTCCATCAGGAGTGTTAAAAGCTTGAGTAGCATAGGCTTCAAAACCATAATCAAGATTGTGAAGTTCAGAAACATCAACCATACGAGCATTTTCTGGGTCAAAGGAAGCACCGATTTTATACATATTTGGATAGATATTGTCATAGTCAAGAACCTTTTTATCCAAACCTTGTGGACAGTAGAGAAGAACTGGCTGTTCCCCAACAAAGACTAGGTTTGGGCACTCCATCATATAGGCAGTACGGTCATTGTTGAAGTTCAAATCACCCACTTCTTGCCAGTTTGTATAATCGTTATCGACCGCTTTGTAGAGACGGACAAATCCTTTTTTCTCCAAGTCCTGACCGCCGACGATAGCATAGTATTGTCCTTTAAAGTTAAAAATTTGTGGATCACGGAAGTGGTCAGTAGCATCAGCTGGTTGATCAATTAAGATTTTATCAATCTTTTCGATTTTTCCATCCTTATCCATTAAGGCACCGATTTGATAAGGGTGACGTACCCAGTTTTCGTCACGAACATTTCCTGTATAAAATAAGAACAGTTGATCGCCAAACTGCATAGCAGATCCTGAGTAAGCGCCGTGGCTATCAAGTGGAGTATCAGGTAAGATTTTAACACCAGTTTCAGTAAAGTGAACCAAATCGTCACTTTCAAGCTGAACCCAAGATTTTAAACCATGAGCTGCACCAAAGGGGAAGTTTTGGTAAAAGACAACCCACTTGCCATCAAAGTAAGAAAAACCGTTCGGGTCGTTGAGAAGACCTTGCTTGGGTTCGATGTGATAGCTTGTATGCCATGGTGACTGCGCCATCTTTTCTTGGATTTGTTTTATTTCTTCTTGTGTCCAATCTTCATAGCGTCTATAACGACGCTCGGTAGTCCATTCCATTTATATTCCCTCCATAAATTCTACTATCTTTATAGTAAACGTTTCCTTATAAAAAAGCAAGTCTTTTATCATAAAATTAAGAAAAAAATGTCAAACGATTGACAGGAAATAGAAGTTAAATTTTATGAAAATTGATGAAAATATGAAAGTTTTTGAAAACTTTTTAGCAAAAACCTTTTAATAATAGGTATTTATCGAAGAAATACTATTCAAAAATATCAAAAACAGTCAAAAAACAAAAAAACAAATAATTTTTTCTGCAAAACGCTTGACATATTTTTAAAACGTGATAGAATAATACTCGTAGGGCGAATAAATCGCTTTCAAACATTTTACAAAATTTTTTATAAGGAGATTTTTGCAAATGACGAATACAGAAATTGCAAAAAAAGTCATCGAAGCCTTAGGTGGACGTGAGAACGTTAATAGTGTAGCTCACTGTGCGACTCGTCTTCGCGTTATGGTTAAAGATGAAGCGAAAATTAACAAAGATGCTATCGAGAACTTGGAAAAAGTTCAAGGTGCTTTCTTTAACTCAGGTCAATACCAAATCATCTTTGGTACTGGTACAGTAAACAAGATGTACGATGAAGTCGTAGCTCTTGGTTTGCCAACTTCTACAAAATCTGAAATGAAAGCAGAAGCTGCAAAACAAGGAAATTGGTTCCAACGTGCTATCCGTACATTCGGTGACGTCTTCGTTCCAATCATTCCAGTTATCGTAGCAACTGGTCTCTTCATGGGTGTTCGTGGTCTCTTGACTGCTCTCGGAATGACACTTCCACAAGATGTGACAACTTACACTCAAATCTTAACTGACACAGCCTTTATCATCTTGCCAGGATTGGTTGTTTGGTCAACCTTCCGTGTATTCGGTGGTAACCCAGCCGTTGGTATCGTCCTTGGTATGATGCTCGTATCTGGCTCACTTCCAAATGCCTGGGCTGTTGCTTCTGGTGGTGAAGTAACTGCAATGCAGTTCTTCGGATTTATCCCAGTTGTAGGTTTGCAAGGTTCAGTTCTTCCAGCCTTCATCATCGGGGTTGTCGGAGCTAAATTTGAAAAAGCTGTTCGTAAAGTTGTTCCAGACGTTCTTGACCTATTGGTGACACCATTCGTAACACTTTTGGTTATGTCAATTCTTGGTTTGTTTATTATCGGACCAGTCTTCCACGTTGTTGAAAACTACATCCTCATTGGAACTAAAGCTATTCTTAACTTGCCATTCGGACTTGGTGGTTTCTTGATTGGTGGAGTTCACCAATTAATCGTCGTATCAGGTGTTCACCACATCTTCAACTTGCTTGAAGTTCAATTGCTTGCTGCTGACCATGCTAACCCATTCAACGCTATCATCACAGCTGCCATGACTGCTCAAGGTGCTGCGACAGTAGCCGTTGGTGTGAAAACTAAAAATCCTAAACTTAAAACACTTGCTTTCCCAGCTGCTCTTTCTGCCTTCCTAGGTATTACTGAGCCTGCTATCTTCGGGGTTAACTTGCGTTTCCGTAAACCATTCTTCCTTTCATTGATTGCTGGTGCAATCGGTGGTGGATTGGCATCTATCCTTGGTCTTGCCGGTACTGGTAATGGTATCACAATCATCCCTGGTACAATGCTTTACATTGGTAACGGACAACTTGCACAATACCTTCTTATGGTAGCTGTATCATTTGCACTTGGTTTTGCTCTTACTTACATGTTTGGTTACGAAGATGAAGTAGAAGAAGCTGCAGGTGCTATTACTGAAGCTGAAACAGATCGTTTGACTGAAGAAGCAGTAATTGGTACTGTGGTTTCACCAAGCGAAGGTGTTATTCAAACACCAATCGTTGGTGACGTCGTTGCTCTTTCAAATGTGAATGACCCAGTCTTCTCAAGTGGAGCTATGGGACAAGGTATCGCCGTAAAACCTAGTGAAGATGTTGTTTATGCACCAGCTGATGCTGAAGTGACAATTGCCTTCCCAACAGGACATGCTTATGGCCTAAGAACAGCTAATGGAGCTGAAATCTTGATCCACGTTGGTATCGACACTGTTTCAATGAACGGTGAAGGATTCAACCATAAAGTTGCTCAAGGTGACAAGGTTAAAGCTGGAGATGTTCTTGGAACATTTGACTCAGCTAAGATTGCTGCTGCAGGACTTGATAACACTACTATGGTTATCGTAACAAACACTGCGGACTTTGCTTCAGTAAATCCAGTTGCTTCTGGATCAGTTGCTAAGGGTGATGCAGTCATCGAAGTTAAAGCTTAATACTCTTCAAAAATCAAATTCAAACTGCGTCATACTTGCTTTGCCGTATGTATGTGTTACTGACTTCGTCAGTTCTATCTACAACCTCAAAGCTGTACTTTGAGCAACCTGCAGCTCGATTCCTAGTTTGTTCTTTGATTTTCATTGAGTATACTACTGTCGATTTAATAAATCAAAAAAACGAACAAATGTCATGTTTGTTCGTTTTTGCTTGAATGGTAAAATTTACAGAGGAAAATCTAAAATATAGAGCAACTTTCCTTCTGGAAATATGCTATAATAGAGAAAATAAAAACTAGAGGTTTATCATGACAAAACTATACGGAAGCTTGGAAGCGGGCGGTACAAAATTTGTCTGTGCTGTCGGTGATGAAAACTTTAACGTTGTAGAAAAAGTACAATTTCCAACAACAACTCCTATCGAGACAATCGATAAAACTATCGAGTTCTTTTCAAAATTTGAGAACCTTGCAGGCCTTGCCATTGGTTCATTTGGTCCTATTGATATCGATAAAAACTCAAAAACTTACGGATTTATCACAACAACTCCAAAACCTAACTGGGCAAATGTCGACTTGCTTGGTGCCCTCCGTCGCGCTCTAAACGTGCCTATGTATTTCACAACAGACGTAAACAGTTCTGCCTACGGTGAAGTGGTAGCTCGTAACAATGCCGGCGGTCGTATCGAAAACTTAGTGTACTACACAATCGGTACAGGTATCGGAGCAGGTGTTATCCAACGTGGTGAGTTTATCGGTGGTGTTGGTCACCCTGAGATGGGTCATTATTATGTGGCTAGACACCCAATGGATATTGAAAAAGAATTTAAAGGTGTTTGTCCTTTCCATAATGGATGTTTGGAAGGTTATGCAGCTGGTCCAAGTTTGGAAGCTCGTACAGGTGTTCGTGGGGAAAACATTGAACTCAACAACTCTGTCTGGGATGTTCAAGCCTACTACATTGCTCAAGCTGCAGTGAACGCAACTGTAACTTTCCGTCCAGATGTCATCGTCTTTGGTGGTGGGGTTATGGCTCAACAACACATGCTTGACCGTGTACGTGAGAAATTCACAGCCCTTCTCAATGGTTACCTACCAGTTCCAGATGTGCGTGACT
The DNA here is from genome assembly GCF_013394695.1 of Streptococcus sp. oral taxon 061. Classification (NCBI taxonomy): domain Bacteria; kingdom Bacillati; phylum Bacillota; class Bacilli; order Lactobacillales; family Streptococcaceae; genus Streptococcus; species Streptococcus sp. oral taxon 061. The sequence continues at coordinate 465,825 of NZ_CP058258.1, forward strand.
ATATCGTAACACCAGCTGTTGCTGGTAATGGTTCAGCGACACTCGGAAACTTTGTTCTTGCTAAGAGCGTTGCTAAATAAGAATAAAAAAGGAGGTCGGGATACATCCCGGCCTCTTTCTTTAATCTTTTTCTATTTTGGTTTCCTGATGGAAAATATTTTGCCAAGTTTCGTGACGGCGCCAGATACTGGTATGAATGGTATCACCGACTTGATAGCGGATGAGTTTAGTCTTTTGACTGATAGAAGTTAAAGGAAGCTCCTTAATAGCAGAGGTCAATTCTTTTTCAGCCTTATAGGCTCCTTTGTCTAATTCTTGTCCGTCTTGGCGGATATAAATGAAGTCTTCTGCAAGTAACTCTTCCAGTTGATTTCCTTGGTCAATCAGTTGCTCTCTCATGAGCAATTTTTTATAGACATTATCTAGGATTTCATCCTCAGGGATTGGTGCTGGTTCAATATGAATGTCAGTATCAAAGACACCAAATCGTTCTGATAACATAGATTCGACCTGATCCGCAATTTCGTGGCTCTCGAAAACAGAGAGGTCTGGGTTCATCTCAAGTGTAATGTCCAGATAAATATTGCTTCCGTAAGTACGACCGCGTTGGGACTTGACCTTGCTAATCTTAGGAATTTCCATGATTGCTTTTTGGTAATCTTCTAGCAAGTGCTCATCAAAGCCGTCCGAAAGACTGAAGGATGACTCAATAAAAATGTCATAGGCAGTCTTGAGGATAAAGAAGGTAATGATAATAGCGACCAACTTATCAACTATAGGATAGTTGAAGCTACTAGCCAGGATAGCGATAGAAGTTCCAAGAGAAGTTACAGCATCTGATAGATTGTCCTTAGCAGCCGCTTTAAGCGCCTTAGATTTAGACTGCTTGCTCAGATGGGTATTGTAGAGATAAACGGCGAACATGATGATGGCAGAGATGACTCCCAGAGTCGCACCAAGTGGGTCAATGACCGTTTGTTCTCGGCTGAGTATTTTTTGGATGGTGTCACGTAGAACATCAAAGCCAACGTAAAACATGATGATGGAAGTGATGAGACTTGCCAAGTCCTCGATTTTCCAGTGACCGAAGCGATGATCTCTATCTGCGGGTTGGCGAGCCAAACGAATCCCGATGAGAAGGGCTACATTTCCAACGATATCTGAAACGTTATTAAAACCATCAGCCACCAAACTGGATGAATGGAGGAGGTGTCCGGTCGCTAGCTTAGCTGCAGACAAGAAAAGATAAGTCAAAATGCTGATAATGGCACCACGCTCAGCCAATTTTAAGTTTGAAACCGATTGATTCATCTAACTCCCCTTCTAGCATTTTAGTATTCTTTCATTATACTGGTTTTCCAAGGAAATTTCAAATGGAGGAAGTAAGGAAATTGATAGAATAGAACATGAAATACTTTTTTAAAAAAAGAAAACATGCTAAAATGATATTCGAATATTTGTATTTTTTATATAAAATATTAGCAGATAACATTGGAAATTAGGTGAAATATTAATTATCATTCTAGCACTTAATCTTGTTGCTGAGATAGGTAACTATACAGTGTAGTTGTAATAGGTAGAATTTTTCACACTCTTATTGCTATTAATAAAGAAGTTTGATATATTAAAATGAGATAAACGATAAATCTCTATAATTTTTTTTTAACAGGAATCTGCTCACCGGTTGTAATTATTTTAGATATTATTATGCGTATATGATGATTATTACTTAGTTACTGCCCTTAATTTACATCAAAGAAAAGAAAGATTGAATAATAGAAAGGTTTTAGAATAATGACAATTTCTATAGTAATTCCTTGCTTCAATGAAGAAGAATCTGTCCCGATTTTTTTCAAAGAAGTTGAAAAAATTGCTTTGCAAATCCATGAAGATATAGAATATATTTTTGTTGATGACGGTTCAAAAGATGGAACGCTATCAGTTTTAAAAGAACTAAGTGGTGTATGTGACCGAGTCAATTATGTATCTTTTTCACGCAATTTTGGTAAAGAGGCAGCTCTATATGCTGGATTGAAGCAAGCAAAGGGAGATTATGTTGCAGTAATGGACGCGGATCTTCAGGATCCACCAGAGTTATTAGTTCAAATGAAATCTATACTAGATGAAGATGAAGATATTGACTGTGTAGGTAGCTATCGTGTTAATCGTAAGGGAGAACCATTTATCCGTTCGATTTTTGCAAAATTATTTTATCGAATCATTAATAAAATCAGTCAGTTGAATATTGTTGATGGTGCTCGTGATTTTCGCTTGATGCGTCGTCAAATGGTAGAGGCTATATTGGAGCTATCTGAATATAATCGTTTCTCTAAAGGTATCTTTGCTTGGGTTGGTTTTAGAACAAAATATATAGAATATAACAATGTTGAACGGGTGGCAGGAAATACTTCGTGGAGTTTCTGGTCTCTGTTTAAATACTCACTGGAAGGGATAATTAACTTTTCAGATGCTCCACTCAATATATCCTTTTTCATGGGTGGATTCGTGTGTTTAGTATCCTTTATCTTAATGTTTTTAATTGTAGTTAGAACTTTGATAATGGGAAATCCTACTTCAGGCTGGACCTCAATTATGACAATTATCCTTTTCTTAGGAGGACTTCAATTGCTTTCTATAGGTATTGTGGGTAAATATATTGGAAAAATATTTCTAGAGACCAAAAAAAGACCCATTTATTTGGTAAAGGAGAAAACTCATGAAAGTTTGTAGAAAGTCTTTAGTTAGTTAGTTAGTTAGTTATCTATTGGTGTGTAGCTTAATTTTTATTTTGATTTACATTCTAAATCATTTCACATTATACACTTCAGATGATTTTGTTTATAGATACATTTATAAAGATTCTCTACCGACTGGAAATGAGGAAAAAATCAAAAATATTTTTGATTTAGTTACATCTCAGGTAAATCATTGGGCAATATGGAACGGTCGCTTTACAGGGCATAGTATTGTTCAAATTTTTATGCAATTTGATAAAGTATATTTTAATATTTTTAATTCTATTGTTTTAGTATTACTTGTAGTATTAATAGAGCAGTTAAGTTCTAATTTAATTAAGGTAAATTCTAAAAATAGTTGTGTCTTTTTCCTGATTTTATTGTTTTTTATGCTTTGGTGGTTTTTACCAGAAATTGGAAAAACGATTTTGTGGATATCAGGTTCAGGAAATTATCTATGGACAGCACTCATAGATTTATTTTGGTTCTATCTATTTACAAAGAAAGATCTTCATATAAAAGTTTTACCTTTTACAGTATTGCTAGCCTTTTTCATGGGGGCAGGGAATGAAAATACTTCTCCAGCATTTATTCTCTGGGGTATACTATATTTTACATTTCATATATTGAAAGATAATTTCCCAAAGTGGGAAATCATTGAAATTGTTAGTGCTACAGTAGGTTCCTTTTTAATGATTTCTTCGCCTGGATCTCGTCATAGAGCAGGTGAGATTGCAATTTTTGATAATCTTAAAGGAAAGATATTTGAATTAGTCAAATTATCTTTTGGAAAATACGAAGTCTTATATTTAATGAATGCAATATTAGTCGGTTATTTATTGGTCAGCAAACTGATAAAAAAAGAACAATTTATCGAAGTATGTTTTGTAATGCTAGCCCATTTTGCTTGTATATATAGTCTCATTGCTAGTAATGAGAAACCAGATAGAGTTTTCTTTGGAGCAAGTATTCTTATTTGTTTAGCAGTTATTCAGCTAATAAAATTAACACTTGACAATATAAAATCATTAGAAAAACTTCTAGTTGTTTATGTAATAGTAGTAGCCATTAAATTTGGTATTTCCTATAATAATGTTGTTCGAGATAATTATGAAACGTATATTCAAGTTCAACAGCAGTATACAGAGTTAAGAAATGCTCAAAAAATGGGTCAAGACAAAGTTGTATTAAAATTTTTTAAGCAACCTAGATATTTATATAATGCCTATCTTGGGACGAACAATTTACATCCAAACAGTGATGCTTGGTTTAATCAATGGATGGCAGTCTTTTTCGGTGTTAAAAGTGTAGAAGGAGAATAATAGTTACCTAGAATTCCATTGAATTGTTTAGATTTTCTTTTATTTATTGAATAAAAGAAAAAAATTTGATATAATATTGCTACTCAAGGGAGTAGCTGGCGGGTATCCGCGATAGTGTCGTCATTACGAATTATTTCCGGCACTATATTAAACAGCGAGACTTGTTTTTTTAAAAAACAGGTCTCTTTTTTTGTAAAAAGAGGCCAAAAAGGAGGAGACTGTTTTGTCAAAAGAACAAAATAAAGATTTGTTTTACACACAAACTGCAGAAGAAGTCCTAAAGAATCTGGACTCATCTGTCGAGGGTTTGTCAACTACTCAGGCTCAAGAACGCTTAGCGACTTATGGTCGTAATGAGTTGGAAGAGGGTGAGAAACGTAGCCTACTAGCTAAATTCCTTGATCAATTTAAGGATTTGATGATTATCATCTTGCTTGCGGCAGCGGCACTTTCTGTGATTACAGAAGGAATGGACGGTCTAACGGATGCCATTATCATCTTGGCCGTTGTTGTCTTGAATGCTGCCTTTGGGGTTTACCAAGAAGGGCAAGCAGAAGCAGCCATTGAAGCTCTGAAAAATATGTCTAGCCCGATGGCTCGTGTTCGTCGTGACGGTCATGTCATTGAGATTGACTCAAAAGAATTGGTACCCGGAGATATCGTCTTGCTTGAAGCGGGAGATGTCGTGCCTGCAGATATGCGTTTGTTTGAAGCAGCTTCTCTTAAAATTGAAGAAGCAGCTCTTACAGGGGAGTCTGTGCCAGTTGAAAAAGATGTGACAGGACTTGTTGAAGCAGATGCTGGTATTGGGGACCGCGTTAATATGGGTTACCAAAACTCAAATGTAACTTATGGTCGTGGTATTGGTGTCGTAACAAACACTGGTATGTATACAGAAGTTGGTAAGATTGCAGATATGTTGGCTAATGCCGATGAGACTGAAACACCATTGAAGCAAAGCTTGGAACAATTATCTAAAGCCTTGACTTACTTAATCGTTGTGATTGCGGTTATCACTTTCTTGGTTGGTGTCTTCGTTCGTGGAGAACATCCGTTAGAAGGCTTGATGGTTGCGGTTGCTCTTGCGGTTGCTGCGATTCCAGAAGGACTCCCTGCCATTGTAACTATCGTTCTATCTTTAGGAACAACTACTCTTGCTAAACGTAATTCTATCGTTCGTAAATTACCAGCGGTTGAAACTCTTGGTTCAACAGAAATCATCGCATCTGATAAAACAGGTACTTTGACTATGAACCAAATGACTGTTGAGAAGGTCTACACCAACGGTCAATTGCAAAGCTCAGCAGCTGAGATTGCTGCTAGCAACAATACGCTTCGCATCATGAACTTTGCCAATGATACTAAGGTAGACCCATCTGGCAAATTGATTGGGGATCCAACTGAGACAGCCCTTGTACAGTTTGGTTTGGATCACAACTTTGACGTTCGTGAAGTTTTGAAGGATGAGCCACGTGTAGCAGAATTGCCATTTGACTCAGAACGTAAACTTATGTCTACGATCCATAAGGAAGCAGACGGTACTTACTTTATCGCTGTCAAGGGTGCCCCTGACCAATTGCTCAAGCGTGTGACTCGTATCGAAGTCAATGGGGAAGTTCGCCCAATCACAGAAGAAGATAAAAATGCCATCCTTGCAACCAACAAAGACTTGGCTAAACAAGCCCTTCGTGTCTTGATGATGGCTTACAAGACAAGTAACGAAATTCCAACCTTGGAATCTGAAATTGTTGAATCTGACCTTATTTTCTCTGGTTTGGTCGGCATGATTGATCCTGAGCGTCCTGAAGCAGCAGAAGCTGTACGTGTCGCTAAAGAAGCAGGTATCCGTCCGATTATGATCACTGGTGACCACCAAGATACAGCGGAAGCTATTGCCAAACGTCTTGGAATCATTGATCCAAATGATACAGAAGACCATGTCTTCACTGGAGCTGAGTTGAACGAACTCACTGATGAAGAATTCCAAAAAGTCTTCAAGCAATTCTCTGTATACGCACGTGTGTCACCTGAGCACAAGGTTCGCATCGTTAAAGCTTGGCAAAATGAAGGTAAGGTTGTCGCTATGACGGGTGATGGGGTCAACGATGCGCCTTCCCTTAAGACAGCTGACATCGGTATCGGTATGGGGATTACAGGTACAGAAGTTTCTAAGGGAGCATCTGATATGGTCCTTGCTGATGATAACTTTGCAACCATTATCGTAGCGGTAGAAGAAGGACGTAAGGTCTTCTCAAATATCCAAAAATCAATCCAATACCTCTTGTCTGCCAATATGGCTGAAGTTTTCACCATCTTCTTTGCAACCTTGTTAGGTTGGGATGTACTTCAACCAGTGCATTTGCTATGGATTAACCTGGTAACAGATACGCTACCAGCCATCGCTCTTGGGGTGGAACCAGCTGAACCAGGGGTCATGACCCACAAACCACGTGGCCGTAAGTCTAACTTCTTTGATGGTGGTGTCTTCGGAGCAATCATTTATCAAGGGATCTTCCAAACGATGCTCGTTTTAGGTGTTTATGGTTGGGCAATTCTCTTCCCAGAGCATCAAGTTCAATCTGAAATCCACGCAGATGCCCTTACCATGGCTTTTGCAACTCTCGGTTTGATCCAATTGCTCCATGCCTTTAACGTTAAGTCGGTTTACCAATCTATCTTTACAGTCGGACTCTTTACGAACAAGACATTTAACTGGTCTATCCCAGTTGCCTTCGTCCTCTTTGTGGTGACAATTTTGGTTCCTGGATTTAATAATCTCTTCCACGTTTCACATTTGAGTTTGACTCAATGGATGGTGGTCGCTGTAGGAGCGCTTATGATTGTAGTCCTTGTTGAGATTGTTAAAGCAGTCCAACGAGCACTTGGAAAAGATAAAAACGCGATTTGATCACTTATGAAAAGTCATCTTCGGATGGCTTTTTGTTTTTATATAAAGATAAACTGACAAAGATTTTATGCTATAATCAAGTAGAATGATAAAGGTGGAGGAATAGTAGTTGGAAAAGAAAATTGTAAAAGATATGATGTTTTTGTCGCAGGTATCCCAGCCTGCGAGTAAAGAGGATTTGCCTCTAGCAAAGGATTTGCAGGACACCTTACTGGCTAATCGTGAAACCTGTGTTGGACTAGCAGCTAATATGATTGGGGTGCAAAAACGTGTCATTATTTTTAATATCGGCATGATTCCTATGGTTATGTTTAATCCCGTTCTCAAGTCTTTTGAAGGGTCTTACGAGACCGAGGAAGGTTGCTTGTCTCTGACAGGAGTAAGACCAACAACCAGATATGAAAAGATTACAGTAAGCTACAGAGACATCCAATGGCAAGAGCAGACCATTACCCTGACAGGCTTTCCTGCTCAGATTTGTCAGCATGAATTGGATCATTTGGAAGGACGTATCATTTAGGCTCAAATCCTTGGTGCTCCTAGAAAAATATGCTACACTAACACTATGAAAATTTTAATCCCAACTGCAAAAGAAATGAACACTGAAATCCCTAGTTTAGAGGGAAAACCTTTGTGTCTTGAGAGTCAGGCTGTTCTGGATGAATTAGCTAGATATTCTGCCCAAGATTTAGAGATTTTTTATAAAATCTCTGCCGAAAAGGCGCAAGAGGAGTATGACCATATCCAAGCCTTGAAAAATGGAACGGCTAAAAACTATCCTGCCTTGTACCTCTTTGATGGGCTCATGTATCGCAACATCAAACGGGACAATCTAACCCAAGCGGAGCAAGCCTATCTGGAGAAACACCTCACGATAACATCAGCTCTCTATGGTGTGATCCCGGCCTTTGCACCCATTGCTCCCCACAGACTGGACTTTTTGATGAAACTCAAAGTCGCTGGGAAAAGCCTGAAAAGTCACTGGCAGTCAGCCTATGAAGAGTCGCTGAAGGGTGAAGAACTAATCTTTTCACTCTTGTCTTCTGAATTTGAAAATGTCTTTCCAAAAGAAATCCGAGAGAAGATGGTGACCTTTAAGTTTATGGAAGAGCGAGATGGTAAACTAAAAATCCATTCAACCATTTCAAAAAAAGCCAGAGGTGCTTTCTTAACAGCCTTGATGGAAGGTCAGGTCACTTCGGTTGAAGAGATTAAAAAGCTCAGCTTTGCGGATTTCAATTATCGAGAAGACTTGTCTAGTGACAAGGAATTGGCTTTTGTGAAATAGATAGAAAATAGAGTCTGTCCTAAATTGTATCAGGGCAGGCTTTTTGTAATTTGGTGCTCCTATTTTTAGTTTAGAATGGTAGGAATTTTCTCACAATTTTGGTATAATAGGACTATTAGAAAATTTCGAGGAGACAAACATGTCAGTTAAGATTGCTTTACTTGGATTTGGTACAGTAGCCAGTGGTGTACCATTCTTGCTAAAGGAAAATAGAGAAAAAATCGTTCAAGCAGCCCAGTCAGAAATTGAAGTAGCTAAAGTTTTGGTCAAAGATGATCAAGAAAAAGCACGCTTGCTTGAAGCGGGAAATGATTTTAATTTTGTAACAAATATCGATGAAATCTTGTCAGACAAAGACATCACGATCGTTGTTGAGTTGATGGGACGTATCGAGCCTGCAAAAACCTTTATCACTCGTGCGTTAGAAGCAGGGAAACACGTCGTAACAGCCAACAAGGACCTTTTGGCAGTCCATGGTGCAGAATTGCTTGAAATTGCTAAAGCTCACAATGTTGCTCTCTACTACGAAGCAGCTGTTGCAGGAGGAATTCCAATCCTTCGTACCTTGGTTAACTCACTAGCATCAGACAAAATCACTCGTGTTCTTGGTGTTGTCAATGGAACATCTAACTTCATGATGACTAAAATGGTAACCGAAGGTTGGTCTTATGAAGATGCCCTTGCTGAAGCCCAACGACTTGGCTTCGCTGAAAGCGACCCAACCAATGATGTGGACGGGATTGATGCAGCCTACAAGATGGTCATCCTTAGCCAGTTTGCTTTTGGGATGAATGTCAAGTTTGAAGATGTTGGTCACCAAGGAATTCGCAACATCACTCCAGAAGATGTAGCAGTAGCTCAAGAACTTGGTTATGTTGTGAAATTAGTTGGTTCTATCGAAGAAACAGCTTCTGGAATCGCTGCTGAGGTTACACCAACCTTCCTTCCTAAAGAACACCCACTAGCAAGTGTTAACGGTGTTATGAATGCGGTCTTTGTGGAATCAATCGGTATCGGCGAGTCTATGTACTACGGACCAGGTGCAGGTCAAAAACCAACTGCAACAAGTGTTGTGGCTGATATTGCCCGTATCGTTCGTCGTTTGAATGATGGAACAATTGGAAAAGCCTTTAATGAATACAGCCGTCCAGTGGTCTTGGCTAAGCCAGAAGATGTCAAAGCCAACTACTATTTCTCAATCTTGGCTCCAGACTCAAAAGGTCAAGTCTTGAAATTGGCTGAACTCTTTAACGCAGAAGATATTTCCTTCAAGCAAATCCTACAAGATGGTAAGCAAGAAGGTAAGGCTCGTATTGTCATCATCACTCATAAAATCAACAAGGCGCAACTTGAAAATATTACAGCAGCTTTGAAGCGTGTATCTGAGTTTGAACTTCTCAATACCTTCAAGGTTTTAGGAGACTAAGATGAAGATTATTGTACCTGCTACAAGTGCTAATGTGGGTCCAGGTTTTGACTCTGTTGGTGTAGCTGTAACTAAGTATCTAGAAATTCAGGTTTGTGAGGAACGTGAAGAATGGATGATTGAGCACCAACTAGGCAAATGGATTCCACGTGATGAACGTAATCTTTTGCTGAAGATTGCTTTACAAATTGTTCCAGACCTACAACCAAGACGTCTGAAAATGATTAGTGATATTCCACTTGCGCGTGGGCTAGGTTCATCAAGCTCGGTCATCGTTGCAGGGATTGAACTGGCCAATCAACTCGGAAACTTGAAGCTAAGCAAACATGAAAAATTACAGTTGGCGACTAAGATTGAGGGACACCCTGATAATGTTGCACCTGCTATCTATGGAAATCTCGTCATTGCAAGCTCAGTCGAAGGCCAGGTTTCAGCAGTTGTGGCGCCCTTCCCAGAGTGTGCTTTCTTAGCTTATATTCCAAACTATGAATTGCGTACTCGCGATAGTCGTGGTGTCTTGCCTAAGAAACTTTCTTACAAGGAAGCTGTTGCAGCAAGTTCTATCGCCAATGTTGCTATTGCAGCTCTACTGACTGGTGACATGGTTAAAGCAGGCCAAGCTATCGAAAGTGACCTCTTCCACGAACGTTACCGTCAAGAACTGGTGCGAGAATTTGCGACCATCAAAAAAGTTGCCAAGAAAAATGGTGCTTATGCAACCTACCTCTCTGGAGCTGGTCCGACTGTCATGGTCTTGGCTGACCCTGACAAGATGCCAAAGATTAAGGCAGAGCTTGAAAAGCAACCGTTCAAAGGCAAGCTTCATGACTTGCAAGTAGACACAGAAGGCGTTCGCGTCGAAGCAAAATAAATTTAGCAATAGGATGGGGAAACTCTCTATTAGAGGGCTTCCTGTCCTTTTTTTGAAAATGAAAGATGGGATATGAAATGTTTCCCGTGTTTAGCGACCGACAGACGGTCAAGGAGGATTTGAAATGGCAGAAATATATCTAGCAGGCGGTTGTTTTTGGGGCTTGGAAGAGTACTTTTCACGTATTTCTGGAGTGCTGCAAACAAGTGTTGGTTACGCTAATGGTCAAGTAGAAACCACCAATTATCAACTGATCAAAGAAACAGATCATGCTGAGACTGTGCAAGTTATCTATGATGAAAAGGCAGTCTCGCTCCGTGAGATTTTACTCTATTATTTCCGAGTTATCGATCCCCTTTCTGTCAACCAACAAGGGAATGATCGTGGTCGTCAATACCGCACAGGGATTTATTACAAATATGAAGAGGATTTACCGACTATCAATACAGTAGTTCGTGAACAAGAACTCCTCATCGGTCGTAAAATTGCAGTGGAAGTGGAGAAGCTTCGCCACTATATCTTAGCTGAAGACTATCACCAAGACTACCTCAAGAAAAATCCTGGTGGCTATTGCCACATTGATGTGAGGGATGCGGAGAAACCACTGATAGATGCTGCCAACTATGAAAAACCTAGTCAGGCAGTTTTACGAGAAAGTTTATCAGAAGAGTCCTACCGAGTTACCCAAGAGGCTGCGACGGAAGCTCCCTTTAGCAATGCCTATGACCAAACTTTTGAGGAAGGAATTTATGTAGATATCACGACTGGCGAGCCCCTCTTCTTTGCCAAGGATAAGTTTGCCTCAGGCTGTGGTTGGCCAAGCTTTAGCCGTCCTATTTCCAAGGAACTCATTCATTACTACCAGGACTTGAGTCATGGTATGGAGCGAATCGAAGTTCGTTCACGTTCAGGAAATGCTCACTTGGGACATGTCTTTACAGACGGACCTCAGGAACTAGGTGGTTTACGCTATTGTATTAATTCTGCATCCTTACGATTCATTGCTAAGGATGAGATGGAAGAGGCTGGCTATGGCTACCTACTTCCATATTTGAACAAGTAGAAAAGATGGTGGTTTTCCCACCTTCTTCATTTTGAAAATAGAAGGGACACATGAAACAATTACTTTCTTACTTTAAACCCTACCTGAAAGAGTCTTTCCTAGCACCCTTGTTTAAGTTGTTAGAGGCTGTCTTTGAACTTTTGGTTCCCATGGTGATAGCTGGGATTGTCGACCAATCCATCCCTCAAAAAGATCAGGGTCATCTCTGGCTGCAAATGGGTCTCCTCTTTGTTTTTGCAGTTATCGGCGTTTTGGTAGCTTTAGTAGCCCAGTTTTACTCAGCCAAGGCAGCAGTCGGCTTTACTAAGGAGTTGACCAATGACCTTTATCGTCATATTCTTTCCTTGCCTAAGGATAGTAGAGACCGTTTGACAACTTCGAGTTTGGTGACGCGCTTGACTTCAGATACCTATCAGATTCAGACAGGGATCAATCAATTTTTACGCCTCTTTTTAAGGGCGCCTATTATTGTTTTCGGTGCCATTTTCATGGCTTATCGCCTCTCGCCTGAATTGACTCTATGGTTCTTGGTCATGGTTGCCATTTTGACCTTTGTCATTGTCGTGTTATCACGCTTGGTCAATCCTCTCTACAGTAGTTTGAGAAAGAAAACTGACCAGCTAGTTCAGGAGACGCGCCAACAGATACAAGGGATGCGTGTGATTCGTGCTTTTGGCCAAGAAAAACGAGAGATTGAGAATTTCCAACGACTCAACCAAATCTATACGGCTATCCAAATGAAAACAGGCTACTGGTCTAGTCTATTGACCCCCTTGACCTATTTGATTGTCAACGGAACTTTGCTGGTGATTATCTGGAATGGTTATATTTCTATTCAGGGAGGCTGGCTCAGTCAGGGAGCCTTGATTGCCCTGATCAACTATCTCTTACAAATTTTGGTAGAGTTGATTAAACTAGCCATGCTGATTAATTCACTCAACCAGTCTTATATATCAGCTAAGCGTATTGAGGAAGTCTTCGCTGAAAAACCTGAAGATATTCATACTGAACTTAAGGCAGGAAGGGTTTCTGGAAATCAAGTTTTACACGTCCAAGACTTGACCTTTACTTATCCAGATGCAGCTCAGCCTTCGCTAAGGGATATTTCTTTTGATATGCAGCAAGGAGAAATTCTTGGGATCATCGGAGGAACTGGTTCTGGTAAGTCAACCTTGGTACAGGTTTTACTTGGTTTGTACAAACCAGATAAAGGAACAGTGGGCCTCTATCAGGCTGGACATGGCTCTCGGGATCTGGCTCAATGGCGGTCCTGGATAGCCTATGTCCCTCAAAAGGTTGAACTTTTTAAGGGAACGATTCGTTCCAATTTGACCTTGGGTATGGAAGAGCCTGTCTCTGACCAAGAACTTTGGCAGGCTTTGGAAATTGCTCAGGCCAAGGACTTTGTCAGTGAAAAGGAAGGTCAGCTGTATGCAGAAGTCCAAGCAGGCGGTCGTAATTTTTCAGGTGGACAAAAACAACGTTTGTCGATTGCCCGGGCAGTCTTGCGTCGAGCACCTTTTCTTATCTTGGATGATGCGACTTCGGCTCTTGATACCATTACTGAGTCCAATCTTCTGAAGGCTGTTCAGGAAAACTTGCCTGATACTAGCTTGATCTTGATTTCCCAACGAACTTCGACTTTGAAGATTGCTGATCAAATTCTTCTCTTGGAGAAAGGTCAGCAATTAGCGCTTGGAAATCATGAGGAATTGATGAGGACTAGTCAAGTCTATCGTGAAATCAATGCATCCCAACATGGAAAGGAGGATTAGAATGAAAGGCAAACACGCAAGTCAAACCCTCAAACGTTTGGCAAAAGATTTAGCAAGTCATCCCATCCTTCTTTTTCTAGCTTTCTTGGGAACCATTGCCCAGGTAGCCCTGTCTATTTATTTACCAATCTTGATTGGACAAGTGATCGACCAAGTCTTAGTCGATGGATCATCCCAGCTATTCTGGCAGATTTTCCTCCAGATGATCTTGGTGGTGATAGGAAATACACTGGTACAATGGGCCAATCCCCTCCTATACAACCGCCTCATTTTCTCCTATACCAGAGATTTGCGCGAAAAAATCATTGAAAAGCTCCATCGTCTTCCGATTGCCCTTGTAGATAGACAAGGTAGTGGGGAAATGGTCAGCCGTGTAACGACAGATATCGAGCAGTTGGCAGCGGGTCTGAATATGATTTTCAACCAATTTTTCATCGGAGTTTTGATGATTTTGGTCAGCATCCTTGCCATGCTCCAAATCCATCTCTTGATGACTCTCTTGGTCTTGCTCTTAACACCTCTGTCTATGGTCATTTCACGCTTTATCGCTAAGAGATCCTACCATCTCTTTCAAAAGCAGACAGAGACTAGGGGGATTCAGACTCAGTTGATAGAAGAATCGCTCACCCAACAGACCATTATCCAGTCCTTCAATGCTCAGGAAGAATTTATCGAGAGACTTCATGAGGCAAATGATAACTATGCAGGTTATTCTCAGTCAGCTATCTTTTATTCTTCGACAGTCAATCCTTCAACTCGTTTTGTCAATGCCCTCATTTATGCCCTGCTAGCTGGAGTAGGGGCCTTCCGTATCATGATGGGCTCTACTTTGACAGTTGGTCGTTTAGTGACCTTTTTGAACTATGTACAGCAGTATACCAAGCCCTTTAACGATATTTCATCTGTCTTGGCCGAGTTGCAAAGTGCCTTGGCTTGCGCAGAACGTGTTTATGCTGTTCTAGAAAGTCCTGAGGTTACAGAAACTGGTCTAGAAGAATTGAGCAGCGACCAAGTCAAAGGAGCTATTTCCTTTAAACATGTTTCTTTTGGCTATAACCCTGAAAAAATCTTAATCAAGGACTTGTCTATTGATATTCCAGCAGGTAGTAAGGTTGCTATCGTTGGACCAACGGGTGCTGGGAAATCTACACTTATCAATCTTCTCATGCGTTTTTACCCGATTAATTCAGGCGATATTTTGCTAGATGGTCGTTCGATTTATGACTATACTAGAGCATCTCTTCGACAGCAGTTTGGGATGGTGCTCCAAGAAACTTGGCTCAAGCAAGGAACCATTCATGACAATATTGCCTTTGGCAATCCTAGAGCAAGTCGAGAGCAAGTCATTGCAGCAGCTAAGGCAGCAAATGCGGACTTCTTTATCCAGCAGTTGCCACAGGGTTATGATACCAAGCTTGAAAATGCAGGGGAATCCTTATCTGTTGGTCAGGCTCAGCTCTTAACCATTGCCCGTGTCTTTCTAGCCATTCCTAAGATTCTTATCTTAGATGAAGCAACTTCATCCATCGATACCCGTACCGAGATTCTGGTTCAGGATGCCTTTGCCAAACTCATGAAAGGGCGGACAAGCTTTATCATTGCCCACCGTTTGTCGACCATTCAGGATGCTGATTTGATTCTTGTCTTGGTGGATGGTGATATTGTCGAGCACGGCAATCATCAGGAACTCATGGCGAGAAAAGGTAAATACTATCAAATGCAAAAAGCGGCAGCTTTTAGCCCAGAATAAATTGGAAACACTTATAATGCCAATAAACAACAAGAAAAGTTGCCTTCGGGTGACTTTTTTGTTACAATAGCTAGAAAAATTATCCAGTATGAATACTTATATAGAAAAGGAGCCTATGAATGAAAGTCTTTCAGCATGTAAATATTGTGACTTGTGACCAAGATTTCCACGTTTATTTAGATGGGATTTTAGCTGTTAAAGAATCCCAAATCGTCTATGTCGGTCAAGAGAAACAAGAAATCTTAGATCAAGCTGAACACCTTATAGACTATCAGGGTGCCTGGATTATGCCTGGTTTGGTTAACTGCCACACCCACTCTGCTATGACTGGCTTGAGAGGGATTCGTGATGATAGTAATCTCCACGAATGGCTAGAGGACTATATCTGGCCAGCAGAAGCAGAGTTCACACCAGAGATGACTACAAAAGCCGTCAAAGAGGCGCTGACAGAAATGCTCCAGTCAGGAACGACAACCTTCAATGACATGTATAATCCTAATGGAGTGGATATAGCTAAGATTTATGAGGTAGTCAAGGCTTCCAAGATGCGTTGCTATTTCTCTCCAACCCTCTTTTCTTCAGAACTGGAGAAGATAGATGAGACTATAGTCAGAACTCGAGCTATCATTGAGACAATCAAAGGCTACCAGGATCCCAATTTCAAGGTCATGGTGGCCCCTCACTCGCCCTACAGTTGTAGTCGAGATTTGCTGGAGGCAAGTCTTGAGCTAGCAAAAGAAGAAGACATTCCCCTTCATATCCATGTAGCTGAGACCCAGGAAGAGTCAGGCATTATCCTGAAACGTTATGGCAAAAGACCAATAGCATTTTTGGATGAACTTGGCTATTTAGACCATCAAGCTGTCTTTGCCCATGGAGTGGAGTTAAATGAAGCAGAGATTACCCGCTTGGCAGATTCGCAAGTCGCTATCGCCCACAATCCTATCAGCAACCTCAAACTAGCTTCAGGGATTGCACCAGTCGTCCAACTTCAACAAGCAGGTGTGACTGTCGGTATCGCGACAGACTCGGTTGCTTCTAATAATAATCTCGATATGTTTGAGGAAGGTCGTACGGCGGCCCTTTTACAGAAAATGAAGAGCGGTGATGCCAGCCAATTTCCAATCGAAACAGCCCTCAAAGCCCTGACTATTGAAGGAGCTAAGGTGTTGGGAATGGAAGATGAGATTGGTAGTTTAGAAGTCGGTAAGCAAGCTGATTTTCTCGTCATTCAACCTCAAGGGAAAATCCATCTTCAACCCCAAGAAAACATGCTGTCTCACCTAGTCTATGCTGTCAAATCCAGTGATGTTGCTGACGTCTATATTGCTGGTCACCAAGTCATGAAAGACGGCCAAGTGTTGACAGTTAACTTGTAAAAAGTAGTATAAATTCTCTAAATCTCATGGGAAATTTCTTGTGAGATTTTCTAGTTTTGCTTATGGAATTACTGGTTTAACCTCTTACAGAAATATACTGATAATAAATTGGAGAAACACCGATTAGATAAATAAGAAAAATTGTGGTATAATAAAACGATACAATTAAAGGAGTATGTATGGACATTTCAGAAATTCGTCAAAAAATTGACGCAAATCGTGAAAAATTAGCTTCTTTCAGGGGGTCTCTTTGACCTCGAAGGTTTAGAGGAAGAAATTGCCATTTTGGAAAACAAAATGACAGAACCTGATTTTTGGAACGATAATATTGCGGCCCAAAAAACGTCGCAAGAATTAAACGAACTCAAAAATACCTATAATACTTTCCACAAGATGGATGAGTTGCAGGATGAAGTTGAGATTTTACTGGACTTTTTGGCAGAGGATGAATCCGTTAAGGATGAGTTGGTTGAAAAACTCGATGAGTTAGATCAGATGATGACCAGCTATGAAATGACCCTTCTTTTGTCAGAGCCGTATGATCACAACAATGCTATCCTAGAAATCCATCCGGGTTCAGGGGGAACAGAGGCTCAAGACTGGGGCGATATGCTCCTTCGTATGTATACTCGCTATGGAAATGCCAAAGGCTTCAAGGTTGAGGTCTTAGACTACCAAGCAGGTGATGAAGCAGGAATCAAGTCAGTAACCTTGTCTTTTGAAGGACCAAATGCTTATGGTCTTCTCAAGTCAGAGATGGGAGTTCACCGTTTGGTCCGAATCTCACCATTTGACTCTGCTAAACGTCGCCACACCTCATTTACTTCTGTAGAAGTCATGCCAGAGTTGGATGATACCATCGAAGTTGAAATCCGTGAGGATGATATCAAGATGGATACCTTCCGTTCAGGAGGAGCAGGTGGACAAAACGTCAACAAGGTTTCAACAGGTGTCCGCTTGACTCACATTCCGACAGGTATCGTCGTCGCATCAACTGTTGACCGTACCCAGTACGGAAACCGTGACCGTGCTATGAAGATGCTTCAGGCAAAACTCTATCAGATGGAACAGGAAAAGAAAGCTGCTGAGGTAGACTCGCTCAAGGGTGAGAAAAAGGAAATTACATGGGGAAGCCAAATCCGCTCCTATGTATTTACGCCTTATACAATGGTAAAAGACCATCGTACCAACTTTGAAGTAGCGCAAGTAGATAAGGTAATGGATGGAGACCTAGATGGTTTCATCGATGCTTATCTGAAATGGCGTATCAGTTAAAAGAAAGGAAGTCACATGTCAATCATTGAAATGAGAGATGTTGTCAAAAAATATGACAACGGGACAACAGCCCTACGTGGCATCACTGTAAATATCGATGCAGGAGAATTTGCCTACATCGTAGGACCTTCAGGTGCAGGTAAATCAACCTTTATCCGTGCCTTGTATCGTGAGGTCAAAATCGACAAAGGAAGCTTGCAAGTTGCAGGTTATAACCTGGTTAAGATTAAAAAGAAAGATATTCCATTCTTGCGTAGAAACGTTGGAGTAGTCTTTCAGGATTACAAACTTTTGCCAAAGAAAACAGTTTATGAGAACATTGCCTACGCAATGGAGGTTGTCGGTGAAAGCCGTCGTAACATCAAAAAACGTGTTATGGAAGTTTTGGATCTAGTTGGATTGAAGCACAAGGTGCGTTCCTTCCCTAATGAATTATCAGGTGGTGAGCAACAACGTATCGCTATAGCGCGTGCTATCGTAAACAATCCTAAAGTATTGATTGCCGACGAACCAACAGGTAACTTGGACCCAGATAACTCATGGGAAATCATGAACCTTTTGGAACGTATCAATCTTCAAGGGACAACTGTTTTGATGGCGACCCACAACAGCCAAATCGTAAATACCTTGCGCCACCGCGTTATTGCCATCGAAAATGGTCGCGTGGTACGTGATGAAGCGAAAGGAGAGTACGGATACGATGATTAGTAGATTTTTCCGCCATCTGTTTGAAGCTTTAAAGAGTTTAAAGCGTAATGGATGGATGACCATTGCTGCTATCAGTTCAGTAATGATTACCTTGACCTTGGTTGCTATTTTTGCGTCAGTTATCTTCAATACTGCGAAATTAGCAACTGATATCGAAAACAACGTCCGCGTTATGGTTTATGTTCGTAAAGACGTTGAAGACAACAGTGAAACCATTGTAAAAGAAGGCCAGACAGTCACGAACAATGACTACCACAAGGTCTATAATGCCCTCAAAGCCTTGCCAGCTGTTAAAAATGTAACCTTCTCAAGTAAAGAAGAACAGTACCAAAAGCTGACTGAAACCATGGGTGACGAGTGGAAGGTGTTTGAAGGAGATGCAAACCCTCTTCATGATGCCTACATCGTAGATACCAATTCACCAAGTGATGTAAAACCAGTAGCTGAAGAAGCTAAGAAAATCGAAGGTGTCTCTGAAGTTCAAGACGGTGGTGCCAACACTGAACGTCTCTTCAAGTTGGCTTCCTTCATCCGTGTTTGGGGATTAGTTATCGCAGGACTCTTGATCTTCATCGCAGTCTTCTTGATTTCAAATACCATCCGTATCACTATCATTTCACGTAGTCGTGAGATTCAAATCATGCGTTTGGTTGGTGCGAAAAACGGCTATATCCGTGGCCCATTCTTGCTAGAAGGTGCCTTTATCGGATTGTTGGGAGCAGCTCTTCCATCAGTTTTGGTTTACTTTATCTATAACCGAGTATTCCAATCAGTCAACCCATCCTTGGTTGGACAAAACCTATCTTTGATTACACCAGATATCTTTATTCCAGTGATGATCGGACTCTTGTTCCTCATCGGAATCTGTATCGGTTCACTTGGTTCAGGAATCTCAATGCGTCGATTCTTGAAAATCTAAGTCAAAGAACTTGATAAAACACATAAAAAAGTGGGACGTCATCAAGACTTCACAGTTCTTGATGCCCCGCTTTTTCTTTCGGTTTTGGGGCTCAGTCGCTTGCCAATTTTGGGTAAAGAGTGTATGATAGGAAAGGACCTTTTTTACTAATATGAATAATGAATGAGGAAAAGATGAAACAATTTTTGGAAAAAGTGAGCATACTCTCCCTATCGTTAGTATTGATCACATCGTTTTCAATTTCTAGTGCCCTACCTGCCATGTTTGACTATTATCAGGGCTATTCGACTGGTCAGGTCGAGCTCTTGGTCAGCCTCCCATCCTTTGGGATTATGGCCATGCTTTTATTGAACGGAGTTTTAGAGCGTATGTTCCCTGAACGCCTCCAGTTGACCTTGGGACTTTTGATTTTATCAATCAGCGGAACAGCTCCTTTCTGGTATCAGGGCTATTACTTTGTTTTTGCGACCCGCTTGCTATTTGGGTTTGGAGTTGGGATGCTCAATGCCAAGGCTATTTCAATCATCAGTGAACGTTACCACGGTAAGACCCGTATCCAGATGCTTGGTTTTCGTGGATCAGCTGAGGTAGTAGGAGCCTCTATCTTGACGCTGGCAGTCGGTCAGCTCTTGGCCTTTGGCTGGACCGCAACCTTCTTAGCTTATGCAGCTGGTCTAGTGGTTCTTGTACTCTTCCTTCTCTTTGTCCCTTATGGAAAAGGAGAAGCTCATGAGTCCAAGCAAAAGACAGAAGAAGCAGCCAAACTAACTCGCTCCATGCTACAGCTGATTTTCTTCCTTGCCATTGTAGCTGCTGTCATCGTGTGTACAAATACTGCCATTACTTTCCGTATTCCTAGCCTCATGATTGAGGCAGGTTTTGGAGATGCTCAGTTGTCTAGTCTGGTACTCAGTGCCATGCAGTTGATCGGTATTTTAGCGGGTATCAGCTTTTCTTACCTCATCTCTGCCTTTAAGGAAAAACTTCTATTGGTAGCTGGTGTCACCTTTGGTATTGGGCAAATCATCATTGCTCTTTCCCCTTCACTCTGGGTTGTCGTCGCAGGATCGATTCTTGGAGGCTTTGCCTACAGCATTGCTCTGACGACAGTTTTTCAGTTGATATCTGAGCGAATTCCTGCAAAACTCCTCAATAAAGCAACTTCGTTTGCTGTATTGGGATGCTCTTCTGGAGCGTCATTAACACCATTTGTGCTTTCAGGGATTGGCTTGGTGACTACGAATGGTCGAATGACCTTTATCATTCTAGGAACATGGATGATTGCCACATCGGTTATTATTTCCCTTTTATTGAAAAAAGAAGCATAAAAAAGAAAAACTCAAGGATTCATCCTTGAGTTTTTTGTGTATCAGCCAACCATTTGCCAAAAGTAATCAATGATGTAGGTCAAGCCATAGGTATAAACAACCAGGGTAAAGGGCTTGGTCAGGATGATAATGATCATATAGCGTTTGAAGCTCATCTTGGTCAGAGCAGCCAACATACAGAGAAAGTCAGCCGGACTAACAGGCCAAATCATCATAAAGATAAAGAATCGATCAAAGCGATTACCCTCATCTAGCCAACCGATATACTTGTCATAGGTGCGCTTGCTGACCATAGACTGGACAAAGGGTGCTCCGTAGAGACGCACCAGGTAAAAGATAATCGCACAACCAATGACAATGCCGATATAGTTATAAATCGTTCCAATGATGTGACCGTAGATAAAGATTCCTGCAACGGATGTCAGGGCACCTGGAATGATAGGAACAACTGTCTGCAAAATCTGTAAAAAGATAAAGAGAGGTGGCCCCCAGATACCTGCCTGTTGGATAAAGGCAGAAAGGGTTTCCTTGGAGTGCAAGATACCAGCCTGATAGGCCCAGATACAGAATATTAAAGTAGCAACTCCACCGACGATGGAGGAAATATGAATAGCTTGCTGTAGAAGGGGAGAAACAGCTTTCAGTTCTTTATCGTGTGACATGTAAACTCCTCTTGTCTAGTATGATTCTACTATATCATATTTTAGGGAGAAAGACTACAAGGTTTTTCTGAGGGAAGTAGGATCATCAAGGCGCTTTCTGCCTGTAATATGATATAATGATAGGAAGAATTCAATAATTAAGGAAAGTAAAATGGCAAGTAAAGAAAATGCAGAGCGCAAGGAACTTCACCGTAAAATTTGGGCGATTGCGGACGATGTTCGTGGTGCTGTAGACGGTTGGGATTTTAAGCAATACATATTGGGAATCCTATTCTATCGCTTTATTTCAGAGCATATGGCAGACTACTTTGATCACGCTGAGCATGAAGCTGGAGATTTAGAATTCCGTTATGCCGATTTGAGTGACCAAGAAGCTGAGCGAGATTTCAAACCAGGGACAGTTGAGGATAAAGGTTTCTTTATTCTTCCTAGTCAATTGTTTGAAAATGTCGTTAAGAACGCTTCACAAAATGAAAATTTAAACGAGGAATTAGCCAATATTTTCCAAGACATTGAAAAATCGGCGATTGGATTCAAATCAGAAGACGATATCAAAGGATTATTTGATAACTTAGACACACGAAGCAACATCCTTGGTGGAACTGTTCCAGAAAAAAATAAACGTCTTTCTGATATTCTTAATGGTATCAATAGTATTAACTTCGGCAATTTTGAGGAAAATGACATTGATGCTTTTGGGGATGCCTATGAGTTCTTGATTTCCAACTATGCGAGCAATGCTGGTAAAAGCGGAGGTGAATTCTTCACTCCTCAGACAGTTTCTAAATTACTTGCTCGTTTGGTAATGGTTGGTAAGGACAAGATTAACAAGGTTTACGACCCAACATGTGGCTCGGGTTCACTCTTGCTTCAGATGAAAAAGCAATACGTAGACCATATTCTAGAAGATGGATTTTTCGGTCAAGAAATCAATATGACCAACTATAACTTGGCTCGTATGAATATGTTCTTACATAATATCAACTACAACAACTTTGATATTAAGCGAGGAGATACCCTTTTAAATCCTCAGCATTTGGATGAAAAACCTTTTGATGCTATTGTTTCTAACCCTCCATATTCAGTCAAATGGGTGGGAGATGGAGACCCAACTCTTATAAACGATGACCGTTTTGCGCCAGCTGGTAAATTAGCTCCTAAGTCAAAAGCTGACTTTGCCTTTATCATGCATAGTCTCAATCACTTATCTAACAGAGGTCGAGCAGCCATTGTTTGTTTTCCAGGTATTTTCTATCGTGGTGGTGCTGAGAAGACCATTCGTCAGTATCTAGTAGATAACAACTTTGTTGAAGCAGTGATTGCACTTCCTGAAAATCTCTTCTTTGGAACCTCTATCGCAACCACTATTTTAGTGTTGGCGAAGAATAAACTAGAAAATAAAACACTTTTTATCGATGCGAGCAAGGAGTTCAAAAAAGAGACCAATAACAATGTCTTGACGGATAGTAATATTGAGCATATCGTTGAATTATTTACTAACTACCAAAGTGTAGACTATAAAGCAGCTCTTGTTGATAATGAAGTGATTGGTTCGGAGCAGGATTACAATCTTTCTGTCTCTACCTATGTTGAACAAGAAGATACACGTGAAAAGATTGATATTGATGTTCTCAATCAAGAAATCGCTGAGACCGTCACTAAGATTGACTACTTACGTGCTGAGATAGATAAGATTGTAGAGAAACTAGGAGGTAAATGATGAATATCCTAGAAGAAATCCAAAACTGTCCCGTTGAGTGGAAAGAGTTGGGGGAAGTGACTGATACTGTTACAAGTCCAGTAAAATTAACTAAAAAGGAGTATAAAGTATCAGGGGAAATACCAATTGTTGATCAAGGGGAACAATTCATTGCAGGTTTTTCAGATTATGGAAAATATCTGAAAAAGGATGAATATATTATTTTTGGGGATCACTCAGAGCATGTAAAATATATAGATTTCGCTTTTGTTCAAGGAGCTGATGGTTTAAAAATTTTGAAACCTAAGAGTGGCATAAAAGCAAAATATATATACTATTGCTTTTGTAATTTTTATAAGAAAGAAGGAAATTATAAAAGACATTGGAGTAAAGCAAGAACTACTCTTATACCAATTCCTCAAAGTGAAGAAATTCAAGAAAAAATCGTGCAAATACTTGACAAATTTACCGATTATGTTACAGAATTGACCTCAGAATTGACCTCAGAATTGACCTCACGTAAAAAGCAATATTCTTATTATCGAGATAAACTTTTGTCCTTTGAGGATGAGGTTTATCAGGTTGAGTGGAAGATGTTAAATGAGTTTCTTAAAAAAGGGAAGGGAACTAAAATTACAGCTAGTCAGATGAAATTACTTCACAAAGAAGGTGCGCCAATCCGTATCTTTGCAGGAGGAAAGACATATGCTGATGTGAACTATGGAGATATTCCTGATAAAGATATTCATACTGAGGAAGCTATTGTTGTAAAATCTCGTGGAATTATTGATTTTGAATACTGTACAAAACCATTTAGTTTTAAAAATGAATTTTGGTCGTACAGTTCAGACAATGAGAATATCAACTTAAGATATATTTATCATTATTTAGTTCATAATAAGGAACATTTTCAAAATATTGCTAATAATATGCAAATGCCGCAAATTTCTAGTAATGATACTGAAAAATTCAAAATCCCAGTCCCATCTCTCGAAATCCAATCTCGCATTGTTCAGGTTCTAGACAACTTTGATACGGTTTGTAACGACTTAAATATCGGACTGCCCAAGGAGATAGAACTACGTCAAAAACAGTACGAATATTTTCGAGATAAACTCTTGACATTCGTCGCCGAAGGCGAGTACACTGACAGTACAGTACAGACAAGACATCATTAGGCTCTTAAACTGGGTATTTGGACCAATTCGAGTGGAGTTGGGTAGTATTTGTGAATTTGTAAGAGGAAATGGTCTTCAGAAGAAAGATTTTACCCAAGTTGGAAAATCTGTTATCCACTATGGACAAATTTACACTAAATACGATTTTACAGTAGCTCACACACTCTCCAAAACTAGTGAAATGGTATTCAAAAAGTTAAAAAAAGCCTATCCAAATGATTTGATAATGGCAACAACATCTGAAAATGTTGAAGATGTTGGGAAAGCAATCGTTTGGGAAGGAAAGGAAGAGATTGGAATTTCTGGAGATAGTTATATCATTCGTACGAATCAAAATTCGAGGTACTTGAATTATTGGTTAAGATCGATTTCGTTTCAATCTCAAAAGGAAAGAAAAGTGACTGGAACAAAAGTTGTTCGTATAAATTCTAAGGATATGGAAAAATTTCAAATTGTAGTTCCATCCATTACAGAACAAGAAAGAATTGTCTCCATTCTTGACCATTTCAACACCTTAACCAACTCTCTTTCTGAAGGCCTTCCAAAGGAAATTGAACTAAGACAGAAACAGTATGAATACTGGCGAGAACAATTATTAAACTTTACTAGATAAACTCTTTAATCATATTGAGATAGAATCTCAATTAAAACAAAAAGGAAGCATGCTATGGTTGATTATTCAAAAGTACATGAAGTAATTGCGGAAACAAATGAAGGGATTCTCTTGGCTGAGTATCAACCAGAGTATCGTACGGATAGAGAATATCAGACAGAGGCTGATTTAGAAAATCAGTTAATTTCTGATTTGGTAAATCATCTCAACTATGAACGCTTAAATATTCATACACCTGAAGAACTCTTAGCAAATGCCAAGGTGCAAATAGAAAAACTCAATAAGGTGACCTTTACGAATGCTGAGTGGGATCGCTTTGTAGTTGAGTATCTGGATTGTCCCAATGAGGGGTTAGTTGAAAAAACACGCAAGATTCAAGAAAATTATATCTATGACTTTGTCTTTGATGATGGACGAATTAAAAATATTTTCATCCTTGATAAGAAAAACATTCATAACAACAGCATGCAGGTCATTAACCAAGTGACTCAAGTAGGCAGCCATACCAATCGTTATGATGTTACTATTTTAGTGAATGGTCTGCCGTTAGTTCAGATTGAATTGAAAAGACGTGGTGTTAGTCTTAAAGAAGCTTTTGAACAAATCCATAGATATAGCAAGGAAAGCTTCAATAGTGAGAATTCCTTATACAAGTACATTCAGATCTTTGTTATTTCTAATGGGACTTATACGCGCTACTTTGCCAATACGACAGCTCAAAATAAAAATCATTATGAATTCACCTGTGAATGGGCAGACCGCAAAAATAAAACCATTCATGATTTAGAAGACTTTACCGTTACATTCCTAAGTAAACGAGTCCTCTTGGAAGTCTTGACTAAGTATTGTGTCTTTGATGCTGATAATACCTTGCTTATCATGCGCCCTTATCAGATAGCAGCAACGGAGAGTATTTTACGAAAGATACATTCCACAAATGAAATGAAGAATTTCGGTACGATCAATGCTTGTGGCTATATCTGGCACACGACTGGTTCTGGGAAAACTTTGACCAGCTTTAAGACCGCTCG
Source organism: Streptococcus sp. oral taxon 061 (assembly GCF_013394695.1). Taxonomy (NCBI): domain Bacteria; kingdom Bacillati; phylum Bacillota; class Bacilli; order Lactobacillales; family Streptococcaceae; genus Streptococcus; species Streptococcus sp. oral taxon 061. The sequence continues at coordinate 491,755 of NZ_CP058258.1, forward strand.
TTTAGCAACAGAGTTGGACTATATTGACAAAGTGATTTTTGTGGTTGATAGGAAAGATTTAGACTATCAAACCATGAAGGAATATCAAAAATTCCAACCAAATTCAGTCAATGGTAGTAACAATACAAAAGAACTCCAACGTAGTATTGAAGAAAATGATGATCGAATTGTTGTCACAACCATTCAAAAATTAAATAAGTTTATCACTGCGAACCCAAACCATGAAATTTACAGTAAAAAATGTGTCTTGATTTTTGACGAGTGTCATCGTTCTCAGTTTGGGAAAGCGCAAAAGCGTATCAAAAAAGCTTTTAAACAGTATGCTTTATTTGGATTTACAGGGACTCCGATTTTCCCAGAAAATAGTTTAACAGGAGAAACAACTCAAGAGGTTTTTGGCGAACAACTTCATAACTACGTTATCACAGATGCTATTCGAGATAAAAAAGTGTTGAAGTTCAAAGTTGATTACAACTATATCAAGCCTGAAATCAATAAGTATAAAGAAGCAGAAAAGGCAGTCGGTCGAGAGCTCGATGAGAAGAAACTCAAAAAGATGGAGAAAGAACTTCTTTTGCATCCTGAACGGATTGCAACCATCACAGAGTACCTGTTGAGAGTCTATAACGACAAGACGCACCGAAATCAACACTATACTCATAAACAAAAACAACTGTCTGGTTTTAATGCCATGCTGGCTGTACAAAGTATTGAAGCTGCGAAATTATACTATGAAGAACTTCAGCGACAACAAGCAGCATTACCAGAAGCTAAGCGTTTGAAGGTCGCGACTATCTTTAGCTTTGCGCCTAACGAAGAACAGTCAGCTTATGGAGAGATTCAAGATGAAGAGCTAGACCCTCAAGATACAGCCATGCCTCTCTCATCTAAAGAGTTTCTAGCTAAGGCAATCTACGACTATAATCAAATGTTCAAGACCAACTTTTCGACTGATGGGAAAGAGTTTCAAAATTACTATCGTGACCTTTCTAAACGAGTTAAGTCTAAGGAAGTGGATTTGTTGATTGTAGTGGGTATGTTCTTGACAGGTTTTGATGCTCCGACTATGAATACTCTCTTTGTTGATAAAAACCTACGTTATCATGGTTTGATTCAGGCTTTTTCTAGAACCAACCGAATTTTTAACAAAGTTAAACCTTTTGGGAATATCGTATGTTTCCGTGATTTAGAAAAAGCTACTCAAGAAGCTATTAGAACCTTTGGGGATACCAATAAACTTGATATTATCTTAGAAAAAAGTTTTAGCGAATACATGGATGGTTTCGTGGATCAGGTAACTGGTATCAAGGTTAAAGGTTATACAGAAGTTTGTCAGGAAATTCTGGAAAGATTCCCGAACCCACAAGAAATAGAAACAGAACGTGATAAAAAAGAGTTTGTTAAGTTATTTGGTGAGTTTCTGAAGCTTGATAACGTTCTTCGAAATTATGATGAATTTCAGGAAATCGACAAGCCTATCTCGGAAGGTTATCTCCAAGATTTAAGAAGTTCTTATGTGGAAATTCGAGATGAATTCTTAAACCTTAAAAACTATGAAAGAACAAAAGATTTAGGTGTTGACCTTTCAGATATTGAATTTGAGATTGAGCTCTTAAAAACGGACGAGATTAATCTGGACTATATACTCGCATTAATTGTTGAAAAATCGAAGAACTCTGAGTCTAAGGAAGCAATGAAAGCTGAAGTTAGCCGTGTTATTCGGTCAAGTATTGATATTCGTGCTAAGGAAGAGTTGGTGATTAGCTTTATCAATGATACTGATTTAGCGAGTCTGAAAGACCATGATGAAATTATCAATGCATTCTATGCTTATGGTAAAGAACGTAAAGCAGTCGCTATTCGTGAATTGGCAGAGTCTGAAAATCTTGTAAAAGATTATCAATTATTCATTGATCGTTCTATTCAACGTGGTTATGCTGAGAATAGTGGAGCTGATTTGGATTCGATTATTCCACCGACTTCTCGTAGACATGGAGCTCGTGAACGTAAGAAACAAGAAGTTTTACATCAGATTCAAACATTAGTAGAGATTTATTCAGGAATTTAGTGACGTGAACTTTAGATTCAACTAAAAATCGATTAGCTCATTTTTAAAATACAACTTTGTTTCCGTATTTCCTGGGAACTAGTAGAAAGTTAGGAGAAATATGGAAAACAACAACCAACGTGCCCTTTGTCAGCAACTCTGGGCGGAAAATAAATACCTTGTTTTGAGCCATTCCAGTAATATTTACAAGGACATTCGCCAGTATCTCAAGCAAGAAGTGGTGGAGCTGAGTCAAGTTCAAGAGATGATTGATCGTGCCTGCCAGATTCCAGAGCACAGGGGTCAGGTTTGCAATGCCTTCCAGCATATTTGGGGCTATTTTAAAAAGCAAGCTAGTCTTGATGAGCGAAAAGACTATATGCTCTTACTGGATCGCTATCGCTTTGGTCAGGCTTCCAAGGAAGACTTGATTGCTAGGACTCGAGACTTGCTTGAACGTTACCCAAATGCTTATCTGCAAGATTCTACCCTGCTGAAAGGAGACTCCCATGAGACTTTGGCATGAAGATTTGATTCCACAACTTCCACGTCCTCAGCTCTTGGGGCAACATCGAGAGTGCTGCGCCCTGCGTGGCAATGGCTGGGGCAGAAAGCATGCGACGGTTGACTATGTCTTTACCCACTCGCCTTATCATCTCTATGCCTATCATCGTTTGATCATGGAGGAGATGGCTGACCGTGGCTACAATGTCAGTCCAGAGTGGCTGGACAAGAACTACCGGGGCAAGACCTGCCCTCCTTATCAAGACTTAGCAGAGGAAAAGCTGAATAGTCCTATCTATAGCGAGCATGACACAGCCTACTATGAGGAGTGTCTGGCTAATCTCCGTGAAAAAGGGATCGAGCTTGAGTGATAGCAAGGATTTGCTCCAATTCAAAACTCTTTTCGTATTTTTTCGAATAATAAAAATGAGACCTTTAGAATGATTCTAAGGTCTTCTTTTATAAGTATTTGGATTTACTTTTAATAAGTTTTGTATTCTATTTAAATTAAAGGACAAGGGCGAACGAAGTGAGCTTTTAGTGGATATTTCCCGCTATAGTGGTATTCTAGATAATAATTTATTATTAGCTAGAACGGGATTTTTGAGACACTCTGGCTCAAAAATTAGGGATGAAATTACGAAGTAATTTGCTCCCGTCCGCACTTTATCAGGGAAATATCAAATTACAAAAATAAAAATAGACCTATAGTCTTTTCTAATAGCAAGTCATAGTCAGCTATCTGTTTACTCAAGTTTGACTATGAACAGGACTATCTTGAAAATCTGTTAATCATTGTCTATCAAAGGATTTGGAGAATCTTCTCCAAATCCTTTTTTGTACTTCAAATAACGATATAGTTTCAAACTATATCAAAGCCTAATTTTTTACAATTATACAGACGCTTTCTTTTCTGTTAAGATAGTTTCAACAACAATTTTTGGAGGACAAAACATGTCAACTACTATTATCGGATTCCCACGTTTGGGTGAATTCCGCGAATTAAAATTTACAACTGAAAAATACTTTAGAAAAGAAATCACAGAAGAAGAACTCTTGGCTGCGGCTAAAGAATTGCGTGCAAAACACTGGAACATTGTCAAAGAAAAAGGCATCACTGAAATCCCATCAAATGACTTTTCTCACTATGACAACTTCCTTGATGCAGCTTTCCTCTTCAACGTAGTTCCTGCATCTGTTCAAAACTTGGACTTGTCTGATCTTGAACGTTACTTTGCTTTGGGACGTGGTTACCAAGGAGAAAAAGGGGATGTTCGTGCCCTTCCGATGAAGAAATGGTTCAACACTAACTACCACTACATCGTTCCAAAATTTGAAAAAGAAACTCAAGTAAAATTGGCTGGTCACAAGATCTTTGATGAGTTCCAAGAAGCTAAAGAATTGGGTCTTAACACTCGTCCTGTCCTTGTAGGTCCATTCACTTTCCTTCAATTGTCAGACTTTGAAGAAGGTGTGAAAGCAGAAGACTTCGTAGATAGCTTAGTAGCTGCTTACCAAGATGTTTTTGCAAAATTGGCTGAACTTGGTGCAACTCGTATCCAACTCGACGAAGCTGCTCTTGTCAAAGATTTGACAGAAGAAGAAAAAGCCCTATTCTTGAACATCTACAACAAACTCTTGGCTGACAAGAAAGGTCTTGAAGTCTTGCTTCAAACTTACTTCGGTGACGTTCGTGACGTCTACGCTGACCTTGTGAAATTACCAGTGGATGCGATTGGTCTTGATTTCGTTGAAGGTAAGAAAACTCTTGAACTCGTTAAAGGTGGCTTCCCAGCTGACAAGACTCTTTATGCAGGTATTGTCAATGGTAAGAACATCTGGCGCAACAACTACGAAAAGAGCTTGGCTGTTCTTGAGCAAATCCCAGCTGAAAATATCGTTTTGACTAGCTCATGCTCACTTCTTCATGTGCCATTTACAACAGCTAATGAAGATTTTGAACCAGCTATCTTGAACCACTTTGCATTTGCAGTAGAAAAATTGGATGAAATCCGTGATTTGGATGCTATCCGCAACGGTCAAGGTGCAGAAGCTCTTGCAGCAAACAAAGAACTCTTTGCAACTGAACGTGTTGGTGAAAATGCTGAACTTCGTGCACGTATCGCTGGATTGACTGACGCAGACTACACTCGTTTGCCAGCCTTTGCAGAACGTGAAGCAATCCAAGAAGAAGCTTTCAAACTTCCAGCTCTTCCAACAACAACGATCGGTTCATTCCCTCAAACTAAGGAAGTTCGTGCTAAACGTTTGGCCTTCCGTAAGGGTGAATTGTCACAAGAAGAATACGATGCCTTCCTTGCTGAAACGATCGACGAATGGATCAAATGGCAAGAAGAAGTTGGATTTGACGTGCTTGTACACGGTGAATTCGAGCGTAATGACATGGTTGAGTACTTCGGTCAAAACTTGTCTGGTTACCTCTTCTCTAAGAATGGTTGGGTACAATCATACGGTATGCGTGGGGTTAAACCACCAATCATCTGGGGTGATGTGACTCGTCTCAACCCTATCACTGTGAAATGGTCTAGCTATGCACAAAGCCTTACTGACAAACCTGTTAAAGGTATGTTGACTGGACCTGTTACTATCCTTAACTGGTCATTCCCACGTGAAGACATCTCTATCAAGGATTCTACTCTTCAAATCGCTCTTGCTATCAAGGATGAAGTTCTTGACCTTGAAGCTGCAGGCGTGAAAATCATCCAAATCGACGAGGCTGCTCTACGTGAGAAATTGCCACTTCGTCGTAGCGACTGGTACGAAGACTACCTTGACTGGGCTATTCCAGCCTTCCGTTTGGTACACTCAACAGTAGCACCAGACACACAAATCCACACTCACATGTGTTACTCAGAATTTACAGATATCATTCCAGCTATCGACAACTTGGATGCAGACGTTATCTCATTTGAAGCTAGCCGTTCAAACCTTGAAATCTTGGACGAACTCAAAGCGAAAAACTTCCAAACAGAAGTTGGACCTGGGGTTTACGATATCCACTCACCTCGTGTGCCTAACGAAGGCGAAATCGACCACACAATCGAAGCAATCCTTGCTAAAGTTCCAAGTAGAAAAGTTTGGATCAACCCTGACTGTGGTTTGAAAACACGTGGTATTCCAGAAACTAAAGAAAGCTTGATCCGCCTTGTAGAAGCTGCGAAAGCTGCGCGTGAGAAATTGTAAGAAAAGATATTTCTCCATACATGGTTGATCAGTAAGAAATCAACTAGAAAAGGTTCATAAATATGTCACGTCAAACACCGTCCCTCTCATTTGAAGTTTTCCCTCCAAACCCAGCAGTAGGCAATGACAAAATTATTGCGGCCCTGAAAGATATGCAGGACTTGGCGCCACACTTTATCAGTGTGACTGCCAGCAATAATAAATTTAATATCAAAGAGACGACGGTTCGTTTGGCAGACTATATCCAAAATGACTTGGAGATTCCGACCATTGCTCACTTGCCAGCTATCTATCTGACTAAGGATAAGGTGGCTGAGACTATTGCAGATTTGGATAAGGTTGGGGTTCAGAAAATCTTGGCTTTGCGTGGAGATATCATTCCTGATGTGGAGCCACAAAAAGATTTCCGTTATGCGACAGACTTGATTGAGTTTATCAATGAACAGGCACCGCACTTTGAAATTATTGGTGCTTGTTATCCAGAAGGACACCCTGATTCGCCAAACCAAATCTCAGATATTCAAAATCTCAAGAAAAAAGTAGATGCAGGCTGTTCAAGCCTTGTCACTCAGCTTTTCTTTGACAACGAGCGTTTCTACGATTTCCAAGACAAATGTACCTTGGCTGGGATTGATGTTCCCATTCATGCGGGTATCATGCCAATCCTCAATCGTAACCAAGCGCTTCGTCTCTTGAAGACTTGTGAGAATATCCATCTCCCACGTAAGTTTAAGGCTATCTTGGACAAGTATGAGAATGATCCTGAGTCACTCAGAGCAGCAGGACTTGCCTATGCTGTAGACCAAATCGTGGACTTGGTAACTCAAGACGTAGCAGGCGTGCATCTCTACACCATGAACAACGCAGACACTGCACAGTACATCCACCAAGCAACCCATGCCTTGTTCAATCACCAACCTTAAAATAATAAAAAGCAAACCATTCTTCTTTTCATAGCAGAATGGTTCCTTTTTTATAGAAAAGACCGTACTTTTTAAGAAAAATATGATAAAATAGACTCTGTACGTACTTGATACAAAGATGAGGGTATTTAGGTTATAGAAGTTATTTAAAGTTGATTATTTTTTAAATAAAATATGATAATAGGTGTCTATAAAAGATACGAACGAAGTGAGGATTAAAAGATATTTCACGCTATAGTGGTATCCTAGAGATTAACTCTGTTATTTTCTAGGACGGAATTTTTTAGACTTCTGGCTAAAAAATTAGGGATGAAATTCCAAAGGAAGTTGCTCCCGTCCGCACTATTCCAGGGAAATATCAAAAGAAGCTACTTAATTGAATTTTGGTCTCATTTCTTATGAAAAAAGATAAGCTTCCTAGCACTCATCGAGTGCGACGTCACCTTCCTATTTTTCTACAGAAATGTTCGGCAAGCCGAACCGTCCAAAATATCTTGATTTTTGTAGGCAAGGCGTATAATTTTATCAATCCAAAGGGGATTACAATGACAAAACAAGTGTTTCAAACGACTTTTGCGGGTCGTGAGTTAATCGTAGAGACTGGTCAGGTTGCTAAGCAAGCCAATGGCTCTGTTGTGGTACGTTACGGTGAGTCAACTGTCTTGACTGCTGCCGTTATGTCTAAGAAGATGGCAACTGGAGATTTCTTCCCACTTCAAGTCAACTACGAAGAAAAAATGTATGCGGCTGGGAAATTTCCTGGTGGCTTTATGAAACGTGAAGGACGTCCTTCAACAGATGCGACATTGACAGCGCGTTTGATTGACCGTCCAATCCGTCCAATGTTTGCGGAAGGTTTCCGTAACGAAGTGCAAGTCATCAATACTGTTCTTTCTTATGACGAAAATGCATCTGCACCAATGGCAGCCATGTTTGGTTCATCATTAGCACTATCTATCTCAGATATTCCATTTGACGGACCAATCGCTGGGGTTCAAGTAGGCTATGTTGATGGGGAAATCGTCATCAACCCTACTCAAGAACAAGCAGAGCAATCGCTTCTTGAATTGACAGTAGCTGGTACTAAGCATGCTATCAACATGGTAGAGTCTGGTGCCAAAGAATTGTCAGAAGAAATCATGTTGGAAGCCCTTCTTAAAGGACACGAAGCTGTTAAAGAATTGATTGCCTTCCAAGAAGAAATCGTTGCGGCAGTCGGTAAAGAAAAAGCAGAAGTAGAATTGCTTCATGTAGACGCTGAATTGCAAGCTGAAATCATCGCAGCTTACAACAGCGATCTTCAAAAAGCTGTTCAAGTTGAAGAAAAATTGGCGCGTGAAGCTGCAACTCAAGAAGTGAAAGACCAAGTTACAGCAGTTTACGAAGAAAAATATGCAGACCACGAAGAATTTGACCGCATCATGCGTGATGTGGCTGAAATCTTGGAACAAATGGAACACGCAGAAGTACGCCGTTTGATCACAGAAGACAAGGTTCGTCCGGATGGTCGTAAGGTTGATGAAATCCGTCCTTTGGATGCGGTTGTTGACTTCCTTCCTCGTGTACACGGTTCAGGTCTCTTCACTCGTGGACAAACTCAGGCTCTTTCTATCTTGACTTTGGCGCCAATGGGTGAAACGCAAATCATCGATGGTTTGGATCCAGAGTACAAGAAACGCTTTATGCACCACTATAACTTCCCACAATACTCTGTTGGTGAAACTGGTCGTTACGGTGCGCCTGGTCGTCGTGAAATTGGTCACGGTGCTCTCGGTGAGCGTGCACTTGCTCAAGTATTGCCAAGCTTAGAAGAATTCCCATATGCGATTCGTTTGGTAGCAGAAGTCTTGGAATCAAACGGTTCTTCATCTCAAGCATCTATCTGTGCAGGAACACTTGCCCTTATGGCTGGTGGTGTGCCAATCAAGGCTCCGGTAGCAGGTATTGCCATGGGTCTGATCTCAGATGGAAACAACTACACCGTATTGACAGATATCCAAGGTTTGGAAGACCACTTTGGAGATATGGACTTTAAGGTTGCAGGTACTCGTGACGGGATTACAGCTCTTCAAATGGATATCAAAATCCAAGGGATTACTGCAGAAATCTTGACTGAAGCTCTTGCCCAAGCCAAGAAAGCTCGTTTTGAAATCCTTGATGTGATCGAAGCAACGATTCCTGAAGTTCGTCCAGAATTGGCTCCAACTGCTCCGAAAATTGATACCATTAAGATTGATGTGGACAAGATTAAGATTGTCATCGGTAAAGGTGGAGAAACCATTGATAAAATCATCGCTGAAACAGGCGTTAAGATTGATATCGACGAAGAAGGAAACGTGTCTATCTACTCTAGCGATCAAGCTGCCATTAACCGCGCTAAAGAAATTATTGCTGGTTTGGTTCGTGAAGCAAAAGTGGACGAAGTCTACCATGCTAAAGTGGTTCGTATCGAGAAATTCGGAGCCTTTGTCAATCTCTTTGACAAGACTGACGCCCTCGTTCACATCTCTGAAATGGCTTGGACTCGTACTAATAATGTAGAAGATTTAGTTCAAATTGGTGATTTTGTCGATGTGAAGGTTATTAAGATCGATGAAAAAGGTCGTGTAGATGCTTCTATGAAGGCACTCTTGCCACGTCCGCCAAAACCTGAACGTTCAGAAGAAAAAGGGGATAAAGGTCATCGTCATGGCGATCGCCCTCGTCACCACCACAAGGACCACAAACCTAAGAAAGAAACTACAGAAACACCAAAAGACTCAGAATAAGAAAGGAGAAATGTATGGGATGGTGGCGTGAAACCATTGATATCGTAAAAGAAAATGATCCAGCGGCTCGCACCACTTTGGAGGTTCTTTTGACCTATCCTGGTGTGAAAGCCTTGGCTGCCCACCGTCTCTCTCATTTTCTCTGGAAGAATGGCTTTAAGCTTTTAGCTCGTATGCACAGCCAGTTTTGGCGCTTTTGGACTCAGATTGAGATCCACCCAGGAGCTCAGATTGACTCTGGTGTCTTTATCGACCACGGGGCGGGTCTGGTTATTGGGGAGACGGCCATTGTTGAGAAGGGTGTCCTTCTCTACCACGGTGTCACTCTCGGTGGTACAGGTAAGGATGTTGGCAAACGACATCCGACCGTGCGTAAGGGAGCTCTTATATCAGCCCATGCCCAGGTTATCGGTCCTGTAGAAATCGGTGAAAACGCTAAAGTCGGTGCTGCAGCAGTTGTCGTGGCAGACGTACCAAGTGACGTGACGGTTGTCGGAATTCCAGCCAAGATTGTCCGAGTGCATGGGCAAAAGGATGAACCAACCATTCACGAAGTCGAAGAAAAACGTGAATACTACGTCAATAAACTTGAGCATGCTAGAGAAGCCAGTCACAGGTCGTCTGGTTTGTAATGAGAAGTGACTCTTTAATTAGGAGGTTAGGTCGATGCTATTAGAAGAATTTGAAAATGTACCTGCTGTTATCGAGCCAACTGATCGAAGCCTCCTTAGTGGTGGAGAAGTTTGTGATACCATTATCTTGTCTTTTAATGGAGAAATCCTTGAACGAGTAAAGCAGATAGAAGGTGTCTACGAAGGTGGCTATCTTACCAATCTAAATGGCAAACTGCCATGGTATATCTATGAAAAAGATGGGAGTAAGGTAGCAGTTTCTATGGCTACTATTGGAGCTCCAATGGTTGTTGGACTCTTAGAAGAACTAAAAGCAAGAGGATTTAAGAATTTTATTGTTTTGGGATCTTGCGGAGTTCTAGACCAGTCTATTCAAGCAGATAAGATTATCCTACCAAGTTCGGCTTTACGTGATGAAGGTACTAGTTATCACTATGCTCCAGCAAGTGATGAAATAGCCTATGAGCGATCTCTACTCTTAACTATGGAAAACGCCTTGGATAAAGCTGGTGTTGAGCATATTAGAACAAAGTCTTGGACCACAGATGCCTTTTATCGTGAGACAGCTGCTAAGGTCAAACGAAGACTTGAAGCAGGAGCTAGAGTTGTAGATATGGAAGCTTCGGCTATCATGGCCTGGGCCCAATATCGACAAGCCAAGGTCTATCAATTTTTCTATACAGCTGACTATGTCGACCATCACAATCATGAGTGGGATGCCAGACGCGAAGAAAGAAAAGCAGATGCTATGACTTTCTTTGAGATAGCCTTAGTAATTGCCAGAGAGCTGGATTGAAACTACTCTTTACGATAAACAAGAAAGAGAAAGGAGTCAGTGAGTGATTAAAATCTATGACACCATGTCTCGTGATTTACGAGAATTTGTCCCAATCGAGGACGGCAAGGTCAAGATGTATGTCTGTGGGCCAACAGTTTATAACTATATCCACGTGGGGAATGCCCGCTCAACGGTAGCTTTTGATACTATTCGTCGCTATTTTGAATATCGTGGCTATGAGGTTGCCTATATTTCTAACTTCACAGATGTGGATGATAAGATTATTAACCGTGCTAAGGAAGAAGGTATCACACCTCAGGAAGTAGCGGACAAGTATATCGCTGCCTTTCGGGAAGATGTGACGGCTTTGGGTGTGAAACCTGCGACTCGCCATCCTCGTGTAGTCGAGTTTATGGCTGATATCATCCGCTTTGTAGAAGACTTGATTGAAAAAGGCTTTGCCTATGAGAGTCAAGGGGATGTCTATTTCCGTGTAGAAAAATCCCACAACTATGCTAAGTTAGCTAATAAAACCCTAGAAGACTTGGAATTAGGTGCTTCAGGTCGGACAGACGAAGAAACAGCTCGCAAGGAAAATCCTGTAGACTTTGCTCTTTGGAAAGCAGCCAAACCAGGTGAGATTTCTTGGGACAGTCCATGGGGGCCTGGTCGTCCAGGCTGGCATATCGAATGTTCGGTTATGTCAACGGAGATTTTAGGCGATACCATCGATATTCACGGTGGTGGAGCTGACCTTGAGTTTCCTCACCATACCAACGAAATTGCCCAATCTGAAGCTAAAACAGGCAAGACTTTTGCCAACTACTGGATGCACAATGGCTTTGTCAACATCGACAATGTCAAGATGTCCAAGTCTTTGGGGAACTTCATTACGGTACACGATGCCCTCAAAACTATCGACGGTCAAGTGCTTCGTTTCTTCTTTGCGACTCAGCATTACCGCAAACCTATCAACTTTACGGAAAAGGCTGTGCGCGATGCCGAGACTAATCTCAAGTATTTGAAGAACACTTACGAGCAACCATTTACTGGAGATGTAGATGCTCAAGAATTGCAAGCTTTTAAAGATAAGTTTGTAGCAGCTATGGATGAGGATTTCAATACAGCTAATGGAATCACTGTTGTCTTTGAAATGGCCAAATGGATCAACTCAGGTAACTATGATGCAAGTGTTAAGGAAACTCTTGCAGCCATGTTGGAAGTCTTTGGAGTTGTCTTTGTTGAGGAAGTTTTGGATGAAGAGATTGAAGCCTTGATTCAAAAACGCCAAGAAGCGCGTGCCAATCGTGACTTTGCGACAGCTGACCAAATCCGTGACCAACTAGCTGCTCAAGGGATTAAACTACTTGATACCAAGGATGGAGTGAGGTGGACACGTGATTGATGTCAATCTCATTAACGGGATTGCGCTAGCCTTTGAAGGAGATGCGGTTTATTCTATGTATATTCGCCGTCATCTCATTCTTAAAGGCATGACCAAGCCCAATAAACTCCATCAAGAGGCCACTAAGTATGTATCAGCCAAGGCTCAGGCACGCTTGATTTCCCTCATGTTGGAGGAGCAAGTCCTAACGGAAAAAGAAGAAGAAATCTATAAACGTGGTCGCAATACCAATAGTCACACCAAGGCAAAGAATGCAGATGTAGTGACCTACCGTATGTCTACAGGTTTTGAAGCGGTCATGGGTTATCTTCATATGACTGAAAATGTGGAGCGTCTAGAAACCTTGATTTCTTGGTGTATCCAAAAAGTGGAGGGCTAGGAAATGATTGCAAAAGAATTACTAGATTGGTTTCCACAAGCTCAAATCGTAGACCAACCAGTCGATAAGGAAGGCTATCTGACGCTTCCAGTATCCGCAAATCAGTGGGTTTTACTGGAGGAAGCTGGACTTAGTGAACGTGAGAAGCAGTTGGTGGCTCTCTTAAGCCAGCAGGAACAAACTATCTCTTTAAATCCTTGGTATAGCTATTTGATAGAGGGCAAGGGGCAAGCACCGCAGAGCTTTAAAAAGCTACAGATTGTTTATTGTCACCTTTCTTATTATCAACAGGAGAACCTGACTTCTTGGTTGGATATGATGAGAACCCTCTTTCCTAATTGCGAGACAGTGCTTCAGGTGGGAGCTCAGGATTACCTATTTGTTCTCCAACAGGACAAATACACTTCTGTTCGCTCTATCTTAACAGATACCTTGGAAGCAGTAGAATACGACTTTGGGGTTCGCCTTTCCATCATGCTTGGTCAGGTCTGGTCGCAAACAGGAAATCAGAGTTTGACAGATCTCATCAAAGCAGAACGTGACTTGTTTAAAAACTGGTGGCGTCAAGGTCATCAAGGATTCCATACTTTTTCTCAACTTTACCTTTGGAGTATGGGTGAAAAAATGGTGGATCTCAGTTTGATCAAAGATTATCTACACCAGATGATTTTGGATCAGGATCAGATTCAGGAAATCATTCTCTCATTATGGGAAAATAGTGCAGTCCTTACGAAGACAGCTCAGCAACTCTATCTACACCGCAATTCTCTCCAATACAAGATTGATAAATGGGAAGAATTAACAGGGCTACAGTTGAAAGAATTGACAGATTTGACCTTGTGTTATCAGTTGATTTTACCAGATATTATTTAAAGTTTTGTGCAAGTTGCACAGAACTTTTTTATTTTTTTGGTCACCTTGCCATAGAAATGTAAAGCGTTTTCATTTATAATAAAACTATCAAAAATAAAAGGAGTTCACCGAAATGGTAGAATTAAATCTTAAAAATATTTACAAAAAATATCCAAACAGCGAACACTACTCAGTTGAAGACTTCAACTTGGACATCAAAGACAAAGAATTTATCGTTTTCGTAGGACCTTCAGGATGTGGTAAATCAACTACTCTCCGTATGATTGCAGGTCTTGAAGACATCACAGAAGGTACTGCATCTATCGATGGCGTGGTTGTCAACGACGTAGCTCCAAAAGACCGTGACATTGCCATGGTATTCCAAAACTACGCTCTTTACCCACACATGACTGTATACGATAACATGGCTTTCGGTTTGAAATTGCGTAAATACAGCAAAGAAGACATCGACAAACGTGTACAAGAAGCAGCAGAAATTCTTGGTTTGAAAGAATTCTTGGATCGTAAACCAGCTGACCTTTCAGGTGGTCAACGTCAACGTGTTGCCATGGGTCGTGCGATCGTCCGTGATGCTAAAGTATTCTTGATGGACGAACCTTTGTCAAACTTGGATGCAAAACTTCGTGTATCAATGCGTGCTGAAATTGCTAAAATCCACCGTCGTATCGGAGCTACAACTATCTACGTAACTCACGACCAAACTGAAGCGATGACACTTGCAGACCGTATCGTTATCATGTCAGCTACTAAAAACCCTGCTGGTACTGGTACTATCGGACGTGTTGAACAAATCGGTACTCCTCAAGAAGTTTACAAAAACCCAGTTAACAAATTCGTAGCAGGATTTATCGGAAGCCCAGCTATGAACTTCATCAACGTTAAATTGAACGGTGATCACATCGTTGGTGACGGCTTCAACTTGAAAGTTCCAGAAGGTGCTTTGAAAGTTCTTCGTGAAAAAGGTTACGAAGGTAAAGAATTGATCTTCGGTATCCGTCCAGAAGACGTGAATGCAGAACCTGCTTTCCTTGAAACATTCCCAGAATCAGTTGTGAAAGCAACTATCTCTGTATCAGAATTGCTTGGTTCAGAATCTCACCTATACTGCCAAGTTGGTAAAGATGAATTCGTTGCTAAAGTTGATGCACGTGACTACTTGCAAGCTGGTGCAACGGTTGAACTTGGATTTGACTTGAACAAAGCTCACTTCTTCGACGTAGAAACTGAAAAAACAGTTTACTAAGATAGATTTTAATCAATCAACACTACTAGACTTTCTCTAGTAGTGTTTTTTAGAGTTCAGCAAAGTCTTACGGAATAGGCTTTTCTAGTTTTCATATCAACAAAAAAGTGTTAAAATGGTAGGAAGAACTGGAGAGTATGCATGCCAAAAGAAGTAATTTATTCAGGCGATGAAGTCGTCGCTTTAACGCAAAAATATTTATCGAAAGAAGATGTGGCTTTTGTACACAAGGCCTTGGTTTACGCTGTAGAATGTCATAGTGGGCAGTATCGTAAATCAGGCGAGCCCTACATTATCCACCCTATTCAGGTAGCAGGTATTTTAGCCAAGCTCAAGCTAGACGCTGTCACTGTTGCCTGTGGTTTTTTGCATGACGTGGTAGAAGACACAGATGCTACTTTGGATGACTTAGAGCGTGAGTTTGGACATGATGTTCGAGTGATTGTAGACGGTGTTACCAAACTTGGTAAGGTCGAGTATAAATCTTTTGAGGAGCAATTGGCCGAGAATCACCGCAAGATGCTCATGGCCATGTCTGAGGATATCCGTGTTATCTTGGTAAAACTCTCTGACCGCCTGCACAATATGCGCACTCTCAAGCATCTTCGTAAGGACAAGCAAGAGCGTATTTCTAGAGAAACAATGGAAATCTATGCGCCACTTGCTCATCGCTTGGGGATTTCAAGTGTGAAGTGGGAACTGGAAGATCTCTCTTTCCGCTATCTCAATCCAACTGAATTTTACAAGATTAGTCACATGATGAAGGAAAAACGTCAAGAACGTGAAGCCTTGGTCGATGAAGTTGTGACAAAACTAGAGGAATATTCATCTGAGCGCCACCTTACAGGAAAAATCTACGGTCGTCCAAAGCATATCTACTCTATCTATCGCAAGATGCAGGACAAGAAAAAACGCTTTGAAGAGATCTACGACCTGATTGCCATTCGCTGTATTCTAGACACTCAGAGTGATGTCTATGCGATGTTAGGTTACGTTCATGAGCTATGGAAACCAATGCCGGGACGTTTCAAGGACTACATTGCCAATCGTAAGGCCAATGGTTACCAATCAATCCATACGACTGTTTACGGACCAAAAGGACCTATCGAGTTCCAGATTCGTACTAAGGAGATGCACGAGGTTGCTGAGTACGGGGTTGCGGCTCACTGGGCCTACAAAAAAGGAATCAAGGGGCAAGTTAATAGCAAGGAATCTGCTATTGGAATGAACTGGATCAAGGAGATGATGGAGCTCCAAGATCAAGCAGATGATGCCAAGGAATTTGTGGATACTGTCAAGGAAAACTATCTGGCTGAGGAGATTTATGTCTTTACTCCAGATGGAGCGGTTCGTTCACTTCCAAAAGATTCAGGTCCGATTGACTTTGCTTATGAAATTCATACAAAGATTGGGGAAAAAGCGACTGGTGCCAAGGTTAATGGTCGTATGGTTCCCTTGACGACTAAGCTTAAAACGGGTGACCAGGTTGAAATCATCACCAATCCAAATTCATTTGGACCAAGTCGTGACTGGCTCAATATGGTTAAGACCAGCAAGGCCCGTAATAAAATTCGTCAGTTCTTTAAAAACCAAGATAAAGAATTGTCCATCAATAAAGGCCGTGAAATGCTGATTAGTCAGCTTCAAGAAAACGGCTATGTGGCCAATAAATTTATGGACAAGCGTCACATGGATGAAGTCCTTCAAAAAACCAGCTACAAGACTGAAGAAGCTCTCTTTGCTGCGATTGGTTTTGGAGAAATCGGAGCCATTACCGTCTTTAACCGTTTGACGGAGAAGGAACGTCGTGAAGAAGAACGTGCCAAAGCCAAGGCAGAAGCAGAAGAACTGGTCAAGGGTGGCGAAGTCAAGGTTGAAAACAAGGAAACTCTAAAGGTTAAGCATGAAGGTGGCGTTGTCATCGAGGGTGCCTCTGGTCTCTTAGTACGGATTGCCAAATGTTGTAATCCTGTTCCAGGTGATGATATCGTTGGCTATATTACCAAAGGTCGTGGTGTTGCCATCCATCGTGTGGACTGTATGAACCTTCGTTCACAGGAAAACTACGAGCAACGTCTACTCGATGTTGAGTGGGAAGACCAATTCTCAACCAAGGAATATATGGCTCATATCGACATCTATGGACTCAACCGTTCTGGTCTTTTGAATGATATCTTGCAAGTTCTATCCAATACAACTAAGAATATCTCAACAGTTAACGCCCAGCCAACCAAGGATATGAAATTTGCTAATATCCATGTATCCTTTGGAATTTCAAATCTTTCAACGTTAACTACTGTAGTTGATAAGATCAAGAGTGTACCAGAAGTCTATTCAGTCAAACGGACCAATGGTTAAGTTGGCTCGATAGATCTAGAAAGGATTTCTATGAGAATTATCGTTCAGCGCGTCAAGGAAGCTCAGGTTTCTATTGAAGGGCAGATTCATGGTCAAATCAAACAGGGGCTCCTGCTCTTAGTGGGTGTTGGACCTGAAGACCAGCAAGAAGATTTGGATTATGCAGTCAGAAAACTTGTCAATATGCGGATTTTCTCAGATGCCGAAGGCAAGATGAACCTATCTGTTAAGGACATCCAAGGAGAAATTCTCTCCATCTCTCAATTTACTCTTTTTGCCGATACTAAAAAAGGAAATCGTCCAGCCTTTACAGGTGCAGCCAAACCAGATATGGCCGAGGCCTTCTATCAAGATTTTAATCGAGAACTAGCCAAGGAAGTTCCTGTTGAGACAGGAGTCTTTGGAGCAGATATGCAGATAGAACTGGTCAATGATGGACCGGTAACTATCATCCTTGATACAAAAAATAGATAAGAAAAACCAAGCTTGTTGGCTTGGTTTTTTTGTGACGTACTTAGTTCATCTTTTCAACATAGAGCTGTTTGGCGATTTCTAGACTTACCAAGAGTTCTTCGTTCTTATGAATCAAAGTAAAGGTGTTAGAAAAATCATCAAACTGTTGAACTTGGAGTTTATCTCCGATATTGATGGCATGTTTTTCAAGATATTTGAGGAGGTCAAAGCTATCGTGAACGCGAGTCAGGAGATAGGTTCCAGCTTCTTTGGTTTCTGCTAGTGGCAAGTTATTGATTTCAACCAAAAGTTCTCCCTTAGCAGGAATGGTACCACCATGAGGGCAGGTCTTTGGAAAGCCGAGCATACTTTCTAATCTTTCCACAAAAAAGTCTGAAACGGTATGTTCTAATACCTCGGCTTCCTCATGAATCTGGTCGCTGGTATAGTCTAGATGGTGGACCAGAAAAACCTCAATCAAACGGTGTTTACGATAGAGCTCAGATACAAGTTTTAAACCAATATCAGTCAATAAGTATCCTTTTTTCTTGTCTTTTAAGATGAGATTTTCGGACTGCATGCGCTTGATCATTTCGGTTACAGCTGGAGGAGATACCTGCATTCGAGCAGCAATTTCCTTATTGGTAATCTTAGGAACATCCATGCCAATCTCATAAATACATTTTAAATAGTCTTCTTTATTTGGGGTCATTCGCATTTCCTTGTTTATTATCTCCATCTAGTATACCAAAAAAGAGGCTGGGACAAAAGTCCTAGCCTCTCAATTGTCTTTGGATTGTCGAGCAAGACGCAGTGGTTGAGTGGACTCTACTACGCTGATTTCATCAGCTTTTACAGCCCTACTCAACTGTGCGGAGGTGGGACAACGAAATCGAATTCTAACGAATTACCGATTTCTGTCCCACTCTCTATTGCTACAAGAGCTGGACTTAGTTGAGTTCTTTTGCAGCTGCAATAGCGGCTTCAAAATCTGGTTCGCTGTTGATATTGTTTACGTATTCGACATAGCGGATGGTGTTGTCGGTATCGAGGACAAAGACCGCGCGTGCAAGCAGATGCCATTCATTGATTAAGAGGGCATAATCTCGTCCAAAGGAGTGGTCGAAGTAGTCTGAGAGCATGATGGCATTTTCAATTCCCTCTGCGCCACACCAGCGTTTTTGCGCAAACGGAAGGTCCATTGATACTGTTAGTACTACAGTGTTGTCCAAGCTAGCCAGTTCTTGGTTAAAGCGACGAGTCTGAAGTGAGCAGATGCCTGTATCGATAGAAGGGATGACACTCAAGATTTTTTTCTTGCCTTCAAAGTCAGCCAGTGTTTTTTGAGAGAGGTCAGTCGTTGTGAGAGAGAAGTCAAGAGCCTTGTCACCTACTTGTAGTTGTTTTCCTGTAAAAGTTACAGGATTTCCAAGGAATGTAGTCATAAGCTACTCCAATCTTTTTTCTTTCATTCTACATTAAATGTTCAGACTCTTCCAATAATTTGACCGAAAATTGATTAGACAAAAAACGCCAATTCCGTGAGAACGACGTTTTTAAAATAATTATTTAGACAAACCTTCAGCAATCTTGTCAAGGTTATATTTCATCATGTTGTAGTAGCTGTCGCCTTCTTTACCTTCTTCAGCGATTGAGTCCGTAAAGATTTGAGCATAGATTGGGATACTTGTGTCTTTAGAAACAGTCTTCATTGGACGGTCGTCGACACTAGATTCAACAAAGAGAGATGGAACTTTCATTTGGCGAAGTTTTTCAACCAAAGTCTTGATTTGGTCAGGAGTTCCTTCTTCTTCAGTATTGATTTCCCAGATGTAAGCACTTGGTACACCGTAAGCTTTAGAGAAGTATTTGAAGCATCCTTCGCTGGTTACGATGAGTTTCTTGTCAGCAGGAATATTGTCGAATTTAGCTTTAGCTTCCTTGTCAAGTTTGTCTAGCTTATCAGTATATTCTTTGAGATTTTTTTCGTAAAATTCTTTGTTGCTAGGGTCTTTAGCGCTCAATTGTTTTGCGATGTTTTTAGCAAAGATGATCCCATTTTCAAGGTTGAGCCAAGCGTGTGGGTCTTCTTTGCCTTTTTCGTTTTGACCTTCAAGGTAGATAACATCAACGCCTTCGCTGACTGCAAAGTAGTCTTTGTTTTCAGTTTTCTTGGCATTTTCTACCAATTTTGTAAACCAGGCATTTCCACCTGTTTCAAGGTTGATACCGTTATAGAAAATCAAATCAGCTTGAGAAGTTTTCTTGACGTCTTCAGGTAGTGGTTCGTATTCGTGTGGGTCTTGACCAACAGGAACGATACTGTGAAGATCAATCTTGTCACCAGCAATATTTTTAGTAATATCAGCGATGATTGAGTTTGTGGCAACAACTTTTAGTTTTTGACCAGAAGCTGCATCTTTTTTTCCACTAGCACATGCTACAAGAGCAATGACGGAAAGAAAGAGAACGAGTAATGTACCTAATTTTTTCATTAGATCCTCCAATTTATTGGGGCTTTGCCCCTTATTTTAACAAATGTTTATTTTTCAGTTTCAAATATCGTTGTTTTGGAGCGATAAAGAAGCTAATGAGAAAGAAACTAGCAGCTGTAAGCACGATACTAGAACCTGCCGCAACGTTAAAGCTATAGCCGATAAAGAGTCCCAAAACTGAAGCTGTAGCTCCAAAGGTTGAGGAAAGGAAAATCATACTTTTCAGGCTATTAGCATACAGATAAGCAGTTGCAGCTGGGGTAATCAGCATGGCTACAATCAGGATAGTTCCGACACTTTGCATGGCTGTCACAGACACGAGAGTTAGGAGTACCATGAGTAAGTAGTGATAGAAATTGACAGGCATTCCCATGGCTTTAGCCAAGAGTTCATCAAAGGACGTTATCAAGAGTTGCTTGAAGAAAATCCAGATTAACAAGAGAATGGCTGCCCCTACACCCATAGTAATAAACATATCTGTATCTTGAACAGCAAGAATATTACCAAAAAGGATATGGAAAAGGTCAGTTGAACTTTTAGCGACACTAATCAAGATGATACCGAGGGCTAAGAAAGAAGAAAAGGTAATGCCGATGGCGGTATCGCTTTTGACAATCGAGTTTCCCTTGATGTAGGTAATGATGATAGCAGCTAGCAGTCCAAAGACAATGGCTCCGATAAAGAAGTCAATGCCCAAGATGAAGGAGAGGGCTACACCTGGTAAGACAGCATGTGAAATGGCATCTCCCATGAGTGACATCCCACGTAGAATGATGAAACATCCTACAGCTCCAGCTACGACCCCGATAACAATAGCTGTTATCAAGGCATTTTGTAAGAAATGGAATTTTTGCAATCCATCGATAAATTCTGCAATCATAGGTCACCTCCATTGAAAAAGAGTCGATTACCGTAAGCTTCTTTGAGATTGGCTTGGGTAAAGGTTTCTTTGGTCGGACCAAAAGCAATCACTTCTCGATTGACAAGCAAGACTTGATCGAAGTAGTTGGGAACCTTGCTGAGGTCGTGGTGGACGATGAGAACCGTCTTCCCAGCTTTTTTCAGATCTCTCAGCGTATTCATGATGATTTCCTCACTGACTGAGTCAATCCCAACAAAGGGTTCATCTAAGAGGATATAGTCGGCTTCCTGCACCAAACATCTGGCAATCAAGACCCGCTGGAACTGACCTCCAGACAGTTGACTGATTTGACGTTCAGCGTAGTCAGCTAGGTCGACGATTTCAAGGGCCTCTTGCACTTTCTTCCAATGTTTAGCATTTAAACTTCGAAAGAGAGGAATAGAGGGAAATAGTCCTAACGAGACGCATTCCTTGACCTTGATGGGAAAGTTGTAGTCAATATGAATTTTTTGCTCGACATAGGCAACTCGATGTAAGGATTTTTTAACTTCCTTGTCATCGAGAAATGCCTGACCTTGATGTGGGATAATTCCCAGCATACCTTTTAATAATGTTGATTTCCCAGCGCCGTTTGGACCGATGATTCCGGTAATCGTTGGTCCTTGGAGCACTAGTGAAATATCCTTTAGTGCCAACGTTTCTTTGTAGGAGACACTGAGGTTTTCGATACGTATCATACAGTTGTATTCCTCCTGGATTTTAATATACCTTAATTTTATTTTTAAGTCAAGTTAATTTTGGTAAAAATTTAAAATATTAATGATGAAATCAAATAGGAGGAGGCGGCATTTTTAATTGCATTCCCCAGGGATTTTTGCTAAGCTAAGAATAAGTGAAATTAGGAAAGTGAGAACAAGATGACACGTTATCAAGATGATTTTTATGATGCTATAAATGGTGAATGGGAAAAGACTGCAGTCATTCCAGCTGATAAATCACGAACAGGTGGTTTTATCGACCTTGACGAAGAAATTGAAGACTTAATGCTAACAACAACTGATAAGTGGTTGGCTGGAGAAAATGTTCCTGAAGATCCTATCCTAGCGAACTTTGTCAAATACCATCGTATGGTCAGAGATTTCGACAAGCGAGAAGAAGATGGGATCAAGCCAGTACTTCCTTTATTGAAGGAATACCAGAATTTAGAAAGTTTTGCGGATTTCTCAAGTAAACTAGCAGAGTTTGAATTAGCTGGCAAACCAAACTTCCTTCCATTTGGTGTATCACCTGACTTTATGGATGCTAGAACCAATGTTCTTTGGGCTAGTGCTCCAGGAACAATCTTGCCTGACACAACCTACTATGCGGAAGACCATCCACAGCGCGAGGAATTATTGAACCTTTGGAAAGAAAGTACTGCTAATCTCCTCAAAGCTTATGACTTCTCAGATGAAGAAATCGAAGATCTTTTAGAGAAACGATTGGAGTTGGACCGCCGTATCGCAGCTGTCGTACTTTCAAACGAAGAGAGTTCAGAATATGCCAAACTTTACCATCCATATTCTTATGAAGATTTCAAGAAGTTTGCGCCTGCCTTACCTCTCGATGACTTTTTCCAAGCAGTGATTGGTCAAACTCCAGATAAGGTTATCGTAGATGAAGAACGTTTCTGGCAAGCAGCAGAGCAATTCTATAGTGAAGAAGCTTGGCCTTTACTCAAGGCAAGCTTGATCTTGAGTGTGGTCAATCTTTCAACAAGCTATTTGACAGATGAGATTCGCATTTTGTCAGGTGCTTATGGCCGTGCCCTTTCAGGAGTTCCAGAAGCCCAAGACAAGCGCAAGGCTGCTTACCACTTAGCCCAGGGACCATTCAAACAAGCGCTCGGTCTTTGGTATGCACATGAAAAATTCTCTCCAGAAGCGAAAGCTGATGTAGAGAAAAAAGTGGCAACCATGATTGATGTTTATAAGGAACGTTTGGCTAAGAACGACTGGCTGACACCTGAAACACGAGACAAGGCAATCGTCAAACTAAATGTTATCAAGCCATATATTGGTTACCCAGAAGAACTACCAGCTCGCTATAAGGACAAGGTAGTGGATGAATCTGCTAGCCTCTTTGAGAATGCCCTAGCCTTTGCGCGTGTAGAAATCAAGCACAGTTGGAGCAAGTGGAATCAGCCGGTTGACTACAAGGAGTGGGGAATGCCTGCTCATATGGTCAATGCCTACTACAATCCACAAAAGAACTTGATAGTCTTCCCAGCTGCTATCTTACAGGCACCATTCTATGACTTGCATCAGTCATCTTCTGCCAACTATGGTGGTATTGGTGCGGTTATTGCCCATGAAATTTCTCACGCCTTTGATACTAATGGAGCTTCCTTTGATGAAAATGGAAGTCTCAAGGATTGGTGGACAGAGAGCGACTACGCAGCCTTTAAAGAAAAAACACAGAAGGTTATCGACCAGTTTGATGGTCAAGAATCTTACGGTGCAAAAATCAATGGGAAATTAACTGTATCCGAAAACGTTGCGGACCTTGGAGGAATTGCTGCTGCCCTAGAAGCTGCAAAGAGAGAACCGGACTTTTCAGCTGAAGAGTTCTTCCATAACTTTGCTCGTATCTGGCGTATGAAAGGGCGTCCAGAGTTGATGAAACTCATGGCTAGCGTTGATGTGCACGCGCCAGCTAAACTTCGTGTTAACGTCCAAGTGCCAAACTTTGATGACTTCTTTACAACCTATGATGTCAAAGAAGGTGATGGTATGTGGCGTTCACCAGAAGACCGTGTGATTATTTGGTAATCAAAAAACCAAGGATGATTGTCCTTGGTTTTTACGTTTTAGAAAAATGGATTAAAAGTCTTTTCATGAGCGATGGTCGTAGCAGGTCCGTGACCTGGATAGACATCGTAGTTAGGAAGGGTAAAGAGCTGGGTTTGGATACTATGGAGAAGCTGTTCCATGCTACCTGTAGGTAGATCTGTTCGGCCAATAGTTTCACGGAAAAGAGCATCACCCGTTAAGACTAGCTGGGCATCCGGAAAGACAAAGGATACTCCACCGATAGAGTGACCTGGAGTTGGGAGTACTGTAAAACGAAACTCCTCAATTTGGTATTCTTCATGAAAGACAAAGGTCTGTTCAGCTGGTCTACATACGACGTCTGCCATATCATCATGACGAGGGAGACCTGAGAGATTGTCAACAGGAGTATAGAGCCAAGATTCTTCGCTTTCTGCCACATAGACTGGAGGGTTTCCAAAAGTATCTCTGACCAAGTCCAGACTCATAATATGGTCGTAGTGAGTGTGGGTCAGGAGAATCGCACAGACTGGTTTGTTGATTTTCTCGATAGTCTTGCGAATGGCCTCCCAATGACTACCAGGATCGACTACAATCAGGTGTTGCTCCCCTTCAAGATAATAAGTATTTTCATAGGCGACAGGATTCACAGTTTTATGGATTTTCATAGGATTTCCTCTTTCATAGATTTACAGTTTCTAGTATAACACAGAAGCACAAAATAAGGAATCAATCAACAAGAAAGTCCCTCCATAAAAGAAGGGACTTTTTAATACATTAAAAATGATTTTTCCAGGCTTGGAAGCGTGCATCCAGTAGGAGTTGTGTCAGGTTTTTTAAGATTTCGACTTGCTCGGGCTCCAGTGTCTGGGCTTGAGAAACAAGTTGTCGAACATGTTCAATCGCATTTTTTGAGGATAGTTCATTAATAGAGCTAATTCCAGACTCAAGGATGGTTCCAAAGAAGAGATCAAAATAGAGTTCTAATTCCTCATCGGGAACACTTTCCACCCATTCCTTTAAAGCGTCTTTGATTTGTAGACTTTCACTACTGATGGCATCTAGTTGGACAAAGTGGTGTCCTTCAGTTAGCCAGCTGAAAGTATTGTGTTGAGCGATGCCACCGAGAGCCGTAGATTTGACGACTGTAGGAGTATCAGGAACTTCCAGCATCATGCCAATGACAGAACCTTGTGGGACGAAACGGTGAATTTTTGGAATAACATCTTGATAACCAGTGGTTTCAGTCAGATGAGCCTGCAAACCAGGAGCATCGTAGGTATAAACTGCAGATATTTTTTCTTGCAATTCAGGCTGGATTTGACTAGCAGCAAAGACGGCTAGATTCCCACCTTTAGAATGCCCAGCTACCATCACTTTTTGTTTTGGATGTTGAGCAAAGAAATCTTCCAAATACTCAAGAGCATGCTTTTGGGCAGGGATTTCCTTCATATAGGTCATATGGAAATCTTCCTTCCAGCCAATAATACTGTCGTCTGTGCCACGAAAGACAATGAGATAAGTATCTAGGTTCAGACGATAGGTCATAGCAGCGAACTGTTTCTGTTGCTCAGTGTCAATCTCGTTAACAAAGTTAGAGAGTTTGCTATTTCTAAAACGTTTGTGTTGGGCAAGCTGGTCTAAAAGTTGCAGACGTTCTTTATTGGTCAACATGGTACTTTCTCGCGGGACACGTGTTGCGACATCGCTTAAACGATTGACAGGCTGGTCCAATAAGTTATCAAAAGGAAGATAAGTCAGCTCTGTCAAAGCAAGTACATCCAGTTCGTTTAAGGGAAGATCATAAAAAGAATCGTATTGAACATCAGTTAGGTAGTCAAAAATATTGGCCATGGGAATTCCTTTCTTAACTTTTATCATATCAGATTTGCATCAATTTCGCTAGTAGTCAGAAGAATTTTGCTATAATATAGAAAAAGGAGGAGCATATGCATAAGATTTTACTAGTAGAAGATGATCCAGTAATCCGTCAACAAGTTGGGAAAATGCTCTCCGAATGGGGTTTTGAAGTAGTCATGGTAGAAGACTTTATGGAAGTTCTAACGCTATTTGTTCAATCTCAACCTCATCTGGTTCTTATGGATATTGGTCTTCCCTTGTTTAATGGCTATCATTGGTGCCAGGAAATCCGCAAGATTTCTAAAGTTCCCATTATGTTTCTGTCTTCTAGAGACCAAGCTATGGACATTGTGATGGCCATTAATATGGGAGCAGATGATTTTGTGACCAAGCCGTTTGATCAGCAGGTCCTCTTAGCTAAGGTACAGGGTTTGTTACGTCGCTCTTATGAGTTTGGGCGAGATGAGAGTCTCTTGGAGTATGCAGGCGTGATCCTCAATACTAAGTCTATGGATTTGCATGTTGAGGGGCAGGCAATCACGCTGACAAAGAATGAATTTCAAATCCTGCGTGTCTTATTTGAACATGCAGGTAATATCGTGGCGCGTGATGACCTGATGCGAGAACTCTGGAATAGTGACTTTTTCATCGATGATAACACTCTTTCTGTTAATGTTGCGCGTTTGCGTAAGAAACTGGAAGAGCAAGGTTTGGTAGGATTTATTGAGACCAAGAAAGGGATAGGATACGGGTTAAAACATGCTTAATTGGAGACAATTTTTTCTAGCCTATCTTCGCTCACGGATTCGCCTTCTAGTCTTCATTTTTTTGATTAGCTGCCTTGCCCTCGCCTTTCACATTTTATTTACAAATCTAGGTTCTTACTTTCTTTACTTCTTTCTGCTTTGTAGTTTTCTAACCCTTTTATTTTTCATCTGGGATATCCTAGTAGAAGCAGAAGTTTATCGTAAGGAAATGCTTTATTCTGAGAGAGAAGCAAAATCTCCCTTGGAATGTGCACTGGCAGAAAAATTGGAAGAACGTGAGGCTGAGCTTTATCAGAAGAAATCAGATGCTGAAAACCGCTATAATGATTTGGTGGACTACTATACACTCTGGGTTCATCAGATAAAAACCCCAATTGCAGCCAGTAAACTCCTAGTGAGAGAGGTGGCGGATCGCCAACTGAAGCAACAGCTAGAACAGGAGATTTTTAAGATTGATTCCTATACCAACCTCGTACTCCAATACCTACGCTTAGAAAGTTTCCATGATGATTTGGTTTTGAAAAAAGAAAATATAGAAGATCTGGTCAAGGAAGTCATTCGTAAATATGCCATTTTCTTTATTCAGAAAAACCTAAGTATTAATATGCATGACTTGGATAGAAGCATTGTGACGGATAAAAAATGGTTGTTGGTGGTCATTGAACAAATTCTCTCAAATAGTCTTAAATACACCAATTCAGGTGGTATTGAGATTTATATGGAAGACCAGGAACTTTGTATCAAGGATACAGGAATCGGTATTAAAAATAGTGATGTCCTTCGAGTCTTTGAACGCGGATTTTCAGGTTACAATGGTCGTATGACCCAGCAGTCATCTGGACTTGGTCTCTATTTAACCCAGAAAATTAGCCAAGAATTAGGTCATCAAATCCGTATCGAATCTGAACTTGGTCAAGGAACAACCGTGCGAATTAAGTTTGCGGAAGTGAACCTACTTATTGAGTAAAAAGAAATGCTAAGAGCTTGGAAGAAATCTTTCAAGCTCTTCTTTAGATTTCTATGTAGTGAGAAAATAGGATAGAACAAATAAAAAAGTAACTGGAATGTTTTCCGTTCACTATCTTTCAAATTGATTGAGTTCTTCAGAGAAAGACTGTAAAATTTTTGATATAATGTCAAGGATGGACTGATGGATATTTAAAGGATTATTTTCAAAAGAATGACAGGTGAGAATTAAAAATATGTAAGATTGGACAGAAATCTCTCTACCATCGTCTCTGCAGAAACAAGATTATATGAAATAAAAGGGGTAACCAATGACCGGAAACTATTCAACACGTGAATACCGTGAAAAATTATATGATGATCTTCATGTTCGATTAAGAGATACTGCAATTTTAATGTGTGCGATTTTTATTGCCTCTATAGGTCTAAATATGAATTCAACAGCTGTCATTATTGGAGCCATGCTGATTTCCCCTCTTATGACACCGATTGTTGGACTGGGATTCGGTTTAGCTATTTTTGATACGCGTTTAATCAAGCAATCTCTAGAGGTTTTATTTACTCAAGTATTGGTCAGTTTGCTTGTCTCGACTCTGTATTTCTGGATTTCTCCCTTATCTTATGCAAGTAGCGAGTTGATTGCACGAACCTCTCCAACCATTTGGGATGTTCTCATTGCTATTGCTGGTGGGATAGCAGGTGTAATTGGTTCAAGGAAAAAAGAAGCAAACAATATCGTGCCTGGCGTAGCCATTGCAACAGCTCTGATGCCACCTATCTGTACTGCAGGCTATGGTTTAGCTAATGGAAATGTGCGATTTTTATTCGGGGCTCTCTATCTTTTCTTGATTAACTGTGTCTTTATCATGCTAACCAATATTGTTGGAACAAGAATTTTAATGAGAAAATCTCCTTTAAGTTCATTTAAAGAGCTAAACATTAAAATGAGAATTGGGCTGATATCCTTGATTGTATTATTGGTTCTTCCAGCCAGCTATTCAGCAGTCACTCTGACGATGGATCAAGCACGAAAAGAAGGGATTAAACAGTTTGTAGGCAAAGAGTTCTCTAATCATACGATCATTAATCAAGTCTACAAGTCAAGTAGCAATGAATTAGTCTTGACAGTTGTTGGAGATCCGATTTCAGAAGAAGAATTAGAAACAATTCGCCAAAAGCAAGCCTCTTACGGTATTCAATCTGTTCAATTGAAAGTCAATCAAGTCCATAATTCGACAAAATTAGATAGTGAGATGACCAAGGAATTTTATGAAACCATTAACAAGTATATCGATCAAAAACTCTCTGAAAAAGATTCACAAAAAGAACTCGTAAAAGAGAATGAAGCAGACAAGGATTGAGGATATTGAACTTATCTAACTCATGGAAGTAAATCTTATAACTAAAAGTTAGTGGATAGAAAGGATCGTTGACGAGGATACTATTTGTGGTAGTTTTACCAATCACTACTAGCTCAGCTTAATCAAAATATAAAAAAGCAACAACTGAAATAGTTGTTGCTTTTTTAGGTAGCTGGAATTTTTATCCCAGGTTTTATCGTTTATTTTTCAACACGTGATTTGTTGGCAATATCTGCAAGAATCAATTCTACAAATGCATCTACCGACATAGTTTCAGTTTCTTTTTGACCATAACGGCGAACATTGACAGTTCCGTCTTCCATTTCCTTGTCACCAACTATTAATTGGTAAGGAATTTTTTGAGTTTGAGAAGCGCGAATCTTGAATTGCATTTTTTCATTACGTTCATCCACATCAGCACGGACACCACGGTCACGGAGCTTCTTAGCTACTTCCCAAGCGTAGTCCACATGTTTCTCGTTAGAAACTGGGATAAGAGTCACTTGGTGAGGTGCCAACCATGTAGGGAAAGCGCCCTTGTAGTTCTCAATCAAAATCGCTGTGAAGCGTTCCATGGTTGAGATAACCCCACGGTGAATCATAACTGGACGATGTTCTTCACCATCAGCTCCGATGTATTTGAGGTCGAAGCGTTCTGGAAGCAAGAAGTCAAGCTGGATGGTAGAAAGGGTTTCTTCTTTACCAAGAGCTGTCTTCACTTGGATATCCAATTTTGGTCCGTAGAAGGCTGCTTCCCCTTCAGCTTCAAAGTAGTCAAGTCCCATGTCATCCATAGCTGATTTCAACATACGTTGAGCATTTTCCCACATCTCATCATTATCAAAGTACTTGTGAGTATCTTGAGGGTCACGATATGATAAACGGAAACGATAGTCAGTCAAGTTGAAATCTTCGTAAACGTCGATGATTAATTGAAGGGTACGTTGGAACTCATCTTTGATTTGTTCAGGTGTTACGAAAGTGTGACCGTCATTAAGTGACATTTCTCTTACACGTTGAAGCCCTGTAAGAGCACCAGATTTTTCATAACGGTGCATCATACCGATTTCAGCAATACGGATTGGCAATTCACGATAAGAGTGAACGTGGTGCTTAAAGACTTCGATATGGTGAGGACAGTTCATTGGACGAAGAACGAATTCTTCACCATCACCCATATCCATAGTTGGGAACATATCTTCACGGTAGTGATCCCAGTGACCAGAAGTCTTGTAAAGTTCTACTGAGGCAATTGGTGGAGTGTAGACGTGTTGGTAACCAGCAGCGATTTCTTTGTCGACGATGTAGCGTTCCAATTCACGACGGATAGTCGCACCATTTGGCAACCAGAATGGAAGCCCTTGTCCAACTTCTTGAGAAATCATAAAGAGATCCAATTCTTTCCCAAGTTTACGATGGTCACGTTCTTTGGCTTCTTCACGCATTTGAAGGTAGTTCTTCAAGTCTTTCTTGTCAAACCAGGCAGTACCGTAGATTCGTTGCATCATGGCATTGTCGCTATTTCCACGCCAGTAAGCACCAGCTACATTGAGAAGGTGGAAGATTTGGATGCGACCTGTTGATGGAACGTGTGGGCCACGGCAAAGGTCTACATATTCACCTTGACGGTAGATAGTCAAACCACCTTCATCTTCAGAGTGTTCTTCAATCAATTCCAACTTGTATGGATCGTTTTTGAAAATTTCACGCGCTTCATCCTTAGTCACTTCCTCACGGATTGATGGGAAGTTTTCTTTAACGATTTTCTTCATTTCTTCTTCGATACGAGGAAGGTCTTCGTTAGAGATTTGACCAGCTTGGTTGTCTGTATCGTAGTAGAAACCATCTTCGATAGCTGGACCAACACCCAAGTGGATATCTGGGAAGAGGCGACGAGCTGCTTGAGCAAACAAGTGAGCTGCTGAGTGACGCAAGATTGGAAGAGCATCCTCGTGATCAGGTGTCACGATTTCGATGCTTCCGTCTTCAGTGATAGCACGAGTAGTGTCAATGAGTTTGCCATTGAATTTACCAGCAAGAGCTTTTTTGGCTAGGGAATTGCTGATAGATTGGGCAATTTCAAAAGTTGTAACGCCAGATTCGAATTCACGAACAGCGCCATCTGGGAAAGTAATCTTAATCATGTTTTTCTCCTTATATTTATTAGTTATCAATTATTTCTATAGCAGAAGTGTTTCCCTATTTTGCAGTCTTAAATCAAGAAAAACAAAAAGCGACCTCCTCGAAAGGACGTCGCAACGTGGTTCCACCTTCATTTATGTTCCTCAAAAAAGAGGGACACCTCTGATTGGCTCTAACGTGGCCACCGTTTTATGTTTGCATAAAAGTTAGTAGAGTAGTATCAGTTTAGACTTCCTATGCGTTCTCAGCAACCACGCACTCTCTAAAAGAAAGATTCTAAGTGACTTGTCTCTATGCATTATTATAGCATGATTGCGAGATTTTTCAAGGATTTTGTGAAAGTTTTTTGTTTTTCAGTTTTTGAACCAGATACTTGATAGTGGCACCAATAACTGTACCTAGTAGAATAAGAATTTCATAGGCTAGGAAATAAACAATGATAAATTCTCTGAATGGAATAATAGTAAAGCCATAGAGCAAGCAACTACCTAGAAGCCAATAGAGTGAAAAACCAAAACGGTAGCTATAAAGAAGTGAAACTATAAAAATTACAATGGGTGAAAGGATGAATATATTGAGAAGATAGAGACCTGTTAAATCAGGATTTGATAATAGTAGTATAAATAATCCATAAAGTGGACAATAAAAGAAAAATACGACCAGATAGTAGGGGAGATATTTAAAGAATTTACGCATGGTAATCACCTCGTTTTAAAACTATCAGCTTAGATATCCTTCCTATAACTATTATAGCACTTTTGCGGTAAGAATAGTAAATCAGTTGACAAAGAAGTTAGTTATTGGTAGAATAAGAACTGTCGTAAAGACAAATAACTTCTTCTTGGTTACAGGCATGCCAACCTGTCACTCGGATGAAGCCAAATAAAAAGGAGAAACATCATGGCAATCTCAAAAGAGAAAAAAAATGAAATTATTGCACAATATGCACGTCACGAAGGTGATACAGGTTCAGTAGAGGTTCAAGTTGCTGTTCTTACTTGGGAAATCAACCACCTTAACGAACACATCAAACAACACAAAAAAGACCACGCTACATACCGTGGATTGATGAAAAAAATCGGTCGCCGTCGTAACTTGCTTGCATACTTGCGTAAAAACGACGTTAACCGTTACCGTGAGTTAATCAACTCTCTAGGACTTCGTCGCTAATCTGCTTTATTTTCCACTTATATTGCGTTGTCACCTTACCTCTATATACTCAAGTATAATCTTCGGTTACGGTTCCTAGCACTGTAAGGTAAAATAAACCAGATCATCTCCCTTCGGGGAGATTTTTTTGTTTCATTAAAAATTTTGTACAATCTTCGACTTGCCGCCTAGTCTATAAACGTTTTATCCAGTAAGAATCATGATGCTAAGGGCGATAAAAATTAGTATGAAAATAGGGAAAGGACACAGTGTTCGATGAACACAAGGAGTTTCATCTTTTTCACTAGGATTTTAGCCCAAGCTCAAATCGGCCCTCTGAATTCGGGGGCTTTTTATTTTTTGCCAAGTGCTTAGGCCGTGTTCAATCGAGCATATCTTGAAATAAGGCTACTCGATTGGGTAGTCTTTTTGTTTTTTATGGATTTTAGCCCAAGCTCTCTGATTTCAGAGTGCTTTTTTCTATATTTTTCTAGTCTTGTTCCTTATTTGGAAATGTGGTATACTAATTATGAAAATTGTCTAAATTTTTAATATTTGATTAAGGGAGGGTTTCATGCTTTCCAAATTTTCTGGAAGCCATCAAAACCTGCGATATTTTTTTCTCCTTGCTATTTTGCTCGGAGCACTGGGAGTCTCTCTGTTTTTAGCTGTTTCGATGGGGTCAGTTCAAATTAGTTTGAGTGATACCTATCGGATAATTTTGAGTAAGATGGGAGCTCCGTTGGATATAGGAGACATTTCGAAGTCGACACTTGCTATTGTTTGGAATATGAGATTGCCACGGGTCTTTCTAGGTTTGATAGTTGGTGCGGGTCTTTCTATGTGTGGTAGTGTCATGCAGTCAACAGTCAATAATCCCATTGCTGAACCTTATGTGTTAGGGATTTCAGCTGGGGCAACCTTTGGAGCAACGCTGAGCATTATTCTTGGTTTTAAGGTCATGATTGGTGTTGGTTCTTTCCTTGGAGCGCTTTTGGCAACAGTTGCAGTCCTTCTGATTGCTTCCATGCAAGGCAGGATGACAACTTCTAGCTTAATCTTATCGGGTACGGTAGTGAATGCCCTATTTTTGGCTTTTTCAAACTTTATTATCTCTATTGGGGCCAATGCTGATAGCGTTATGACCATCAAGTTTTGGACCATGGGTTCTTTAGCGGGAACCTCTTGGGGACACTTAACCTTACCAACTATAATCGTGGGAATCGCCTTTTTATTTTTCTCTTCCCAATATCGTGTTTTCAATGCCATGATGATGGGAGATGAGGCGGCTTTGACTTTAGGGATTCCCCTACGTTTTTACTGGTATCTCTATGTAACTATTGTTGCGGTGATGACTGCAGTTTTAGTATCAACCTGTGGGATTATCGGCTTTGTCGGTTTGATTACACCACATTTGGCGAGAAGTTTGGTAGGTACAAACTACAGAAGACTTTTTCCGATTGCTACCTTACTCGGTGCCCTTTTCGTTGTTTGGGCGGATGTCCTTGCTCGTGTATTAATCCAAAATGCTGAACTACCGATTGGAATTTTCACGGCCCTAGTAGGTGCACCTTTCTTTATCTACATGGTTGCAAGTAGACGAAGGGAGGTGAGAGTCTGATATGGACTTAATGTGTCAGGATATTCACTTTGGAATCGGAGAAAAAAAGATTCTCAAAGGAGTCTCACTTAAACTTGAGGGAAACCAATTTCATACTATTTTGGGACCAAATGGAAGTGGAAAGACCAGCTTGCTGAAACTCCTCTATCGACAGGAAAAGCCTGATCAGGGCCTGATTTCCCTAAATGGGAAACCGATAGAACAAATGAGCGTTAAGGAAACGGCAAAACAGATGGCAGTCATTACGCAGTTCAATCAACTCCAGTTTGATTGTACGGTTGAGGAAATTGTTATGCTGGGTAGAACGCCCCATCTCTCTTTTTTACAAAAGGAAAAAGAAAAAGACTTTGCTTTGGTTGAGGATGCTCTGGTCAAAGTAGACATGTTCGAAAAGAGAAACCGACTCTACTCATCTCTGTCGGGAGGAGAGAAGCAGCGGGTTCTGTTAGCACGCGCCTTGGCCCAAGAGCCGACCCTCTTGCTCTTAGATGAACCGACCAATCATTTGGATATCAAGTACCAGCTAGACTTGTTAACCATTGTCAAACACCTCCATATCAATGTGTTAGCCGTCTTGCATGATATTCAGCTAGCTTGTCGCTATTCAGACTATCTCTATCTAATGAAAGAAGGGGAGATTGTTTACCAGGGTACTCCAAAAGAGACCATCACACCCGAGTCTTTGCAGGCTGTCTATGGTGTCCAAAGTAAGGTTACTTGGACAGAAGATCAGCAAGCCATGATTCACTATTTATAAAATTTAAAGGAAATTAACATGAAAAAATCACTCAGTATTTTGCTCCTAACAGTAGCTACCTTATCTTTGGCAGCTTGTGGTAACGCATCTAAAGAAACAGCAACTGCACCAGCTACAACAGAAGCTAGTCAAAAAACTACTACAGAAACAAGCTATCCTGTAACCATCAAAACATACGATGCCAAAGGAAACGAAGTCGAGCAAGTCTTTGAAAAGGCTCCTGAAAAGGTCATCACCAACAACCTTTCAACAACTGAAATTCTACTTGAACTTGGTTTGAAAGATAAAATTGCCGGCATGCTCAATCCTGATAATACCGTAACTGGTAAATACAAGGATGCCATTGAAGCTATCCCTCATATTGGGGATAAGAAATCAGTCTCACAAGAAACGGTTCTTTCTTATGAACCAGATGCCTTGATGGGACGCAATATGATGTTCTCTGAAAAGTCAATGGGAACGATTAGCGCTTGGAATGAAAATAAAATCCCAGTTTATACGCAGAAAGCTTCACTATCAACTATCCAACAAGATTTGGGAAATATCGTAGAAGATGTGAAGAATCTTGGTACCATTTTCAATGTCCAAGACAAGGCCAACCAATACGCAGAGCAATTGCAAGCTAAAATCGATGCGGTTAAAAAAGCCAACCCAGAAACACAGGGTG
This sequence comes from Streptococcus sp. oral taxon 061, assembly GCF_013394695.1. Taxonomy (NCBI): domain Bacteria; kingdom Bacillati; phylum Bacillota; class Bacilli; order Lactobacillales; family Streptococcaceae; genus Streptococcus; species Streptococcus sp. oral taxon 061. Next base: position 526,779 of record NZ_CP058258.1, read on the forward strand.
AAAAGAAAAAAGCTTTAATTATGGTTGCCTACAATGACGAAACCTTTGGTGCCTACAAGTCAGCCCTTCAAGAAAGCTTGCTTAACCAACTTGGTTATACCAATGTTGCAACAGGAACATCTGGTTTGACCCTGGAAAATCTAGTATCAATGGATCCAGAGTTGATTATCTATGTAACTAGCGATCGTAATCAAAAGTTGGATGAAAAAGCAGTGGATTTGATGAAGGCAAACACTGTTTTGGAAAATGTACCAGCAATCAAGAATCAAAAAATCATGACCATCTCTTATGATGAATTGATGGACTACGGTCCTGCAGTGATTGATTCACTTGAAAAAATCAATGACTTTATCAAGAAATAAGGAGTTTAACTGGGAAGGAATTCAGGTTAGGGTCAGCCTTCCTTCAAACTATGACTCTAAACAAGCCTACCCAATTGTACTTCTAAACGATGGGGAACTGGACTATTTGTCAGACCTATCTCAATCTGTGATTTTGGTGGGTTTGATTCCAGAAAGCCGTCTGAATGACTTTACACCTTGGAAAGTTAGTGCTTTAAAAGAAGGGGCTCCGGATTTTGGTGGGAAGGTAGAAGCCTATCATGAGAAGCTCTTTCAAGGAATTCTAACAACTCTAAAAAAAGACTACTTGATTGATGAAAATAGGATTGCATATGGTGGTTATTCACTGGGTGGTCTTGCTGCTATCTATAGTCTTTACAGTAATCATCTCCCCTTGGCCTGTATCTTCTCTATCTGTGGTTCCTTCTGGTATCCAGACTTTACAGACTTTTGTAGGGAACATGACCTGATACAGAGTCAAAGTCTTATTTATCTGCAAAATGGTCAAATAGAAGGTGCCAATCATTCTAATCGTCTGTCTAAGGCTCCGATGTTTGCAAGGGAACTACATAACCTGATTTCAGAAGCAGTTCCCTCAACTTATTCCACTTTTGATGCTTATGGGCATCATGAAGCTCTTAACGAACGCTATCATCAGTTTTGTGATTGGTTAAGAGAGCAGTGGGATCTCAAGTAATCTTCTAACACTCCTTGTTCATCGTAACTAGGAGTGTTTCACTTGTATGCATGTCCTTAGAATTTTCAAGCGATTACCCTTGACGGAAAACCCTCCCTGTAATAAACTAAATTATGGTATAATGAGAAGATAGATAGAATCGAGGAAATTATGTCATTTACACAATTTAAATTTAAGAAGTATATAGAAAAAGCTTTGGAAGAGTTGAAGTTTACGACGCCTACCGAAGTGCAAGAAAAGTTGATTCCTATTGTCTTGGCAGGTCGTGACTTGGTCGGTGAATCAAAAACAGGTTCAGGGAAGACTCATACTTTCTTGTTACCGATTTTCCAACAGTTGGATGAAGAGAGCGATAGTGTGCAAGCAGTTATCACAGCACCAAGTCGTGAATTAGCGACTCAGATTTATCAAGCGGCTCGTCAGATCGCATCACATTCAGATGTTGAGATTCGTGTTGCCAACTATGTTGGTGGTACAGATAAGGCTCGCCAAATTGACAAACTGGCAAGCAATCAGCCACATATTGTCATCGGAACTCCAGGTCGTATCTATGATTTGGTAAAATCAGGTGATTTGGCTATTCACAAGGCTAAGATTTTTGTTGTCGATGAAGCTGACATGACCTTGGATATGGGATTCTTGGAGACAGTCGATAAGATTGCAGGAAGCCTTCCAAAAGACTTGCAGTTTATGGTCTTTTCAGCAACCATCCCACAAAAACTGCAACCATTCTTGAAAAAATACTTGTCAAATCCTGTTATGGAGAAAATCAAAACCAAAACAGTTATCTCAGACACTATTGATAACTGGTTGATTTCGACCAAGGGACGTGACAAGAATGCCCAGATTTATGAATTGACTCAATTGATGCAACCTTATCTTGCTATGATTTTTGTCAATACAAAAACACGTGCAGATGAATTGCATGCTTACTTAACTGCACAAGGCTTAAAAGTGGCTAAGATTCATGGAGATATTGCGCCTCGTGAACGTAAACGGATCATGAATCAGGTGAAGAATCTTGATTTTGAGTACATCGTTGCGACTGACTTAGCTGCGCGTGGGATTGACATCGAAGGTGTAAGCCATGTTATCAATGATGCTATTCCACAAGACTTGTCATTCTTTGTTCATCGTGTTGGACGAACTGGACGTAATGGTTTGCCAGGTACAGCCATTACCCTCTACCAACCGAGTGATGACTCAGATATTCGTGAGTTGGAGAAATTGGGGATCAAGTTTACTCCGAAAGTCGTTAAAGATGGAGAATTCCAAGATACCTATGATCGCGATCGTCGTGCCAATCGTGAGAAGAAACAGGAAAAACTGGACATCGAAATGATTGGTTTGGTTAAAAAGAAAAAGAAAAAAGTCAAACCAGGCTATAAGAAGAAAATCCAGTGGGCTGTCGATGAAAAACGCCGTAAAACCAAGCGTGCTGAAAGTCGTGCCCGTGGACGTGCAGAGCGCAAAGCTAAACGTCAAACTTTTTAAAAATGAAACAGTAGAACCAGAAGGTTTTACTGTTTTTTTAGAATAATTTAGAAGTATTATATCAGCAGATGTGGAGGCTATGATGAATTCTTCAGTCTACTGAATGAAGTTATCCTAAAATGAAATAAACACACTGGGACGAGTATCTCAGTGTGTTTTTGTGGTAAAATATAATAGATTAATAAATGAAAAGTACATATTTTTAGAAATATCAATCAATAAGAAGAAAGGTTGCTTTATGGCGATAGATATTAGTGAAGAACAGTTGGCTATGGAGTCTGCTGACTTATTAAAAATTCTTTTAAAAGATCGAACGACAAAGAAAAATATTGTTTTATAAAGATGTTTTAAAACTATGGTGATTAAAAATGAGAAAAATAATTTTTATTGGACAAAGTGGGTGATGCTATCTCAGGTTTCGGAAAAACATTGGGGAGCGTGTTTGGTTGATGAATAATTTAATGTCATGATAAATTATCATCTTGTTTATTAAAAATGGAGGAAGCTTCCTGTTATTGAAAGGAAAATCTTAAATGGCTAAATATATTAACTTGGGCTGGCTAGCTGAGCGCGCTATTTATATAGACGGCAAGGATTACCAGTTTTATACATCTGATATTAAGAAAAATTCCAACGGTATACTTCTATTTGCTCCTGTAACAGGAACAGTATTGGGAGGGATAATTTCTGCTATTAGTTTATTACTAGGAGAAACAAGTGCTGGTTTTCGTTGGATTATCTTATTCATCTGCTGTATGACAGCCTTTATCGCTTCTATCATGGGTGTGAGATTACTATGGCGTAAGGGGAACTTATCTCCTTATCAACCGACTGCCTATCAAGTTAGAGAGTTATTGGAAAAAGGCAAACCTCAAAGAATAGGACAGCCAATCATTATAGGGATTATGACTAGCACAATTATATTCCTTTCTTTTGATTACCTTATTTCTGGAAATATTAGGCCTCTTATTATTTCTATGTTTTCACTCAGCGTAACACTTCTTGTCGTTTGGGATAATTCTCCTTTAAAACGCCGAAAAATTATCAAACAATTAGAAGAGGAGTATGCCTAATGTGTCTAAATTTACCATACTATCTAAGGTTTAGGGAAAATATTAAGGCGTGTTGTTAGATGATTTTAAAAAAGAAAGATATACTTGTACAATTAGGACAGTATCAGAAAGGCCAAATACTCTTTTATAATAAAAAGACAAAATCCTTGTTAGCCATGGATGAAAAGGCCTCTTATCGTTCGATGAGCCAATTAACTCTTGCCAATAGTTACGTGGTTGGATATGCTATTTTAGCATTTATCAGTGGACTTTTCACCCTACAAAATGTTTTTTTTAAATTGCTTCTATTGTTACTCTGTCAATGCGTCATGAGCTATTACGCTTACAAACTGCAAAACTTACAAATGAAAGAAGCTACTTTTTACGCTGTTGATATTACTAAATTTGACACTCATGCTTTTACAAAGTGGTTTGCAAAAGCAAGGCAGTTGATATTCTGGTTGCTCCTAGGCGGAGGACTGTGTTATATCTTGTCTGCAATTGCTTTTTATCTCTGGGGAGATGTTAGAATACTAGCGATTTTTGCCTGCGCTTCCTTTGTTGAGACTATTATCATTTATAATGGTATGGCAGGGAATGTTTTTCTGAAGGTTAATGATTTTTACACGAAAAAGAGAAACAACTAATAGAAAAATAAAATTTAATATAAAAAATCCCATCAGAAATATTTCTGGTGGGGTTTTTGGTGGGGAACCAATCAATTTTGAATGATTTTTAACCTTTTATAATAACAGAAATGCTGTTAAATCAAGGATTCTTAGCCTAAGCTACTCTTATATATTATTCCCACTCACTAAAAGTCAGATATTGACTATTTAGGATAGTTGATTTAATAGTGATTGATAATACAATCAATTAGTACTATTTGATATTATTTGAGTCTTTTGTTGTTAAATTGTTGTTATTTTTTTGCCAAGGCCATTTGAATTTTTTATTAGACTTTTTGAATTTGTAAAATTCGTTAATATCATCAGCAAATTCTTTTGCTTCAGCTAGTATAGTATCTAAAATTAACTCTTCGTCTTTATCAAGTTTATTCTTCTCCATAAGTATTACTTTAAGTTTTGCTGGTTCTAAAGATTCATCTAATAGTTCAAATGCTAATGTCATTTTTAAATCATAAAGTTTTTGTATATCGGACTCTTTTAGGACACTTAAATCATACTTATATTTTTTATTTAAAATTTTATCTCCAAAATTGACTTGTCTTCCCAATAGTTCGTCAGTGGTTGTATCTAGTATGTTGGCTAATTTTATAATGTTATCTAAAGTAGGTTCTGCTTTACCGCTCTCCCAATTACTATAAGATTTCTGACTTATATTTAATTTAGATGCTAATTCAGTTTGAGTTAGTTTTTTTTGTTTACGCAACTCTTTTAATACAATATTGTTTAATGCCATATAATTTACCTCAAAAAAATTAAGTTCACGGTTGACAAATATACCCAGCAGGTATATAATTAAACCATACCTAGTAGGTATATTCAAATTATATCAAACTATACAATGTTTGACAAGGAGAGAGGTGCATGACCAATGATTGTATAAAAAAGTCTTTGAAGAAAAAATCCTCAAAGACACAATAAAATAAATCTATTTAAATTATAACATAATTCAAGAAAAAGAGGTATAAGTAATGGCTAAACCAAATTGGAATAGAAGATTAGGAGAGGTTCTCCAACAAGATACAAGAAAAGTCGCCCTTATGGGGAATAAAGGTAAAGAATATCAAACAGAGGTAGTTCCTGTCTTAGAAGTTGTTTCTACTGGAAGTGTCGAAGAGGTATTCAAAGATGGTGTTAGTGATGGGTTTAAGTATGCAATAGTAGATACTGTACATCAGTTGGAATATGAAATTAAAGCACCTGTAAAATTAGAAGTGGTCTTTGGTACGGTACTTGAATTTTACAATGTAACTGGTGGACAACTTAATAACAGTTCTTTAGGTTGGTATAAGGCAGAAAATGTAAAAATTTTAAAATGACCTAGAAATATAAGTAGCTGATGACTTGCACACACTAGCTAAAAATGTAGGTGCAAAGCAGGGGGTGAAGCCGTTGGCTAGCACCATGCACCGCACCGACCGCATTTTTAGCAGGAATATAGATTGTTAGTAGCTAGTAGCTGGTAGCTAGTAGCAGTCGCAAAAGCGAAGCCAGCGACTGCGTGTACTAGCGGGTACCAGCGGGCACTAGCGCTCACTAACAATCTATATACAGTGTTATGTTTGAATTATACACTTTTTTAACTCATAAGAGTTTTTAGCGTTTTAATTTGCTCATTTGCTCAAAAGGTATGTTTTCTATGCGCGGACCATTCTAGGGCTTGTCAACAGAATGGTCTAAAAACCCTTTTAAACCGTAGGTTTGGGGTGGTTAACCCCTTTTGGTTTTATTTTGAAAAAAGTCCGAAAAAACTTGAGCAAATTAATGAGCAAATTAGTGAGCAAATTAAGAAAAAATCTTTTAATTTGCTCAAGTTTAGAGTAAGTAAATTCAAAAAAATGATTAGAAAGGGAGAAATGACAAAGAGAAAACAAACAACGACTTATATTTTTGAACAGCAATTAAAGCCTGATTTTTGGGACTGGTCAGAGGACAGTAAAAAGTTGTTTTTAAATTGGGAAAAAAATAAAATTGAAATTTTTAAGGAAATCTACGAACGAGTGAGGCTGATGACTGAATCGGAAGACTTAAAAATTGCTTTGATTATTCATGATAAAGATATTTCTTATGGTACAAAATTAGTTGAACCCCATATTCATGGGTATATAGAATTTTCTAATAAAAAGGATTTAAATGTTTTGGCTTTAAACCTTGGTATCTTGCCACAATATATTGAGTCTAGTGGACGTGGTAAGTATGGGAAGGTAAATTCAAAAGCCTATCTTATCCATGCCAAGGATAAAGATAAATATCAATATCCAGCTAGTGATGTAGAAACATTTGATTCATTCGATTATGAAGCATTTATCAATCAAAATAAAGAAGATTTTGAGAAGTATGCAGCCACAAAGAAACGTGAGAAATCAGATGAAAGTCTAGATTTGGTGTTGGCTAAAGTATATAAGGGGGAACTGACTTATTTTGATATTATGAAAGACGATAATTTGTATTATCTGATGGCAAACAATCGTCAGAAATTCCTTGAAGGACTTGATATTTTCGGTGAGCGTGAAAGTGTGCTAAGACTGGAAGCATTGCAAAATGGGGAGTATGATTTGACTGTTTTATATATTCAAGGTAAGCCTGGGATTGGTAAGTCTACACTTGCTAGAGATATTGCTTTAGAGGTTCAAGGAGCGCTTGAAAATGCAGGTTTAAGAGGTGGCTCATATTCTGCAAGTTCAAAAAATCCATTTGACAATTACTCAGGAGAGGAAATCCTTATTTTAGATGATTTGCGAGAGGATAGTCTAGCTCCTGCGGATTGGTTGAAGTTATTCGATCCAATTAACTCGGCTCGAATGTCAGCACGTTATAGAAATAAGTTAGTAGTTCCGAGATTGGTTATTATGTCCGCCTATATGTCTCCAAAACAATTTTTTGGACAAATTCAAGAAGAGGATATAAATCAGTATTTAAGACGTGTCAATTATTCTTCTGAAATTGTTAGAAAACATGGAATGGAAGAAAGATTTTATAGTGTTTCAGAAGTTCGAGAAAATAGAGAAAATGGGCATTTTCAACGTCCTGATGGCTCTAGCGTCGTTTTGAACTTTGACTATGAAGATTTGTTTTGTTCGCAAGATAAGGGCGATTTTATTCGTAAATTGCTTGAAGATTGTATCTATCCTAGAATATTACCAAAGAAAGCAAAGGATGTGACAAATGACTAAAAAAATCGTGATGTTCTTTAATAAAAGATTAGATACTGACCTTTGTGTAATACGATTTAAAAAGACTATACAGATAAGTCAAGAACTGAATAATATTTATATGTTCCTGAATGATAGGAATTTATGGAATAGATGCAAAAAAAAAGATGCGTGAAAATCAATCACACATCAAAATAAAAAACCAAGATAATTATAACATAAAGAAAGGGGAAAAAGTATGTTTGTTGTAAAAAAAGATTTAATGAAATTAGGATTTTCAAGTTGGCAAGCTATGATGTTAGTAAAACAGGCTAAAGCAAAATTAGCTAGTCAAGGCTTAACCTGGTATGAAAGTAAAGGTTTAGGACGTGTACCTCTTGAAACAGTTGAGGAAATTTTGGGAGTGAAAATAGATGAAGATAGCTTGTTAGATACGGAAATCAAGGAAAATGCCTAAAATATCTAGTATTTATCCTATGAGCAATGGCACGTATAGAGCGACTGTTTCTTTAGGTTTTGATGTTCAGACTGGTAAAAGGATACAAAAGTTTAAGAATGGCTTTAAAACGCAAAAGGAAGCTCAAGAGTGGCGCTTACGTATGCTTGCTGACTTTGGTAAAGGTTCTATAACCGTTAATAGCACAATGACTTTTAAAAAGTTTCTTGATGACTATTTTATACCAGACTATAAAAGCCAAGTAAGAAAACGTACTTTTGATATGACACAATCAAAATTTAAAAGACTGTCATATTTTGAAAACATGAAGTTATCAGATATTCAAGCACCTCATGTAAAGAAGTGGCAAAATGCAATGTTTATAGAGGGATTATCTAATAATTATATTCGTTCTGTTCATCAAATATTACAACAAGTTTTTGATTTAGCAGTTAAACTAGGTATGTTGTCAAATAATGTTGCTAAAACGGTGGGAAACGTAAAGAAAGACCGTCCTAAAGTTGATTTTTGGACGGTGGAAGAATTTCAGCTATTCATTAGTACATTTGATAAATCTAATATCTATGAATTATTGTACTTTACTACATTTTGGTTTTTCTTTATGACTGGAGTTAGGACAAGTGAATTACAAGCTATTGAATGGTCAAAAATAGATTTTGAAAAAGGTACTGTTTTAATAGACTGCTCAATGTATTATAAAAGCCAAAAAGAGTGGTATCTTACTGATACGAAATCTATATCAGGTGTAAGGCTTTTGTATCTTGATGATGATACATTAGAACATTTGAAATATTGGAAGAAAGTACAATCTCAAATAGGAGAATGTAAATTTGTATTTTCCATAGCAGATAGTCCGTTGGTAAAATCAACTCTAAAACGTGTTTTGAAAACTCACAGTGATTACGCAAAAATAAAATCAATACGGATCCACGATTTAAGGCATTCTCATGCCAGCTTTATGCTCTCTCTAGGAATGAACGATTTAGAAATGCAAAATCGTCTAGGACATGCTGATATTAAGACCACACTTGGAACGTACTCTCATTTAAGACCAAATGCAATGAAAGAAGTCGCTACTAGAATGACTGGGAAAGTAGTGGTGAGTGATAATAATATCAGAAAAAGTAAATTTAATGGCAATCAGCATACTAAAAATTTTCAATCTAAAGTTTTGTCTGACTAGCGAAGTCTGTCCGATTAAACTTTAGATTACTACGGTAAACTATTAGTGTTTACCGTATTATTAGTTATAATTCATATAATTCCAAGATTACATTTGAAATACTAGTTAGCAACTCTTGCGAGTTTTCCCTATTTATTACTCACAATATAAATTGAAAATAGGCATAAAAAAGACGATAGATTTTTTATTTCTATCGTCTTTAATACTTTACGTTCGACAAACATGAAGTTGTTTACTTACAGTACTTCTCTATTTTGTAGCTATATTCTTTTAGAAGTCCCCGTGAATAAATTTTTTTCTTTTTTGAATCTCTAACTTCTTTCCAAAGAATAGCCGCAACTTTTAACTTGTTGGAGTAATGATTGCTAAATTCATCTGCACAAAAATCTTTTAGAAATTGATTCCATTGGCAAGCTGAATTATCATACTTGGCGTAGTCTGACTCTCCATAGTATATTTTAATCATATCTTGGATTGTAAAATTTATGTTGTTGTCCCGTTTTACTTTTCGCCAAGCTGTTGCCATATCAGCATTAAATTTAAACGGATTAACACCTGTTACAGCTGAAAAATAATCTCGAAATTTCTGATTAAAGGAAAAACCACATTCAAGTAATGATGTATTTAGGGTTATTATTTCGGTTTGATTTTTGTTTCTTTTCCTCAAAAATTTTTCTACTCTATTTCCCTTAAAATATTGTTCTATAATATGATTTAATTCTTTTTTTGAACATCTGTATTCTAATCCAAGGTACTTACAAATTTGTGAAAGCTCTTCTCGATACCAGTAGTATCTGTTAAATTCTTCAAATGATTTTATATCTCTAAAATCAGGTCTATTTTCTTCCAAATTCTCACCTCTACAACTCCAAATTTATCTTATTATACCATATATACCTATTTAAAAGCAGATTAAAGATAAGTATGGTTTATAGGAAAAATAGTAGTTTTGTTGTTAAATTGTTGTTAAAATAAAGTAAAAAGCCTTAGAAAGATTGATTTCTAGGCTTTTTTTAACTAATTAACTCTATTCCCACTCAACAGTTGCAGGTGGTTTACTTGTAATATCGTAGACGATACGGTTAACGTGGTCGACTTCGTTTACGATACGTACAGAGATTTTTTGGAGAACTTCCCAAGGAATCTTAGCGAAGTCAGCTGTCATTCCATCGATAGAAGTGATGGCACGGATAGCGATTGTGTAGTCGTAAGTACGACCATCTCCCATAACACCTACTGAACGAACTCCAGTGTTGACAGTGAAGTACTGCCAGATATCGCGGTCAAGACCAGCTTTAGCGATTTCTTCACGAAGGATAGCGTCTGATTCGCGGACTGTTTCAAGTTTTTCTTCAGTGATTTCACCCATGACACGGATTGCAAGACCTGGTCCTGGGAATGGTTGGCGCCATACGATGTGGTCTGGCATACCAAGCTCTGTACCAAGGGCACGAACTTCATCCTTGTAGAGTGTGTTAAGTGGTTCGATCAGTTCAAACTGCATGTCTTCTGGAAGACCACCCACATTGTGGTGAGACTTGATGGTTTGTGCAGTATCCGTACCTGACTCGATAACGTCTGTATAAAGAGTTCCTTGAGCAAGGAATTTCACATCTTTAAGTTTGCTTGCTTCGTCATCAAAGACATAGACAAACTCGTTACCGATAATCTTACGTTTTTGTTCAGGATCAGAAACACCTGCCAATTTATCCAAGAAACGTTTGGCAGCGTCTGCTTTGACAATGTTCAAACCAAACTTACCACCAAGCATATCCATAACTTGGTCAGCTTCACCTTTACGGAGAAGACCGTGGTCTACAAAGATACAGATCAATTGATCACCGATTGCTTTTTGGAGAAGAACCCCAACAACTGAAGAGTCAACACCACCTGAAAGACCAAGGAGAACACGTTTGTCTCCAACCTTTTCACGGATTTGTTTGATTTGCATCTCGATAAAGTTATCCATGGTCCAGTCACCTTTGGCACCACAGATATTCAAGGCAAAGTTACGAAGGATATCATAGCCGTGAACTGAATGACGAACCTCTGGGTGGAATTGGATACCATAGATTTTCTTGTCCGGATTTTCGATTGATGCATAAGGACAGTCAGCTGATGTACCAGTACGAACGAAATCAGCAGGAATTTCTGTAACAGCATCCCCGTGGCTCATCAATACAAGTTGTTCTTCTGGAGTTCCAGCAAAAAGAGCAGATTCTGTGTGAGTCAATGTTGATTGACCGTATTCACGGTTACCAGCATCGCCGGCAGGAACAACCTTTCCTCCAAGTTTGTGAGTCAAAAGCTGCATACCGTAGCAGATTCCTAAAATTGGAATACCCAATTCGAAAATTTCTGGATCAATATCAAACGATCCTTCTTCGTAAACAGAGTTTGGACCACCTGAAAGTACAATCCCGATAGGATTGATAGCACGGACTTCGTCAGCCGAAATCTTGTGACTTTTTAGTTCTGAAAAGACACCAATCTCACGGATACGGCGTGAGATAAGTTGGTTATACTGGCTACCATAGTCCAGTACGATGATCTTTTCGACATCTTGCAAATCAGTTGAAATGTTGCTCATCTTTTCCCTTTCTTAAAAGAAATATCTTCTTGAATATTCTATCATAAAAGGGTTAGAATTACCAACTAAACAAGTGCGGTTTGACTTTTCCCTATGAGTTACGGTACAATGGAAAAAATAAAGAAAAGAAGTGATCAAGCATGTTACCAGCTTATATGAAAATCCACGACCAAATCAAGAAAGACATTGATGAGGGGAGTTGGAAAATTGGAGAAAGACTTCCTAGTGAACGAGATTTAGCAGAAGAATTTGCCGTTAGCCGCATGACCTTACGTCAAGCAATCTCTCTTTTAGTTGAAGAGGGGGTTTTGGAACGGCGTGTTGGTAGTGGGACCTTCGTTTCAAGTACACGAGTTCAGGAAAGAATGCGTGGAACAACTAGTTTTACGGAAATTGTTAAAGCTCAAGGGAAAACGCCATCTAGTCATCTGATTTCCTACCGTCGTACGATTCCAAATGAGCAAGAAGTTGCTAAACTAGGTATACTGCCAACTGACAATATTATTCGTATGGAACGTGTCCGTTATGCGGATAAGGTTCCTGTTGTCTATGAAGTGGCATCGATTCCTGAGAAATTTATCAAAAATTTCAAAAAAGAAGAAGTAACCAAGCACTTCTTTCAAACCTTACAAGAGCATGGTTATCGAATTGGTAAATCTCATCAGACCATCTATGCTCGACTAGCCAAAGAAAAGATAGCTCATTATTTAGAAGTTGAAAAAGGACATGCTATTTTAGGGCTGACACAGGTTTCTTACTTTGATGACGGCACTGCTTTTGAGTATGTAAAGAGCCAATATGTCGGAGAACGGTTTGAATTTTATCTAGAAAATAATTAGTTTATAACATCACTCTTAAAGTAGAAACTCATCTACTTTAAGAGTTTTTATTTGGTTAAGATTAGAAAACATTTTCCTAATAAGAAAAATAGCAATCATACGAGTATTTTTCAAAGATTCGTGTTATAATAGATAGGTTATATGGTCCCGATAAGGTGGTGGGATTGATTGTAAATACTCTTCCTACCAGTTCTTTGTAACTCTATAACGAATATTTTTTAAGGGGGGACATTTTTATGTCAGAACGTAAATTATTCACGTCTGAATCTGTATCTGAGGGGCATCCGGATAAGATTGCAGACCAAATTTCAGATGCTATCTTGGATGCTATTTTAGAGCAAGATCCAGAGGCGCACGTTGCTGCTGAAACTGCTGTTTATACAGGTTCAGTCCATGTCTTCGGTGAAATTTCAACAAATGCTTATGTCGATATTAACCGAGTGGTTCGTGATACTATTGCAGAGATTGGTTATACCAATACTGAGTATGGTTTTTCTGCGGAGACGGTGGGAGTTCACCCATCACTTGTTGAGCAGTCACCAGATATAGCCCAAGGTGTTAATGAAGCCTTGGAAGTTCGTGGAAACGCAGATCAAGATCCACTTGACTTGATTGGAGCTGGAGACCAAGGTCTCATGTTTGGTTTTGCAGTGGATGAAACAGAAGAACTCATGCCATTACCGATTTCACTTAGTCACAAACTGGTTCGTCGCTTGGCAGAGCTTCGTAAGTCTGGTGAAATCAGCTATCTTCGTCCAGATGCCAAATCACAGGTCACTGTTGAGTATGATGAAAATGACCGTCCAGTGCGCGTGGATACAGTTGTTATTTCAACCCAACATGATCCAGAAATCAGCAATGAGCAAATCCATGAAGATGTGATTAACAAGGTTATCAAAGAAGTCATTCCAGCTTCTTACCTAGATGATGATACTAAATTCTTTATCAATCCAACAGGTCGTTTCGTTATCGGAGGACCTCAAGGAGATTCAGGTTTGACTGGTCGTAAAATCATCGTGGATACCTATGGTGGTTATTCACGTCACGGTGGTGGTGCCTTCTCTGGTAAGGATGCGACTAAGGTTGACCGTTCAGCTTCTTATGCAGCTCGCTACATTGCTAAAAACATTGTTGCTGCAGGTCTTGCTAAGAAAGCTGAAGTGCAATTGGCTTACGCAATTGGGGTGGCTCATCCAGTATCTGTTCGTATCGATACCTTCGGTACGGGAACAGTCGCTGAAAGCAAATTAGAAGCAGCAGCGCGTCAAATCTTTGACCTTCGCCCAGCAGGAATCATCCAAATGCTGGATCTCAAACGTCCAATCTACCGTCAAACAGCGGCTTATGGACATATGGGGCGTACAGATATTGATCTTCCTTGGGAACGCTTGGACAAGGTAGAAGCCTTGAAAGAAGCTGTTAAGTAACATAAAAAAAGATTGGTCTAAGGACCAATCTTTTTTAGTTTATAATTACTTATCTAGTATTTTTACAAAAGCCCAGTTTCCAATTGACTTTGTTCCGTAGTCTAATATCATGGAATCCAGTAATTCATACTTGTTTTTTTCATAGAAACACACATTTTTCTCAGTGCTGGTGATTAAGCCTAGACGTTTGCAACCTTTGGCTTTAAGATAGGGTTCAACACCTTCTTGTAGGAATGCACTCCCGATTCCTTGGTTTTGGATTGAAGCGTTGACTCCTAACATCATCAAATACCAATCAAAGTTCCCAGATTTTTTCAAATGTTGTTCAGAGCGATCGACTAAATCAAGATATTTCAAGAGATTGCGTGGGCTAATAAAACGGAAAAGCTTGATAATCCCATTCAACAAATAAGATAAGATGGAAAAATCCTTTTGTTGTAGAAGTGCGATAGCCAGAATTTCCCCGTCTCGTTCAGCGACTAGACAGGTCTCTCCTTTGATGTAGAGTCTGGTTAAAAGGCTATACAGCAATTCTAAGAATGCTGGGTAATATTCTGGTTTCTTTAAATCATCTTTGATAAGAGTCATGAAAGGGTAGTTCATAAAGGCTCCAGCCAATACTTTCCCGATTTTTTGGTGTTCATCTAGCCTGGCTTCTCTATATACTATTTCTTTCATATCATACTCCTTCATTTTCTCTCTCTAACTATTATAACGAAATTTCTTTCATTTTTCGATTAAAATGTGAAATATTCACAAAAAAGCTTTAACTACAATAATTTTTTGAAGAAATAAATAAGAAAAGGGACTAAAAAACCCCGCAGTTTTATCTGTAGGGTAGATTAATTCTATTTTGTAGGAATTGAAATTTCAATCAATTTATCAGAATAGAGGGTTTTGATATTTGCTTCATCAACAGCTTGTTTATCAATTTTACGATTTAAAAAGAATTCTTGGATTTTCTCAATTTCTTTTTCACGGATTGCACGATGTTTATTGGAAATGAGGATTTCGTAATGAAGCGGAGCCTGAGTAAAAATAACATCTGTATTTCCCGCAGAATAAACCTCTACAAGCGTTGCGTCAGTGCTTTCTAGCTGACTTTTAACAAGTTGCGAGTGTGAATTTGTAGTATTGATAAGCTTCATAGGGTTTCCTCCTGTATTTCTATGTCTATTATAGCACTTTTTGAGAAATTTGGTAAAGATAGTTTAAATTTGATGTTGTTTTTTCCAAGCTTCGATTGCCCATTTGTGACTTCCACGTTTTAAGTTAGCAATAGCTTCATCGATTGGGAACCAAGCTAGATGATTGAAGTCTTCGAGAGGTTTTTGGATTTCTTGGTAAGAAGTGGCTTCGTATAGATAGGCTGGATTGTAGTAGTAGGTATCACGATGGCTGGAATAGAAATATTCATCAGCTTGCCCGTAGTAGGTGCCGATTTCAGCTGTAAATCCTAATTCTTCAATCAATTCTCGTTTGAGAGCTTCAAGGTGGTTTTCACCTTCTTCAATTTCACCTCCTGGTAAGAACCATGCACCATTTGGAGCTTGTACGAGGATAATCTTTTCGTGGTTTGCATCAGGTATGACTGCATAAACGCCATATCTATTTTTGTAGGTTACTCCCTCTTTTTTTTCTCCAAATGTTGGATTTGCCATAAATTTCTCCTTCGTGAGTGCGCTTTCTTTCTATAATAGTAAAGAATGTTCTCACTGTCAAGCAAGAACATTCTTTTGTATGTGAGGAACTAGTCGTTTGACTCGACCGTTTCCGTTTTATTTTTGGACTTAATCACGATTTTACCTTTACTTGTCATGACTGCCTTGAGGTCTTTTTCACTAGGATTTTCAAGGTAGTAGTCTGTAATGGCATCTTCGATATAGTCTTGGATGGTACGACGGAGTGGACGAGCTCCCATTTTTGGATCGTAACCAAGGTCTACAAGTTTTTCTTTAACCTTATTTGTTACATCTAAATGGATGTTATTGCTTGAGAGACGTTTATTCACATCATCCAACATAAGGTCAACGATTTG
Source organism: Streptococcus sp. oral taxon 061 (assembly GCF_013394695.1). Classification (NCBI taxonomy): domain Bacteria; kingdom Bacillati; phylum Bacillota; class Bacilli; order Lactobacillales; family Streptococcaceae; genus Streptococcus; species Streptococcus sp. oral taxon 061. Next base: position 542,735 of record NZ_CP058258.1, read on the forward strand.
AAGGAGATTTTCCTTGCTGAGGGCCTTAAATTCGATAATACCATCAAAGCGGTTCATGAATTCTGGGCTAAAGAAGTTGCCTAATTCTCCAAGGACAGAGTTGGTACGACCTTCTCTAGCTGCACCAAATCCAACGCTTGCTTCAGCCTTTCCTGTACCTGCATTTGAGGTCATGATAATGATGGCATCCTTAAAGCTAACAGTTCGTCCTTGACCATCCGTTAAACGCCCATCATCCAAAACTTGAAGGAACATATGCATGACATCCGGATGGGCTTTTTCGACCTCATCTAAGAGGATAAGTGAGTAGGGGTTGCGACGGACTTTCTCGGTCAATTGTCCAGCCTCATCATAACCGACGTATCCTGGAGGGGCACCGACGAGTTTGGCAACACTATGTTTTTCCATGTATTCGCTCATATCAAAGCGAATCATGCTATCAGCAGAACCAAAAAGCTCAATAGCTAGTTGTTTAGAAAGTTCTGTCTTACCGACGCCAGTAGGACCAACAAAGAGGAAGCTACCGATTGGACGGTTTGGAGTACCGAGACCAACACGGTTACGACGGATAGCCTTGGCAATCTTATCAACAGCATCATCTTGGCCAATAACATGTGCCTTGAGATCATCTGCTAGGTTGATCAGTTGAGACTGTTCTTTTTCTTTAAGGTCGCCAACTGGAATATTAGTTTTTTGTTCAATGATGTGTTCAATCGTCTTTTCACTGATGATTGGAGTATCCTGATCCGTTACCTTTGTCTTTTGCATTTCCTTATATTTGGCAATCTGATCACGGAAGTAGGCGGCTTTTTCAAAATCTTCGTCACGAGTTGCTTGAGCCTTGAGATTTTCCGCTTCGATTAAGCGTTGGTCGATAACCTTTGGATCCACAAAATTCAAGGTTAAGTTCATTTTTGAACCAGCTTCATCTAAAAGGTCAATAGCCTTATCTGGCAAGAAACGATCTTGGATGTAGCGATTAGAAAGAGTAGCAGCGGCTTCGATAGCTCCGTCAGTATAATGAACGTGGTGGTAATCTTCGTATTTCTTTTGAATACCTTTAAGAATAATAATGGTCTCTTCCACAGTTGGTTCATCAACTTTGACAGGTTGCATACGGCGCTCAAGGGCAGCATCTTTTTCGATGATGCGGTATTCATTGAGGGTAGTAGCACCCACTAACTGAAGTTCGCCACGAGATAGGGCTGGTTTGAGGATATTGCCTGCATCCATATTCCCGTCTCCAGCAGAACCAGCACCGACAATTTCGTGAATTTCGTCGATAAAGAGGATGACATCTTTGCGCTCACGGATTTCTTCCATGAGTTTTTGCATGCGCTCTTCGAACTGTCCACGAATTCCTGTGCCTTGAACAAGACTCACGACATCTAGGCGGATGACTTCTTTCCCTTGAAGTTTGTGGGGAACATCACCGTCTACAATTTTCTGTGCTAAGCCTTCGACAACTGCTGTCTTACCAACACCAGGCTCCCCAATCAGTACTGGGTTGTTTTTAGTTCTGCGGTTGAGGATTTCAATGACACGGATGATTTCTTCGTCACGGCCGATAACTGGGTCGACATTTCCACGACGGGCAATCTCGGTAATATTGATACCATACTCATCCAAGAGTCCTTTTTCTTGACTAGGAGGAGGTGTTTGAGCTGGTCCACGATTTTGAGAACCATAACCCCCATTACCACCGTAACCGCCACCTGACTGGGTTGGAGGAACATTATTATTAGAAGAAGGTCTAAAGTTGTTCAGGTCGTTGAAGAAGTCTCCAAATGGATCAAAATCACGATTGTTTAAATCTGTAATGCCTTTGAACAAGCTATTGTTAGGATCTGTTTTGATAATTTTGTAGCAATTTTGGCAAAGATCGATTTGCTTTTGTTGCCCATTCAGATTAGTGTAAAGATGGATCGTTGAGTCATTGATTTTACAATTTTGACAGAGCATACCTCTACCTCGTTTCTTTCTTGGCTTTGACTAAAATAGAAAGGTCAAAAATAGTCAAAGTGCTTTAGTCTCATTATATCATGATTAAAGGGGAAAGCAAGCAAAAAGATTGCTTGTTACAATTAAACATTCCAGGCAATTCTTACTAGACTTTAGTGATAAAAATAAAAATCCCATTTGTCATGCAAAAAGGATTTTCATTGGTCAAAGCAGGAGTATTCTCCAGCCCATATTCAACTATTAGTATAAAAGTTCGTAGATTTCCATCGCAATGAGGTCGATGCTGTCAAATGTATAGGTTTCACGAGCTTCAACGTCACGAAGTGTAAAGAGTGGTCCGTTTTCTTCGTCGTAGTTAAAAGCAACCTCTGCGACAACAACTCCTTCGCGTTCAAAGTTACGTTTTAAGTTACCACCATCTTTTGTCATTGCTTCTAAGCGATTGATGATTCTAACCAAATGTGATTCCATTTTGATTCTCCTCCATTTCTTATCTTTACTATTTTACCATAAACAGACTCCACTTGACTAGAAAAAAACTAAGATTTCTCGCTATTTCTATCGTCTTTGAAAATTTATTGAAAATATTAGGAGAAAATGTTGAATTTTTATGCAAAATATGTTATCCTTATACAAGTTTTGAGTTTAAATATTAAAAATAGAAAGTAGAGTATCCATGAATTTTTCTTTTTTACCGAAATATCTACCGTATTTTAACTATGGTGCCGTTGTAACAATTATCATATCTATCTTGGTGGTCTTCTTGGGGACCATTCTAGGAGTGCTGCTGGCCTTTGCACAACGTTCGAAGATTAAACCACTTGCTTGGTTTGCTAATCTATATATCTGGGTCTTCCGTGGGACACCGATGATGGTGCAGATTATGATTGCTTTTGCCCTGATGCATATTAGTGCTCCAACGATTCAAATTGGGATTTTAGATGTTGATCTTACTCGTTTGATCCCAGGGATTATCATTATCTCTATGAATAGTGGTGCCTATGTATCAGAAACAGTTCGTGCTGGGATTAATGCAGTGCCAAAAGGACAACTAGAAGCAGCCTATTCACTAGGGATTCGCCCTAAAAATGCTATGCGCTATGTCATTTTACCACAGGCTATCAAGAATATTTTACCAGCCTTGGGGAATGAGTTTATTACCATTATCAAGGATAGCTCGCTCTTGTCAGCTATCGGGGTTATGGAGTTGTGGAATGGAGCTACTACGGTGTCAACAACCACATACTTACCTTTAACTCCACTTCTATTCGCAGCCTTTTACTACTTGATTATGACCTCTATCTTGACGCTGGCCTTGAAAGCTTTTGAAAATCGTATGGGACAAGGAGATAAAAAATAATGACTGAAACACTTATAAAAATTGAAAACCTTCATAAAAGTTTTGGAAAAAATGAAGTTTTAAAAGGGATTGATCTTGAAATTAAAAAAGGGGAAGTAGTGGTCATTATTGGACCATCTGGTAGCGGTAAGTCAACCCTCCTTCGCTCTATGAATCTCCTCGAAGAAGCGACAAAAGGCAAGGTTATTTTTGAAGGTGTTGACATTACGGATAAGAAAAACGACCTCTTTGCTATGCGTGAAAAGATGGGAATGGTTTTCCAACAATTCAATCTCTTCCCAAATATGACAGTTATGGAAAACATTACACTTTCTCCAATTAAGACTAAGGGAGAAAGTAAGGAAGTGGCTGAAAAGAGAGCGCATGAGCTCTTGGAGAAGGTTGGTTTGCCAGATAAGGCTGATGCCTATCCACAAAGTTTGTCTGGAGGTCAGCAACAACGTATTGCTATCGCGCGTGGTCTTGCCATGGAACCAGATGTCCTACTCTTTGATGAACCGACTTCTGCCCTAGACCCAGAAATGGTAGGGGAAGTACTAGCAGTTATGCAAGAACTTGCTAAGTCAGGTATGACTATGGTCATTGTAACACATGAGATGGGATTTGCGCGTGAAGTAGCAGACCGTGTTATTTTTATGGCTGACGGTGTAGTTGTCGAGGATGGAACACCTGAGCAAATTTTTGACCAAACACAAGAACAAAGAACCAAGGATTTCTTGAGTAAGGTTTTGTAAAATATCGTTTATTAGAAAAGCTCCAAGGGGGCTTTTTCTTATAGTTTCAGACTATAGGGTATCTTAGGTAAGAAGTGTTAGAAGGTCGAGCGATTTTTTGTTATAATAAAAGATATTTGTTAGAAAAGAGAAAATACATGACACAGATTATTGATGGGAAGGCTTTAGCAGCCAAGCTACAAGGACAACTGGCTGAAAAAACAGCCAAACTAAAGGAAGAGACAGGCTTGGTTCCTGGTTTGGTGGTTATTTTGGTTGGGGACAATCCTGCTAGCCAGGTTTACGTTCGTAACAAGGAACGTTCAGCTATCGCAGCGGGCTTCCAAAGTGAAGTTGTACGTGTTCCGGAGACCATTACTCAAGAGGAATTGTTGGAGTTGATTGCCAAATACAACCAAGATCCAGCATGGCATGGGATTTTGGTACAGTTGCCATTACCAAAACACATCAATGAAGAAGCTATTCTACTAGCCATTGACCCTGAAAAAGATGTGGATGGTTTTCATCCACTCAACATGGGGCGTCTTTGGTCTGGTCACCCAGTCATGATTCCTTCAACTCCAGCAGGGATTATGGAGATGTTTCATGAGTATGGGATTGACTTAGAAGGTAAAAATGCAGTCGTTATTGGTCGTTCAAATATCGTTGGTAAACCAATGGCCCAGTTGCTTTTGGCTAAAAATGCAACTGTAACCTTGACCCACTCTCGCACCCACAATCTAGCCCAAGTAGCTTCTAAAGCCGACATTCTTGTAGTAGCAATCGGCCGTGCTAAGTTCGTGACTGCTGATTTTGTCAAACCTGGAGCAGTTGTCATTGATGTGGGGATGAACCGAGATGAAAATGGCAAGCTCTGTGGAGATGTTGACTACGATGCTGTTGCATCAGTCGCTAGCCATATCACACCTGTACCTGGTGGAGTAGGACCTATGACCATTACCATGCTAATGGAGCAGACCTATCAGGCTGCTTTAAGAAGGCTGGATAAAGACTAATCTCGAGTACAATCATTAATAGGTATTTAAAGAGCAAGTTCTAAAAAGGGCTTGCTTTTTTTTGCTCGATTTCTACTAAAATTCCAGTAAAACTTCTACAAATTATTGAAAAAGTTCTACTATTTTGATATATTAAAAACATCAATATGTATATGCAAAAATAAGTAAGCGTCTAGAGGGAGGTTTATTTTTTGAAGAAAAATGTAATCGCTTACTATAACTTAGAAAGGAACCATAATGGATAAGAGATTTTTTGAAAAACGGTGTCATTTTAGTATTCGTAAGTTTGCTATTGGTGCAGCTTCAGTTATGATTGGAGCCAGTATATTTGGCCTTCAGGTAGCGCAAGCAGCTGAAGCAGAAACAGCTAGTCCTAGCGAAGAAACAGTTCATCAAGTTCAACCTTTAGATAAACTTCCAGATGATCTAGCTGCAGCCATTGCAAAAGCTGAGCAAAATGGCCCACAAGATAAGGCTACTGAAAAAGAAGAAAATGATGCGGTTGAACCCGCAAAACCAGCAACGGAAGAAAAAGAGCCTGAGGTAACAAGTCCTAAGGAAGAAAAGAAAGCGGAAGTAGTTAGTCCTAAGGAAGATAAAGCTGAAAAACCAGCTGCTGAAGTGGCTGAAAAAGCGCCTACAGTTTCAGAAGCTAGTTCTGAAAAGCCAGCAGTTTTGGAAGAACATGCTACTGAAGCTAATCAGAATAAACCAGTAACTAGTGATAAAGTTAAGGAAGAAAATACTTCTGCAACAGCATTACCTCAAGTGACTAAGGAGAAAGAAAAAGAAGACCAACTTTTACAAGAAAGAAAACAAAATTTCAACAAAGACTGGTACTTTAAATTAAATTCTCAGGGTGATTTTTCTAAGAAAGATGTAGATGTTCATGATTGGTCTAAGTTGAACCTTCCTCATGACTGGAGTATTTATTTTGACTTTGATCATAAGTCTCCTGCTCGAAATGAAGGTGGTCAATTAAACGGGGGTACTGCTTGGTATCGTAAGACTTTCACTGTAGACGAAGCTGCAAAGGATAAAGACGTCCGTATCAACTTCGATGGAGTTTACATGGACTCTAAGGTCTATGTAAATGGTAAATTTGTTGGCCATTATCCTAGTGGTTACAATCATTTTTCATACGACATCACTGAATTTTTAACTAAAGATGGTAGTGAAAATACCATTGCTGTCCAAGTTACCAATAAACAGCCAAGTAGTCGTTGGTATTCAGGAAGTGGTATCTATCGTGATGTGACGCTGAGCTATCGTGACAAGGTGCAAGTAGCTGAAAATGGAAATCATATCACAACTCCAAAATTAGCTGAACAAAAAGATGGCAATGTTGAAACACAAATCCAAAGTAAGATTAAAAATACTTCCAAGACTTTAGCCAAGGTATTTGTAGAGCAACAGATTTTTACCAAGGAAGGCAAGGCTGTTTCAGATTTAGTTCGCTCTGTAACTAAGAATTTGTCAGGAAATGAGACAGCAGACTTTAAGCAAACAATTTTGGTTAACAAGCCAACCCTCTGGACAACAAAAAGTTACCATCCTCAGCTCTATGTTTTGAAAACAAAGGTTTACAATGAAGGTCAGCTAGTTGATGTAACAGAAGATACTTTTGGTTATCGTTATTTCAACTGGACAGCCAAAGATGGATTCTCTCTAAATGGTGAGAGAATGAAATTCCATGGAGTTAGTATTCACCATGACAACGGTGCCTTGGGAGCAGAAGAAAACTATAAGGCAACCTATCGTAAATTAAAACTCCTGAAAGATATGGGAGTTAACTCTATCCGTACAACCCACAATCCAGCAAGTCCACAGTTGCTCGATGCTGCTGCAAATCTAGGACTTTTGGTGCAAGAAGAAGCCTTTGATACTTGGTATCGTGGTAAGAAAACGTATGACTATGGACGTTTCTTTGACCAAGATGCAACTCACCCAGAAGCTAAGAAGGGTGAAAAGTGGTCTGATTTTGACCTCAGAACCATGGTTGAACGAGATAAAAATAATCCATCCATCGTCATGTGGTCACTCGGTAACGAAGTGGATGAAGCAGATGGTGGTGAGCGCTCTTTAGAAACAGCTAAGCGCTTGAAAGCTGTCATCAAAGCAATTGATACAGAGCGCTATGTGACCATGGGTGAGAATAAATTTAGTAATAGGTCTACAGGAGAGTTCTTAAAATTGGCAGCAATCATGGATGCTGTCGGTATGAACTATGGGGAACGGAACTATGATGCTGTTCGTAAGGCTCATCCAGACTGGTTAATCTACGGTTCAGAAACCTCTTCAGCAACTCGAACTCGTGATTCCTACTTTGACCCTGCTCATTTACTCAGTCATGACAACCGTCGTAATCGTCATTATGAACAATCTGACTATGGAAATGACCGTGTTGGATGGGGTAGAACAGCTACTGAATCATGGACTTTTGACCGTGACCGTGCTGGCTATGCAGGTCAGTTCATCTGGACTGGTTTTGACTATATCGGTGAACCAACACCTTGGCATAACCAGGACAATACACCAGTGAAAAGCTCATTCTTCGGTATTATCGATACGGCTGGTTTGCCTAAGAATGATTTCTATCTCTACCGTAGTGAATGGTATAGTGCCAAAGAAAAACCAACAGTTCGTATCATGCCTCACTGGAATTGGACAGATGAGACACTTAGAGAACGCAATATGCTGGTCAATGGCAAGGTTCCTGTACGGACCTTCTCAAACGCTGCTAGTGTAGAATTATTGTTGAACAACCAGACTCTCGGCAAGAAAGAATTCACCAAGAAAACCACTGCGGATGGTCGACCTTATCATGAAGGTGCTAACCCTGGTGAATTGTATCTTGAGTGGTTGGTAGAATATAAACCAGGCACCTTGACTGCTATTGCTCGTGATGAAAATGGTAAAGAAATTGCGCGTGACAGTGTAACAACAGCAGGAGAACCTGCTAGAGTTCGCCTCACTAAGGAAGAACATGTTATTACTGCAGACGGTAAAGATTTGTCTTACATCCATTATGAAATTGTTGATGAAGATGGCAATGTTGTGCCAACTGCAAATAATCTTGTTCATTTCAATCTTCATGGGCAAGGGCAAATCGTTGGTGTGGACAATGGAGAACAAGCTAGTCGTGAACGCTACAAAGCTCAGAAAGATGGTACATGGCAAAGAAAAGCCTTCAATGGTAAAGGTGTTGTCATTGTAAAATCTACTGAAAAAGAAGGGAAATTCACCCTATATGCGGATTCTGCAGGTTTAGCTTCTGATCAAGCAACAGTCACAACCGTTTCAGGCAAGAAAGAAAATCGCCACTTTGTCTCTTTTGCCCCTGTAAAGGCAACTACTGATGTCAGTGAAAATCCTAAATTGCCAGAAACTGTGACAGCTATTTATAGCGATGGTAGTGTCGAAGAAAAAACAGTGACTTGGGATATTCCAGACAATCTCCGTGCAAGTGCTGGTGCGAAAAAAGTCCTAGGTAGTGTGGAAGGTATCGAATCCAAGGCTGAAGCCCTTGTTAAAGTTATTGCCCTTGATAAGTGGTTACCTAAAGTTGCAACCGTTCCTGTTGGTACAAGCGTAGAAGATTTGGATAAGACTGTTACAGCTGTTTTATCAGACGGGAACTTAGTTGATGCGGAAGTCGTTTCATGGACCTTGAAAGATCCTGATGCCTTGAAAAAAGAAGGTGGACGAACAGAAGCAACTGGTAAATTAGTAGGTAATGACTATGAGGTGACAGCAACCTTTATCGCAAGTGATCAGAAAACAGAAAATACTGTTGCTGGTCTCACTGTTGGTGACAAGACTCTCGCAGACTTTGAGACTGGAAAGACCTATTACCGAGTAACCCTTCCTTACAGTGCTGAGATTCCAAATGTCAGCGCACAAACTACTGGCTACCAAGTAACTGTTCAACAAGCTTCGGCTGCTAATGATTATCAGGCTTCTGTGTTCTTGAGTAACCAAAAGGGTGATTTGGTTCAAACATATTTGATTCAGTTTGTGAAGGAAGCCCCTGCCTTGACACGCTTGGAAGTAAGTGTAGAAGGTAAAGAAACTGCAACAGAAGATCAAGTCCTCCCTTATCATGTCATTGGACATTACGAAGATGGTTCGCAGAGTGAATTTTCAGCATCAGATATTCACTTGGAAGCTAGCTCTACTGATGGTGGGCATCTTGAAGTAAACGGACAGAACTTGCTTCTTTACAAGAAAGGTAGTGTAACCCTCACTCCTCGTATTGACAATCAATCTGATAAGACACAATCTGTAGCCACTGTAGTGGTCATCAAAGAAAATAAAGCAGAAAAGAAAATTGTTAAGCTTCATCCTGTTTCAATCTCTACAGATATCAATCAGCAACCAATATTGCCTGATCAAATCGGCGCAGAATTTGACCAAGGTTTACCTCGTAAGGTAGCCGTAACTTGGGACAAGGTAGATGCAAAAGAACTCGCTAGCTATCATAGCTTTACCCTTAAAGGGCATGTAGAAGGTACAGACATTGAAGCTACTGCAAATGTGACTGTTGAAGGTTTGCAGGTCGCAGAAGAAATCAGTCTCACTCTTCCTAAAGGTGAAACTGTTCAATTGCCAGCTAATGTACGCGCCTACCATTCTAATGGAACAACTGTTTATAAAGATGTCGTTTGGGACAAGGTTCCAGCCAACTTTAGCCAAACTGAAGGAATCTTTGAAATCAAAGGTCAATTGGTTGGAAGTCATTTGACTACCAAGGCTCATGTGCGTGTTTCCAGTCAAGTTGTTGCAGGAAATAATATTTCGAAACAATGGACAGGTTCTCAATTGCCAGCAGCTATCGTATCCAATACTGGTGGGGATGATTCGGCGAATACTTTGAACGACTTGACAGTTTCAAGAGCTAATACAGATGTCAAGAATCGATGGACTACATGGCAAACAGGCACAGATGATGATTGGGCATCTATCTTGTTTGGTAATTCAGGAGATTTAACCAAACGCTTTGTCGATAATCTCTCAGTTGATTTCTACACAGATGGTGCAATCGGACTTCCAAAAGAATATGTCATCGAATACTATGTTGGTCAAGAAATTCCAGATCTGCCAACTGATGTCAATCATGCTCAAGGAGATGCCAAGCATCCATTTAACAATGCCGCCAACTGGAAAGAAGTTGAACATCTCAAAGCACCAGGACAATTATCCGCAAGCCAAACTAACCACTTTACGTTTGACAAGGTTGAGACCTATGCAGTTCGTATTCGCATGAAGAAAGCAAATGGAACTGCCGGTGTCGGTTTGACTGAAATTACAATCCTAGGAAATAAGGTTCCAAGTGCTACAAGTTCAGACATTACGATCAAAGTAGATGGTCAAAAGCTTGAGCATTTCAATCCGTCTAAGACAGACTACCATATTGCTCAAACTAGTAAAGAAATCACTGCAACAGCTAGCAACAATGGTGTAGTAACGATTGTCCCTGCCACAAGTCCAACAGGAGCAACTCGTCTCATTTTGAAGGCAGAAGACGGAACCATCTTGAAAGAATACCGTATCTTCCGCGATGGTCAAAAAGAATCTACGCAACCAGTAGCTGCAGAAAATGGTGCTGTAACATTAAATGTTGGTGATAAGATTCAACTACCTACAGAAGTGACAGTCTATTATCCATCACAAACAGATTGGACAACAGATAAACTAGCTGTAGAATGGGATGCAGTCCCTGAACATGCGACAGACCAAGAAGGTACCTTTGAAGTGCTTGGTCATATCCTAGGAACAGACCTGACAACTAAGATGCAAGTAACCGTTCTTGCAAGAGGAAATCAAGTTATCTCAGAGAATGCAAGCAATAATGCGACTGACTCTAAAGCCTTTGCCTCTACCACAAACGATACCCAGGCTGCTTCTAATGATAGAATCTTCTATATCAACGATGGTCGATTTAATGAGGATGGACGTTGGACCAACTGGTCTCGTACTCCAAAAGACCAAGAAGTATCTGTAGGAGTACTCTTTAAGAAGAATGGTCAGATTACACCTAAATCGGTTGGAAAAGTAGCCATTCAGTTCTTCAAAGACAGTGGTACAGATGCACCAGCGACAATGGTACTCGAAAGATATGTTGGACCAGCTTATTCTGAACCAAGCACTATTTCACGTTATGAGGAAAATGCGGATCATCCGTTTAACAAGGCAGAGAATTGGCAAGAAATTCCTTATAAGGCATCTAGCGCAATCGAGGCTGGTAAACCAATCGAATTTACCTTTGATCCAATCCAGACAACCGCTATTCGAGCACGCATGACTCGCAAATCAACCACTAATGGTCTAGCGATGGTTGAGTTTAGTGCTTATTCTCCAGCTCAAGCTAGTGATTCAGAAACACCTGCAGTGACTATTTCAGTTGCTGGAAAAGTATTGGAAAACTTTGATCCTGCTGTTTCAGAATATCGATTAACCACTAATGGAGCGAAACCACAGGTGACTGTCCAAACAAGTGGTCATGCTGTAGCGACTGTAGTTGAGTCAAGTCAAGACAATCTTCCAACACTTGTTCGACTTCTTGCTAAAGATGGTAGTCTTGTGAAAGAATATCGCCTTCACTTTGAAGCTGGTTCAGAAGCTAGTCATGCAGTGGATGATCAAGCTCTTGTCCTAGACCGTCCAAGTCTCGAAGTTGAGAAAGTTGTTATTCCATTCAAGGAAATTATTCGTGAGAATAGTGAACTAGCCAAAGATGAACGTCGTATCGTCTCAGAAGGTAAAAATGGAGAAAAAGTAGACTATGTCGAAGTATTAGGAACAAGTCGTAAAATTGTTCACACTGAAACAAGTGATGCAAAAGATCAAATTGTTGAAGTAGGAGTAAAAGAACTTGTTACAAGTAGCAAGGGTGACGAGCCGGCTCCTGTTCTTGAAATTCCAGAATACACAGCCCCTATTGGAACTGTAGGTGAGGAGCCAGCCCCAGTAGTAGAAGTTCCAGAATATAGCGACTATATCGGTACTGCAGGTGACCAAGCAGCCCCAATCGTTGAAGTTCCAGAGTTCAAGGGTGGAGTTAATTGGGTCGAAGCCGCTAAAAATGAAGTTCCAGAGTTCAAGGGCGGAGTTAATTGGGTCGAAGCCGCTAAAAATGAAGTTCCAGAGTTCAAGGGCGGAGCTAATTGGGTTGAAGCTGCTAAAAATGAAGTGCCTGAATTCAAGGGTGGAGTCAATGCTGTCAAAGCAGATAAGAACGAGCTCCCAGAATACACAGGTCCTTTAGGTACCTCAGGGAATCAAGCAGCTCCAACAATCGACAAACCTGTTGCCGATATTCGAGGTTTATCTGATAAACCTTCAGAAACTCAGGCTTCTGCTAAACAGACCCAGGGTTCACAAGTCCTTGAAAATACTTCAGGGAAAGCAGACTCAGCAAGACTTCCAGAAACTGGTGAAAGTCAATCTGATACAGCAATTTTCCTAGCAGGTCTCAGTCTAGCCTTATCAGCAGCATTCCTAAATGGGAAACGCAAGGAAGAATAATGACTCATAACTCATTATTCTAAAGCTGATCATTATAAAAAAAGGAGAAGACTATATAGTCTTCTCCTTTATTAATTGGGTAGTGAGGTGTATAATGAAAGTAGGAACAAGCATGAAGGAGTAGTGTATGAAAGTCATTGATCAAGCTCTACTGAAAAAAGTAATCATCGAGCGTCCTCGTTCTAGTCATAAGGGAGACTACGGGAGTCTTCTCTTGATTGGGGGAATGTATCCTTATGGGGGAGCCATTATTATGTCTGCCTTAGGGGCTGTTAAAAGTGGCGCAGGCTTGGTGACAGTAGCAATGGATAAAGAAAATATTACAGCTCTGCATAACCATCTGCCTGAGGCTATGGCCTTTGGCCTTGATGATGAGCGATTACTTGAGCAACAGTTGCAGAAAGCTAGTATTGTCTTAGTTGGCCCTGGACTAGTGGATGATGAGCGTGGAGAAGAGCTTCTCCAAACAGTCTTTCATCATTTAACTCAAGACCAGGCACTCATACTGGATGGTGGTGCCCTATCGATTTTTGCTAAGACGGGGATGAAATTTCCTACAGCTCAGCTTGTTTTAACTCCACATCAAAGGGAATGGCAAGTCTTGTCGGGCTTAGATTTGACTTCTCAAGAAGCTGAGGAAACAGGAGAGGCTTTGAAGAGTTTTCCTTCAGGGACGATTCTAGTTCAAAAAGGTCCTGCGACTCGAATCTGGCAAGCTGGTCAAGCTGATTTTTATCAGTTAGAGGTTGGAGGTCCCTATCAGGCGACTGGGGGCATGGGGGATACTCTGGCTGGGATGATTGCTGGCTTTGCTGGACAATTCCCACAAGTTAGTCTCTATGAAAGAGTGACGGTAGCGACATATCTGCATTCAGCAATTGCCCAAGAACTAGCTGAGGACAACTTTGTAGTTCTGCCAACCACGATTAGTCAACATATTCCAGCATTCATGAAGAAAATACAAAAAGACACCTGAGTTTTTCAGGTGTCTTTTGACTATTAGAAGAGGCCTTTGACCTTATCTACAAGACTGTCAAGTCCTTCTGAGCCTGAAACCAATGCTTGCGCTTGGCTAAGGTAGTCCCCTAGTTGATCCTTGTTTTCTTCAACAAATGTTTTTGCTGCAGAAAAATCTTTGTTCTCAACGAGTTCCTTTACTTGGTTAAAGAAATCTAATGGGTTCATGAGTTCCCTCCTTTTCTAAAATTCTATTCAATCATTTTTTTCAAATCTTGCAAGAAACTTGACTCTTCAAATAAAGTTCAGGGGTGTCAAATGGTGCAAATTTTGATATAATTTTTAGTGATGAATTTTAGAAATGATCGGTACGTGGTTGTAGATTTAGAAGCTACAAGTACCGGAAGTAAGGCAAAAATCATCCAAGTGGGAATTGTAGTCATTGAAGATGGTGAGATTGTTGAGCAATATGCTACTGATGTCAATCCTCATGAACACTTGGATTCTCATATCAAAGAATTAACGGGTTTGACAGACAAGCGTTTAGCAAAGGCTCCAGAGTTTTCTCAGGTTGCTGGAAAGATTTTTGAACTGGTCAAAGACGGTATTTTTGTTGCGCACAATGTTCAGTTTGATGCCAATTTATTGGCAGAATTTCTCTTCTTTGAAGGTTATGAATTGCGCACGCCTCGTATCGATACAGTGGAGTTGGCTCAAGTATTTTATCCTCAGCTTGAGAAGTATAATCTTGGTATTCTTTGCCAAGAGTTGGGGATTCCACTTGAGCAAGCTCATACAGCCCTATCTGACGCCCAAGCGACTGCAGAACTCTTTCTTTGTATGAGACAAAAGATGTTTCAACTTCCAAAAGGTTTGTTGGAACGCTTATTGAGTTTGTCAGATAGCCTATTGTACGAATCTTACATGGTTATCGAGGAAGTTTATCAGAAACAGTCTCTCTTAGTTGAACATGACTTGGTCGAGGTGCAAGGTCTATTTTTGAGAAAAGAAAAATCAGCCCTTTGTCCACGCAAACTTTCTAAAGATTTCCAGACCAACATTGCCTTGTTGGGTTTGGAGGAAAGAAGCCGACAAGAAGAATTTGCTCAAAAGGTCCAAGAGTTTTTACAAGAGGAAACAATTTCTTTTATTCAGGCTCAAACGGGGATCGGAAAAACCTATGGCTATCTCCTGCCAGCCTTGTCTCTTGAGAATGAAAGTGGGATTCTACTTAGTGTTCCAACTAAAATCCTTCAAAATCAGGTAATGCATGAGGAGGCTAAAAAACTCGAAGAGATTTTCCATATCTCTATTCATAGTCTCAAAGGACCACAGAATTACTTGAAGTTAGATGCCTTTCATGCAGCACTAGAGGAAGAAGAGTCCAATCGTTTGTACACGCGTTTCAAGATGCAACTCCTAGTTTGGCTGACCGAGACAGATACAGGAGACTTAGACGAAATTGGTCAGCTTTATCGCTACCAGCAATTCTTACCTAACTTGGTACATGATGGAAATCTTCATAAAGACTCTCTCTTTTGGTTAGAGGATTTTTGGAGACGTGGTCAGGATAAGGCTCGTTCTTGCAAGTTGCTTGTGACCAATCATGCTTACCTCATTACTAGACTTGAAGATGATCCTAGTCTCTTAGAAGGGCGTCTCTTGATTTTAGATGAAGCTCAGAAAATCTTGTTGACCTTGGAAAATCTTTCTCGAAAATCTTATTTGCTAACGGATTTACCAGACCAACTTGACCAGGCTCTATCAAGGGAAGAAGGCATGCTTCAAAGACGCTTGCTAGAGAGTATTCGTTTTGAAGTTTCTTATCTGCTGGAGCAGTTTCTATCTGTTAAACGTAAGATGTTCCCAGCTAGTAGTATTGATAAGCTCCGACAGGATTTTTCAGAGTTGAATCTTCCAGAATTTAAAGACTATCAGAGATTTTTCTCGTCTGAAGGAGAATTTTGGTTATCAGTTTCAGAACTCTCTAGTAAAAAAATCGAGATTACTTCTAGTCGCGATCAGCGTTTGTTATTTTCTAAGATATTCCCAGAATCCTGCCAGCTTCTCGGAATCTCTGCAACCCTAGAAATTAGTAGCAGAGTTTCTTTGCCAGAATTGTTAGGATTCCCGCAAGCAAATATTTATTACCTAGATGAACAGTTTCAGGAAAATCAGGAAATTTTCTTGGTGAATGATTTTCCATTGGTGACTGAAGTTTCGCTTGAGGAGTATGCACTAGCAGTTGTGGAAGTCCTAGAAGATTTGTCCTACCTTGAAGAACCGATTTTAGTCTTATTTACTGCAAAAGATTTATTGTTGCAGGTATCTGATACTTTAAGAATTCCCCATTTAGCCCAATATAAGCATGGGGAACCAGCTCAATTGAAAAAACGCTTTGAAAAAGGAGAGCGTGAGCTCTTACTTGGAGCAGGGAGTTTCTGGGAAGGAGTCGATTTTTCCAGACATCCTCGGGTGATTGAAGTGGTTACACGTTTGCCTTTCCAAAATCCAGAGGATCCATTTACCAAAAAGATGAATCAAGAACTCCGTCTTGAAGGGAAGAACCCTTTTTATGATTACCAACTTCCTATGGCGATTATTCGTCTCAAGCAAGCGATAGGTAGGACCATGCGCCGAGTTGGTCAACGCTCCGCAGTTTTGATTTTAGATAGCCGTATGTCAAGTAAACGATATGGCAAACAAATCAGCAAGGCCTTGTCTCGCACTAGTCGAGTAAGGAACATTAGCCGAGAGCAAGTATTTGTCAACGTTCAAGATTTTTTAAAGAAACAATGAAATGAATACCAGAAAGAATGAAGGAGGCCGTTATGAAACGTTCATTCGACTCTAGGGTCGATTATAGTTTAATATTACCAGTGTTTTGTTTGTTGGTAATTGGAGTTGTAGCGATTTATATAGCAGTTAGTCATGACTACCCAAACAATGTTTGGCCTATACTTGGACAACAACTGGCATGGATAGCCCTAGGGATTATCTTCAGTTTTGTAGTCATGTTTTTTAACACAAAATTTTTATGGCAATCCACCCCCTATTTATATGGTCTTGGTCTAGCCTTGATGGTCTTACCCTTGGTTTTTTATAATCCAAGTTTAGTAGCTGCAACAGGTGCAAAAAACTGGGTATCAATCGGTGGTTATACACTTTTTCAACCGTCTGAATTCATGAAGATATCTTACATCTTGATGCTAGCTTATGTGATTGTAACTTTCACTAAAAAGTACAAGGACAAAGCACGTACCATCGGTTTAGATTTCCTTTTGATTCTTTGGATGATCGTTTTCACGATTCCGGTTCTAGTGTTACTAGCCTTACAAAGTGACCTTGGAACGGCAATGGTTTTTGTTGCGATCTTTGCAGGTCTTGTCTTGTTGTCAGGTGTTTCTTGGAAGATTATCATCCCAGTCTTTGTAACAGTTGTATCAGCCATTACAGGATTTTTAGCCATCTTCATTACAAAGGATGGGCGTGCCTTTATGCACCAACTTGGTATGCCGACTTATCAGATTAATCGTATCTTGGCTTGGCTCAATCCCTTTGATTATGCTCAAACGACTACCTATCAACAGGCTCAGGGTCAAATTGCCATTGGTAGCGGTGGAATTTTTGGTCAAGGCTTTAATGTGTCTAATCTCCTTATTCCAGTTCGCGAGAGTGATATGATTTTCACAGTAATTGCGGAAGATTTTGGATTTATTGGTTCAGTTGTTGTGGTTGCACTCTATCTACTGCTTATCTATCGCATGTTAAAAATCACCCTAAAATCCAATAATCAATTTTATACCTACATCTCAACTGGATTTATCATGATGCTCTTGTTCCATATCTTTGAAAATATAGGTGCGGTTACTGGTCTTCTGCCTCTGACAGGGATTCCTTTGCCCTTTATTTCTCAAGGGGGATCAGCTATTATCAGTAATCTTATTGGTATAGGTTTGCTTTTATCGATGAGCTACCAAACTCATTTAGCTGATGAAAAGAGTGGCCGAACAAGATTCAAACGTAAAAAAGTTGTACTGAAGAAAGTGAAATAAGGAGGTCGCTATGCCTAAAGTTGCAGTTATCCTAGCAAATGGCTTTGAAGAAATTGAAGCCTTGACTGTCGTAGACGTCTTGCGTCGCGCAAATATCACCTGCCATATGGTAGGATTTGAAGATACAGTGACAGGTTCACATGCCATTCAAGTTCAAGCTGATCGAGTGTTTGATGGTAATTTATCAGAGTATGACATGATTGTCCTTCCAGGAGGTATGCCTGGTTCTGCCCACTTGCGGGACAATGAACAATTGATCACTGAACTTCAAAAATTTGAGAAAATCGGTAAGAAGGTAGCAGCCATCTGTGCGGCTCCAATTGCATTGAATCAGGCAGGTCTACTAGAAGGTAGAAACTTCACCTGCTATGATGGAGTTCAAGAACAAATTGCTGACGGTCACTACCATAAAGAAACAGTAGTCGTAGATGGAAATATCATTACGAGCCGTGGGCCAGCAACTGCTTTAGCCTTTGCTTACTACCTGGTTGAAACACTGGGCGGAGATGCTGAGTCTCTAAGAAATGGCATGCTCTACACAGACCTATTTGAAAAATAATGAACAAACTGAGGAGAATCTTTCTTGATGGAGAAGATTCTTCTCTTTTTTAATGGCAAAAACCAGGGTAAACATCGCTTTTTTTATAAAAAAATGGTATAATGAAGGGTATGAAATATCACGATTACATCTGGGATTTAGGTGGAACCCTGCTTGATAATTATGAAACTTCTACAGCAGCTTTTGTAGAAACATTAGCAGAGTTCGGGATTGAGCAGGAACACGATAGTGTTTACGAAGCTTTGAAGGTTTCGACTGCCTTTGCTATCGAAAAGTATGCTCCAGGTATTGAAAACTTTCTTGAAAAATATAAGGAAAATGAAGCCCGAGAGCTTGAACATCCAGTTTTGTTCGATGGGATTCCTACTCTTTTAGAAAATATTTCGGACCAAGGTAGCCGTAACTTCTTGGTTTCTCATAGAAACGATCAAGTATTGGAAATTCTAGCGAAAACTGAGATAGCTCCTTACTTTACAGAAGTAGTGACGGCTAGTTCAGGTTTTAAACGCAAGCCTGATCCTGAATCGATGATTTATTTACGTGAGAAGTATCATATAACGTCAGGTCTAGTCATTGGTGACCGTGCCATTGATGTAGAAGCAGGATATGCTGCAGGCTTAGATGCCTATCTCTTTGAGAACGTTGTAGCGTTAAAACAAGCAATAGACATGTAAGAAAAAGGGGAAACATGACAGAAGATATTAAAAACCAACAGGCACAAGATTATGATGCTAGTCAAATTCAAGTTTTGGAAGGTCTGGAAGCTGTTCGTATGCGTCCAGGGATGTATATTGGTTCAACTTCGAAAGAGGGTCTTCACCACCTCGTCTGGGAAATCGTAGATAACTCTATCGACGAAGCCTTGGCAGGATTCGCTAGTCATATCGAGGTCTTTATTGAACCGGATGATTCAATTACAGTTGTCGATGATGGACGAGGAATTCCAGTTGATATCCAAGAAAAAACAGGACGTCCTGCCGTTGAAACTGTCTTTACTGTTCTTCACGCCGGAGGTAAATTCGGTGGTGGCGGATACAAGGTCTCTGGTGGACTCCATGGTGTAGGTTCATCCGTTGTAAATGCTCTTTCTACTCAGTTGGATGTTCGCGTTCATAAAAATGGAAAGATTCACTACCAAGAGTACCGTCGTGGACATGTTGTTGCAGACCTTGAGGTAATCGGGGATACAGATAAAACAGGAACAATTGTTCACTTTACTCCAGACCCAGAAATTTTTACTGAGACAACGACATTTGATTTCGACAAATTAAATAAACGTATTCAAGAGTTAGCTTTCTTGAATCGAGGCCTTCAAATCTCTATCACTGACAAACGTGAAGGACTTGAACAAACCAAGCATTATCACTACGAAGGTGGGATTGCGAGCTACGTTGAGTACATCAACGAAAACAAGGATGTTATCTTTGATACACCAATCTACACAGATGGTGAAATGGATGATATCACAGTTGAAGTCGCGATGCAGTACACAACTGGTTACCATGAAAATGTCATGAGTTTCGCTAACAATATTCATACCCATGAGGGTGGAACACATGAGCAAGGTTTCCGTACAGCCTTAACTCGTGTTATCAATGACTATGCTCGTAAAAACAAACTTCTAAAAGATAACGAAGATAACCTAACAGGTGAGGATGTCCGTGAAGGATTGACAGCCGTTATCTCTGTGAAGCATCCAAACCCTCAGTTTGAAGGACAAACTAAGACCAAACTTGGAAATAGTGAAGTTGTGAAGATTACCAATCGCCTCTTCAGTGATGCATTTTCTGACTTCCTTTTGGAAAACCCACAGATTGCTAAGCGCATCGTTGAAAAAGGAATCTTGGCTGCCAAAGCGCGTGTTGCTGCCAAGCGTGCGCGTGAAGTTACACGTAAGAAATCTGGTTTAGAAATTTCAAATCTTCCAGGAAAATTAGCGGACTGTTCATCAAACAATCCAGCTGAAACTGAACTTTTCATCGTCGAAGGAGACTCTGCAGGAGGTTCTGCAAAATCAGGACGCAATCGTGAGTTCCAAGCCATCTTACCAATTCGTGGTAAAATCCTTAACGTTGAAAAAGCGAGCATGGATAAGATTTTAGCTAATGAGGAGATTCGCAGTCTTTTCACAGCTATGGGAACAGGATTTGGCGCTGAGTTCGATGTTAGCAAAGCTCGCTATCAAAAACTGGTGATCATGACAGATGCCGATGTCGATGGAGCCCATATTCGTACTCTCTTGTTAACTCTGATTTATCGTTATATGAAACCCGTTCTAGAGGCAGGTTATGTTTATATCGCTCAGCCACCAATTTACGGTGTTAAAGTCGGTAGTGAGATTAAAGAATATATTCAACCTGGCGCAGACCAAGAAACTCGCCTACAAGAAGCTTTGGCTCGCTACAGCGAAGGTCGTTCAAAACCAACCATTCAACGTTATAAAGGTCTTGGAGAAATGGATGACCACCAACTTTGGGAAACTACGATGAATCCTGAACATCGCCTTATGGCCCGTGTATCAGTAGATGACGCTGCAGAAGCAGATAAGATTTTTGATATGCTCATGGGTGATCGAGTAGAACCACGTCGAGAATTTATCGAAGAAAACGCTGTTTACAGTACTCTTGACGTATAAAAAAATTGGGAAATAGTTCCCAAGGTTTGAAAAATATGATATAATCATTACAATTGTGTCATGTATAAAAGGAGTTTGATATGTCAAATAATCAGTTGATTATTACTTTGATTGGAATTGCAGTCCTGCTTCTTATTGCTTTTGCAGTAGCAATTTTGCTACGTAAACGAAATGAGAGTAGACTTGCAGCTTTAGAAGAAAGAAAAGAAGAACTATATAACCTTCCTGTTAATGATGAGGTAGAGGTTGTAAAAAACATGCATCTGATCGGTCAAAGTCAGATTGCTTTTAGAGAATGGAACCAAAAATGGGTAGATTTGTCTCTTAACTCTTTTGCAGATATCGAGAATAACCTCTTTGAAGCTGAAGGATACAATAACTCATTCCGTTTCTTGAAAGCTAAGCACCAGATTGATCAAATTGAAAGTCAAATCCAACTTGTTGAAGAGGATATTGCAGCAATTCGTAATGCCTTGTCTGAGTTAGAAAAACAAGAGTCAAAAAATAGTGGACGTGTTCTGCATGCCCTAGATTTATTTGAGAAACTACAAAACACTGTAGCTGAAGATCCTGAAAAATATGGTCAAGCTCTTCCAGAAATTGAAAAACAATTGGAGAACATCCAATCTGAGTTTTCTCAATTTGTAACCTTGAATTCATCGGGAGATCCGGTTGAAGCAGCAGGCATTTTAGATAACGCTGAAAATCATATTTTAGCTTTGACACATATCGTTGAAAGAATTCCAGCGATTGTCACTAAGCTTACTACTGAATTGCCAGAACAACTTGAAGATTTAGAAGCTGGTTACCGCAAACTTTTAGATGAAAACTACCATTTTGTAGAAACTGATATCGAATCTCGTCTTCAACTTCTCTATGAAGCCTTGAAGAATAATCACGAAAATATCCGTACATTGGAGTTGGATAATGCAGAGTATGAAAATACTCAAATCCAAGAAGAAATAAATGCACTTTATGATATTTTCACTCGTGAAATTGCAGCCCATAAAGCTTTTGAGAAATTGGTAACTACCCTTCCTACCTATCTTAAACACTTGAAAGAAAACAATCAGGTACTAGTTAAAGATATCGAACGTCTTGGGAAAACCTATTTGATTTCAGAAAGCGATGTGAATCGAGTTCGTCGTCTTCAAGCTGATATCTCAGCCTTGAATGCTACTATTGAAGAAATGAATAATGCAGAGTCAGAAGTTTCAGAAGCATATTCTGTCTTACAAGAACGTTTGGAAAATCTCCAATCTACATTAAAAGATATTGAAGATGACCAAATCGGTGTTAGTGAGCGTCTCGTTCAAATTGAAAAAGATGACATCAATGCTCGTCAAAAAGCAAATGTATATGTCAACCGTCTGCATACGATTAAACGCTACATGGAGAAGAGAAATCTTCCAGGAATTCCTCAAAAATTCTTGAAACTCTTCTTTGATGCAAGTCACAGTACAGAAGACTTGATGGCTGAGTTGGAACAAGCGCAAGTGAATATCGAATCTGTGAATCGCATCCTTGAGATTGCGACAAATGATATGAATATGTTGGAAGAAGAAACATACAGTATTGTTCAAAATGCAACATTGACAGAACAATTGCTTCAATATTCTAACCGTTATAGATCATTTGATGATCGTATTCAACAAGCTTTCCAAGAAGCTTTGAATATCTTTGAAACAACATTCGATTACCAAGCATCTTTCGAAAAAATCTCTCAAGCATTAGAAGTTGCTGAGCCTGGTGTTACAAATCGCTTTGTTACTTCATATGAAAAAACAAGAGAAAGTATCCGTTTCTAATTTATAAAAGAATCCTAGATTTTCCTAGGATTCTTTTACTTTTCTTTACCTATTTTAAATATTTCCATGCCATGTTTTCATTGAAATTATAGTTTATATTTGATATGATATGACTATGACAAGAAATAGAAAAAGACGTAAAACAGTTGAAGACAAGAAGCAAAGAAATTTATGGATAATAGTGGCTTTGCTTTTTTTTACAATGGTGGCTTTGCAAGGCATCATAACTTATAAGGTAACAAATAAAAAAGTTTTTGAGGAAAAAATTGAAGCACTGAAAAAGGAAAAAGATGATTCCTATTCACAAGGAAGTCAGAAAGATCATTTTCGTAAGGGGCAGGCAGAAATCATCACCTACTATCCTATGACGGGGGACAAGGTCATTACCTCTGTTCAGGATATCATTGTAAAAGATATTACGGATAAGGTAGAAGATAAAGAACATTTGATTTTTTACTACTCTGAAAAAGATTCTTCCTCTATCAAAGGTGTGGAGAGCCATCTTGTAAAAAAACAGGCCTATGATTTGAGTGATTCTACTGTTGTGGAATTAGAAAATACATCGTTAGATCAGCTTTATCTTAAGGAAGATGGGACCCTGTTTACATTAGATCAGCTCTTTACAGATGCTAGCAAAGCTAAGGAAAAGTTTCTTGAGGATATCAAGTCAACACTTCTTGATAAAAAGATTGAGCAAACACTTGTTGATCAAGTAATAGCCGATTTTACAGCTAGCGATTTATCATCTTGGAAGTTTGCATACAAAGATAGTCAATTGGTTCTTTATCCAATCAAAGCAACCAATAATGTAGAAGAAATAGCTTTGCCTATTTCAGACTTCTTTGATGTTATCCAATCGTCCTATCTAACTGAAAAGGATGCAGAACTTTATAAGAAGGCTCAGGCTGAGAAAAATAAAAAAGTAGTAGCTCTTACCTTTGACGATGGACCGGATGGAAATACAACTCCACAAACTTTAGATATTCTAGCCAAGTACAAGATAAAAGCTACCTTCTTTGTACAAGGAAAGAATATTGCAGGTAATGAGTCGATTCTTAAACGTATGCAGTCTGAAGGTCATGAAGTTGGAAACCATAGTTGGAATCACCCGGTTTTAACAAAACTGTCATTGGAAGACGCTAAGAAACAAATTACGGATACAGAATCAGCAATTACTAGTGTACTTGGAACAAGTTCAAAATTGATGCGACCTCCATATGGTGCTGTTTCAGATGATATCCGAAACAGCCTGGATTTGAGCTTTATTATGTGGGATGTTGATAGTTTGGACTGGAAGAGCAAGAATGAGGCTGCTATTTTAACTGAGATTCAACGTCAAGCGACAAATGGATCTATCATCCTCATGCATGATATCCATCAAACATCCGTTAACTCATTGCCAAAAGTTATTGAGTATCTGCAAGGACAAGGATATAGCTTTGTTACAGTATCTGAATTGCTAGGTAACCATGTGAAACCACATGAGATTTACTATTCACGGAATCAGTAGAGTCAATACCTAAGGATGTGACTTGAATCAAAATTCCATCAAGAAAAAATAAAAAAGATAAATTTTTATCTTGACAAGTAGGGGAAAACTTGATATTATATACAAGATGAGAAAAGCAGAAGTGAGAACTTCTCGCCTTGCGACTAACGTTGTCTGGCCCCTACAGATCAAGTTTCAGGAATGAAATATAATCATGTAGTGCGGATTTGCGTTAGCAAGTCCGCTCTTGTTTTTCTCTAAACTAAAAAAAGAGGTGAAAACCATAGCAAAGCAAGACTTATTCATCAATGATGAAATTCGTGTACGCGAAGTTCGCTTAATCGGTCTTGAAGGTGAGCAATTGGGTATCAAACCACTAAGCGAAGCGCAAGCACTTGCGGATGAAGCTAACGTGGACTTGGTTCTCATTCAGCCTCAAGCTAAACCTCCTGTTGCGAAAATTATGGACTACGGTAAGTTCAAATTTGAGTACCAGAAGAAACAAAAAGAACAACGCAAAAAACAAAGCGTTGTGACCGTGAAAGAAGTTCGTTTGAGCCCAGTTATCGACAAGGGTGACTTCGAAACTAAACTTCGCAATGCTCGTAAGTTCCTTGAAAAAGGAAACAAAGTAAAGGTATCTATTCGCTTTAAGGGACGTATGATTACCCATAAAGAAATTGGTGCAAAAGTTTTAGCAGACTTCGCTGAAGCAACTCAAGATATTGCTATCATCGAACAACGTGCTAAAATGGATGGTCGTCAAATGTTTATGCAGTTGGCACCAGCAACTGACAAGAAATAATCTGTCAGAAAGTTAAAAAAAGGAGAAAAAATCATGCCAAAACAAAAAACACACCGCGCATCAGCTAAACGTTTCAAACGTACAGGTTCTGGTGGACTTAAACGTTTCCGTGCTTATACATCTCACCGTTTCCACGGAAAAACTAAAAAACAACGTCGTCATCTTCGTAAAGCATCTATGGTGCATGCAGGAGATTTCAAACGTATCAAAGCAATGCTTACTCGCTTGAAATAATCGCGTATTTGTAAGTAAACAATTCTAGGAAATATTTGGAGGAAATATAAATGGCACGTGTTAAAGGTGGCGTTGTATCACGCAAACGTCGTAAACGTATTCTTAAATTAGCTAAAGGTTACTATGGAGCTAAACACATCTTGTTCCGTACTGCAAAAGAACAAGTAATGAACTCTTACTACTATGCATACCGTGACCGTCGTCAAAAGAAACGTGACTTCCGCAAATTGTGGATCACACGTATCAATGCGGCAGCTCGTATGAACGGACTTTCATACTCACAATTGATGCATGGTTTGAAATTGGCTGAGATCGAAGTTAACCGTAAAATGCTTGCTGACTTGGCTGTCAACGATGCAGCAGCTTTCACAGCTCTTGCAGATGCAGCTAAAGCAAAACTTGGTAAATAATGTTTATAAGACTGGGAAGATTTTCTCAGTCTTTTTTAAACAAAGGAGAAAAATATGGCTTCAAAAATGTTACATACTTGCTTGCGAGTAGAAAATCTTGAAAAATCAATTGCTTTTTACCAAGATGCTTTTGGATTTAAGGAATTACGTCGCAAGGATTTTCCAGACTATGCTTTTACGATTGTTTATCTAGGTCTTGACGGTGACGATTATGAATTGGAGTTGACTTACAACTATGATCATGGGCCTTATGTTGTGGGTGACGGCTTTGCTCACATCGCTCTAAGTACACCTGACCTTGAAGCTCTTCACAAAGAACATAGCGAAAAAGGTTATGAAGTAACGGAACCTAAAGGGCTTCCAGGTGCTCAACCAAACTATTACTTTATCAAAGATCCAGATGGATACAAGGTAGAAGTGATTCGTGAAAAATAATAAAAACTCCTCATTTGTCAAATTGAGTTAGACAATTTCACCTGACTCAGAAAAACTTGATACGGAGTAGTGTAGGTCATTTATGTTAGTCTCAGACAAATGTGAGCGTTTGTCTGAGACTAACATAGATGGCTTTTTTCTATCTAGCTTAATTTGATAATTTGGGATATAATAAAAATAATTAAACAAATTAGTGGGAGAAAAAGATGTCAGACCAAAATCCAAATGTAGAGCTAAACAAAGAAGAAGATAAACTAATTGTAGAAAATAATTCGGTGGAAGATATGAAGAATGGTCCAAAAGCAGTCAAGAAACCCTCGGCTCTTCTATCTTTCTCATTTTATTTGGCACTTACCTATATTCTTCTATTTTTAACTCTTGCTTTATTTACTGCTCCATGGGGAATTGTATTCTTGATTTTTCTAGGTCCTAATTTAATTGCTTACGCTGTAGCAACTGTTTTAACACAGATAGGAATCAAGAAAGTAAATAAAACTGTCTTGTATACAAGTGCAGGATTTTATTTGCTTTCAGGACTTTTAGCATTCGACCCGGATTGGCAGATTTTTAGGATTTTTCCTTTTCTCTCCCTAGCTCTAGTTTTAATCGGGATATTTTTAACGAAAGATACAAGTAACTAAGTTAAAAAAGCTAGGCGCAACTCTTCTTCGAACTTATTTCATATCATAAAACCATAGCTTTTAAGGCTGTGGTTTTTTAGTTTAATGATTAGAAAGAAATTGTGTTTCTATTTTTTAAAATGGTATAATAGAGAAAGAATAAGGGAGGTGAGAAAGAATGATTGCCCAACTGGATACCAAAACAGTCTATAGTTTCATGGAGAGCATGGTTTCGATTAAGAGATATGTCAGTCAAGGGAAGGAATATGGCTATTCATCACTTGGAATCATGGATGTTGACAATCTTTATGGAGCTTATTATTTTATCAAAGAGTGCCAAAAGCAAGGGATTCAGCCTGTATTAGGTCTTGAGATGACTGTTCATCATAAAGATGAATGGATCAATCTACGTTTTCTAGCCCTGTCAAACCGAGGTTATCAAAACCTGATGAAGCTGTCGTCTTTAAAGATGACAGGTAAAAAGGAATGGACTGATTTTTCTCCCTATCTAGAAGATATTTGTGTTATTGTTCCCTATTATTCTGCAATTGATTCCTTGGATTTAGGACATGACTACTATATCGGAGTGTATCCAGATACACCTCAGTCGAATTTTTCTCACCCCATTCTTCCACTTTATCGTGTTAATTCCTTCGAATCTGAGGATTTAGAAACGCTTCAAATGCTCAAGGCGATTAAGAAAAATGTGACCTTGCGAGAGGTTGATGTTCAATCTCAACAGGGTTTGTTTTTGCCTGCTGACCGTCTAGAACTGGTTTTTGTAGAGAAGTTTCCACAAGCACTCGAAAACCTAGCAAGATTGACCAAGGGTACTTCCTACGAGATTGATAGTAGTCTCAAACTTCCACGTTTCAATCCAGAGAGACCTGCTGTTGAAGAACTCCGGGAACGAGCTATTCAGGGTCTGAAGCAGAAAGGGTTATGGAATCAAGATTATCAGGCTCGTTTAGAAGAAGAGCTATCTGTGATTCATGATATGGGATTCGATGACTACTTCTTAGTTGTCTGGGATCTCTTACGTTTTGGTCGTTCTCAAGGATATTATATGGGTATGGGACGTGGATCTGCAGTTGGAAGTCTAGTGGCCTATACTCTAGATATCACTGGTATTGACCCTGTGGCTAAGAATCTCATCTTTGAGCGCTTTTTAAATCGTGAACGCTATACCATGCCTGATATCGATATTGATATTCCTGATATCTATCGTCCTGAATTTATCCGCTATGTTCGTGACCGTTATGGTAGTATTCACGCTGCTCAGATAGTCACCTACTCGACTTTTGGTGCCAAACAGGCTATCCGAGATGTTTTTAAACGGTATGGTGTTCCTGAGTATGAATTGACGGCCATTACGAAAAAAATAGGCTCTAAAGATACTCTTACGACAGCCTATGAAGGCAATCTAGGATTTAGACAACTGATTCAAAGTAAGATTGAGTATCAAAAAGCTTTTGAAATTGCCAAAAAGATAGAAGGCTATCCTCGACAAACTTCCATCCACGCTGCTGGAGTTGTAATCAGTGATAAAAATCTAACAGATTATATCCCTCTTAAGTATGGTGAGGACATGCTGATTACCCAGTATGATGCTCATGGAGTTGAAGGAAATGGCTTGCTCAAGATGGACTTCTTGGGACTTCGAAACCTAACCTTCGCTCAAAAAATGCAGGAGCTCTTATATGAAACTCAAGGAATTCAGCTAAGAATTGAGGATATAGACCTTGAGGATAAAGAAACTTTAACCCTCTTTGCAGCTGGCAAAACTAAGGGGATCTTTCAGTTTGAACAACCTGGTGCCATTCGCTTATTAAAGCGCGTGAAACCAGAAAGCTTTGAAGAAGTAGTGGCAACGACTTCCCTCAACAGACCGGGGGCGAGTGACTATATCGATAACTTTGTGGCTCGAAAACATGGCAAAGAAAAGGTAACAGTTCTGGACCCTATACTAGAAGATATTTTAGCTCCGACCTATGGCATCATGCTTTACCAAGAACAGGTCATGCAAGTAGCTCAACGCTATGCAGGTTTCAGTCTTGGAAAAGCCGATATCTTGCGTCGTGCCATGGGAAAAAAGAATGCTACCGAGATGCATCGAATGGAGGAGAGTTTTATCCAAGGTGCACTTGAAAATGGGCATAGCAAAGAACAGGCTCAAGAAGTTTTTGCTGTAATGGAAAAATTTGCCGGTTACGGTTTTAACCGTTCGCATGCTTATGCATATGCAGCTTTAGCTTTTCAGCTTGCCTACTTTAAAACACATTACCCTACTATCTTTTATCAGGTCATGCTCAATCATGCGAGTGGAGATTATATTCTCGATGCGCTTGAAATGGGCTTTGAACTGGTTCCTCTTTCTATCAATACAATTCCATATCAGGATAAATTAAAGGATAAGACGGTTTATTTGGGTCTTAAAAGTATTAAGGGAATACCTCGCGACTTTGCTTATTGGATAATCGAGAATCGTCCTTTTAGCAGTGTTGAAGATTTTATCACACGATTACCCAAAAATTATCAAAAGATTAGCCTCTTAACCCCTTTAGTGGAAGTAGGACTTTTTGACGGATTTGATAAAAATCGTCAAAAAATCTTAACCAATCTACCAACTCTATTTATCTTTGTAGAAGAATTAGGTAGCCTCTTTGGGGATTCTAGCTATAGTTGGACAGATACAGAGGACTTTTCAAATATTGAAAAATTCCAAAAAGAGCAAGATTGGTTAGGCGTTGGAATTAGCCAACACCCATTGCTAGTTTTAGCGAAGAATCCTTTGTATCCAATCGTGAGTTTATCTGAGCTTTTCGAGGGACAGACAGCTACAGTGCTCGTTGAGATTCAGTCTATCCGAGTGATTCGAACTAAAAAAGGTGAAAACATGGCCTTTTTGAAAGTTACTGATAGTAAAACAAGTCTTGAGATCACTGTTTTTTCTGAACAGTACCGCCAATTTAAAAATCTCTTGCACGAAGGAAGTTTCTATTACCTAAATGGGAAAGTTCAGGCTAGGGACGGACGTCTTCAATTAGTTTTAAATAATTTAAAAGAGGCAGTGAGTGAGCGTTTTTGGATTCAAGTTTCCAATCATGACCACGATGCTGAAATTTATCATATTTTAGAGCAATACAAGGGACAAATTCCTGTCGTTATTCGCTATGAGGATGAACAAAAAAATGTCCTTTTGCCAGATTATTTTGTAGCAAAAGACGCAAGCTTACAAGAATCTTTAAGTCAAATGACAATGAAAACGATTTATCGTTAAAAATTAATGAAAATAAAAGAATTTTAACTTTAAATATGGTATAATCAGTTAGAATGTTAAAAGAAAAAGGAGCAAAACCAAATGAAACGTATTGCTGTTTTGACTAGTGGTGGGGACGCCCCTGGTATGAATGCTGCCATCCGTGCAGTTGTTCGTCAAGCAATCTCAGAAGGAATGGAAGTTTTTGGTATCTATGATGGATACGCTGGTATGGTTGCTGGTGAAATTTATCCACTTGATGCTGCTTCAGTAGGAGACATCATTTCACGTGGTGGTACTTTCCTTCACTCTGCTCGTTACCCTGAGTTTGCAAAACTCGAAGGTCAACTTAAAGGGATTGAGCAATTGAAAAAACACGGTATCGAAGGTGTCGTAGTTATCGGTGGTGACGGTTCTTATCATGGAGCTATGCGCTTGACTGAGCATGGATTCCCTGCTATCGGACTTCCAGGAACAATTGATAACGATATCGTAGGTACAGACTTTACAATCGGATTTGACACTGCAGTAACAACTGCAATGGATGCAATCGATAAGATTCGTGATACATCATCAAGTCACCGTCGTACTTTCGTTGTTGAAGTAATGGGACGTAACGCTGGTGATATCGCTCTTTGGGCAGGTATTGCAACAGGTGCTGACGAAATCATCATCCCTGAAGAAGGCTTCAAATTTGAAGATATCGTAGTAAGCATCAAAGCTGGATATGAACACGGTAAGAAACACAATATTATCGTTTTGGCAGAAGGTGTCATGTCAGCAGCTGAATTTGGTCAAAAACTAAAAGAAGCTGGCGATACAAGTGACCTTCGTGTTACAGAACTTGGTCACATCCAACGTGGTGGTTCACCAACTGCTCGTGACCGTGTATTGGCATCTCGTATGGGTGCACACGCTGTTAAACTCCTTAAACAAGGAATCGGTGGTGTTGCTGTCGGTATTCGTAACGAGAAAATGGTTGAGAATCCAATCCTTGGAACAGCAGAAGAAGGAGCTTTGTTTAGCTTAACAGCTGATGGTAAGATTGTTGTCAATAACCCTCACAAAGCTGATATTGAACTTTCTGACTTGAACAAGAGCTTGTCATAATCAACTTTAACTAATCTGGTAAAATGACCATAAAAGGTCGAATTATATAAAGGAGTCACAAAATCATGAACAAACGTGTAAAAATCGTTGCAACTTTGGGTCCTGCGGTAGAAATCCGTGGTGGTAAAAAATTCGGTGATGACGGATACTGGGGTGAAAAACTTGACGTTGAAGCTTCAGCTAAAAATATTGCTCAATTGATTGAAGCAGGAGCTAACACATTCCGTTTCAACTTCTCACACGGTGACCACCAAGAACAAGGTGACCGTATGGCAACTGTTAAACTTGCAGAAAAACTTGCAGGTAAAAAAGTTGGTTTCCTTCTTGACACTAAAGGTCCAGAAATCCGTACTGAATTGTTCGAAGGTGAAGCTAAAGAGTACTCATACAAAACTGGTGAAAAAATCCGTGTTGCAACTAAACAAGGAATCAAATCAACTCGTGAAGTGATTGCATTGAACGTTGCTGGTGCTCTTGATATCTATGATGACGTTGAAGTTGGTCGTCAAGTATTGGTTGACGATGGTAAACTTGGTCTTCGCGTTGTAGAAAAAGACGATGCTACTCGTGAATTCATCGTTGAAGTTGAAAATGACGGTGTTATCGCTAAACAAAAAGGTGTTAACATCCCTAACACTAAAATTCCTTTCCCAGCTCTTGCTGAACGTGATAACGCTGATATCCGCTTCGGTCTTGAACAAGGTATCAACTTCATCGCGATTTCATTCGTACGTACTGCAAAAGACGTGAACGAAGTTCGTGCTATCTGTGAAGAAACTGGTAACGGTCATGTTCAATTGTTCGCTAAAATCGAAAACCAACAAGGTATCGATAACTTGGACGAAATCATTGAAGCTGCTGACGGTATCATGATCGCTCGTGGTGACATGGGTATCGAAGTACCATTCGAAATGGTTCCAGTTTACCAAAAAATGATCATCACTAAAGTTAACGCTGCTGGTAAAGTTGTTATCACTGCAACAAACATGCTTGAAACAATGACTGAAAAACCACGTGCGACTCGTTCAGAAGTATCAGACGTATTTAACGCTGTTATCGACGGAACTGACGCTACAATGCTTTCAGGTGAGTCTGCAAACGGTAAATACCCACTTGAGTCTGTTCGTACAATGGCTACAATCGACAAGAACGCTCAAACTCTTCTTAACGAATACGGACGTTTGAACTCAGATTCATTTGAACGTAACTCTAAGACAGAAGTTATGGCTTCAGCAGTTAAAGATGCTACAAACTCAATGGACATCAAATTGGTTGTAACTCTTACTAAGACTGGTCACACAGCACGTTTGATTTCTAAATACCGTCCAAATGCTGATATCTTGGCATTAACATTTGACGAGTTGACAGAACGTGGATTGATGTTGAACTGGGGTGTTATCCCAATGTTGACAGAAGCTCCATCATCAACTGATGACATGTTTGAAATTGCTGAACGTAAAGCAGTTGAAGCAGGTCTTGTACAATCTGGTGACGATATCGTTATCGTAGCAGGTGTGCCACTTGGTGAAGCAGTTCGTACAAACACTATGCGTATCCGCACTGTACGTTAATCAAAAAAATAAAAACCTATCACTTCAAGCGTTCGAACTTGGGTGATAGGCTTTTTTGTTGTGGAATATAAAAGAATTAAAAAAAGCTTTCTGGAAAACCAGAAAGCATGAGAGGCATCTCCATGTGAGAAACCGGTTCACACAATTTCTCAAGGTCCGCTCCTGCGTTAATGACCTCCTTTGCGCAATTGTAGCTCTCGCTACATATCGACTCATCGCAGACTATATTGTACTATAGGGTCAATACTTTGTCAAGAAAAAAACAGTCCCTAAAAAGGAACTGATGAATGATGCTAATTGCCGGGATCGAACCGGCGACCTCATCCTTACCATGGATGCGCTCTGCCTACTGAGCTAAATCAGCTTACCTAGAAAGTATACTATAAATTTAGCCTTTTGTCAATATGTGAATGAGTCTCTAAACAACTAGAAAAAGCCCAAGTTTATTGCTTGGGCTTGTGAAGATTAGACTATTGTAATTGCTCTCTCTTTTTATCTGGATTCCAAACAAAACTTGCTACGAAGGTAAAGAGAATTGTTAGAATTCCGATAACAATTGCTAGAATTAAAGCAGGGATACGGATCAGCCACCACAGTGGGTTAGGTTTTTTATTGTTGTGCCACTGTTTTGTTTCCTCATCCAAGCGTTGAAACTCAGATTGGATGCGGTCTGCAACCATCTCAATTCCCTCATCATTCATCTTTTTAATGTCCGAGATATCGATAGGATTTCCGAAGTTCATATCAATACGTTCACGGCTGATGAGTCCTTTTAGTGTCATAGGTCCAGTATAGGTAACTGGCATGATGCGAACCTTAGCCATTTTCGCAATTAGAGCAACACCGCCCTTAACATCGTTAGAATGACGGCTACCACTAGGAAACATAATCAGTGAGCGATTGCTCTTTTTAAGAACATTAATTGGATATTTGATAGCAGAAGAACCTGGGTTCTCACGGTCAATAGGGAAAGCACCACACATGCGAATCCACCAACCAAAGATGCGATTTGAAAAGAGTTCTTTTTTAGCCATAAAGACAAATTGCTTTGGTTTTGTTGCAAAAGCCATATAGACTGGATCCCACCAGGTACGATGTGGGGCAACAAGGATATAGTTTTCATCTAAACTTGGAATTTTTTCAGTATTGTGAAAGTGAGCATTTCCATTGATTGACCATAGAATCAACATAACCAGCCCACGCAGATAAGTGTAAAACATGATGTCTCCTTCAGTTTTCTTTCTTTTATTATACCTTATCATACTAGGACAGGCAAATGTTTTTTGTTTAGGCGGAATAGCTTTTTATATGAAATTAGAAATATTAAAAAAAAAATGATATGATAGAATTTATGGATAAAAATAAAATTATGGGCTTAAGCCAATCAGAAGTAAAAGAACGTCAGAAACAGGGACAGGTCAATGATTTCCAAACTTCAGCTAGTACTAGTACATGGCAGATTGTGAAGAGAAATGTCTTTACTTTATTCAATGCTCTAAACTTTGCCATCGCCTTAGCACTCGCTTTTGTTCAAGCATGGAGCAATTTGGTCTTCTTTGCGGTTATCTGTTTTAATGCTTTTTCAGGAATTGTAACTGAATTACGTGCCAAGCATATGGTTGATAAACTAAATCTCCTAAATAAAGAAAAGATAACAACTATCCGTAATGGACAAGAGATTGCTTTGGACCCTGAAGAGCTTGTTTTGGATGATGTGATTCGCTTATCAGCAGGAGATCAGATTCCAAGTGATGCGATTGTATTAGAAGGTTTTGCAGAAGTCAATGAAGCTATGTTAACGGGTGAGAGCGACTTGGTGCAAAAAGAAGTCGAAGACTTAATGTTGTCGGGTAGCTTTCTTGCCAGTGGTTCTGTCCTTGCTCAGGTACATCATGTTGGGGCGGATAACTATGCTGCTAAACTCATGCTTGAAGCCAAGACAGTGAAGCCAATTAACTCTCGTATCATGAAATCGCTAGACCAGTTAGCCGGCTTTACTGGGAAAATTATCATTCCTTTTGGTATTGCTCTCTTGCTTGAAGCCTTGATCTTAAAAGGTCTGCCACTGAAGTCTTCTGTAGTCAATTCTTCTACAGCTCTTTTGGGAATGTTGCCTAAGGGGATTGCCCTCTTGACCATTACCTCTCTTTTAACCGCTGTTATCAAGCTTGGTTTGAAAAAGGTCTTGGTGCAGGAGATGTATTCTGTTGAGACCTTGGCGCGTGTGGATATGCTCTGCTTGGATAAAACAGGAACCATCACCCAAGGAAAGATGCAGGTTGAGACAGTTCTTCCTCTGACCCAGGCTTATGATAAAGATGCCATTGCCAAAATATTAATTAGCTATATAGTACACAGTGAGGATAAAAATCCAACTGCCCAAGCTATTCGCCATCGTTTTCAAGGTAAAGTGGTTTATCCAATGATTTCTAGTCTTCCATTTTCAAGTGATCGAAAATGGGGAGCGATGGAATTGGAAGGTCTTGGAACAGTTTTCCTAGGTGCACCTGAGATGTTGTTGGATGCTGAAGTTCCTGAAGCTAGGGAAGCTCTTGAACGAGGATCTCGTGTCTTGGTTCTGGCCCTCAGTCAAGAAAAACTTGACCACCATAAACCACAGAAGCCATCGGATATTCAGGCTTTGGCTCTGCTTGAGATTTTAG
This sequence comes from Streptococcus sp. oral taxon 061, assembly GCF_013394695.1. Taxonomy (NCBI): domain Bacteria; kingdom Bacillati; phylum Bacillota; class Bacilli; order Lactobacillales; family Streptococcaceae; genus Streptococcus; species Streptococcus sp. oral taxon 061. Next base: position 577,923 of record NZ_CP058258.1, read on the forward strand.
ATCCAATCCGAGAAGGTGCTGCTGAGACGCTAGACTATCTTCGTTCTCAGGAAGTGGGATTGAAAATTATCTCTGGTGATAATCCAGTCACTGTTTCAAGTATTGCCCAAAAAGCAGGTTTTGCAGACTATCAGAGTTATGTAGATTGTTCGAAAATTAATGATGAAGAATTGATAGCCATGGCTGAGGGAACAGCCATTTTCGGACGTGTCTCGCCTCATCAAAAGAAACTCATCATCCAAACTCTGAAAAAAGCAGGACATACTACAGCAATGACAGGGGATGGTGTCAATGATATCCTAGCTCTCCGTGAGGCAGACTGTTCCATTGTTATGGCTGAAGGAGACCCAGCAACTCGTCAGATTGCAAATCTGGTCCTCTTGAATTCAGATTTCAATGATGTTCCTGAGATTCTCTTCGAAGGTCGTCGTGTGGTCAATAATATTGCCCACATTGCTCCGATTTTCTTGATTAAGACAATCTATTCCTTCTTGCTAGCAGTTATCTGTATTGCCAGTGCTTTGTTGGGACGTACTGAATGGATTTTGATTTTCCCATTCATTCCGATTCAGATAACTATGATTGACCAGTTTGTGGAAGGATTCCCACCGTTTGTATTAACTTTTGAACGAAATATCAAACCTGTGGAACAAAACTTCCTCAGAAAATCCATGCTTCGAGCCTTACCAAGTGCCTTGATGGTAGTCTTTAGTGTTCTCTTTGTTAAAATTTTTGGAACCAGTCAAGGCTGGTCAGCCATTGAAATTTCGACACTTTTGTATTATCTATTGGCATCAATTGGTTTCATGTCTGTAGTTAGAGCTTGCTTGCCATTTAGCCTGTGGCGTGTGTTATTGATTATTTGGTCAGTTGGAGGTTTCCTTGGAACAGCTCTATTCCCAAGAATCCAAAAATTGCTTGAAATTTCAACACTTACGGGTCAAACATTGCCTATCTATGGCATTATGATGCTCGTCTTTATTGTGATTTTCATACTGACAAGTCGTTATCAAGTTAAAAGATAAAGAAAGATTGCAATCCATGATTGCGGTCTTTTTTAGGTGCAGGGTTGCCAGATAAAATATGGTATAATAAAGGGAAATAGAGTTTTTGAAAGTGAGAGAAGATGATTTCAAAGAGATTAGAAACAGTAGCTTCTTTTGTTCCCCAAGGAGCTGTTTTGCTGGACGTCGGTAGCGACCATGCTTATTTACCTATTGAATTAGTTGAAAAAGGTCATATTGAAGCTGCCATCGCGGGTGAAGTTGTAGAGGGGCCCTATCAATCTGCAGTTAGAAATGTTGAAAGTCATAGCTTGACTGAGAAAATTCAGGTTCGTTTAGCCAATGGTTTAGCAGCTTTCGAAGTAAGTGATCAGGTCTCTGTTATCACTATTGCAGGAATGGGTGGTCGTTTGATTGCTACGATATTAGAAGAGGGTTTGGACAAACTAGCCAATGTTGAGCGATTGATTCTTCAACCTAATAATCGTGAAGATGAGTTACGTAGTTGGTTACAAGAGCATGGATTTCAGATTGTAGCTGAAAGTATTTTAGAGGAAGCTGGAAAATTTTACGAGATTCTAGTAGTGGAAGCTGGGAAAATGAATTTATCAACTAGCGATATCCGTTTTGGTCCTTTTCTATCTAAAGAACTTAGCTCCGTATTTGTCCAAAAGTGGCAAAGAGAAGCAAGTAAGCTCGAATTTGCCCTTAGTCAAATCCCAGAAAAAAATCATGAAGAACGTCAAGTTTTAGTAGATAAAATTCAAGCCATCAAGGAGGTGCTCCATGAAAGCAAGTGAAGTGATTAAGCGTTATGAAACCTATTGCCCTCAAGAATTTTCTATGGAAGGCGATAATCGTGGACTGCAGATTGGTACCTTAGACAAAGAAATCCAGAAAGTCATGGTTGCCCTTGATATACGTGAAGATACAGTGGCAGAAGCTATCGAAAAGGGTGTTGATTTGATTATCGTTAAGCACGCGCCAATCTTCCGTCCGATAAAGGACTTGGTAGCTAGTCGCCCTCAAAATCAGATTTATATTGATCTTATCAAGCATGATATTGCAGTCTACGTTAGCCATACTAATATTGATATTGTTGAAAACGGACTTAATGACTGGTTCTGCCAACTATTGGATATTAATGATACAACTTATCTACAGGAGACAGGTCCTGAACGTGGTATCGGGCGTATAGGCAATATTAAACCTCAAACATTTGAAGAATTTGCTAGTCATGTTAAGGAAGTCTTTGGTCTAGATAGTCTCCGTATGGTGTATTATCATGAGAGTGATTTGCAAAAGACCATTTCAAGAGTTGCTATCTGTGGTGGCAGTGGGCAATCTTTCTATTCTGATGCTTTAGCAAAAGAAGCAGATGTCTACATCACTGGTGATATTTATTACCACACTGCCCAAGATATGCTGTCAGATGGCTTGTTGGCTCTGGATCCGGGACACTATATCGAAATGCTTTTTGTGGAAAGAATTGCAGCACTCTTGAACGAATGGAAGGAAGAAAATGTTTGGTCTCTCGAAGTTATCGCAAGTCAGGCATCAACCAATCCATTCCATCATATCTAGTTAGAAGGTAAAGACAATGAAAAAAGTTGCCATTGTAGGAGCAGGGATTGTAGGGGCAACAGCCGCCTACTATCTCTCTAAAGAAGCAGAGGTCGAAGTAACTGTCTTTGATCATGGGCACGGACAAGCGACCAAGGCAGCGGCAGGAATTATCAGTCCCTGGTTTTCTAAACGACGCAATAAGGCCTGGTACAAGATGGCGCGCCTTGGAGCTGATTTCTACGTGGATTTATTAGCTGACTTAGAAAAATCTGGTCAAAAGGTTGATTTCTACCAGAGTTCCGGTGTCTTTCTTCTTAAAAAAGATGACTCCAAACTAGAGGAACTCTATCAACTAGCCTTGCAACGTAGAGATGAATCTCCCTTAATAGGAGAATTAGCCATTTTAGACCAAGTGGCTGCAAGTAGCTTATTCCCTGGATTGGAGGGATTTGAAAGATTACTCTATGCTTCTGGTGGAGCTCGAGTAGATGGGCAACTCCTAGTGAATCGGTTACTTGAAGCCAGTCAAGTTAAGGTCGTAAAGAAAGAGGTCAGTCTAACTCCTCTAGCATCGGGTTATCAGATAGACAATCAAATGTTTGACCAAGTTATCTTGTCCACAGGAGCTTGGCTTGGTCACATATTAGAGCCTTTAGGATATGAGGTAGACGTTCGTCCTCAAAAGGGGCAACTTCGAGATTACCAAGTGGAACAAGACATGGGAGCTTATCCTGTAGTTATGCCTGAAGGGGAGTGGGATTTGATTCCATTTCCAGGTGGGAAGTTGTCTCTGGGAGCTACTCATGAAAATGATATGGGATTTGACCTAACAGTTGATGAAAATTTGCTTCAGCAAATGGCTGAGGCAGCGAGTCCATTTTATCCTAACTTAAAAGATACAATGATAAGTGGTGGGCGCGTGGGGATTCGTGCCTATACAAGTGATTTCTCTCCATTCTTTGGACAGGTTCCAAACTTATCAGGAGTCTATACAGCAAGTGGTCTAGGATCTTCAGGCTTAACGACCGGCCCTATTATAGGATATCATTTAGCTCAAATGCTTCAGGGGAGAAGTGGAGAATTAGATCCAGCAGATTATCCGACTGAAAGATATATTAAAAAGAAACAATCGTAAATCTTTTACTTAGTTTTTACGGTAGTATTAGGAAAGTAAATGACTTTCTCTATCAAAAATGGTAAAATGAAAAAAATAATCCAAGAATTGAGGAAATAAAATGCAAGAAAAAATTCTGGTAACGGGTGGAGCAGGTTTTATTGGAAGTCACACTGTCATTGAACTGGTTCAAGCCGGACATCAAGTTGTTGTCGTGGATAATTTGGTCAATAGTAGTCGTAAAAGTCTTGAAGTAGTTGAAAGAATCACAGGCATAGAAATTCCTTTCTACGAAGCTGATATTCGTGATACGGAAACTCTTCGTGATATTTTCAAACACGAAGAACCAACAGGAGTTATCCATTTTGCTGGTTTGAAGGCTGTAGGGGAATCTACACGTATCCCACTTGCCTACTATGATAACAATATTGCTGGTACAGTTAGTCTTTTAAAAGCAATGGAAGAAAACAACTGTAAAAATATTATTTTCAGCTCTTCAGCAACAGTTTATGGAGATCCTCATACTGTTCCAATCCTAGAAGATTTTCCACTTTCAGCTACTAACCCATATGGCCGTACCAAACTAATGCTTGAAGAAATCTTGACAGATATCTATAAAGCAGACTCAGAATGGAACGTTGTGTTGCTTCGTTATTTCAACCCAATCGGTGCGCATGAGAGTGGTGACCTAGGAGAAAATCCAAACGGCATTCCAAACAACCTTTTGCCGTATGTAACACAAGTCGCAGTTGGTAAGTTGGAACAAGTTCAAGTCTTTGGAGATGACTACGATACTGAAGATGGAACAGGTGTTCGTGACTATATCCACGTCGTTGACCTAGCAAAAGGACACGTTGCCGCCCTTAAGAAGCTTCAAAAAGGCTCTGGACTCAATGTGTATAACCTTGGGACTGGAAAAGGCTACTCAGTTCTTGAAATTATCCAAAATATGGAAAAAGCTGTTGGACGCCCAATTCCATACCGTATCGTTGAACGTCGCCCAGGTGATATCGCAGCTTGCTACTCAGACCCAGCAAAAGCTAAGGAAGAGCTCGGATGGGAAGCAGAACTTGGTATTACAGAGATGTGTGAAGATGCATGGCGTTGGCAGAGTCAACATCCAAACGGATTTGAAGACTAATCATTTGATTAAACAAAAAAGAGGAAGTAATTCCTCTTTTTTAATACTTTATATGTGCTTGTGTGATAGAAAAACGTCTTAAAAGAACAGTTTATTTATTATTGAAATATTGGAACAATTAAATGTAAAATTGTATAAAATTAGTCTAGCAAAAGACTATAATTTTCTAGAAAATTATGCTACACTAGAGGGAGTGGAAATTAGAAATCTATGGCCCACCAAATTTTAAGATTCATCTATGATTAGAGCACGAGTAGGGCAATTTTTAACGGCTTCTAAAGCATCGTCGCTACAAGGAATTTCTTTCTCTAATTGTTCAGGATCATCGAAAAAACGGACGATACCATTATCATGGTAATCAAATAATTCTGAATAAGTTTGGCAGAGCCCACAGGCGATGCAACGTTCGGGTATAAGTCTAATCTTCATATTTATATTGTAATAAGAAACTAAAAAAATCTCAAGGAGTAAGGTATGGAAAAGGAACCGTGGCAAGAAGATATTTATGAGGAAAACAAGGAAGAGTCGAGAAGTGAGCGCCATTCTAGAAGTGGAAAGTGGGCTTTTCTTACAGCGAATAACATTTTAACAACCCTGGCTATCATTTTCTTTATTGTTGTTATAGGTATGATTATTGTTTTAATATACTTATCTTCGGGTGGAAGTGATAGAACATCAGCTTTGAAGGATTTTTATGATTCTGCAAATCCTAAAGTTGAAGAAGTAACTACTGTAACGACAGAAACAACTACGGTAGCTACTACTGAGTCTGGCGAACAACAAAATACTACAGAGGCACATACTGATTCTGAAGGAACTATTACAGTTTTGCCAGGAGAAGGGGAAGCAGCCATTGCGGCTCGCGCTGGAATCTCTATTGCTCAACTTGAAGCCTTGAATCCTGGTCATATGTCTTCAGGAACTTGGTTTGCAAATCCTGGTGATGTCCTTAAGACAAGATAGGAGTGACAATGAAAACAATTCAGATTGCTATTGATGGGCCAGCTTCCAGTGGTAAGAGTACAGTAGCTAAGATTATTGCTAAGGACTTTGGCTATACTTATCTGGATACAGGCGCTATGTATCGTGCGGCGACTTACATCGCATTGAGAAACCAAATTAGCCCAGATGAGCCATCTCAACTTCTTGAATTATTGGAACAATATCCAATTAGCTTTGGACGCGCTGAAAATGGAGAACAACTTGTTTTTGTTGGAGATGTAGATGTAACAAATCCAATCCGAGAAAATGAAGTAACCAACGCTGTCTCTGCTTTTGCGGCGATTCCAGCTGTTCGTGAAAAATTGGTAGCCCTTCAGCAAGAAATTGCCCAACAAGGTGGTATCGTTATGGATGGCCGCGATATTGGAACAGTAGTCTTGCCTCAAGCTGAATTGAAGATTTTTCTAGTAGCATCTGTAGATGAGCGTGCGGAACGCCGTTACAAGGAAAATCTTTCAAAGGGTATCGAAACAGATTTGGAAACTTTGAAAGAAGAGATTGCTGCGCGTGATTATAAAGATAGTCATCGTGAAACTTCACCTCTCAAGCAAGCCGAGGATGCAATCTATTTGGATACGACTGGACTCTCTATTTTAGAAGTTGTTGAAAATATTAAATCAGAAGCACAAAAACATTTATAAGAACTATAAAAACGATGAACTGAATTTCGGTTTGTCGTTTTTTATCATGATTTGTCAAATAGTCTGTTTTAAGGTATAATAGTTGCTGTTAAAGAAAATTTGACATTCAAATAATCATAAATTTTTTAAGGAGATAACATGAATCATTTACCAAATTGCCCAAAATGTAATTCAGAATATGTATATGAAGATGGCGCACTTCTTGTTTGTCCAGAATGTGCTTACGAGTGGAATCCTGCTGAACAAGTTGAAGCAGAAGAAGGCCTTGTTGCTATCGATGCAAATGGAAATAAACTAGCTGATGGGGACACAGTTACCTTGATTAAAGATTTGAAGGTTAAAGGTGCTCCTAAAGACCTCAAACAAGGAACTCGTGTGAAAAACATCCGTATTGTTGAAGGTGACCACAACATTGACTGTAAGATCGATGGTTTTGGTGCTATGAAGCTTAAATCAGAATTTGTGAAGAAGATTTAATCATGATTAAAAATGAAAAAGTAATATTTTATAGTCGTATCTTTTTAATCATAGCAGCCTTTACCGGTGTATACTTGGAGATCACCAAGCGCGGTGGTTTAGGGATGTTGCTTTACTACACTGTACTTTCTAACCTTTTGGTTGTACTTTTTACAGGTTATCTTTTGTTAAAGATGCGTAGTGGAGGTGATAGTTGGCAGAGTCCTGGTATTCTACGTCTCAAAGGTGGCGTCACTATGAGTATTATGATTACTTGTGTCATCTATCATTTCATGCTAGCTCCTTTGACGACAGATTTTTACCGTTTGGAAAATTTCCTTTGCCATTATATTGTCCCTCTCTGGTTTTTAGCAGATACAGTTATTTTTGATAAGAGTCGTCAATATAAGTTAGTTGATCCCATGCTTTGGACTAGCCTTCCTTTGCTTTATATGATTTTTGCCCTCTTAAACGGTTTTGTTCTAAAGATGGATGTCCCTAATGCTAAGGATAGTCCCTTCCCTTATTTCTTTTTGAATGCTACCAAACATGGTTGGGGTTTTGTCTTTAAATGGGCAGCAACTATCTTTGTTGCCTACATGGTTTCAGGATATCTCTTTTATCTTGTAAAAAGTATAAAAAAATCTAAGAAATAAAAGTACCCAATGTGGGTGCTTTTTTGTTATAGAGATAATTGTACCCGGACAAATCGATTTATTTTATCTTGTTATGCAGTCTTAAATACCTTACAATAAAAATGTAGCTACCAATACAACTATTGAGGATGAAAAAAATGACTGAAAATCGTTATGAATTAAATAAGAATTTGGCACAGATGCTTAAAGGTGGCGTCATCATGGATGTTCAAAATCCTGAACAAGCAAGAATTGCAGAGGCTGCAGGTGCAGCAGCGGTTATGGCTTTGGAGCGAATCCCAGCTGATATTCGTGCGGCCGGTGGTGTCTCTCGAATGAGTGATCCAAAGATGATTAAGGAAATACAAGAAGCTGTCAGCATTCCAGTTATGGCTAAGGTTCGAATTGGGCATTTTGTCGAAGCTCAAATTTTAGAAGCCATCGAGATTGACTATATTGATGAGAGCGAAGTTCTATCTCCAGCTGATGATCGTTTTCATGTGGACAAGAAAGAATTTCAAGTTCCTTTTGTTTGCGGTGCTAAAGACCTAGGAGAAGCCTTGCGTCGTATCGCTGAAGGTGCTTCAATGATTCGTACCAAAGGGGAACCTGGAACAGGAGACATCGTACAGGCTGTTCGTCATATGCGCATGATGAATCAAGAAATCCGCCGCATTCAAAACCTCCGTGAGGACGAATTATATGTGGCCGCAAAAGAACTCCAAGTACCTGTAGAATTAGTTCAATATGTCCACGAACATGGAAAATTACCAGTTGTTAACTTTGCAGCTGGAGGGGTTGCAACACCAGCGGACGCTGCTCTTATGATGCAGCTAGGTGCAGAAGGTGTGTTTGTTGGCTCAGGGATTTTCAAGTCAGGTGATCCTGTTAAGCGTGCGGCTGCAATTGTCAAGGCTGTTACCAACTATCAAAATCCTCAAATTCTGGCTCAAATCTCTGAAGATCTAGGGGAAGCCATGGTTGGTATCAATGAAAATGAAATCCAAATTCTCATGGCTGAGCGAGGAAAATAGATGAAAATCGGAATATTAGCTTTGCAGGGAGCCTTTGTAGAACATGAAAAAGTGCTTACTGAACTAAGAGTTGAAAGTATTGAATTGCGAAACCTAGAAGATTTTCTGCAACACCAGAGTGACCTGTCGGGTTTGATCTTGCCAGGAGGTGAGTCAACGGCCATGGGTAAGCTCTTACGTGATCAACAAATGTTGATTCCTCTAAGAGAAGCTATACTCAATGGCTTACCAGTCTTTGGGACTTGTGCCGGTCTGATTTTGCTAGCGAGACAAATCGCTTCTCAAGAGGAAAGTCATCTGGCGACTATGGATATAGTAGTAGAGCGTAATGCCTATGGGCGTCAGCTAGGAAGCTTTTATACTGAAGCAGACTGTAAGGGTGTTGGTAAAATTCCCATGACCTTTATCCGTGGACCTATTATTAGTGAAGTTGGTGAGGATGTTGAAGTTCTAGCAATCGTCAACGGTCAAATCGTTGCTGCTCAAGAAAAGAATATGCTAGTGACTTCATTTCATCCGGAATTGACAAATGATCTTCGCTTGCACCAGTATTTTATCAATATGTGCAAATAAAAAAGAGGTTGGGATTTTCCCAACTTCTTTTTTTACATATAATAAACAATGGCAATGTATTGCAGAGTTGAGGCTGCTAGGATGAAGAGATGCCAAATCATATGAAAGTATGGTTTCTTCTTAGCGTAGAACCCAGCACCAACTGTATAGCATAGGCCTCCTGATACCATGAGACACCAGAACATTGGATTTGTTTGGCTGATAATTGCTGGTAAGATTGCTACAACTAGCCATCCCATGATGAGGTAGAGAATGAGACTAAATTTTTCATTGACTTTTTTGGCAAAGATTTTATAAAGAATACCAAAAATAGTCGTTCCCCACTGAATGGCGATAATGAGATAACCAAACCAGTTGTTCATCAAAGTTAAAACCACAGGAGTATAAGATCCAGCGATTGCCACATAAATCATGGAATGGTCAATAATCCGCAAGACATACTTATGAGTCGAACCGTAAGCCATAGAATGATAAATAGTGGATGAAAGAAACATGAGAAAAAGGCTGATGACAAAAATCGAAACACCAATGGATGATAAAAATCCATGGGCTTCATAACTATAGGTTGATGAAATTGGAAGTAAGATGAGCATGATAACTGCACCGACAGCATGGGTGACACTGTTAGCTATTTCTTCTCCAAAACTAAGTCGTTTACTAAGTTTGAAACTAGTATTCATTTGTTTCCTCCTCTTCGGTTTCTGTATAGACTAGTGCTAGTGTTTGATGATAGAGTTTGACCGTTTGGCAGCTTGCTCGGATAATAGGATTAGCTGGGTCTATGTCCTCATTCATATAGTCCACAAAAGCATTGTAAAGTTCTTCTGAATTAGTGTCTGTGTGTAGGGTATTAAGGGTTTGAGCAATTTCTTGGATAGAAAAAACAGACTTGAGAGTGGTAATAGCAATCAATCGTGCGATTTGTTTGCGTTGGTATTTTTTCTTTTCAGGTTTACTTATATATCCGTGTTTGACATAGTTGTTCACCATGGATGCTGTCAAACCTTTCTCCTTGTCAGGAGAAGCTGGAGGACAGATTTGATTGACATAGAGCAGAACCTGGTCCAGATAGAGATTGATACTTGGAATTTCTTCCCATTTTGGATAGGAAAAAGTGGTATTCATTTTCAACTCCTTTTTATCTAGTTTTAATAACTAGATTATAAAATATTAGAAATAATAAGTCAAGTTTCAAGTGCTTGTAGAAAGAAATAATTTATGCTATGATGAGAGAAAATAGTATGAAAAGAGGATAAATGATGGAGATTCGCTTAGCCTTTCCAAACGAAGTTGATGCAATTATGCAAGTGATTGAGGGAGCCAAGAAATATTTGGCAGAAGCTGGCAGCACTCAGTGGCAAAACGGCTACCCAGATGCAGATACCATTATTGAAGATATCATCTCTGGTCAAGCTTATGTAGCCCTAGACGAAGGTAACCTCTTAGCCTATGCAGCAGTGACTAAGAGCCCAGAAAAAGCTTATGAAGCAATTTATGATGGCAACTGGGAGGGAAATGAAGCAGAATACTTAGTATTTCACCGTATTGCCGTTGCTAGAGATGCGCAAGGTCAAGGTGTTGCTCAGACCTTTTTAGAAGGTTTGATTGAAGGCTTCGATTACCTAGATTTTCGTTCAGATACGCACGCTAAAAACATAGCCATGCAGCATATCTTTGAAAAACTTGGCTTCAAACAGGTTGGTAAAGTTCCAGTAGATGGGGAACGCTTGGCCTATCAAAAATTAAAATTAAATGTCTAAGAAGTATGTAAAAATGCTATACAAGTCACCGATTGGTCCCCTATCTCTGCTAGCAGATGACCACTATTTGTTTGGGATATGGATTGAAGAAGAGAGCGATTTTGAGAAGGGATTATCTGAAAATGATGTGACTGTTGTTGACAGTCATCCCATTTTAAATCAAATCACTTCCTATTTAGAGACTTATTTTAAGGGGCAAGATCAAGACTTATCTGAAATGCCTTTAGCTCCTGTCGGTAGTGACTTTGAAAAAAGAGTCTGGAACTACTTGAGAGGAATTCCTTTTGGTCAGACAGTTACTTATGGGCAAATAGCTAAGGACTTGCAGGTGGCTTCTGCTCAAGCAATCGGAGGAGCAGTAGGTCGCAATCCTTGGTCTATCCTTGTACCTTGTCACCGTGTGCTAGGTGCTGGAGGACGTCTGACAGGCTATGCTTGGGGACTCGAAAAGAAGGCTTGGCTCTTAAGGCATGAAGATGCAAGTTATCAAGAAAATAAAAAATAGAAAGAGAAGAAAATGTTAGAATTTGTCGAATATCCAAAATGTACAACTTGTAAAAAAGCTAAGAAAGAATTAGATCAACTCGGACTAGAATATAAAGACGTTCATATCGTTGAAGAGACTCCGAGTGAAAAGGTCATTTTAAACTGGCTCGAAACTTCGGGATTTGAATTGAAGCAATTTTTCAATACTAGTGGAATCAAGTATCGTGAACTCGGGTTGAAAGATAAGGTTGGAACATTGTCAAACAAAGAAGCAGCCAAACTCTTGGCCAGTGATGGTATGCTATTGAAACGTCCAATACTAGTTGAAAATGGTCTTGTAAAACAAATTGGCTATCGTAAATCATACAAGGACTTGGATTTGAATTAGTTTTTTTCTATCTCCTTGATAGATAAAATATATAACCTCCCACTTTTAAAGTATGATACACTAGAAGGTAGATGAAATCTGATATGCTCGTAGCAAATATTTTTAATTAGAGCATAAGTATGATAGAATGAATCATTATCTTGAGAGGATGTTTCTATGAATGTTACAACAATTTTAGCATCTGATTGGTATCAAAATTTGATGCAATATATCCCGGATGGCAAACTGTTTAGTTGGCGTTCGGTTTTTGATGGGATTCCAAGAATTCTACAGCAATTACCTACAACATTGATGTTAACAGTATTTGGTGCCTTTTTTGGTATCATACTAGCCCTAGTCTTTGCGATTGTGAAAATCAATCGAGTTCGATTTATATACCCAGTACAAGCATTTTTTGTTAGTTTCTTAAAAGGAACCCCAATTTTAGTTCAACTGATGTTGACTTATTACGGGATTCCATTAGCTTTGAAAGCCTTGAATCAACAATGGGGAACTTCTCTGAACATTAATGCTATTCCAGCAGCAACATTTGCGATTGTGGCTTTTGCTTTTAACGAGGCAGCCTATGCCAGCGAAACTCTTCGTGCGGCAATTCTTTCTGTAAATCCAGGTGAGATTGAAGCTGCTCGTAGTCTTGGTATGACACGTGCGCAAGTTTATCGTCGTGTGATTATTCCCAATGCAGCAGTAGTTGCAACACCAACCTTGATTAACTCCTTGATTGGCTTGACCAAGGGGACTTCCCTAGCTTTCAGTGCAGGTGTTGTAGAAGTCTTTGCCCAAGCTCAGATTTTGGGTGGTGCAGACTATCGTTACTTTGAACGTTTCATCTCAGTAGCTCTCGTCTACTGGGTGGTAAATATCGTTATTGAAAATCTTGGCCGTTTCATTGAAAGAAAAATGGCTATTACAGCACCAGATAATGTTGAGACAGATGTGAAAGGAGAGCTTCGCTAATGATTAAAATTTCAAATTTAAGCAAATCCTTTTCAGGTCAAACTGTTTTGGATCATCTGAATTTAGATATTCAAAAAGGAGAAGTTGTTGCCTTAATTGGTTCTTCAGGAGCTGGGAAATCAACTTTTCTTCGTAGCCTAAACTATCTAGAAACTCCTGATAGTGGAAGTATTCAGATTGATGATTTCAAAGTTGATTTTTCTCAAATTACGCAAGAAGAAATTCTAACTCTTCGTCGTAAATTATCGATGGTTTTCCAACAGTTTAATTTATTTGAGCGTAGAACAGCGCTAGATAATGTTAAAGAAGGCTTGGTGGTAGTTAAAAAATTATCGGACGAAGAAGCGACTGAAATTGCTAAGGAAGAACTAGCTAAGGTTGGGCTTTCTGATCGTGAACAGCATTATCCGCGTCACTTGTCTGGAGGACAAAAACAACGGGTCGCTATAGCTCGTGCTCTAGCCATGAAACCAGACGTCTTACTCTTGGATGAACCGACTTCAGCACTGGACCCAGAATTGGTTGGTGAGGTAGAAAGATCGATTGCTAATGCTGCAAAATCAGGTCAAACTATGGTTTTGGTTAGTCACGATATGTCATTTGTTGCTCAAGTAGCTGATAAGGTTTTATTCTTGGATAAAGGAAAGATTATTGAATCTGGAACACCGGATGAGATTATCAACCATCCTAAAGAAGAACGAACAAAAGAGTTCTTTGCTAGTTACAAACGGACCTATATCTGATATAATAGAAGATAAGAAAAACTCAGTTGGCTAAGCTAACTGGGTTTGCTCTTTAAAAATAATAGAAATGAGAGAGAGCATGCTAGTTCAGCTATTTGCTTTGTATTTAGAGAGTTTGGTTTTGACGATTTTACTAGTCTTGGTTGTCTTAGGGATTTGGATTGGTTTTAGAGCCCTGTCAGGTGTCGATAAAACTGCTAAGGAGCGTCAGGCTCACCTCTATGATATGATTATGATTGGAGTTCTAACAATTCCAGTATTGTCTTTTGCAACCATGAGCATCTTGTTGGTTCTCAAGGCTTAATAGTTGTAAAATGGGATTTAATTCGTTAGAATAAAAATAGTTACAACAAGAAAGAAGGAAAGAGAATGTACGATACGATTATTATCGGTGCAGGTCCTGCTGGGATGACTGCAGCCTTGTATGCAGCACGCAGCAATCTCAAAGTAGCTTTGATTGAAGGTGGTCTTCCTGGCGGTCAGATGAACAATACTTCTGACATCGAAAACTATCCAGGTTATGCTAACATTAGTGGACCTGAGTTAGCAGAAAAGATGTTTGAACCTCTTGAAAATCTAGGTGTTGAACATCTCTATGGCTTTGTAGAAAATATTGAGAACCATGGTGATGTTAAGAAAGTAATCACAGACGATGAAGAATTTGAAACTCGCACAGTTATCGTAGCGACTGGTTCTAAGCACCGTCTCCTGGGAGTTTCAGGAGAAGAAGAACTAAATAGTCGTGGAGTTTCCTACTGTGCGGTTTGTGATGGAGCCTTTTTCCGTGACCAAGATTTGTTGGTTGTAGGTGGTGGTGACTCAGCGGTTGAGGAAGCAATCTTCTTAACACAGTTTGCCAAAACTGTAACCATCGTTCACCGTCGTGATGAGCTTCGTGCTCAAAAAGTCTTGCAAGACCGCGCCTTTGCAAATGAAAAAATCAACTTCATTTGGGATTCTGTCGTAAAAGAAATCAAGGGTGAAAACCGTGTGGAGTCAGTTGTCATTGAAAATGTTAAAACAAATCAAGTGACTGAACATGCCTTTGGTGGTGTCTTTATCTATGTTGGTTTAGATCCAGTCAGCGATTTTACAAAAGATTTACAAATCCAAGATGAGTCAGGTTGGATTGTGACAGATGACCATATGAAGACAAGTGTTGCAGGTGTCTTTGCAGTTGGAGATGTTCGTCAGAAAGACCTTCGCCAAGTTACAACAGCAGTTGGAGATGGTGCTATTGCAGGTCAAGAAGCCTATAAATATATTACTGAACATAGTTAAAAAGGCGGTGGGACAGAAATCGATAGACAAAGTCTCGATTTCGTAGTCCCAGCCCTGCGAGGATGATTAGGAGCTTTTTGGAGTCTAAAAGACGAACAAAAAGTTCAATCAGCTACCGCGTCAAAGTTTGATTGCTAATAAAAAGTGAGGTCGGGATCTTTTGTCCCAACCTCACTTTTTTATAATCGATTGCGGAAGACTTCGTACATAAGAATAGCAGCAGCAACGCTTGCATTGAGACTCTGTACATGTCCATTCATTGGTATAGTGATCATCTCGTCCACTTGTTTTTTGATGTTACTTGAGATACCTTTTCCCTCATTTCCGATAATAAGAGCGACTTTGCCACTTGTGTTCCATTTATGGCAAGGAGTTCCATTCATATCGGTCCCAAAAGTCCAGAAACCTTCTTCTTTAAGTTTATCCAAGGTTTGGCTGAGATTGGTAACGCGAGCGATAGGCACATGCTCGATGGCACCCGTTGCTGTTTTTGCAACTACGGGTGTCACACCAACAGCTCGATGCTTGGGAATAATGACACCTGAAACATTGGTTGCATCGGCTGTTCTTAGGATAGAACCTAAGTTATGAGGGTCGGTTAGTCCATCGAGGATCAATAGTAGTGGGTTTTCTTCTTGGCGAGTCTGAGCAAGAATCTGCTCAAGTTCAGTATAGGCAAATTCAGAAACACGTAGGACAAAACCTTGGTGGACAGCTCCTTCAGTCATTTCGGAAAGAGATTTTTTTGAAGTCCAAGAAATGGATACTTTCTTTTCAGTTGCCAGTTCTTTGACTTTTTCTACATTCTTACCTCGTAAATCATCCTGGAGATAGAGTTTGTTTCCAGTATTTGCTAACAGTGCTTCGGTAACGGCGTGAACGCCATAGACAATATCATTTGTTTTCATGGCTCTATTATAACATAAAACCCCGTTGTCGAACGGGATTTTCTTTATTCCAGAATGAGTAAACCTTCTTTGACTGCGAAAGGATCCTTTTCATTGATACGATCATAAAACATAACACCATTTAAGTGGTCGATTTCATGTTGTACAACGATGGAGTTGTAGCCTTTTAGCTTGATGCGATGTTTTTCACCGTCCTTATCAAAGTAGTCGACAGTTACTCGAGCATGGCGGATAACATAACCTGGGACAGCACGATCGACTGATAGGCAACCTTCTCCCTCTCCTAGAGCAGCGTCTTGGACTGAGTGTGAGACAATCTTAGGATTGTACATAACAGCTTGTAAGTCATAGGCATCTTGAGGTGTTTCACCTTCCTCGGTGATATTAGGAACTAAAACAGTAATGATGCGTTTTGAGATATCTAGTTGTGGTGCAGCAAGTCCGACTCCTCCACGTAGCCCTAACTTTTCAGCCATAACTGGGTCTTGTGAATGTTTCAAAAATTGCATCATTTTCTCACCAAGGATGATATCTTGATTGCTCAATGGGAAACTGACTTCCTCGGCAACTGCACGTAGGGTTGGATTGCCCTCGCGGATAATATCTTTCATATCGATTAAATGTGAAGCTTTTGTAATACGTTCTATAGCAGACATCTTCTCTCCTTCCTTCCATTACAATTCCATGATAACACAAAATAGTTGAGAAAGAAAGTCACAGAAGTTGCTAATAAAAGGAAATACCAATTTGTCTGTGGTATAATAAAGTAAGGAGACTTGCATTAAAAAGCAAGGAGAGAAAAGATGGAAAAACGCAGTAGTAGAAATCAAAAAGATCCTGTCTTAGGACTTGTCAGAAAATTTATTCGTTTTTTTAGAAACTATCGCCAATGGAGTAATAAAACCTTTGTTGTTGTGTTGTTGATTGTTGTTGCGATTTCGATGGCTTTGACTTTATTAGCTCAAGGAATTAAGGGAGTTCCATTAGTGAATAGTAGTGTAACTACAGTGAGTCAGAGTGCTGATTCTAAGGAGAAAACTACTGTAACGGAACAGGAAACAAGTGCTCGCATCATGGCAAATGGTGATTTGCTTTACCATGACATCATCTACATTTCAGCAAAAAAGGCAGACGGTACCTACGATTTTCATGAAAACTTTGAATACGTAAAGCCTTGGCTTAAGCAAGCTGACTTGGTCATTGGTGATTTTGAAGGAACTGTAAATAAAGATCACTATCTTGCAGGTTACCCCTTATTTAATGCACCTGGTGAAGTCATGGACGCTATAAAAGATGCAGGCTATCAAGTGCTAGACTTGGCTCATAATCATATCTTGGATTCTCAAATTGAGGGAGTAGTTTCAACCGCAGATGCGATTGAAAAAGCTGGAATGACACCAATCGGAGTCTACACTCATGAACCACGAGATAAAGCACCTATTGTCATCAAGGAAGTCAATGGGATTAAAGTTGCCCTTTTAGCTTATTCCTATGGTTTTAACGGAATTGAACAAAGCATTTCTCAAGAGGATTATAATCGCTATCTTTCAGACTTAGATGAAGATAAAATGAAGGCTGAAATTGAGCGAGCAGAGAAAGAGGCAGATATTACAATTATCATGCCTCAGATGGGAGTTGAGTATCAAATTGAGCCGACTGAGGAGCAAAAGAAACTTTACCATAAAATGATTGATTGGGGTGCTGATATTATCTTTGGTGGTCATCCTCACGTTGTTGAACCAGCTGAAACGGTTGAAAAAGAAGGTGATAAAAAGCTTATCATTTACTCTATGGGGAATTTCATCTCAAATCAACGGATTGAAACCATGCAGGATGTTGAAAATGCCAAGTGGACGGAACGTGGAGTTCTCATGGATGTGACCATTAAGAAGAAATCCGGTAAAACGACTATCGAAACTGCCCAAGCCCATCCAAGCTGGGTGAGTAGGACTCCAAAGGGAGGCTATTCTCCAGAAGGATACCCACTCTATCTTTACCAAACTTATATCCTGGAAGACTTTATTGAGGGTGGGAAATACCGTAGTCAGTTAGACGAGGCTACCAAGGAACGGATTGATACAGCCTATAAAGAAATGAATGAACATGTAGGTTTGAAGTGGTAGTGATTCGAATCTCAAGGAGACAAAATGGAAATTAAGATAGTAGCAACGGATATGGATGGTACTTTGTTAGATCCAAGAGGTCAACTAGACCTTCCTCGCTTAGAGAAAATTTTAGATAAGCTGGACCACCGTGGCGTTCGGTTTGTCATTGCGACTGGAAATGAAGTTCATCGTATGCGACAATTACTGGGACATCTAGCAGAAAGAGTCGTTCTGGTAGTTGCTAATGGTGCTCGGATATTCGAAAATAATGAATTGATTCAAGCACAAACTTGGGATGATGCCATGGTTGATAGGGCTTTAGCTCATTTTAAAGGTAGAGAATGTCAGGATCAGTTTGTCGTAACTGCGATGAATGGTGGTTTTGTAAAGAAAGGTACTGTTTTTACAGAACTTGATAAATTTATGACTCCAGAGATGATTGAGAAGCTCTATCAACGAATGAACTTTGTCGATGAATTTGACTCTAATCTCTTCGGTGGTGTTCTCAAGATGAGCATGGTAGTTGGTGAAGAGCGATTGGATTCGGTTTTACAGGAAATTAATGACCTATTTGATGGGCATGTGCGAGCTGTTTCCAGCGGTTATGGCTGTATTGATATCTTACAAGATGGGATTCATAAAGCGTGGGGGCTAGTAGAATTACTCAAACGTTGGAACTTAAAACCTGAACAAATCATGGCCTTCGGTGATAGTGAAAATGACATTGAAATGTTAGAGTTGGCAGGAATTTCATACGCTATGGAAAATGCAGAAGAGGCTGTTAAGAGAGTTGCGACAAAAGTAGCTCCAGCCAACAGTCAGGCGGGTGTTTACAAAGTTTTAGAGAACTGGCTAGAAAGAGGAGAATAACTTGGCAGTACAGCTATTAGAAAATTGGCTCTTAAAAGAGCAGGAGAAAATCCAAACCAAGTATCGTGAACTCAACCAGATTTCTGTAATTGAACCAGATATCATCTTTATTGGAGATTCTATTGTTGAGTATTATCCCTTGCAAGAATTACTAGGGACAACAAAGACCATTGTAAACCGAGGTATTCGAGGCTATCAAACTGGACTTTTACTAGATAACCTTGATGCCCACCTCTATGGTGATGCAGTGGATCAAATTGTGCTTTTGATTGGGACCAATGACATCGGGAAAGATGTTCCAATGAGTCAAGCATTAAAGAATCTTGAAAGTGTAATTCAAAGTATTTCTCGTGACTATCCGCTGTCACAGATTAAGCTAGTTTCTATTCTGCCAGTTCATCAAGGGGAAGAATACAAACAGACAGTTTATATTCGCACAAATGAGAAAATCAAGGCCTGGAACCAAGCCTATCAAGAGCTAGCTTCTGCATACATGCAGGTAGAATATGTATCTGTCTTTGAGAATCTACTAGATCAGGAAGGGCAACTCAAATCAGACCATACAACAGATGGGCTTCACCTTAGCGTTTCTGGCTATCAGGCTCTATCAGAAACCTTGAAAACTAGACTTTTCTAGACATCTACTTGCATTTTTGCTTTTTTAACCTAGATAAGGTATAATATCTTTATAGTCTTTTGGGGTCGTTACGGATTCGACAGGCATTATGAGGCATATTTTGCAACCCGTGTGGCGACGTAAACGCTCAGTTAAATATAACTGCAAAAAATAATACTTCTTACGCTCTAGCTGCCTAAAAACCAGCAGGCGTGACCCGATTCGGATTGCTCGTGTCTGATGACAGGTCTTATTATTAGCGAGATACGATCAAGCTTTGTCTAGCAGTTTGGTAAGAGATTTATAGACTCGCAGTTCCTAGGCTTGAGTTATGTGTCGAGGGACTGTTAAAACAATACATAACCTATGGTTGTAGACAAATATGTTAGCAGGTGTTTGGACGTGGGTTCGACTCCCACCGGCTCCATTGATAATTTACATTGTTTTGTAAATCTTTCTAAAACGTTGTTTTTACAACGTTTTTTATTTTATTCTTTGGTATTCTTTTGCAAAAAAAGAATACAACATTTTGTTGTATCCTAAATATTAAATCAAGTCCTGAATTTTCTTAAGTTTTTATCATATTTTCTGTTATAATTAAGGTGCCTTAAGAAAAATAATGAAAAAACTAAATGTTTTTCATATAGTTTTCATTTTTTGTGTTATAATTAAGGTGCCTTAAGAAAAATATTAAGGTGCCTTAAGAAAAATATTAAGGTGCCTTAAGAAAAATAATGAAAAAACTAAATGTTTTTCATATAGTTTTCATTGTTTTAATAGTTTAAAGTCAATCTTATTTTTCTCTAATAGAAAATAATGAAAAAGTAGGTTTAGAAAGAGGTAAGTATCTATGTCTTCTCATAAAAAAATGTCACTCTCTGAGATTAATCAATCTATCGATACTCCAAATAACAATCATTTCTGGCAAAATATAAAGGCCTTTTTAGGTCCGGGTGCTCTTGTCGCAGTTGGTTATATGGATCCAGGAAACTGGATTACCAGTGTAGTCGGTGGTGCTTCCTATAAGTATAGTCTCTTGTTTGTTATCTTGATTTCATCTCTCATTGCCATGCAACTTCAGCAGATGGCAGGAAAGCTTGGTATTGTAACCCAGATGGACCTGGCTCAAGCAACGGCTCATCATTCACCTAAATGGCTTCGTTATAGTCTATGGGTGATTTTAGAATTAGCCTTGATGGCGACAGATCTGGCAGAAGTTCTAGGTTCAGCGATTGCTCTCAATCTTCTCTTTAAGATTCCGATTATGATAGCCATCCTTTTGACGGTTCTAGATGTCTTTCTCTTATTGCTTTTGATGAAATTTGGCTTTAAGAAGATTGAAGCTATTGTGACAACACTGATTTTAACGATTTTAGCAATCTTTACTTATCTGGTAGCTTTGTCACATCCAAGCTTCCAAGGAATCGTTGAGGGTTATCTACCGAATGCAACCTTATTTGAAAGTCCTTTGCCAGGGCATGAAAGTCAATTAACCTTGGCGTTAGGTATCGTGGGTGCGACAGTGATGCCCCATAACCTCTATTTGCATTCTTCCTTGTCTCAAACTCGGAAAATCAATCACAAGGACAAGAATGATGTTCGAAAAGCCGTGCGCTTTATGACCTGGGATTCAAATCTTCAACTGTCCTTGGCCTTTATCGTTAACTCCCTTCTATTAATTCTCGGGGCGGCTCTCTTTTTCGGCCATGCATCCGAGATTTCTGCCTTCTCTCAAATGTATAATGCCTTGCAGGATTCTACTATTGCAGGAGCTATAGCTAGCTCAACCTTATCAACCTTGTTTGCCTTGGCTTTATTAGCCAGTGGTCAGAATTCGACAATTACGGGTACCTTGACTGGACAAATCGTTATGGAAGGTTTCTTGCATATGAGATTGCCTCAATGGTTCATTCGTTTGGCAACTCGTCTCTTTGCCTTGTTGCCTGTCATGATTGTAGCGGTTGTGTTTGGTCATCAGGAAAAAACCTTGGATCAGTTATTGGTTTATTCGCAGGTCTTTCTTTCAATCGCTCTTCCATTTTCAATCTTCCCTTTGATTTATCTAACTTCTAAGAAATCACTGATGGGCGAATTTACCAATGCTAAATGGAATACCATCCTTGGTTATATTGTTTCCATTATCTTAACAATTCTCAATGTGAAATTGTTATTTGATATTTTCTAAGAAATTCACCCGAGTTATAAAACAAGTATATAAGAAAAAAGATACCCAAGATTTCTTGGGTATCTTTTTTGAAACTAAACGGAAGACATGGGATTCGAACCCACGCACGCTTTAACACGCCTACCGCGTTTCCAACACGGCCTCTTAAGCCTCTTGAGTAATCTTCCATTGTTTACTAACCTAGTCTACCATAAAGCCTTCTTTCTTGCAAATTTATTTAAAGTTGAGGATCCAGTGATAGAAAATGAAAGAAATTGACAAAAAATGCTTGACTTTGATATTTTTTATGATAGAATGAATAATGTAATCGTTAACAGGAGGTGGGTTCGTGCTAAAAAGCGAGAGAAAAAAGTTGATTTTAGAAGAATTGAGTAAGCATAAAATCGTCTCTCTAGAGAAATTGGTAGGCTTGCTAGATACTTCAGAATCAACAGTTAGACGTGATTTAGATGAATTGGAGTCTGAAAATAAACTTCGTCGAGTGCATGGAGGAGCAGAGTTGCCTCACTCCTTGCAAGAAGAAGAAACCATTCAAGAAAAATCTGTCAAAAACCTTCAAGAGAAAAAGTTGATTGCTCAAAAAGCAGCTTCTCTCATCAAAGAAAAAGATGTTATCTTTGTGGATGCAGGAAGTACGACAGCCTTTCTCGTTAAAGAATTGGAGCGAAAAGACATTACAGTGGTAACCAATTCCATTCACCATGCGGTTCAATTAGTGGATAAGCAAATCCCAACAGTCATTATCGGTGGTGGAGTTAAAATGACAACAGATGCCAGTATCGGAGGAGTAGCTCTCAATCAGATTAACCAACTGCACTTTGATCGTGCCTTTATTGGAATGAATGGTGTAGATGAAGGTTACTTTACAACTCCAGATATGGAGGAGGGCGCCGTCAAGCGTGCTATCTTAGAAAATGCTAAACAGACATATGTTCTAGCAGATTCATCCAAGATTGGTCAGTCTTGTTTTGCTAAGGTAGCTCCTATAAAACGTGCTATTGTCATTACAAGCAAGGGTCACGAGCTCTTGCCAGCTATCAAAGAGAAAACGGAGGTAATAGAAGTATGATTTATACAGTCACACTCAATCCATCTATAGACTACATTGTCCGTTTGGACAAAGTGGAAGTTGGTAGTGTTAATCGTATGGATAGTGATGATAAGTTTGCTGGCGGTAAAGGTATCAATGTTAGCCGTGTCTTGAAGCGTTTGGATATTCCAAATACAGCGACAGGTTTCATCGGAGGCTTTACTGGAAAATTTATCACAGATACTTTAGCTGAAGAACAAATTGAAACGCAATTTGTCCAAGTGGCAGAAGATACGCGTATCAATGTCAAGATCAAAGCAGACCAAGAAACTGAAATCAATGGGACAGGTCCTAATGTTGAGCCCGAACAACTTGAAGAGTTAAAAGCCATTCTTTCAAATCTCACAGCAGAAGATACAGTAGTATTTGCTGGATCAAGTGCTAAAAACTTAGGCAATGTCATCTATAAGGATTTGATTGCCTTGACCCGTCAGACAGGCGCACAAGTAGTCTGTGACTTTGAAGGTCAGACCTTGATTGATAGTTTGGATTATCAACCACTTTTGGTCAAACCAAATAATCATGAACTGGGAGCTATCTTTGGAGTCAAGCTTGAAAGCCTTGATGAAATAGAAAAATACGCTCGAGAATTACTGGCTAAGGGTGCTCAAAACGTGATTATCTCTATGGCTGGTGATGGTGCCCTTCTGGTAACATCAGATGGAGCATACTTTGCTAAACCGATCAAGGGAACAGTTAAAAACTCAGTTGGGGCTGGTGACTCTATGGTTGCTGGATTTACCGGTGAGTTTGTAAAATCAAAAGACGCAGTGGAAGCCTTTAAATGGGGAGTGGCTTGTGGAACAGCAACTACATTTTCAGATGATTTAGCAACTGCAGCATTTATTAAAGAAACTTATGAAAAAGTTGAGGTAGAAAAAAGATGAAAATTCAAGATTTATTGAGAAAAGATGTCATGTTGCTTGATTTGCAAGCAACTGAAAAAACAGCAGCTATCGAAGAAATGATTCATAGCTTGGTTGAACACGGATACGTGACAGATTTTGAAACCTTTAAAGAAGGAATCTTAGCGCGTGAAGCTTTGACTTCTACAGGCTTGGGCGACGGTATCGCTATGCCACACAGCAAAAATGCTGCTGTAAAGGAAGCTACTGTTCTCTTTGCTAAGTCGAACAAGGGTGTTGATTACGAAAGTTTAGACGGACAAGCAACTGACCTCTTCTTTATGATTGCTGCTCCAGAAGGTGCCAATGATACTCACTTGGCTGCCTTGGCAGAATTGTCACAATATTTGATGAAAGACGGATTTGCTGATAAACTTCGTCAAGTAACATCAGCTGATCAAGTCATTGAACTCTTTGACCAAGCATCAGAAAAACCTCAAGAACCAGTTCAAGCTCTTGCAAATGAATCTGGTGACTTTATCGTAGCAGTTACAGCTTGTACAACAGGAATTGCCCACACATACATGGCCCAAGAAGCTCTTCAAAAAGTGGCTGCGGAAATGGGTGTTGGTATCAAGGTTGAAACCAACGGTGCAAGTGGTGTTGGCAACAAATTGACAGCAGAAGATATCCGCAATGCCAAAGCTGTTATCATCGCTGCAGATAAAGCAGTTGAGATGGATCGTTTTGATGGTAAACCATTGGTGAACCGTCCGGTTGCAGATGGTATTCGTAAGACAGAAGAGTTGATCAACTTGGCTCTTTCTGGTAATGCTGAAGTCTATCGTGCTGCTAATGGAGCGCAAGCTTCAACAGCATCTAATGAAAAACAAAGTCTAGGTGGTGCCTTCTACAAACACTTGATGAGTGGTGTATCACAAATGTTGCCATTCGTTATCGGTGGAGGTATCATGATTGCACTTGCTTTCTTGATTGATGGTGCTTTGGGTGTGCCACAGGATAGTCTTGGCAATCTCGGTTCCTACCATGAGCTAGCTTCCATGTTCATGAAAATTGGTGGTTCAGCCTTCGGTTTGATGCTTCCAGTATTTGCTGGATATGTTGCTTACTCAATCGCTGAAAAACCAGGTTTGGTAGCCGGTTTCGTAGCTGGTGCTATCGCTAAAGAAGGTTATGCCTTTGGTAAAATCCCTTACGCACAAGGTGGCGAAGCAACTTCAGCCCTTGCAGGGGTATCATCAGGTTTTCTTGGAGCCCTCGTAGGTGGATTTATCGCAGGTGCCTTGGTGCTCTTGGTTAAGAAATACGTGAAGGTTCCTCGCTCACTTGAAGGTGCTAAATCAATCCTTATTTTGCCACTTTTTGGAACAATCTTGACAGGCTTTGTCATGCTAGCTGTTAATATCCCAATGGCCGCAATCAACACTGGTATGAACAACTTCCTTGGTGGTCTTGAAGGTGGATCAGCTGTCCTTCTTGGAGTCGTTCTTGGAGGAATGATGGCTGTCGATATGGGTGGACCTGTCAATAAAGCAGCCTACGTCTTTGGTACTGGTACTCTTGCAGCAACAGTGGCAACAGGTGGTTCAGTAGCCATGGCAGCAGTTATGGCTGGAGGAATGGTTCCACCGCTTGCAATCTTTGTGGCAACACTTCTCTTCAAGAATAAATTTACCAAAGAAGAACGTAACTCTGGTTTGACGAACATCGTTATGGGCTTGTCATTCATCACTGAAGGTGCGATTCCATTTGGTGCAGCAGACCCAGCTCGTGCTATCCCAAGCTTCATCCTTGGTTCAGCGGTAGCAGGTGGACTCGTTGGTCTTGCAAATATCAAACTCATGGCTCCTCACGGAGGAATCTTCGTTATCGCCCTTACTTCAAATGCTCTTCTTTACCTTGTCTTTGTCTTGGTAGGAGCAATTGTCAGTGGTGTAGTTTACGGTTACCTTCGTAAACCATTAGAAAAATAATCACAAACACATTCAAATGACTGAACACGAAAGTGGGCAGTCATTTTTTTAACCTCTCGAAAAGTTCATGAAATATGATATAATAGAAGCATGGCAAACAAGAATACAACTAAAACAAGACGAAGACCGTCTAAAGCAGAATTGGAAAGAAAACAAGCGATTCAACGAATGCTGATTTCTTTAGCTTTGGCTATCTGTTTAATTTTTGCAGCTCTCAAATGGGGAGCTGTCGGAATCACTGTTTATAACCTGATTCGCTTACTCGTGGGAAGTTTAGCTTATCTAGCTATTTTCTCTCTCCTAATCTATCTATTTTTATTTAAGTGGATTCATAAACAAGAAGGCTTGTTAGCAGGTTTCTTCTTTATTTTTGCAGGCTTGCTCCTCATCTTTCAAGCTTATCTTGTCTGGAAGCTTAGCATGGCAAATGCTGTTTTTCAAGGAACGATTGGACAAATCTTTAAAGATTTAACTAGTTTTCAAGTAACAAGTTTTGCAGGAGGAGGCTTGTTAGGGGTAGGTCTCTATATTCCGGTAGCCTTTTTGTTCTCAAATATCGGTACCTATTTCATAGGGGCAATCTTAATCCTAATCGAGCTCTTTTAATGAGTCCATGGTCTATCTATGATATTGCTGATTTTCTTTCAGCTCGATTTGCTATCTGGATGGAGCGCCGTGAACAGAAAAAACAAGAGCGCTTTATCAAGCGTGAGGAAGAAAAAGGCACGAAGAGAAGCAGAAGAGCAAGCAAGACTTGAAAAAGAAAGAGAAGAGCAGGCTTTGCTTGACATGCAGCCTGTAGATATGGAAACTGGAGAAATCTTATCAGACCAACCACTGCAAGAATTTCCTCCACTTCCAGAGGAGGAATGGGTAGAACCTGAGATTATTCTCCCGCAAGCTGATTTTGATTACCCTGAAGAAGGAGACTATCCAGAGGAAGAAGTTTTCTCTGAAGAAGATGATGATGACGAAGAGGTAGAAGTAGATTTTTTCTGCTAAAAAGGCATTGGAGTATAAGCTCCCAAGCTTGCAACTCTTTGCGCCAGATAAACCAAAAGATCAGTCAAAAGAAAAGAAAATTGTTCGAGAAAATATCAAAATTTTGGAAGAGACCTTCGCAAGTTTTGGTATTAAGGTAACAGTTGAGCGTGCTGAAATTGGTCCGTCGGTGACCAAGTATGAGGTTAAACCTGCAGTTGGTGTCCGTGTCAACCGTATTTCAAACCTAGCAGACGATTTAGCTTTGGCCTTGGCTGCTAAGGATGTCCGTATCGAAGCACCGATTCCTGGGAAATCCTTGGTAGGTATCGAAGTTCCTAACTCGGAAATTGCAACTGTATCCTTCCGTGAGCTTTGGGAACAATCTCAAACAAAACCTGAAAATCTTTTAGAAATTCCTCTTGGAAAGCAGTCAATGGTACGGCTCGTAGTTTTGATTTGGCTAAAATGCCTCACTTGCTAGTTGCCGGTTCTACGGGTTCTGGTAAATCTGTTGCAGTTAATGGTATTATCGCTAGCATTCTCATGAAGGCTCGTCAATCCATGATTGCGGTCTTTTTTAGGTGCAGGGTTGCCAGATAAAATATGGTATAATAAAGGGAAATAGAGTTTTTGAAAGTGAGAGAAGATGATTTCAAAGAGATTAGAAACAGTAGCTTCTTTTGTTCCCCAAGGAGCTGTTTTGCTGGACGTCGGTAGCGACCATGCTTATTTACCTATTGAATTAGTTGAAAAAGGTCATATTGAAGCTGCCATCGCGGGTGAAGTTGTAGAGGGGCCCTATCAATCTGCAGTTAGAAATGTTGAAAGTCATAGCTTGACTGAGAAAATTCAGGTTCGTTTAGCCAATGGTTTAGCAGCTTTCGAAGTAAGTGATCAGGTCTCTGTTATCACTATTGCAGGAATGGGTGGTCGTTTGATTGCTACGATATTAGAAGAGGGTTTGGACAAACTAGCCAATGTTGAGCGATTGATTCTTCAACCTAATAATCGTGAAGATGAGTTACGTAGTTGGTTACAAGAGCATGGATTTCAGATTGTAGCTGAAAGTATTTTAGAGGAAGCTGGAAAATTTTACGAGATTCTAGTAGTGGAAGCTGGGAAAATGAATTTATCAACTAGCGATATCCGTTTTGGTCCTTTTCTATCTAAAGAACTTAGCTCCGTATTTGTCCAAAAGTGGCAAAGAGAAGCAAGTAAGCTCGAATTTGCCCTTAGTCAAATCCCAGAAAAAAATCATGAAGAACGTCAAGTTTTAGTAGATAAAATTCAAGCCATCAAGGAGGTGCTCCATGAAAGCAAGTGAAGTGATTAAGCGTTATGAAACCTATTGCCCTCAAGAATTTTCTATGGAAGGCGATAATCGTGGACTGCAGATTGGTACCTTAGACAAAGAAATCCAGAAAGTCATGGTTGCCCTTGATATACGTGAAGATACAGGGCAGAAGCTATCGAAAAGGGTGTTGATTTGATTATCGTTAAGCACGCGCCAATCTTCCGTCCGATAAAGGACTTGGTAGCTAGTCGCCCTCAAAATCAGATTTATATTGATCTTATCAAGCATGATATTGCAGTCTACGTTAGCCATACTAATATTGATATTGTTGAAAACGGACTTAATGACTGGTTCTGCCAACTATTGGATATTAATGATACAACTTATCTACAGGAGACAGGTCCTGAACGTGGTATCGGCGTATAGGCAATATTAAACCTCAAACATTTGAAGAATTTGCTAGTCATGTTAAGGAAGTCTTTGGTCTAGATAGTCTCCGTATGGTGTATTATCATGAGAGTGATTTGCAAAAGACCATTTCAAGAGTTGCTATCTGTGGTGGCAGTGGGCAATCTTTCTATTCTGATGCTTTAGCAAAAGAAGCAGATGTCTACATCACTGGTGATATTTATTACCACCACTGCCCAAGATATGCTGTCAGATGGCTTGTTGGCTCTGGATCCGGGACCACTATATCGAAATGCTTTTTGTGGAAAGAATTGCAGCACTCTTGAACGAATGGAAGGAAGAAAATGTTTGGTCTCTCGAAGTTATCGCAAGTCAGGCATCAACCAATCCATTCCATCATATCTAGTTAGAAGGTAAAGACAATGAAAAAAGTTGCCATTGTAGGAGCAGGGATTGTAGGGGCAACAGCCGCCTACTATCTCTCTAAGAAGCAGAGGTCGAAGTAACTGTCTTTGATCATGGGCACGGACAAGCGACCAAGGCAGCGGCAGGAATTATCAGTCCCTGGTTTTCTAAACGACGCCAATAAGGCC
The DNA here is from genome assembly GCF_013394695.1 of Streptococcus sp. oral taxon 061. Lineage (NCBI taxonomy): Bacteria > Bacillati > Bacillota > Bacilli > Lactobacillales > Streptococcaceae > Streptococcus > Streptococcus sp. oral taxon 061. The sequence goes on from NZ_CP058258.1 coordinate 606,596, forward strand.
TGGTACAAGATGGCGCGCCTTGGAGCTGATTTCTACGTGGATTTATTAGCTGACTTAGAAAAATCTGGTCAAAAGTTGATTTCTACCAGAGTTCCGGTGTCTTTCTGCTTAAAAAAGATGACTCCAAACTAGAGGAACTCTATCAACTAGCCTTGCAACGTAGAGATGAATCTCCCTTAATAGGAGAATTAGCCATTTTAGACCAAGTGGCTGCAAGTAGCTTATTCCCTGGATTGGAGGGATTTGAAAGATTACTCTATGCTTCTGGTGGAGCTCGAGTAGATGGGCAACTCCTAGTGAATCGGTTACTTGAAGCCAGTCAAGTTAAGGTCGTAAAGAAAGAGGTCAGTCTAACTCCTCTAGCATCGGGTTATCAGATAGACAATCAAATGTTTGACCAAGTTATCTTGTCCACAGAGCTTGGGCTTGGTCACATATTAGAGCCTTTAGGATATGAGGTAGACGTTCGTCCTCAAAAGGGGCAACTTCGAGATTACCAAGTGGAACAAGACATGGGAGCTTATCCTGTAGTTATGCCTGAAGGGGAGTGGGATTTGATTCCATTTCCAGGTGGGAAGTTGTCTCTGGGAGCTACTCATGAAAATGATATGGGATTTGACCTAACAGTTGATGAAAATTTGCTTCAGCAAATGGCTGAGGCAGCGAGTCCATTTTATCCTAACTTAAAAGATACAATGATAAGTGGTGGGCGCGTGGGGATTCGTGCCTATACAAGTGATTTCTCTCCATTCTTTGGACAGGTTCCAAACTTATCAGGAGTCTATACAGCAAGTGGTCTAGGATCTTCAGGCTTAACGACCGGCCCTATTATAGGATATCATTTAGCTCAAATGCTTCAGGGGAGAAGTGGAGAATTAGATCCAGCAGATTATCCGACTGAAAGATATATTAAAAAGAAACAATCGTAAATCTTTTACTTAGTTTTTACGGTAGTATTAGGAAAGTAAATGACTTTCTCTATCAAAAATGGTAAAATGAAAAAAATAATCCAAGAATTGAGGAAATAAAATGCAAGAAAAAATTCTGGTAACGGGTGGAGCAGGTTTTATTGGAAGTCACACTGTCATTGAACTGGTTCAAGCCGGACATCAAGTTGTTGTCGTGGATAATTTGGTCAATAGTAGTCGTAAAAGTCTTGAAGTAGTTGAAAGAATCACAGGCATAGAAATTCCTTTCTACGAAGCTGATATTCGTGATACGGAAACTCTTCGTGATATTTTCAAACACGAAGAACCAACAGGAGTTATCCATTTTGCTGGTTTGAAGGCTGTAGGGGAATCTACACGTATCCCACTTGCCTACTATGATAACAATATTGCTGGTACAGTTAGTCTTTTAAAAGCAATGGAAGAAAACAACTGTAAAAATATTATTTTCAGCTCTTCAGCAACAGTTTATGGAGATCCTCATACTGTTCCAATCCTAGAAGATTTTCCACTTTCAGCTACTAACCCATATGGCCGTACCAAACTAATGCTTGAAGAAATCTTGACAGATATCTATAAAGCAGACTCAGAATGGAACGTTGTGTTGCTTCGTTATTTCAACCCAATCGGTGCGCATGAGAGTGGTGACCTAGGAGAAAATCCAAACGGCATTCCAAACAACCTTTTGCCGTATGTAACACAAGTCGCAGTTGGTAAGTTGGAACAAGTTCAAGTCTTTGGAGATGACTACGATACTGAAGATGGAACAGGTGTTCGTGACTATATCCACGTCGTTGACCTAGCAAAAGGACACGTTGCCGCCCTTAAGAAGCTTCAAAAAGGCTCTGGACTCAATGTGTATAACCTTGGGACTGGAAAAGGCTACTCAGTTCTTGAAATTATCCAAAATATGGAAAAAGCTGTTGGACGCCCAATTCCATACCGTATCGTTGAACGTCGCCCAGGTGATATCGCAGCTTGCTACTCAGACCCAGCAAAAGCTAAGGAAGAGCTCGGATGGGAAGCAGAACTTGGTATTACAGAGATGTGTGAAGATGCATGGCGTTGGCAGAGTCAACATCCAAACGGATTTGAAGACTAATCATTTGATTAAACAAAAAAGAGGAAGTAATTCCTCTTTTTTAATACTTTATATGTGCTTGTGTGATAGAAAAACGTCTTAAAAGAACAGTTTATTTATTATTGAAATATTGGAACAATTAAATGTAAAATTGTATAAAATTAGTCTAGCAAAAGACTATAATTTTCTAGAAAATTATGCTACACTAGAGGGAGTGGAAATTAGAAATCTATGGCCCACCAAATTTTAAGATTCATCTATGATTAGAGCACGAGTAGGGCAATTTTTAACGGCTTCTAAAGCATCGTCGCTACAAGGAATTTCTTTCTCTAATTGTTCAGGATCATCGAAAAAACGGACGATACCATTATCATGGTAATCAAATAATTCTGAATAAGTTTGGCAGAGCCCACAGGCGATGCAACGTTCGGGTATAAGTCTAATCTTCATATTTATATTGTAATAAGAAACTAAAAAAATCTCAAGGAGTAAGGTATGGAAAAGGAACCGTGGCAAGAAGATATTTATGAGGAAAACAAGGAAGAGTCGAGAAGTGAGCGCCATTCTAGAAGTGGAAAGTGGGCTTTTCTTACAGCGAATAACATTTTAACAACCCTGGCTATCATTTTCTTTATTGTTGTTATAGGTATGATTATTGTTTTAATATACTTATCTTCGGGTGGAAGTGATAGAACATCAGCTTTGAAGGATTTTTATGATTCTGCAAATCCTAAAGTTGAAGAAGTAACTACTGTAACGACAGAAACAACTACGGTAGCTACTACTGAGTCTGGCGAACAACAAAATACTACAGAGGCACATACTGATTCTGAAGGAACTATTACAGTTTTGCCAGGAGAAGGGGAAGCAGCCATTGCGGCTCGCGCTGGAATCTCTATTGCTCAACTTGAAGCCTTGAATCCTGGTCATATGTCTTCAGGAACTTGGTTTGCAAATCCTGGTGATGTCCTTAAGACAAGATAGGAGTGACAATGAAAACAATTCAGATTGCTATTGATGGGCCAGCTTCCAGTGGTAAGAGTACAGTAGCTAAGATTATTGCTAAGGACTTTGGCTATACTTATCTGGATACAGGCGCTATGTATCGTGCGGCGACTTACATCGCATTGAGAAACCAAATTAGCCCAGATGAGCCATCTCAACTTCTTGAATTATTGGAACAATATCCAATTAGCTTTGGACGCGCTGAAAATGGAGAACAACTTGTTTTTGTTGGAGATGTAGATGTAACAAATCCAATCCGAGAAAATGAAGTAACCAACGCTGTCTCTGCTTTTGCGGCGATTCCAGCTGTTCGTGAAAAATTGGTAGCCCTTCAGCAAGAAATTGCCCAACAAGGTGGTATCGTTATGGATGGCCGCGATATTGGAACAGTAGTCTTGCCTCAAGCTGAATTGAAGATTTTTCTAGTAGCATCTGTAGATGAGCGTGCGGAACGCCGTTACAAGGAAAATCTTTCAAAGGGTATCGAAACAGATTTGGAAACTTTGAAAGAAGAGATTGCTGCGCGTGATTATAAAGATAGTCATCGTGAAACTTCACCTCTCAAGCAAGCCGAGGATGCAATCTATTTGGATACGACTGGACTCTCTATTTTAGAAGTTGTTGAAAATATTAAATCAGAAGCACAAAAACATTTATAAGAACTATAAAAACGATGAACTGAATTTCGGTTTGTCGTTTTTTATCATGATTTGTCAAATAGTCTGTTTTAAGGTATAATAGTTGCTGTTAAAGAAAATTTGACATTCAAATAATCATAAATTTTTTAAGGAGATAACATGAATCATTTACCAAATTGCCCAAAATGTAATTCAGAATATGTATATGAAGATGGCGCACTTCTTGTTTGTCCAGAATGTGCTTACGAGTGGAATCCTGCTGAACAAGTTGAAGCAGAAGAAGGCCTTGTTGCTATCGATGCAAATGGAAATAAACTAGCTGATGGGGACACAGTTACCTTGATTAAAGATTTGAAGGTTAAAGGTGCTCCTAAAGACCTCAAACAAGGAACTCGTGTGAAAAACATCCGTATTGTTGAAGGTGACCACAACATTGACTGTAAGATCGATGGTTTTGGTGCTATGAAGCTTAAATCAGAATTTGTGAAGAAGATTTAATCATGATTAAAAATGAAAAAGTAATATTTTATAGTCGTATCTTTTTAATCATAGCAGCCTTTACCGGTGTATACTTGGAGATCACCAAGCGCGGTGGTTTAGGGATGTTGCTTTACTACACTGTACTTTCTAACCTTTTGGTTGTACTTTTTACAGGTTATCTTTTGTTAAAGATGCGTAGTGGAGGTGATAGTTGGCAGAGTCCTGGTATTCTACGTCTCAAAGGTGGCGTCACTATGAGTATTATGATTACTTGTGTCATCTATCATTTCATGCTAGCTCCTTTGACGACAGATTTTTACCGTTTGGAAAATTTCCTTTGCCATTATATTGTCCCTCTCTGGTTTTTAGCAGATACAGTTATTTTTGATAAGAGTCGTCAATATAAGTTAGTTGATCCCATGCTTTGGACTAGCCTTCCTTTGCTTTATATGATTTTTGCCCTCTTAAACGGTTTTGTTCTAAAGATGGATGTCCCTAATGCTAAGGATAGTCCCTTCCCTTATTTCTTTTTGAATGCTACCAAACATGGTTGGGGTTTTGTCTTTAAATGGGCAGCAACTATCTTTGTTGCCTACATGGTTTCAGGATATCTCTTTTATCTTGTAAAAAGTATAAAAAAATCTAAGAAATAAAAGTACCCAATGTGGGTGCTTTTTTGTTATAGAGATAATTGTACCCGGACAAATCGATTTATTTTATCTTGTTATGCAGTCTTAAATACCTTACAATAAAAATGTAGCTACCAATACAACTATTGAGGATGAAAAAAATGACTGAAAATCGTTATGAATTAAATAAGAATTTGGCACAGATGCTTAAAGGTGGCGTCATCATGGATGTTCAAAATCCTGAACAAGCAAGAATTGCAGAGGCTGCAGGTGCAGCAGCGGTTATGGCTTTGGAGCGAATCCCAGCTGATATTCGTGCGGCCGGTGGTGTCTCTCGAATGAGTGATCCAAAGATGATTAAGGAAATACAAGAAGCTGTCAGCATTCCAGTTATGGCTAAGGTTCGAATTGGGCATTTTGTCGAAGCTCAAATTTTAGAAGCCATCGAGATTGACTATATTGATGAGAGCGAAGTTCTATCTCCAGCTGATGATCGTTTTCATGTGGACAAGAAAGAATTTCAAGTTCCTTTTGTTTGCGGTGCTAAAGACCTAGGAGAAGCCTTGCGTCGTATCGCTGAAGGTGCTTCAATGATTCGTACCAAAGGGGAACCTGGAACAGGAGACATCGTACAGGCTGTTCGTCATATGCGCATGATGAATCAAGAAATCCGCCGCATTCAAAACCTCCGTGAGGACGAATTATATGTGGCCGCAAAAGAACTCCAAGTACCTGTAGAATTAGTTCAATATGTCCACGAACATGGAAAATTACCAGTTGTTAACTTTGCAGCTGGAGGGGTTGCAACACCAGCGGACGCTGCTCTTATGATGCAGCTAGGTGCAGAAGGTGTGTTTGTTGGCTCAGGGATTTTCAAGTCAGGTGATCCTGTTAAGCGTGCGGCTGCAATTGTCAAGGCTGTTACCAACTATCAAAATCCTCAAATTCTGGCTCAAATCTCTGAAGATCTAGGGGAAGCCATGGTTGGTATCAATGAAAATGAAATCCAAATTCTCATGGCTGAGCGAGGAAAATAGATGAAAATCGGAATATTAGCTTTGCAGGGAGCCTTTGTAGAACATGAAAAAGTGCTTACTGAACTAAGAGTTGAAAGTATTGAATTGCGAAACCTAGAAGATTTTCTGCAACACCAGAGTGACCTGTCGGGTTTGATCTTGCCAGGAGGTGAGTCAACGGCCATGGGTAAGCTCTTACGTGATCAACAAATGTTGATTCCTCTAAGAGAAGCTATACTCAATGGCTTACCAGTCTTTGGGACTTGTGCCGGTCTGATTTTGCTAGCGAGACAAATCGCTTCTCAAGAGGAAAGTCATCTGGCGACTATGGATATAGTAGTAGAGCGTAATGCCTATGGGCGTCAGCTAGGAAGCTTTTATACTGAAGCAGACTGTAAGGGTGTTGGTAAAATTCCCATGACCTTTATCCGTGGACCTATTATTAGTGAAGTTGGTGAGGATGTTGAAGTTCTAGCAATCGTCAACGGTCAAATCGTTGCTGCTCAAGAAAAGAATATGCTAGTGACTTCATTTCATCCGGAATTGACAAATGATCTTCGCTTGCACCAGTATTTTATCAATATGTGCAAATAAAAAAGAGGTTGGGATTTTCCCAACTTCTTTTTTTACATATAATAAACAATGGCAATGTATTGCAGAGTTGAGGCTGCTAGGATGAAGAGATGCCAAATCATATGAAAGTATGGTTTCTTCTTAGCGTAGAACCCAGCACCAACTGTATAGCATAGGCCTCCTGATACCATGAGACACCAGAACATTGGATTTGTTTGGCTGATAATTGCTGGTAAGATTGCTACAACTAGCCATCCCATGATGAGGTAGAGAATGAGACTAAATTTTTCATTGACTTTTTTGGCAAAGATTTTATAAAGAATACCAAAAATAGTCGTTCCCCACTGAATGGCGATAATGAGATAACCAAACCAGTTGTTCATCAAAGTTAAAACCACAGGAGTATAAGATCCAGCGATTGCCACATAAATCATGGAATGGTCAATAATCCGCAAGACATACTTATGAGTCGAACCGTAAGCCATAGAATGATAAATAGTGGATGAAAGAAACATGAGAAAAAGGCTGATGACAAAAATCGAAACACCAATGGATGATAAAAATCCATGGGCTTCATAACTATAGGTTGATGAAATTGGAAGTAAGATGAGCATGATAACTGCACCGACAGCATGGGTGACACTGTTAGCTATTTCTTCTCCAAAACTAAGTCGTTTACTAAGTTTGAAACTAGTATTCATTTGTTTCCTCCTCTTCGGTTTCTGTATAGACTAGTGCTAGTGTTTGATGATAGAGTTTGACCGTTTGGCAGCTTGCTCGGATAATAGGATTAGCTGGGTCTATGTCCTCATTCATATAGTCCACAAAAGCATTGTAAAGTTCTTCTGAATTAGTGTCTGTGTGTAGGGTATTAAGGGTTTGAGCAATTTCTTGGATAGAAAAAACAGACTTGAGAGTGGTAATAGCAATCAATCGTGCGATTTGTTTGCGTTGGTATTTTTTCTTTTCAGGTTTACTTATATATCCGTGTTTGACATAGTTGTTCACCATGGATGCTGTCAAACCTTTCTCCTTGTCAGGAGAAGCTGGAGGACAGATTTGATTGACATAGAGCAGAACCTGGTCCAGATAGAGATTGATACTTGGAATTTCTTCCCATTTTGGATAGGAAAAAGTGGTATTCATTTTCAACTCCTTTTTATCTAGTTTTAATAACTAGATTATAAAATATTAGAAATAATAAGTCAAGTTTCAAGTGCTTGTAGAAAGAAATAATTTATGCTATGATGAGAGAAAATAGTATGAAAAGAGGATAAATGATGGAGATTCGCTTAGCCTTTCCAAACGAAGTTGATGCAATTATGCAAGTGATTGAGGGAGCCAAGAAATATTTGGCAGAAGCTGGCAGCACTCAGTGGCAAAACGGCTACCCAGATGCAGATACCATTATTGAAGATATCATCTCTGGTCAAGCTTATGTAGCCCTAGACGAAGGTAACCTCTTAGCCTATGCAGCAGTGACTAAGAGCCCAGAAAAAGCTTATGAAGCAATTTATGATGGCAACTGGGAGGGAAATGAAGCAGAATACTTAGTATTTCACCGTATTGCCGTTGCTAGAGATGCGCAAGGTCAAGGTGTTGCTCAGACCTTTTTAGAAGGTTTGATTGAAGGCTTCGATTACCTAGATTTTCGTTCAGATACGCACGCTAAAAACATAGCCATGCAGCATATCTTTGAAAAACTTGGCTTCAAACAGGTTGGTAAAGTTCCAGTAGATGGGGAACGCTTGGCCTATCAAAAATTAAAATTAAATGTCTAAGAAGTATGTAAAAATGCTATACAAGTCACCGATTGGTCCCCTATCTCTGCTAGCAGATGACCACTATTTGTTTGGGATATGGATTGAAGAAGAGAGCGATTTTGAGAAGGGATTATCTGAAAATGATGTGACTGTTGTTGACAGTCATCCCATTTTAAATCAAATCACTTCCTATTTAGAGACTTATTTTAAGGGGCAAGATCAAGACTTATCTGAAATGCCTTTAGCTCCTGTCGGTAGTGACTTTGAAAAAAGAGTCTGGAACTACTTGAGAGGAATTCCTTTTGGTCAGACAGTTACTTATGGGCAAATAGCTAAGGACTTGCAGGTGGCTTCTGCTCAAGCAATCGGAGGAGCAGTAGGTCGCAATCCTTGGTCTATCCTTGTACCTTGTCACCGTGTGCTAGGTGCTGGAGGACGTCTGACAGGCTATGCTTGGGGACTCGAAAAGAAGGCTTGGCTCTTAAGGCATGAAGATGCAAGTTATCAAGAAAATAAAAAATAGAAAGAGAAGAAAATGTTAGAATTTGTCGAATATCCAAAATGTACAACTTGTAAAAAAGCTAAGAAAGAATTAGATCAACTCGGACTAGAATATAAAGACGTTCATATCGTTGAAGAGACTCCGAGTGAAAAGGTCATTTTAAACTGGCTCGAAACTTCGGGATTTGAATTGAAGCAATTTTTCAATACTAGTGGAATCAAGTATCGTGAACTCGGGTTGAAAGATAAGGTTGGAACATTGTCAAACAAAGAAGCAGCCAAACTCTTGGCCAGTGATGGTATGCTATTGAAACGTCCAATACTAGTTGAAAATGGTCTTGTAAAACAAATTGGCTATCGTAAATCATACAAGGACTTGGATTTGAATTAGTTTTTTTCTATCTCCTTGATAGATAAAATATATAACCTCCCACTTTTAAAGTATGATACACTAGAAGGTAGATGAAATCTGATATGCTCGTAGCAAATATTTTTAATTAGAGCATAAGTATGATAGAATGAATCATTATCTTGAGAGGATGTTTCTATGAATGTTACAACAATTTTAGCATCTGATTGGTATCAAAATTTGATGCAATATATCCCGGATGGCAAACTGTTTAGTTGGCGTTCGGTTTTTGATGGGATTCCAAGAATTCTACAGCAATTACCTACAACATTGATGTTAACAGTATTTGGTGCCTTTTTTGGTATCATACTAGCCCTAGTCTTTGCGATTGTGAAAATCAATCGAGTTCGATTTATATACCCAGTACAAGCATTTTTTGTTAGTTTCTTAAAAGGAACCCCAATTTTAGTTCAACTGATGTTGACTTATTACGGGATTCCATTAGCTTTGAAAGCCTTGAATCAACAATGGGGAACTTCTCTGAACATTAATGCTATTCCAGCAGCAACATTTGCGATTGTGGCTTTTGCTTTTAACGAGGCAGCCTATGCCAGCGAAACTCTTCGTGCGGCAATTCTTTCTGTAAATCCAGGTGAGATTGAAGCTGCTCGTAGTCTTGGTATGACACGTGCGCAAGTTTATCGTCGTGTGATTATTCCCAATGCAGCAGTAGTTGCAACACCAACCTTGATTAACTCCTTGATTGGCTTGACCAAGGGGACTTCCCTAGCTTTCAGTGCAGGTGTTGTAGAAGTCTTTGCCCAAGCTCAGATTTTGGGTGGTGCAGACTATCGTTACTTTGAACGTTTCATCTCAGTAGCTCTCGTCTACTGGGTGGTAAATATCGTTATTGAAAATCTTGGCCGTTTCATTGAAAGAAAAATGGCTATTACAGCACCAGATAATGTTGAGACAGATGTGAAAGGAGAGCTTCGCTAATGATTAAAATTTCAAATTTAAGCAAATCCTTTTCAGGTCAAACTGTTTTGGATCATCTGAATTTAGATATTCAAAAAGGAGAAGTTGTTGCCTTAATTGGTTCTTCAGGAGCTGGGAAATCAACTTTTCTTCGTAGCCTAAACTATCTAGAAACTCCTGATAGTGGAAGTATTCAGATTGATGATTTCAAAGTTGATTTTTCTCAAATTACGCAAGAAGAAATTCTAACTCTTCGTCGTAAATTATCGATGGTTTTCCAACAGTTTAATTTATTTGAGCGTAGAACAGCGCTAGATAATGTTAAAGAAGGCTTGGTGGTAGTTAAAAAATTATCGGACGAAGAAGCGACTGAAATTGCTAAGGAAGAACTAGCTAAGGTTGGGCTTTCTGATCGTGAACAGCATTATCCGCGTCACTTGTCTGGAGGACAAAAACAACGGGTCGCTATAGCTCGTGCTCTAGCCATGAAACCAGACGTCTTACTCTTGGATGAACCGACTTCAGCACTGGACCCAGAATTGGTTGGTGAGGTAGAAAGATCGATTGCTAATGCTGCAAAATCAGGTCAAACTATGGTTTTGGTTAGTCACGATATGTCATTTGTTGCTCAAGTAGCTGATAAGGTTTTATTCTTGGATAAAGGAAAGATTATTGAATCTGGAACACCGGATGAGATTATCAACCATCCTAAAGAAGAACGAACAAAAGAGTTCTTTGCTAGTTACAAACGGACCTATATCTGATATAATAGAAGATAAGAAAAACTCAGTTGGCTAAGCTAACTGGGTTTGCTCTTTAAAAATAATAGAAATGAGAGAGAGCATGCTAGTTCAGCTATTTGCTTTGTATTTAGAGAGTTTGGTTTTGACGATTTTACTAGTCTTGGTTGTCTTAGGGATTTGGATTGGTTTTAGAGCCCTGTCAGGTGTCGATAAAACTGCTAAGGAGCGTCAGGCTCACCTCTATGATATGATTATGATTGGAGTTCTAACAATTCCAGTATTGTCTTTTGCAACCATGAGCATCTTGTTGGTTCTCAAGGCTTAATAGTTGTAAAATGGGATTTAATTCGTTAGAATAAAAATAGTTACAACAAGAAAGAAGGAAAGAGAATGTACGATACGATTATTATCGGTGCAGGTCCTGCTGGGATGACTGCAGCCTTGTATGCAGCACGCAGCAATCTCAAAGTAGCTTTGATTGAAGGTGGTCTTCCTGGCGGTCAGATGAACAATACTTCTGACATCGAAAACTATCCAGGTTATGCTAACATTAGTGGACCTGAGTTAGCAGAAAAGATGTTTGAACCTCTTGAAAATCTAGGTGTTGAACATCTCTATGGCTTTGTAGAAAATATTGAGAACCATGGTGATGTTAAGAAAGTAATCACAGACGATGAAGAATTTGAAACTCGCACAGTTATCGTAGCGACTGGTTCTAAGCACCGTCTCCTGGGAGTTTCAGGAGAAGAAGAACTAAATAGTCGTGGAGTTTCCTACTGTGCGGTTTGTGATGGAGCCTTTTTCCGTGACCAAGATTTGTTGGTTGTAGGTGGTGGTGACTCAGCGGTTGAGGAAGCAATCTTCTTAACACAGTTTGCCAAAACTGTAACCATCGTTCACCGTCGTGATGAGCTTCGTGCTCAAAAAGTCTTGCAAGACCGCGCCTTTGCAAATGAAAAAATCAACTTCATTTGGGATTCTGTCGTAAAAGAAATCAAGGGTGAAAACCGTGTGGAGTCAGTTGTCATTGAAAATGTTAAAACAAATCAAGTGACTGAACATGCCTTTGGTGGTGTCTTTATCTATGTTGGTTTAGATCCAGTCAGCGATTTTACAAAAGATTTACAAATCCAAGATGAGTCAGGTTGGATTGTGACAGATGACCATATGAAGACAAGTGTTGCAGGTGTCTTTGCAGTTGGAGATGTTCGTCAGAAAGACCTTCGCCAAGTTACAACAGCAGTTGGAGATGGTGCTATTGCAGGTCAAGAAGCCTATAAATATATTACTGAACATAGTTAAAAAGGCGGTGGGACAGAAATCGATAGACAAAGTCTCGATTTCGTAGTCCCAGCCCTGCGAGGATGATTAGGAGCTTTTTGGAGTCTAAAAGACGAACAAAAAGTTCAATCAGCTACCGCGTCAAAGTTTGATTGCTAATAAAAAGTGAGGTCGGGATCTTTTGTCCCAACCTCACTTTTTTATAATCGATTGCGGAAGACTTCGTACATAAGAATAGCAGCAGCAACGCTTGCATTGAGACTCTGTACATGTCCATTCATTGGTATAGTGATCATCTCGTCCACTTGTTTTTTGATGTTACTTGAGATACCTTTTCCCTCATTTCCGATAATAAGAGCGACTTTGCCACTTGTGTTCCATTTATGGCAAGGAGTTCCATTCATATCGGTCCCAAAAGTCCAGAAACCTTCTTCTTTAAGTTTATCCAAGGTTTGGCTGAGATTGGTAACGCGAGCGATAGGCACATGCTCGATGGCACCCGTTGCTGTTTTTGCAACTACGGGTGTCACACCAACAGCTCGATGCTTGGGAATAATGACACCTGAAACATTGGTTGCATCGGCTGTTCTTAGGATAGAACCTAAGTTATGAGGGTCGGTTAGTCCATCGAGGATCAATAGTAGTGGGTTTTCTTCTTGGCGAGTCTGAGCAAGAATCTGCTCAAGTTCAGTATAGGCAAATTCAGAAACACGTAGGACAAAACCTTGGTGGACAGCTCCTTCAGTCATTTCGGAAAGAGATTTTTTTGAAGTCCAAGAAATGGATACTTTCTTTTCAGTTGCCAGTTCTTTGACTTTTTCTACATTCTTACCTCGTAAATCATCCTGGAGATAGAGTTTGTTTCCAGTATTTGCTAACAGTGCTTCGGTAACGGCGTGAACGCCATAGACAATATCATTTGTTTTCATGGCTCTATTATAACATAAAACCCCGTTGTCGAACGGGATTTTCTTTATTCCAGAATGAGTAAACCTTCTTTGACTGCGAAAGGATCCTTTTCATTGATACGATCATAAAACATAACACCATTTAAGTGGTCGATTTCATGTTGTACAACGATGGAGTTGTAGCCTTTTAGCTTGATGCGATGTTTTTCACCGTCCTTATCAAAGTAGTCGACAGTTACTCGAGCATGGCGGATAACATAACCTGGGACAGCACGATCGACTGATAGGCAACCTTCTCCCTCTCCTAGAGCAGCGTCTTGGACTGAGTGTGAGACAATCTTAGGATTGTACATAACAGCTTGTAAGTCATAGGCATCTTGAGGTGTTTCACCTTCCTCGGTGATATTAGGAACTAAAACAGTAATGATGCGTTTTGAGATATCTAGTTGTGGTGCAGCAAGTCCGACTCCTCCACGTAGCCCTAACTTTTCAGCCATAACTGGGTCTTGTGAA